>NZ_FNEK01000024.1 GCF_900099935.1 Aliiruegeria lutimaris | reverse complement strand
TCCCGCAAACACGGCCTACCTGTCTGCTCGCACGGCATGCAGGAGTTGCACATCTCGCTGGTTTCGGCGCAGCCCAATGGCGGCTGGGTCGAGCTGCATTCTTTCCCGATCGACCGTTACACGACCCGCCCCGTCGTGCTCGAGGACAGCCTTGGCGTTGCCCCCGACACGCCCGGCACCGGTGTGAGCTTCGACTGGGACAAACTGAACGCCGCCACGCACATGGCGGCCTGAGGAGGACGAAAGAGACTCATGACTATCACGGCAGCATTCTATCGAGGGGACAAGACCTTCGAAGTGAAACAGATCGAGGCCGAGGCGCCGGGTGCCGGACAGGTCCAGATCGAAGTCGCGTTCTGCGGCATTTGCGGCACGGACCTGCACGCCTATCTCGGCCATATGGATGCCCGCATCGGCTTTGACCGGATTCTCGGCCACGAGATGTCCGGCGTGGTGAAAGCCATCGGCGAAGGTGTCGAAGGTTGGAAGGAAGGCGACCGCATCGTGGTGCGCCCGCTCGACCATTGCGGCGACTGCCCGGCCTGCAACCGCGGCCACAAGCATATCTGCCACAACCTGAAATTCATCGGCCTCGACAGCCAGGGCGCGATGCAGCAGCTCTGGAACGTGCCGGCGCACACGCTGCACGCGATCCCCGAGAATGTCTCGCTGCGCGATGCTTCCCTGATCGAACCGCTCGCCGTTGCCTGCCATGACGTGCGCATGTCGAATGTGACCGAGGGCGAAGACGTGCTCGTCATTGGTGGTGGCCCGATCGGGATGCTGGTGGCGATGGTCGCCAAGGCCGCGGGCGGCAAGGTGACGATCTCCGAAATCAACGAGAACCGGCTGGCACTCGCCAGGAAGCTCGGCTTCGAGACAATCAACCCCAAGGAGGTCGATGCAGTTGCCGAGGTGCTCGCCAAGACCGGCGACAAGGGCGCTGACGTCATCTTCGAAGTGTCGGGCACCCAGCCGGGCATCGACCTGATGACCGCCGTTGGCGCCACGCGCGCCCGTATCGTCATGGTGGCCATCCACGCGACCAAGCCGCAGGTGGACATGTTCCGCTTCTTCTGGCGCGAGCTGCAACTCATCGGCGTGCGCGTCTACGAGCCGGAAGATTACGACAAGGCAATCGCTTCCATCGCTGCCGGCGAGATCGACGCCGATGCGATGATCACGGACATCCGTCCGCTCGACAAGATCGGTGAGGCCTTCGCCGAACTGATCGCCAACCCCAACGCGATGAAATCGCTTCTCCAGATCAACGGGTGAAAAGAATGTCTGACCTGCAAATGTTCGACCTTACGGGCAAGACTGCCCTCGTGACCGGCGCCAAGCGCGGCATCGGTAAAGGTATGGCGCTTGGCCTCGCGCAGGCGGGTGCCGACATCATCGGCGTCTCGGCCTCGCTGGAAGCTGAAGGCTCCGCAGTGGGCAAGGAAGTCGAGGCCCTTGGCCGCAGCTTCAAGGGCTACTCCTGCGATTTCAGCGACCGCGCCGCTGTGACGGCCTTCGCTGCCAAGGTTCTGGAAGAGAACCCACAGATCGATATCCTGATCAACAATGCCGGTACCATCATGCGCAAGCCTGCCGCCGAGCACCCCGACGAGTGGTGGGACAAGGTGATCGAGGTGAACCTCAGCGCGCAATTCGTGCTGACGCGCGAGATCGGCCGCTCGATGATCGAGCGCGGCTCGGGCAAGATCATCTTCACCGCCTCGCTGCTGACCTTCCAGGGCGGCATCACAGTGCCGGGCTATGCGGCGTCAAAGGGCGGGATCGGCCAGCTCACCATGGCATTCGCCAATGAATGGGCATCCAAGGGTGTCAACGTCAACGCCATCGCACCGGGCTATATCGCCACCGATAACACCCAGGCGCTGCAGGACGACCCGGAGCGCTCCGTCGCCATTCTCGGCCGCATCCCGGCTGGCCGCTGGGGCAAGCCCGAAGACTTTGCCGGCCCGGCCGTTTTCCTTGCTTCGGATGCCGCCAATTACGTCCACGGCGCGACCCTGCTGGTCGATGGCGGCTGGATGGGCCGCTAAGTCAAAGAGGCGGAGCAGACAAGAACCGGGGGGCGCCGTTGGGCGGCCCCTTTGCTTTTGGCCGGTTCGAGACGCTTTTGTCTGGAAATTCGAGCATGTCGACCGTTCGCGCGGGAACGATCCTGCGGATCGTGCCTCCGGCGGAGATATTTCGAGAAAGAGGAAGCTGGACGGAAATATCTTTCCTCTTTCTCAAAATATCCCGGGGGGGCGCTCGATAGAGCGCGGGGGGCAACGCCCCCCTTTGCCGTCCCCGCCAATAGCTTCCAACGGCAAGAGTGGCATTTCAGCTTCTTCGAATAAGGGGAAAGGTTGTCGCGACGCTCAGTTCAGCGCCACGACATATTTCACCACGCGGTTATTGTCGCTGTCAGAGAAGTAATAGGCGGGGCCGCGTATGGCGACGCCTTCGGGATCGTCGAGCAGGCCGGGGCCGATACCGGCGCTGCCGGTGCCGATCACGCCGAGAAGGCTGTCGGTGGCCGGGTCTATCAGAAGCACCCGGTGGGCATCCTGGTCGGCGACGACGAGTTTGCCGAAATCGTCCACCGCGAGGTAACGCGGGCCGATGAAGCCGTATTTCGGGCCGGACAGGATTCGGAGCTGTTCGAGTTCGGAGGAGAATTGCACAAGGCGGCGGTTGAAGTTGTCGGCGACCCAGATCGTGCCATCCGGAGCCTCGGCCACATCATGCGCGCCTGGCATGCCGCCGGCGGTGGCAAGCAGTGTCTCTCCTTCGACTGCCATCAACTGGCCGGTTCCCGAGGCCATGACATAGAGGCGTCCGTTCGAATGGGCCAGCGCGCCTTCGGTGCGGGGGAAGGGACCAATAAGCCCTTCGTTAACGGGCGCGTCGCCCGATAAGTCGAATATCCCGACGGCGTTCGAACCGGTGACGGCGATATAGGCCTTGCCGTCTGGTCCGAAGGAAATGTCGTGCACATTTGGCAGCATCCCGTCGCCGAAGGTTTCCAGCAATTCGAGCGTGTCGGGGTCGAGCACGGCGATGCGGCTGCCGAATTTGTCGGCCACGTAGAGCCGTCCATCCGGTCCGAAGGCAAGGTCGTGCGGGTCGTTCAGGACTTGCGGACTGGCGCCGGCGAAGCTGGCGAAAGGGGCAGGGGCGTCTTGCGCCATGGGCGCCTGAGCGAGTGCAAGCAGGGCCAGCGCCGTTCGGCAGGCATGGCGAATTGGGTTCAACATTGCGGTCTCCGTTCCTGTTCGTCAGGGTAGCGGTGTTCTGGTACGGAGCAAGTCCCTGCTTGTTTCCGGCTGTCAGCCGAACAGCGAGAGAGCCGCCCCGCCCAGGGCGGCAATCATCACAACGATCCAGGGCGGCGTTTTCCAGCTGACCAGCAGAACGAAACAGAGCAGCGCAGGGGCGAAGCTTCGCATGTCGGTGATCGCGCTGGTGAAGACGGGCGCATAGAGGGCGGCGCCTAGGACGCCGACCACCGCGGCGTTTGTGCCCATCATCGCGGCCTGTGCGCGGGCGAGGTTGCGGAAACGGTCCCAGAAGGGCAGCGCGGCCAGCAACAGCAGGAAGCCGGGCAGGAAGATCGCCAGCAGCGCGATGCAGGCGCCGATCAGGCCGTTTGGGGCGGGCGTGACGCTTGCGCCGAGATAGGCGGCGAAGGTGAAAAGCGGGCCCGGAACAGCCTGTGCCGCGCCATATCCGGCGAGAAAGCTGTCATTGCTCAGCCAGCCGTTGCCGACGGTCTCGGCCTCCAGAAGTGGCAGGACGACATGGCCGCCGCCAAAAACGAGCGCCCCCGAGCGGAAGAAACCGTCGAACAATGCCCAGCCCTGTCCCAGGCCCGTCAGCAGTGGGAGGCTGACAAGGAGCAGGGTGAAAACGGCAAGGCAGGCAAGCGCAGAGCCGCGCGAGACCGGCACGGTGAGCATACCTTCGGGCTGCGCGGGATGGGGGCGAAGGAAGGTCAAACCGGCCAGCCCGCCCGCAAGGATCGCCGCAATCATACCGATGGCGCCGGGCAGGACGGCCAGGAGGCCCACGGCCAGCACCGCAATCGCCGCGCGCTGCCTGTCGGGGCAGAGGCTTCGGGCCATGCCGAGGACGGCCTGGGCAACGATGGCCACGGCGACGATCTTGAGGCCCGACAGCAGGCCAAGCCCAACGGTTCCGGTGAGCGAGGCCGATCCAAGGGCAAAGACCAGCAACAACAAAGCGGAGGGCAATGTGAAGGCCGCGAAGGCGGCCAGCGCCCCCAGCGGGCCGGCGCGCATCAGGCCGATTGCAAAACCCGTCTGGCTCGATGCGGGGCCGGGCAGGAACTGGCACAAAGCCACGAGGTCGGCATAGCTCCTGTCGGTCAGCCAGCCGCGGCGGCTGACGAACTCCTCCCGGAAATAGCCCAGATGTGCGATCGGGCCTCCAAAGGAGGTCAGGCCGAGCTTGAGAAAGGCGGCGAAGACCTCGCTCGGGGTGCCCGGATGTGGTTTCGGTGAGGGGCGTGGTGCGCCCGTCCGGGACTGTGTGTTTTGCTCTGTCATCGGTCCTGTTTGCCCACACGTTTCACGCAGCGGAGATTTGCAGCTTTGGCCCGGATCGCAAAGGGCGATTGCGGGGCGAAACATGCGCCGAGCAGACTCAGGAATGAATGCAACCGCAGCGCAACTATGTTGCGGTTTTTGCGGCAATTCTTTAGCTATGCAATTCTGTGGTGGCGCTATGCTCTGAAGGCATGGCGGGAATACACTACAGTCAGGCCTTTGACGTCTAGGGCAGGAAATTTTACAAATTTTATCAGAAATTTGCAAAGGCGCCGGGGTAGCGATAACAACGCCGGTTGGCAGCGAAACTATGGGCCGTTTCGGCCCTTTTTTGTGATATGCTGGCGGTTAGCTCTCTGTCCGTCCGGCTTGGTCCCCGGAATGTCTGTGTCTAATCGTGGTATGTTTGGTCGGACCTAAAAGTTGTATGTATGCGTCAAATGAAATGTGGTGGATATGATGAAAGACACTCTCGAGAAGGATCCGAAATTCCCCGGTGTACCGGCCGTCATCCACGGTAATGGCGCGATCGCGCAGGTCATGGGGCAGGTTTGCGGCGGTGTCATCGGCTATCCGATCACGCCCTCGACCGAGATCGCCGAAATCTACGAAGCGTTCCGGGCCGGAGGGGGTGTCAATATCTGGGGCCGTCACCCGTTCTTCTTTGAGCCTGAAGGCGAGCACTCGGCGCAATCCGGCGCCCTCGGTGCGGCACTGACAGGCGGGCAGTATGTATCGAACGCCTCGTCGAGCCAGGGCATCCTCTACGGGATCGAATCTCACTATGTGACCGTCGGCAAGAAAGTCGGCGGTTTTGTCATGCAGGTGGCCGCGCGTTCCGTCTCCCGCCACTCGCTGAACGTGATGGCCGGGCATGACGACGTCTATGCGCTGCTGCCGTCGGGCTACACGATCCTGTTCGGCTCCAACCCGCAGGAAGCCGCCGACCTCGCCGCGATCTCCTACAAGGTCTCCTCGATGTCGATGATCCCCGTCGCCAACGCGATGGACGGTTTCGTGACCTCGCACATGATGAGCGAATGCATGATGCCGGAAGACGATCTGCTCAAGGAGTTCGTCGGCGATCCGAACGGCCGCATTCCGTGCCCGACCGTGGCGCAGGAGATGCTCTTCGGCGCCAAGGGCCGTGTTTTCCAGCTCAAGCGGTATCTCGGCCGCCACAGCGCCGATCTTGCGCAGGGCGATTACGTGGCGCTCGTCGATTTCCTCGATGCCAATGCCGACACCGTCGAGAAGGATAACGAAGGCGCGCTGGTCGATCAGACGCTCGCCAACCTGCCCGAGGAACTGCACGCGCAATGGCGCCGGCAGTGGAAGAACGCCTTTGAGAAAGGCACCCGCCAGCGCGTTCCGGCGCAGGTGGACGTACACAACCCCGGCCTCACCGGCGGCGTGCAGAACCAGCCGGACTACCAGGCGGGCGCCGTCGATCACCGCACCCACTTCGTCCGCGACGTGCCGCGCTTCGTCCGCGAAGCGATGGACGAATATACCGCGCTGACCGGCCGCCACTACGCGCCCGTGAAGACCTTTGAATGCGAGGATGCCGAGACCGTCCTTGTGGGCCTCGGCTCTGTCACCGACGACGCCGAAGCCATCGCCGCCTATCTGCGCCGTCAGGGCCGCAAGGTGGGTGTCGTCTCTATCAAGATGCTCCAGCCCTTTCCGGAGGCCGAGCTTGTCGCCGCCCTGAAGGGAAAACGGGCCGTCACCATCCTTGAGCGTTCCGACGTCACCGCGCTGACCGGCCTTGTCAACCAGGCGCTGGTGAAGGCGGTCGAGAACGCCGCCGGGACACGCTACCCGGGCATCGAGCCGCTCAGCGAGCTGCCCAAGCTCACCACCGCGATCTTCGGCCTTGGCGCGCATGACCTGCAGCCGCGCCACCTGATCGCGGCCTATGACAACATGGACGAGCGCTGCGAACCCTTCGTCTATCTCGGCTCCCAGTTCTTCTCCAAGACGCCGAGCCCGCAGCTCGCAGCCCTTCAGGACAAGCTGCGCGCCGCCTATCCGGAAACGGAGCTGATGGCGCTGGAAACCAAGCCCAACCCGCGGCTTCTGCCCGAGGATGGCCTTCGCATCCGCTTCCATTCGGTTGGCGGCTACGGCACGATTGCCACGGGCAAACTGCTGACGGATATCCTTGCCAACGCGCTCCAGCTTCATTCCAAGGCGGCGCCGAAATATGGCTCGGAAAAATCCGGGGCACCGACGAATTACTACATCACCCTCAGCCCCGAACAGGTGAAGATCACCAACGCGGATCTTGAGGATGTCGAGGTCGTGGTTTCACCCGACCACAAGGTCTTTGCGCATTCCAATCCGCTGCGCGGGTTGGTCGAGGGAGGCACCTTCGTTCTCCAATCGCAGCTCTCGCCGCTGGAGGTTTGGGAGGAACTCCCCTCCGCGATGCGCAAATTTATTGTCGACAGGAAGATCCGCTTCTTCGTGCTCGACGGGTTCTCCATTGCCAAGAAACATGCCCCGCGTCCCGAACTTGAGACGCGGATGATGGGCATCGCCTTTATCGGCGCAATCTGTGGCAACGTGGAACGCATCACTGAAGGCGCCTCCGACGAGGCGGTGATGGAAAAGATCCGCACCCAGATCGCCAAGAAGTTCGGCGGCAAGGGGCAGGCGGTTGTCGATGGCAACATGGCGGTGATCCGCGATGGTGCGGCGGCGACGGTTCGGGTCGACTATACCGCGCCGGAATTCGTCGAGGTGACCGCAAAGGCCGATATCGAGCCGCATTTCTCTTCCGCGATCTCCGGCAACATGTGCCGCATCGCGCAAGATGCCTCTTCTGCCGGCCTGTTCGACGCCGAGTATTTCGAGGAGACCGTTGGCCGACCGACCCGCGAAGGGACCGTCGGCGAGGCACCGGTTCTGCCCGGAGTTGGCATGTTCATGCCTTCGGGGACCGCAGCGGCGCGTGACAAGGGCCTGTTCCGGCGCGATGTGCCGGTGCTTGATCCGTCGCTCTGCACGGGTTGCCTGGAATGCACCATGGTCTGCCCCGATGCCGCCATCCCGGCCACGGTTGTCGATATCGACGACCTGCTGAAGACGGCGCTCAAGGAGATCGAGATGCCTGCCGCGCAGCGCGAGACGGTGCGCGACCATATCCGCGATATCGGCGCCAATGTCCGCGCGGCCTATCTGGCCAGCAAGGAGGCCAAGGGCTTCGGCCAGCTGGTCTCAGAGGTGGTGGACTCGATGGAAGTCGAGAGCGCGGTCGTCAAGCGCAACCTCAAGCTGATGGCCGAGGGCGCGGCCCTTCTGCCGGTTTCCCGCACGCGTCCCTTCTTCGACGCGATGGAAGCGGAGCGTGGCGGTTCGGGCGGCCTGTTCGCGGTCGTCGTCGATCCGTGGAAATGCTCCGGCTGTCTGGAATGTATCGAGCTTTGCGGCCCCGGCGCGCTGAGCGTCGCCGAGCAGGACGAACCGCTGCTCCAAAAGCTCCAGGCGGAATTCGAGTTCCTGTCGAAAACGCCGAACACGCCGTCCCGCTTCATCGAACATGCCTTTGACCCGGGCGGGGACATCAAGCGCATGATGCTTGACCGCGACACCTATTACGCCACCACCGGCGGGCATGGCGCCTGTCGCGGTTGCGGCGAGGTGACGGCCCTGCGGCAGGTGGTTTCGGCCACCCACGCAATCCATGACCGCAAGCTCAAGACCCATGTCCACGAGCTTGAGGACCTGATTGCCGAGCTGGAGGCCAAGCTGCCGCAGGTTGGCGATGATGAGGCCCGCAAGGCGCGGATCACCGATGCGTTGAAGGTGCTTGAAAAGCGGCTCTTCCTGATGGAAGGCGGCCCGACCGGCAACGGCCCGGCGGCAATGGTCGTGGCGAACGCCACCGGCTGTTCCTCGGTCTATGCCTCGACCTTCCCCTACAACCCCTATCAGGACCCCTGGGTGAACTCGCTCTTCCAGGACGGCCCGGCGCTTTCCAAGGGGATCTTCGAGGGGATCACGGCGTCGACCAATGTCGACTTCAAGGCGATGCGGGTGGCGAAGCTGGAACTGGCCGATGCCTATGACACCGCCGACGAGGCCTTCCTGCGCAAGTTCGAGTGGCAGGATTACAACCCGGCTGAACGGGCGCTGCTGCCGACGGTGATCAACATCTCCGGCGACGGCGCGGCCTACGATATCGGCTTCGGCGCGCTGTCGCGGCTGCTGGCCTCCAACACGCCCGTAAAGGTGATGGTGCTCAACTCGGGCGTCTATTCCAACACCGGCGGGCAGGCCTCCACGGCCTCGCTCTCGGGGCAGGACAGCGACCTGAGCCGCTTCGGCCCGGCCTCCCACGGCAAGCAGGAAGACCGCAAGGAACTCGGCATGATCGCCGCCTTCCACCCGGAGGTCTACGTGGTGCAATCCGCCACCGCGATGCCGGGGCACTTCCTCAAGAGCCTGATGGGCTACCTGCAGCACAGCTCCAGCCCGGCCCTGCTCGATGTCTACACGCCCTGTCAGGCCGAGCACGGCATCGCCGATGCCGCGGCTGCGCAGCGCGCCAAGCTGGCCGTCGAGGCCCGCGTCGCGCCGCTCTTCGTGCATGACCCGAAGGCAGGCGAGACCATCGAGGAGCGCTTCTCGCTCGAAGGCAACCCGGCGGTGGACAAGGACTGGACCACGGTCACCATTGAGTACATCGAGGATGGCAAACTCCAGCTCAAGGAGGTCGCCCTGACACCGGCGCATTTCGCCTTCGACGAAACCCGCTTCAAGAAGCAGTTCCGTCCGCTGGCGGCCAATGTGAACGCTGTGCCGATCGAGGAGTTCATCAATCTTCCGAAAGCGGAACGCGTGGGCAAAGCACCCTATGTGCTCGCCACGGATGATGAGAAACGCCTCATCAAGCTCGAGGTTGGCAACACGGTGGTGCACCTCGTCGAGGAGCGTCGCCGCTCCTGGCGGACGCTGCAGCATCTCGCCGGCCAGGTGGTCGAGAAGCTCGACGCCGCGCATCACGCCGAGATCGACGCGCTTCAGCAGCGCTACGAGGAAGCGGTCCAGGCGAGAGAGGAATCGATGGACTCCATTGCCACCGGCATGAGTGCCCTGGCGGCGGCGTCGGGTGCCCCGGCAGCCGTCGGCATGACCGGCGCTCTGGCCCCGGTTGCGGGCTCGGCACCTGCGGCCGCGCCTGCGGCAACTGCGGGCAATGGTGGCGCGCTTCCGCATATCGCGGAGGAGGACATTGCGAAATGTTCGGACTGCAAGACCTGCTACCAGGAGATCCCGGAGCTTTTCGAACTGACCAAGATGGTCGTGGATGGGCAGGCCAAGTCGGTCGCCCGTACAATCCCCGGCGCGCTTGAGAAGATCGAGATCACCGACGAGCTCAGGGCGCGGGTCGCCAAGGTGGCCGCAAACTGCGACTCGGAGATCATCAAATGAACGTAGAGGCTTCAACCACACAGGACGAACTGTTCCAGCAACAGATCGAAGTCCTGAAGAAGCACCTGATGGCGGACCCACGCTCGCTCAGGAACATCTTCGTCGCTGACGGAACCCAGGCCATGGCCTGGGAATTCCAGCAGCCCGAGATTTCCGAGAAGTTCATCGGAGTGCTCTGGAACCTGCTGCTCAAGGAGGACGACATGTCCACCGTGCTGCAGCGTTTCCTCTGGGACCTGCCGCTCAAATACAAGCGCAAGTTCGTGCGCGCGTTGGACCAACACCTGTCGGGCCGCTACCCGATGTTCAAGGGACTGTCCGAGGGCTGGCCGGCGGAGAACTTCATCCCGCCCTACGTGCGTCCGCCGGAAGAGCGGTCCGCCGATTTCGAATTGGTGAACACGGGCTATCTCGGCTACCGCGCGCTCGGCTATTCCCTGCGTGAGGTGGACCTGTTCGTCTGGCTGGAGGTCATGCGCGACAAGCAGTGTGACGACAAGCCCTGCGAGCTGGGGGTGCTCAAGGAGCGGATCAAGAACCGCCCCGAGACGAAGATCGGCGGCTGTCCGGTCAAGATCCACATCCCCGAGATGATCGACCTTCTGGGCAAGGGCAAGATCAAGCAGGCCCTGCAGCTCATCGAAAGCTCCAACCCGCTGCCCAACGTGACGGGCCGCGTCTGCCCGCAGGAACACCAGTGCCAGGGCGTGTGCAAGCACACCAAGCGGCCGATCGAGATCGGGCAGCTGGAATGGTACCTGCCGGAGCATGAGAAGCTCGCCGATGCCGACCGTCTGGAACGTTTCAAGGGCATCATCTCGCCCTGGGAACGTGCCGAGAAGCCGCCGGTGGCGATTGTCGGCTCCGGTCCCTCTGGGCTGATCAACGCCTATCTGCTGGCCGTCGAGGGCTACCCGGTGACGGTGTTCGAAGCCTTCCACGAGCTCGGCGGCGTGCTGCGCTACGGCATCCCGGAATTCCGGCTGCCGAACTCGCTGATCGACGACGTGGTGCAGAAGATCGACCTGCTCGGTGGCAAGTTCGTCAAGAACTTCGTCGTCGGCAAGTCGGCCACGCTGAACGATCTGAAGGAAGCTGGTTTCTGGAAGATCTTCGTCGGCTCCGGCGCCGGCCTGCCGACCTTCATGAACGTTCCGGGCGAGCACCTGAACGGCGTGATGTCGGCCAACGAGTTCCTGACTCGCGTGAACCTCATGCGCGGCCGCTCGCCGGAATTCGAGACCCCGCTACCCGAAGTGAAGGACCGCCATGTCCTGATCGTCGGCGGCGGCAACACGGCGATGGATGCCGCGCGTACGGCCAAGCGGCTGGGCGGCAAGGTGACCATCGTCTATCGCCGGACCAAGGCGGAGATGCCGGCCCGTGTCGAAGAGCTGCATCACGCGCTCGAAGAGGGGATCGAAGTGGCCGAGCTGCGCGGTCCGACGGAGTTCGTCGGCGACAGCCACACCCATTTCGTCACCCACGCCATCGTCGATATCAACGAGCTGGGCGAGCCGGATGCCTCCGGGCGTCGGCGTCCGCAGGCAACGGGCGAACAGATCACCATGCCGGCCGATCTGGTCATCATGGCGCTCGGCAACAAGTCCAACCCGATCATCCCCGAGGCGGAGCCGGATCTGAAGCTCTCCAAATGGGGCACGATCGAGGTCGAGGACGGCCAGGAGACCTCCATCAAGGATGTCTACACCGGCGGTGACGCAGCGCGCGGTGGCTCCACGGCGATCCTCGCCGCGGGCGACGGTCAGGCGGCGGCGCGGCAGATCGTGGGCGACATTCCCTTCGGTGCCGAGGAGATCAAGAAACGTGTCGAGGCCGCCAAGGCCTATACCGACATGGGCCAGGCGCGTCAGTCCATCGTGATGCACCGGGACGTGGCCGATGGCATCGTCGAGATGTCGGTCTATGCGCCGGTCGTGGCCAAGGCAGCCAGGGCGGGCCAGTTCGTCCGCGTGCTCGCCTCCGAGGATGGCGAACTGATCCCGCTGACTCTGGCCGACTGGGATACCGCGAAGGGCACGATCGACATCGTGATCCAGGGCCTCGGCACCTCGTCCAAGCTCATCAACCTGATGCAGGAAGGCGAGGCCTTTGCGGGCATCGCCGGCCCGCTTGGCCGCCCAAGCCAGGTGCATGCCTACGGCGCGGACGAGACGGTCGTCTTCACCGCCGGCGGCGTCGGCCTGCCGGCGATCCTGCCGATCGCCAAGGCACATCTGGCCAAGGGCAACCACGCCACGATGATCATCGGCTTCCGCTCCGCCGGACACCTGTTCTGGACCGGCGAGGACGACCGGATGGGCAAGCTCAAGGCCAAGTATGGCGACCAGCTCGACATCATCTACTGCACCAATGACGGCACCTTCGGCGTCGGCGGCTTCGTCACCGGACCGCTCGAGGAAATGCTGAAGGACGGCAAGATGTCCAAGGGCCGGAAACTGGCCGAAGTCATCTCCGTCGGCCCGCCGATGATGATGCGCGCGGTGAGTGATCTGACGCAGCCCTATGGCGTGCCGACGGTTGTCAGCCTCAACTCGATCATGGTCGATGCCACGGGTATGTGCGGCGCCTGCATGGTGCCGGTTGTGAGAGAGGGCAAGAACGTCCGGATGCATGCCTGCATCGACGGGCCGGAATTCGACGCCCATACCGTCGAATGGGACAAGTTCATGCCCCGCTTCAACCAGTTCAAGGCACAGGAAGTGCGCAGCCTGAAAGAACATGGGCTGGCCTGAGCCGGTCGAACAGACCTGACCCTTCGGATAACGGGGGGACCGAAAAGAAAGAGCCCCGCCGAAACTCCGGCGGGGCTTTTTTCACGTCCCGTCTCACGGCGCCGGCGACGCTTTTCCACGTGATGGCGGAACGGCGCGGCCGACGGATGGCCGCGGCGTGTCGTCGTCAGGGCTCGATCAGGACCTTGGAGTCCTTCTGCGAATAGGCCGCCGGAAGCTCGGCCAGGGCGTTGTCCAGGCGCACGGATGCGGTGATGTCGGTGTGCCACTTGCCTTCGGCGAAACGAGCCTGCGCCTCGGCGATGACGGCGCCGATCTTTTCGGGCGGGGTGTTGCGCAGCCAGCTTGCCAGCCAGAACCCTTCGATCTGCTTTTGCTTGAAGATGAATTGCGGCAGTTGCGCGAGCGTGGGCGGGGTCGGCGACAGCCGGCCATAGATGATCCAGCGCGCCCGTTCCGGCATCGCAAAGAAGAGGTCGGCCGAGATCTGGTCCCCGACCGCGTCGAGCAGGATACGCGGCGCGTGGACCTCGAACAGCTCGGTGAGACGCTCTTCAAGCCCTTCACCCTCGGTCACCAGAACATCCGCCGCGCCCAGTGCCCGCAGCGCCTCGGCCTGGGCTTCGCGGCGGATGACGGCCAGCGCGCCGATGCCGTGATCCTTGCCCAGCCCGATCAGGAACTTGCCCAGCTGCGAGCCGGCAGCGGTAACCACGAAACTGTCCGCGCCATCCTCGCGCGCGATATCGAACATGGCCATGGCGGTCAGCGGGTTCACGATCAGGCCGGCGGCGTCCTCGTCGCGCAGATCAGGGCGCAGCGGGATCAACATCGGGATCGGCGCAAGGCAATACTCGGCCCAACTGCCCGAGCCGGCGGCAAAGAAGCTGACGCGCTGGCCAAGCAGCGGCGTGTCGCCCGCCACAACGGTGCCGGTGCCTTCAAAACCGGCCGCCTGATCCTTGACGCGGGATTGTCCGTAGACGCCCTTGATGAAGGCAATGTCGGACGGGTTCACCGCCGCTCGCGCAACCTTGATCAGCGCGAGGCCGGGCCCCGGCTGCGGAACGTCCATCTCCCGCAGCTCCACATAAGGCGCCAAATTGGTCAGTTCCTGCGTGGCCGGTGCGTTGGCGTAGCCGTCTTCGAGAAGGGCAAGGCCCTTCATCTTCGTTGGAATATCCATTCTGTCCTCCGTCATGACTTGCCCGAAGTCGTCATCCTGGCCCGAAAGGTCAAGGACGACACCGGGTTTCCCTGGTGTTGCTCCGGGATATTCCTGTCAATCTGCCGTGTTCGCGCGCCTTTGGGGCTCGAGCACCGTCAGAGTTGCTGCATTTCCCGCCACGAATTCAACGGACCCATGATCGCGATCCGTTTGCCGTGATGGCGTGCCATGCGGCGCAGCACTTCCTGCAGGAAGGCGATGCCCTGCGGTGCATAGGGCCCCTTGTTCAGCATCACGCATTCGGCGCGCTGGCCCATCGCGGCATCGGTCACCTCGGCTCGGCTGGCCAGCCCCTCCTTCATCAGGCTCTCCAGAACCTGTGTCGCCCAGACCGTCGGCACATGGGCGGCTGCGCACATCCACAGGATTTCCTCCTGCATCTCCGAGGTGCGGTCCATGCCCAACTCGACCGAAAGATCGCCCCGCGCGATCATCACCGCCACGGGCAGCTTGCCGCCGGCTTGCACCAACAGGCGTGGCAGGTTGCGAACTGCCAGTTCGGTTTCGATCTTCAACATCACCGCCGGCAGCGGCGCGTCGCCCAGCCGCCCTTGCAGCGCGGCGATCAGGTCGCGCACATCCTGCGGGGTCTGGACGAAGGAAAAGCCGATCGTGTCGGCATGGCGGGCGACGAAGTCTAGATCGTTCAGGTCCTTTTCCGTCAGCGCCGGAATCTCGACCGCCACGCCGGGCAAGTTTACGCCCTTGCCATGCTTGATCTTGACGCCGCTCGGGCGGACGGAGGTGACCTCGATCACGGCGCCGCTCTCATCGAGGCTCTCGACCACGCCCCCGATCTTGCCATCGTCCAGCCAGACCCGGGAGCCGATCACCAGCTTGTCGATCAGTTCCGGGTGGTTCAGCGTGGTCACCGCGAGGCCCTTACGGTCCTCGGGCAACTCGTAGACCAGGGAAATACGATCACCCGAAAAGAGCCGCTTTCCCTTGAGCTTGTCGCCGAGATCCGTGCGGACCTTTGGCCCGCCGAGATCCATGTTGATCCGGACATCGCGGCCGACCTCGCGCGAGATCGTGCGGACATGGCGGATCATCGCCGCCCACGCGGTCTCGTCGTCATGGGCGCAATTGATGCGCACCGAATTCGCGCCGGCATAGACGAACTGGCGGATGATATTCTCGTCTTCCGCGGCCTCGGTGGGCAGGGTGACCATGATCCGGGTGCCCGGCTCGCCCTGTCCGAACATCGCGTCCCGGGCGCGGGCGACGCGTTGCGGACCCTCGAAAAAAGCGGAGGCCAAGGGATAGTCCTCCGCCGGCAGTCCGGCAACGGAGGCAAGCGTGGCGCTGGCTGCGTCTAGGGTGGGGCGGATATGGCTCTCGCAGCGTCCGAGTGAGGACATGCCCAGCTCGACGAGCCCGTCCTGTATGCCGCGCAGGTCGACCTTTCGCATGGCAAGGTAGCGGGCGAGGTTTTCGGCCGAAGGAAGGAAGTCTTCGCGTTCGATCGCCGGGCGCCAGCCGTCGAGTGTCTGTCCGGCCTCGTGCTCGATCGTGTCCCGGAGCCGGGACAGGTTCGCATGCAACTCTGCGGCACTTTCGGTGGGGGAAAGTGACGGCGCGTTCGGAGACGAGTTCACGGGACACCTCCTCAAAAACGAATGATCGCGGTGGATCTTGCGGCTTTCCACAAGAATCTGGTCGTCGCCTGTTCGTTTTGCAATCTTGATCCTGCTATCGACTTCAGGTGCAACACAAAAAAAACCGGGCCACGAAGGGCCCGGCAAGGAAACCAACGGGGAAGCAGAGCTCCCCCTCGGGATTTATTCAGATCGCGAGATATTCGGACCGCAACTCCGCATTCTCCAGCACCTCGGCCGCGGTGCCGTCGAAGACGATGGAGCCGGTGTCGAGGATGACGGCACGGTCGGCCAGTTCCAGGGCGCGCACGGCGTTCTGCTCGACGATGACGGTGGTGATGCCCTGTTCCTTGATGTGGATGAGCGTCTTCTCGATTTCGTCCACGATGACCGGGGCGAGGCCCTCATAGGGCTCGTCCAGCAGCAGCACCTTGATGTCACGCGCAAGCGCGCGGGCGATGGCGAGCATCTGCTGCTCGCCGCCCGAAAGGGTCACGCCTTCCTGTTTGCGGCGCTCGCCAAGGCGGGGGAACAGGTCGTAGAGGCGGTCGATGGACCAGCCGATGGGCTCGACGATCTGGGCCAGTTGCAGGTTCTCCTCCACCGTCAGGCCAGGGATGATCGAGCGGTCTTCCGGCACGAGCCCGATGCCGCATTTGGCGGCCTGGTGGCTTTTCATCGTGTGCAGGTGCTGGTGGTCGAGCCAGATCTCGCCATAAGTGACCTGCGGGTCGTCCATCCGCGCGATGCCGCGCAGCGTGGTCGTCTTGCCCGCGCCGTTTCGGCCGAGAAGCGCCAGGATCTCACCTTCGTGCACGTTGAAGGAGATGCCCTGGATGATGTAGCTCTCGCCGTAATAGGCGTGCATGTCATAGATCGACAGGTAGGCCGGCGCGGTTGCCGCCAGGTTGGCATTCTTTGAAAAGTCCGGTTTGACGTTCATGTGTCAGCCTCCGACCCGGCCGAGGCGCTGGCCGCAAATGCGGGAGCCTCCGGCGGGGATATTTTCAGAAAGAGGAAGAATGGCGCGCATCAGGCGGCCTCGCCGAGATAGGCTTCGCGCACTTTCGGATTGCCACGGATTTTCTCGGGGCTGTCCTCGACCAAGGGTGTGCCCTGGGCGAGCACGGTGATCCGGTCGGCGAGCGAAAAGACGACATGCATGTCGTGCTCGATAATGGCGATGGTGATGTCGCGCTTCTCCTTGATCTCCTTGAGAAGGTCGATCGTGTTGTTGGTGTCGGCGCGGGCCATGCCGGCGGTAGGCTCGTCCAGAAGCAGCAGGCGCGGCTCCTGCAGCAGGCACATGGCCATCTCCAGCCGCCGTTTGTCGCCGCGCGAGAGGGAGGCGGCATGCATGTGGATCTTGTCCTGCATGTTCACCTCGGTCAGCATCTCCTCCGCATGTGCCACGATGTCCTTCTCCGAGGCGACGGACTCAAAGGCGTGCATCCGGAAGGACCCGTCGCGCTTGGCGAAGGCGGGGATGACCATGTTCTCGAACACGGTCAGGTCGCCGAAGATTTCGGGTGTCTGGAAAACGCGGCTGATGCCCATCTGGTTGATCTCGTAGGGGGTGCGTCCCAGAACCGACTGGCCGTCGAACATGACCGAGCCGGTATCCGGGATGAGCTTGCCCACGAGGCAGTTCAGCAGGGTGGATTTGCCGGCGCCGTTGGGGCCGATGATGGCGTGGACGGTGTTTTCGGCCACGGAGAGGTTCACGTCACCGAGGGCTTGCAGGCCGCCGAAGCGCTTGTTGACCCCTTTGACTTCAAGAATTCCCATGTCTCAGGTCTCCTTATTCCGCCACGTGCGGGGTTTCTTTGGGGTGATGCTCGGGATCCTTCGGATCCTCGGGCTTCTTGCCACGGCTGCGGACGAGGCGTCCGAGCCGCTGACCACCCTCGACGAGGCCGCCGGGAAGGAAGGTCACCACCAGCATGAACAGGATGCCGAGCGTCAGGTGCCAGCCCTTGCCGACGAAGGGATGCACGATGAAGACCAAGAAGTCTTCCATCCCATCGGGCATGAAGCTGAACCACTGGTGCAGCACGTTGTCGTTGATCTTCGAGAAGATGTTCTCGAAATACTTGATGAAGCCCGCGCCCAGGACCGGGCCGATGAGCGTTCCGGCACCGCCGAGAATGGTCATCAGAACGATTTCACCAGACGCCGTCCACTGCATCCGCTCGGCGCCCGCAAGCGGGTCCATCGAGGCGAGCAGGCCACCGGCCAGGCCGGCATACATGCCCGAGATGATGAAGGCGGCGAGCGTGTAGGGCTTGGGGTTGAGGCCGGTGTAGTTCAGGCGCTGCTGGTTCGATTTGACCGCGCGCAGCATCAGTCCGAAAGGCGAGCGGAAGAGACGGATGGACAGGTAGAAGACCACCAGCAAGATGGCTGCACAAAGGTAGTAGCCATTGTTGAAGGTGAATTCCCAGCCACCCAGTTTCAACTCCAGGAAGTTGTCGCGCATGGCCCAGCCGAAGAGGTGGGGCACATCCGGAAGGCCGTCGCGGTGCAGGATCTGCGGATCGTCGGCATAGACCTGAAGGCCGGTTTCACCATTGGTCAGGTTGAACTTGGGGTTCGACAGGACCGAGTAGGCAAGCGCAAAGGACATCTGTGCGAAGGCGAGTGTCAGGATCGAGAAGTAGATACCGGAGCGGCGCAGCGACACGTAGCCGATCAGCACCGAGAACAGTCCCGCCAGGATGACCGAGAACAGAATGGCCGGGACGACATTGTAGCTCAGCAGCTTGAACATCCAGACGGCGGCGTAAGAGCCCACTCCGAGGAAGGCCGCATGGCCGAAGGAGAGGTAGCCGGTGAGGCCGAACAGGATGTTGAAACCGATGGCGAGGATGCCGAAGATCACGAAGCGCTGCATCAGGTCCGGGTAGCCGGCATTGAACTGCGCCATCCCGGAATCGACGGGGAACGGGTTGAGGATGAACGGTGCGAGAAGCGTCAGGATGGCGACTACGATCAGCAGCGTCATGTCCTTCTTGTTGAGACCCAACATGTGATTAATCCTCCATCACGCCCTTGCGGCCCATCAGGCCCCTCGGACGGGTCAGCAGAACGATGATGGCGACCAGGTAGATGATGATCTGGTTGATGCCGGGAATGGTGGTGGTGGCCCAGGTGGTGGAGGCGAAGCTCTCCAGGATGCCGAGCATGAAGCCTGCGAGCACGGCGCCGGGGAGGCTGCCCATGCCGCCAACCACGACCACGACGAAGCTGAGCACGAGGAAATCCATGCCCATGTGATAGTTCGGCGGGTTGATCGGCCCGTACATCACGCCGGCGAGGCCCGCCACCGCGGCAGCAAGGCCGAACATGGTGGTGAAACGCTTGTCGATATCGATGCCGAGCAGGCCCACGGTTTCGCGATCCGCCATGCCGGCACGTACGACCATGCCGAAAGTGGTGAATTGCAGGAAGGAGAAGACGCCGCCGATGATCGCGACGGAGAAGAGGAAATAGACCATCCGCCAGATCGGGTAGGCGATTTCAAGCCCGAATGCCGCGCCTA
Organism: Aliiruegeria lutimaris; assembly: GCF_900099935.1. Classification (GTDB taxonomy): domain Bacteria; phylum Pseudomonadota; class Alphaproteobacteria; order Rhodobacterales; family Rhodobacteraceae; genus Tropicimonas; species Tropicimonas lutimaris. The sequence goes on along the minus strand of NZ_FNEK01000024.1, from coordinate 64,694 downwards.
TATTGACGACACCCAGCAGCGCGTCGGGCGGCGGGGTCTGGATCGGGTTGGCGCCGAAGAAATACTTGACGATTTCCTGAAGCACGATCGCCAGGCCGAAAGTCACCAGGATCTGGTCGGCATGGGGGCGCTTGTAGAAATGCTTGATCAGGCCGCGCTCCATCGCGTAGCCGATGCCAACCATGATCGGGATGGCGATGATGACCGAAAGCGGCACCGCCCAGTCGATGATCGCACCGCCGACCTCGGGTCCGAACCAGCCTTCCACGTAGGGGGTCTTCACCTTCAGCGGATTGCCGAGGAAGTCCGTCTTGGTCTCGTCGATCGTCTCGTAGGAGAGCGAGAGCAGGCGTTGCAGTGTGACGGCACAGAACGCGCCGAGCATGAACAGCGCGCCATGGGCGAAGTTCACGACGCCGAGCGTGCCGAAGATGAGTGTGAGCCCGAGCGCGATCAGCGCATAGGCGGAGCCCTTGTCGAGCCCGTTCAGAATTTGAAGTAGGATCGCGTCCATTGTTCCCGCCTGTCAAAAGTGTCAGGGGCGCCAGCGGGGAAGCTGCCCCCGGGCGTCTCGTGAATCCGACCGCGCCATGGGCGCGGCCGGTCGTGTTTGCGCTAGTGGATTACGCGCCGTTGTTGCACTGGCCGAGGGAAGCCTCGTCGCCACCGAACATCGGGTGGTTCGGCGGGTAGGTAACCTGAGCGGCCGGGGTAACTTCGACAACCTCGAGAAGGTCGAACTCGGATTGCGGGTTCTCCTTGCCCTTCACGACGAGGACGTCCTTGAAGCACTGGTGGTCTTCGGCACGGTAGAGCGTCTTGCCGTTGCCCATGCCGTCGAACTCGAAGCCTTCGAGGGCGGCGGCGACATCGCAGGGCGCGAAGGAGCCGGCGCGGGTCACGGCATCGGCATAGAGCAGGGTCTGCACGTAGCAGGTATGCGCAGCCTGGCTCGGCGGGAAGCCGTACTTCTCACCGAAGGACTTCACGAAGGCCTTGGAGCCGTCGTCCTGCAGCGACCAGTGCCAGTTGGTCGAACCGACGATGCCCTTGATGTTCTCGCCGGCGCCGCGCGCCATCAGGCGGGAGAAGAGCGGAACGACGATCTCGAAGTTCTTGCCGTTCACCTGCTTCTCGCGAAGGCCGAACTGAACCGCGTTGGTCAGCGAGTTGACCATGTTGCCGCCATAGTGGTTCAGAACCAGAACGTCGGCGCCGGAGTTAAGGACCGGGGCGATATAGGAGGAGAAGTCCGTGGAAGCCAGCGGGGTGAGAACGTTGTTCACGGTTTCCCAGCCGAGCGCCTCGGTGGCGGCGGCGATGGATTCCTGCTGCGTCCAGCCCCAGGTGTAGTCCGCGGTCAGGTGATAGGCCTTGCGGTCGTCGCCATAGAGGTTCTTCAGCACCGGGGCGAGGGCCGCACCGGACATGTAGCCGTTGAAGAAGTGACGGAAACCGTTGGCCTTGCGGTCCTTGCCGGTGGTGTCGTTGGAGTGGGTCAGACCGGCCATGAAGATGACGCCGGCTTCCTGGCAGAGGCCCTGCACGGCGATGGCAACACCAGAGGAAGAACCGCCGGTGATCATGATCGCGCCGTCTTTTTCGATCATCGACTTGGCGGAGGCGCGGGCGGCGTCGGACTTGGTCTGGGTGTCGCCGGTGACGTATTCGACCTTCTTGCCCATGATGCCGGTGCCATCCAGCACCTTGGAAGAGAAGGTGTTCAGCATGCCGCCATCGCCGCCACCGTTCAGGTGCTCGACAGCAAGCTCGTAGGCGCGCAGTTCGTCGGCGCCCTCGTCCGCGTAGGGGCCGGTCTGCGGTACGTTGAAACCGAGGGTCACGCTGCCGCCGGTGGGGTTGTTGGTGATCGCGTAGGCCGACGACGTAAAGATCGTCGGCAGGGCCAGACCCGCGCCTGCGGCAGCGGTGGTCTTGATCGCACCCCGACGGGTGACGTTGAATTTCGACATGTAGTCCTCCCAATTTTTTTTTGTGCCTGCGGTCCTCTACGCCGGCACGACCCGTAGTCTACGAGTGGTCACATTATCAGGGTGGATTGGCAAATCTGGCAACAACTCCTTTTTTATACACGATTTTTTTGTAAAGACTTACACAATGCAACCGTATACTTTGTAAATTAATCGTCTACGCAGTGCAGAAAGCCCTTGGGAAGATGGGAAAAAGTTAATGGCACGCAGTTCTCTGACGGGCAGCCGTATCCGCGAAAGGCGGAACATGGTGGGCCGGAAACAGGCCGATCTGGCCCGGGCGGTCGGTATTTCTCCGTCATATTTGAACCTGATCGAGCACAATCGGCGAAGAATCGGGGGGAAACTGATTAACGATATTGCGCGGGAACTGGGCGTCGATGCCGCCGCGCTGACGGAGGGCGCGGAGGCGGAGCTGCTGAATACTCTGCGCGAGGCGGCGGCGGATCATGACCGCGCGGCGGAGGATCTGCCGCGGCTTGAGGAATTCGTCGGCCGCTTTCCCGGCTGGGCGCGTCTTCTGTCGGATACGCGGCGCCGCGCCGTCGAGCTGGAGCACAGCGTCGAGGTGCTGTCGGACCGCATGACCCACGATCCCTTCCTGTCGACGTCGCTGCACGAGGTGATCTCCACCGTGACCGCGATCCGCTCCACGGCGACGATCCTGGCCGAGACCCGCGACATCGACCCCGAATGGCGCGACCGTTTCCATCGCAACATGGCCGAGGAAAGCGCGCGGCTGGCCGAGAGCGCCGAGGCGCTCGTGCGCTATCTCGACGATGCCAGCGCGACCGATATCGCCGGCTCCACGCCGCAGGAAGAGCTCGATGGCTGGCTGCGGGGCAGGGGTTTCCACATCGCGGAGCTGGAACGCACGCTGGCGCTGGAGCCCGAAACCCTGGTCAATCGCAGCCCCGAATTGCAGAGCGCGGCCGCGCGGGAGATGGCGTTGGGGTTCCTCGAACGCTATCGCAAGGATGCCGAGCAGATGCCGCTCAACCCTTTCGCTGAAGCGGCCACGGCGACGGGGTTCGACCCGGCCGCGCTGTCGCTGCGTTTCGGGGTGGACCTGACGGCGGTGTTCCGGCGATTGGCGACGCTTCCGACCGAGCTTGCCGGGGCGGAGATCGGGCTGGTCACCTGCGACGGCTCGGGCACGCTGACTTTCCGCAAGCCGGTCGAGGACTTTCCCCTGCCGCGCTACTCGGCCGCTTGCCCGCTCTGGCCGCTTTACCAGGCGCTCTCGCGCCCCATGGCGCCGGTGCGCCGCCGGGTGGAAATCGGCGGGCGCAACCCGCGCGGCTTTGTCGCCTATGCCGTCTGCCAGCCGGCGCAGCCCGCCGGTTTCGACGGCCCGCAGGTGCTAGAGGCAGCGATGCTGATCCTGCCGCTGGAGATCGTGGGCGCCGAGATTGCCGAACCGCCGCAGGAAGTCGGCACCTCCTGCCGTATCTGCCCGCGCGCTGTCTGTGCCGCGCGGCGGGAGCCTTCGATCATGGCGGAGGCGTTTTGATGCCGGAGAAAAGTGGTTGGTGGACAAGGCGACCGACCGGTTATCCCACGACGAGTCCCGGAGTTCGTTCCCTACCGATATCGGGCGCTCAAGGGTGGGGGCTTTGCCCCGTGCTCTTGCGAGCACTCCCCCAGGATATTTTGGGAAAGAGGAAGGTGCCCGCAGTTTTTCCCTTTGGCCGCATTACTCAAAAGACGAAATGCCACTTAAGCTGCTTCGATTGGCCAAGACCCTCGATCATGTCATAGGCATTTTGACACCGCCGCCAGAAGCGGCATAGTGTGTGCGGGCAGGAGGTTCGGAGGAGGCTTCCGGCCTGACGGAGGGGAGCCGAATGGGCAAGCGCGTATTGTTGGTCGAAGATGAACCAAACATCATCGAGGCCATCCGTTTCATCCTGTCACGCGACGGCTGGGTGGTAGACACCCATTCCGACGGTGCATCGGCCGTGGAAGCCGTTCTGGCCAACCCGCCCGATGTGCTCGTGCTCGACGTGATGCTTCCCGGAAAATCCGGTTTCGACATTCTCAAGGAGCTGCGCGGCGTTCCCGCGACGGGCACGCTGCCCGTTTTGATGCTGACGGCCAAGGGCCAGGGGCGCGACCGGGAACTGGCCGAGCGTTACGGTGTCAATCGCTTCATGACCAAGCCCTTTGCCAATGCCGAGGTCCTTGAGGCCGTGAACGCGCTGCTCGAGGGCGCCACGGGGGCGGCGTGAACGGCGCGCCTGGAGGACCGGAGGGTCCGCAATCGGGCCAATCGGGCCGCTTGCCGGACAGCTGGGATAGCTGGGCCGAAATACCCCTCGACGGGGACGAACGCAGCCGGGTGCCGCTTTTCCTCGGCCGCGAGATCTATCGCCGTCGCCGCATCATGGATGCCGCGCGGCTTCTGCCCGCCTTCGGGACCGCGCTTTTGATGCTGCCGATGCTCTGGGCGCCCGATCACGGCACCGCCGCCGGCGCGGTTTACACCTTTCTGGTCTGGTTCCTGCTGATCATTATTGCCGCTTTACTGGCTCATCGCCTGTCCGAACCGTTGCGCAAGAGCGACAACCCGCCCGGCACGGATGGCGGGGAGCACTAGGGTATGTCCTTCAACATGCTGGTGGCGGTCTCGCTGATCTATGTCGCCTTCCTGTTCGGGGTCGCGGCCTTCGCGGAGCGGCGGACGCAACGGGTGGGGGGCGGCTGGCTCCGAACGCCGCTGGTCTACACGCTGTCGCTTTCGGTCTATTGTACGGCCTGGACTTTTTACGGCGCGGTCGGCTACGCGGCGCGCTCGGGGCTCGAATTCATCACGATATATCTCGGCCCGACGCTGGTCTTTACAGGTTGGTGGCTGTTGCTGCGAAAGCTGGTCCGGGTGGGCCGCTCGCAACGGATCACCTCCATCGCCGACATGATCTCGTCGCGCTACGGCAAGTCCAACGGTCTTGGCGTGCTGGTCACGATCCTCGCGGTGATCGGCACAACGCCCTATATCGCGCTGCAATTGCAGTCTGTTACGCTGTCTTTTGGCGTCTTCGCCAATCCCGAAAGCGAGTTCTGGGATCCGACGAACCCCGCCTCCACCGGCCTTCTGGTCGCTTTCGGGCTGGCGGTGTTCACAATAATCTTCGGTACCCGCAATCTCAATTCCAACGAGCGCCACCACGGCATTGTCATGGCCATTGCCGTGGAAGCCGTGGTCAAGCTGCTGGCGCTGATTTCGGTCGGGATCTTCGTGGTCTGGGGGCTGGCGGACGGGCCGGCGGACATACTCCAGCGTATCGACAACTCGCAGATCGCCGGCTGGGAGATCCAGCCATCGCGTTGGGCGGGGCTGATCTTCACCTCGGCCGCGGCGATCCTGTGTCTGCCGCGCATGTTCCAGGTGATCGTGGTCGAGAACGACGACGAGGCGCATCTCGCCTTCGCCTCCTGGGCTTTCCCGCTCTATCTCTGCCTGATGAGCCTCTTCGTGGTGCCCATTGCCGTTATCGGGCTGGAACAGATGCCGGAGGCCGCCAACCCGGACCTCTTCGTGCTCACGCTGCCGCTCAAGGAAGAATGGCACGGGCTGGCCATGTTCGCGTTCCTGGGCGGGTTCTCTTCGGCCACTTCCATGGTCATCGTTGCAGCGCTCGCGCTGGCCACGATGGTCTCCAACCATGTCGTCATGCCGCTCTACCTGCACCGTCACAAGGAAGGTGCTGTCGTCTCGGGCGACGTGCGCAGGGTGGTGCTTCAGGCGCGGCGCTTCGCGATCGTCGCGGTGCTGCTCTTCGGCTATCTCTACTACCGTTTCTCGGGTGGCTCGGCGGCGCTGGCCTCCATCGGCCTGATCTCCTTCGTCGGTGTCTCGCAGGTGTTGCCGGCGTTGCTGGGCGGGCTTTTCTGGCGCGGGGGCACCCGCGCGGGGGCCGCGGCGGGGCTGATCACCGGCTTTGCCGTCTGGGCCTACACGTTGTTCCTGCCGAGCTTTGGCCCCTCCGGCCCGATCGGCGGCCATATGCTGGAGAACGGCCTTTTCGGCCTCCACTGGCTCCGCCCGAACGCCCTGTTCGGCGTCGAGGGGATGGACCCGCTGATCCACGCCTTGTTCTGGTCGATCATGCTGAACACGGTCGCCTATTGCTGGGTGTCCATCATCAGCTTTCCGACGCCGCTGGAGCGGCTGCAGGGGGCGCAGGTGGTGAACGTGTTCGAGCACACCCTGGGCGCGCGCGGCTGGACGCGCGGTTCGGCGGAGGCGGAGGACCTGCTGATGATGGCGCAGCGCATCCTCGGCTCCAGCGAGGCGCAGGCGCTTTTTCACGCCGAGGCCACCCGGCAGGGCAAGGTCGGCTACCTGCCCGATACGACGCCGGAATTCCTCGATATCCTTGAGCGTGAGCTTGCGGCATCGGTCGGCGCGGCCACGGCACATGCGATGGTCGGCCAGATCGCCGGATCCTCCTCGGTGCTGGTGGAGGACCTGATCCGCGTGGCCGACGAGGCGCAGCAGATCCTGGAATATTCCAATCAGCTCGAAACCCAGTCGGCCGAGCTGGAGCGTACGGCGCGGCAGCTCCGGGAGGCAAACCAGAAACTCACCGAGCTGTCGATCCAGAAGGACGCGTTCCTCAGCCAGATCAGCCACGAGCTGCGCACGCCGATGACCTCCATCCGCGCCTTTTCCGAGATCCTGCGCGAAGGCGACATGAGTGCGGAGGAGACCGCGCGCTTCGCCGGGATCATCCATGACGAGGCGATCCGTCTCACGCGCCTTCTCGACGATCTGCTGGAACTGTCGGTGCTGGAGAATGCCCAGGTCAGCCTGAGCATCGGACCGGCGCGGCTGGTGGACATGATCGACCGGGCAATTGCCGCGACAGGCGAAATGATCGAAGTACGCGCCGAGGGTGCGATGTGCATCGAGCGCGACCGCGCACGCGAGGAGGTGAACCTGGTCTCGGATGCGGACCGGCTCACGCAGGTCTTCATCAATCTCATCGGAAATGCGCGCAAGTACTGCGATGCCGAGGCGCCGATCCTGAAGATCCGCGTGCGACAGCGAGACGGCCGCATCGTGGTTGATTTCATCGACAATGGCAGCGGTATTCCGGCGCGGAGCCAGGATATCATCTTCGAGAAGTTCTCGCGCCTGTCAGACCAGTCCGCCGCCGGCGGGGCGGGTCTGGGGCTCGCGATCTGCCGCGAGATCATGACGCGGCTGGGTGGCAATATCGAATATCTGCCCGGCCAGGGCGGCGCGGCCTTCCGCGTGAGCGTGCCGCTGGCCGAGCCGCGGGGGCTGGTTGCTGCCGCCAGCTAGGCGTTTTTTTTGATTGATCTCGGCCTTTAACCATTTCCCAAGGGAGTTCTGGTCAATCTGCCCCTGTGTGAACTGTGCGCTCCTGCCAGCCGCGCAGAAAATGGGATGAGATCGCAATGGCCGAGGAGGCCCGGGAAGAAGTTCTCAGACGCAAGGTGGAAGCCGGGCGGAACTCCGCCCCGGCCAGCCAGACCGTTTTGCCCGCCAAGGCGTTGTCGAGCGCCCTGAGCAAGGCCGCCGAGGACAGTTTCGGGCTGGCCGTCGTGGTAACAAGCTGCTCGGAACGAATCGTTTTTCTTGCCGATCTGTTGGAGCGTTTGCCGGAACAGGGGCTGCTGGCGGTTTTGGAAGGGCCGGGAGACGGGCAGGGCCTCTTGTCCATGGACGTCGAAGCGCTCTCCGCGATCATCGAGAAACAGATGACCGGTGCCGTTGCCCAGGCGCCGCCGCCATCGCGGCGGGTTACCCGGACGGATGCGGCGCTCGCGGGACGGCCTGAGGCACGGTGGGCGAGCGGATTCGGCTATTCCAGCCATGTCGAGGACCTGCGCCCGCTGGGCCTGTTGCTGGAAGAGATCGACTGCCGGATTTTCGGGCTTTCGCTCGATTTCGAGATAGGCACGCGCGAAGGCCAGCTCCTGCTCGCACTCCCGGCGGAGGGGCGCAGTGAAGCCTTGCCGGACATCGCGCCGCGCCTGTCGGTGGAAAAACCGGCGGACCCGCACTGGGAGCCTGGTCTGGAGGGGCTCGTGCTGGAGGGCGAGGTTCGGCTGGAGGCCATCCTGCATCGTTTCAAGTTGCCGATCTCCGCAATCCCATCGCTCAAGGTGGGCGACGAGATCCCGATCCCTCTCACCGCCATCGACAATGTGCGGCTCACCGGCACGGAGGAGATTCCGCTTGGCCGCTGCAGGCTCGGGCAGAGCCTGGGGCAGCGCGCGGTTCGGCTTGGGGCGGGAGAATCCGGGGCACAGCATTCTCAATCCGGCCTGTCGAACCTGGTCGGTGCCGGCGCGGGCGGCTCCGCGCCGATGGCGCAAGCGGCATTGCCCGATCCGGTTGGCATGAGCGAAGACGCCTTTGCAGCGGAACCGCTCTCCGAGGGCGGTTTGCCGGATCTCGGCGTCGCACCCATGGCGACTCCAATGGACTTGTCGGCGTTGCAAGGGTTGCCCGATATAACGTGATGGGCGCTCGTCTTGCGCTTTTCCCGGGCCGAGGGGGTAGTTGCAGGGATAGCCAGCATCGGGCAGGGTCGGTTGCAGCGCGGGTCCGGATCGTCTTAAGGCCGGCAAGGGCGGTCAGGCGTCGCTTTTGCGCAAGTTGGGGAGAGTAGAGCCATCGGCCAAGGGTAAAAGACAGGTCGGATGGCGTTTGAGCCGCGTTCGGCGTCCCGCTTCCAGGGATGTCGTAACACGTCGGAAGGCGGGCAACTTACAGTTGTGCGGCGGCTTCGAGTTGTGGGCGCAGGGCGGCCAGCGGGTAGCCGGCGCGGTTCGCCGTCTCCAGCAGGTCCCCGATGGGAACCGATTTGGCCGCGCCGAACATCCACACGATGGTCGAGCGGGTCCCGGAGGCGCAGTAGGCCAGGACCGGTCCCTCGGCGGTTTCCAGTGCCTCGCGCTGGCGTGCCACGTCGCGTACGAAATTCTCGCTTTGCGAGAGCGGGATTTCGAGGAATTTCAGCCCCGCTTCCAGCGCAGCGGCACGAATGTCGGCGGCGCGCAATCCTGGGACGATTTCCTCGTCCGGTCGGTTGCAGATGATCGTGCCGAAGCCTGCCGCCGCGATCTCCGGGATATCGTCCGGCGTGATCTGGGGCGAGACGGCATAGGCATCTGTAAGGGCGCGAATATCCATGCGCCTTGATCTGTTACTCCCGAGGGGAAATCAAGCAGCGAATTGAGTTGATTTGCGTCAAGGACGGCTCCGCGCAGGCGTCTTAGCCTGATTTGCCAATACTTGGCGCGGAGGAGTGAGCTATGACCAACATCCAGGAACGCAAGGCACAGCTTGAAGCGCGGCTGGCCGCGTTGGATGTGAAGCTGCACGAGATCGGCGCCGAACTCGACAGCCACCAATCCCGAGACTGGGAGGAACTGGCCGTCGAACGCGAAACCGATGAGGTACTGGAAGGCGAGGGGCGCGCGGGCAAGGCGGAGATCGCTGCGATCCGGGCGGCGCTCGATCGGATCGAAGAGGGCAGCTATGGCGAATGCGTCCAATGTGGCGAAGATATCGCCGAAGCTCGGCTGGACCTGCTGCCCTACACTCCGTTCTGCGCTCAATGTGCCCGCAATCTTCAGCGTTGAGCCACCACGACCGCCGCTCTTGGCCTTGTCTTCCCAGCTCGTCGCGGCTTTGATGCCCCGCAGGCAACACGCTTAAGGGGCAGCGCAAGGTGGAGCGGCTGAAGCTCGAACAATCCGGCAATGTGCTGGTCGCACGGTTGGAAACGCCGCCCGCAAACGCGCCCGGTGCCCAGGCCCGTGCGGCGCTGTTCGATCTCGTCGGTCGGGCCCTGCCCGCGTCGCGGGCACGGGCGCTGGTGATCCTGTGCTCCGGCGACGTGGCCGAGCCGGCGGCGCGTCCGCTGCCGGCAGATCCGGCTGCCGAGGACGGTCTGGCCGCGCTTTGCTCTGCATTGGAAATGCTGGAAATGCCCGTCATCATTGGGCTGCGCGGCGATGCGACCGGGGCCGGAGCGGAGCTTGCTCTCGCGGCCCATTTCCGCCTTGCCGAGGAGAATGCGCGGCTCGGCTGGCCCGATATCACGCGCGGCGGGATCGCGGCTGGCGGCGGCAGCCAGCGGCTGGCCCGGATCGTCGGGGCGGAGCGGGCTTTGGAACTTTTGCTGTCCGGCGGACCGGTCGGCGCGCTCGAAGCGGTCGAAATCGGGCTGGTCGATGGCGTGGTGCAGGGCGACCTGCAGGGCGCGGCGGTCTCGCTCGCACGCCGCCTGCTGGAAGCCGGTGCCGGGCCGCGCCGCAGCCGGGAGCGCAGCGAGGGCCTCGCCGACCGGGCGGGCTTTGTGTCCGGCGTGGCGCGGATCCGCAAGCTATGGGCGCCGGAGCCAGACTCTGCCGAGGCGCATCTGGTGGAATGCGTGGAGGCGGCGCTTGTCCTGCCTTTCGAAACCGGCCTTGCCTTCGAACTCGCCGCCGCCAAGGAGGTGAACCGGTCCGAAGCTGCCAGGGCGCTGGAACACGTGTTCAAGGCGGAAACTGCGGTTCTGCGATCCGCGGATGCCACAGCGCGTCCGCTTCGTTCGGTTGCCATTCACGGTACAACCCCGCAAGCGGCGGATCTTGGGCACGGCCTGTTGGCGGCGGGGTATGAAATCGTCCTGTCGGATGGCGATGCCAGGCGTCTGCGCGCGGGGCTCTCCCGCATCGGGGCGCGGGTTGCGGCGGCGCTTGCCGCCGGACTGCTGGACCCTGCCGGGCGGGCCGCGCAGCTTGCCCGCCTGAGCAGCGCCAGCGCGCCTGGGCACTGTGATTTGATCCTTTACGGCAGCAGCGCCCCCCGAAATGCGACTGCGAGTGGCATTGTCGGTTTTCTGCGTGAAGGGACCGTCACCCCGCAGCTGACAAATGCCGCATTGGACATGGGCGACGCCTGTGCCCTGTTCCCGGCATCTCCCGAAAACGCCGCAGGGATCTTGGAGATCCTGCCCGGGGCGCAACTTTCGCAGGAGAGCCTTGTGGCTCTTCTCCGGCTCGCGCGGCATCTTGGGTGGCAACCGGTCGTGACAAGTCGCCGGGCCACTGGCGCCATGGCCGGGCGGCTGACCGAAGCGCTGCTGCTGGCCGCCGAACACCTGCTGGAAGACGGCGCGACGCCGCGCCAGATCGATTCCTGTCTGGAGGCAGCAGGCTATGCGGAAGGACCGTTCCGGATGCTGGACCGCGCAGGGCTGCAGACTTTCCTTGCCCGTCGGCAGGCCGCCGCCGCAGGGCGCGATCCGCGCGACCGCCATGTGCCGGTTCTGGAGCGCCTTGCCGCCGCCGGCCGCTTTGGGCGCGCAGCCGGGCAGGGGTTCTACGATTACCCCGAGGGCATCCCCGAAGGCGTGGCTTCCGGCGAGGTGGACGCGCTCGTGAGACAGTTGCGGGCGGACGCTGGCGTCGTGGCGCGGGAGGTTTCGCCGGAGGAAATCCGCCGGCGCTGTCACCTCGCTCTGGTGCTGGAGGGCGTTCGCCTGCTCGAAGCCGGCTGGGCGCAGCGGGCCGCCGACATCGATCTGGTGGCGATTGGCGGGCTCGGCTATCCGCGCCGCAGCGGCGGGCCGATGTATGAGGCCGGCCAGCAGGGGCTGTCCACGCTCAGGGACCGGTTGCAGCTTCTCGCGAAGACAGAGGATGCCCGCTTCTGGACCCCGCCGGCCTATCTCGACCGGCTGATCGCTGCCGGAGAGCGACCCGGCGCGTGAAAGGCGCGCGTCAGCCGAGGAAAATACCGACGATCACCATCATCAGGCCAATGGCCGAGACGAAGAGCGAGCCGAGATTCCAGGCCACGACCTTTTGAAGTTTCGCCCGCATCACCTCGTCTTCGAGCTGCGCACGCTTGGCCCGTGCCACTGCAACCACGCAGCCGATGATGCCGGCAAGCCCGGTCAGCGAGATCGCCGCCCCGATCCAGATCAGAATTTCCATGTTTCCCTCCCGCCGCCGGTTTTCTGCCACCCTGCGCTACCGGCTCGCGGCGTCGGTTGCAACCGGCCTTGCGAGCGGGGGCGCGGCTGGTTAGATCAAGGCTTCGGCATCCATAGAATTCAACAGCGCAGGAGGCGCGGGCAGCCATGGACGAAACGAGCATCGAGGCCACGAGTGCAGGCGACGCCACCTACAAGGTGGCTGCGGGCGAGCTGCGCCAGTTCATAGAGCGTTACGAACGCCTTGAGGCGGAGAAGAAGGACGTCGCCGAGCAGCAGAAGGAAGTCATGGCCGAGGCCAAGGCGCGCGGATACGACACCAAGGTGATGCGCAAGGTGATTGCGCTGCGCAAGCGCGAGCCCGATGACATCGCCGAGGAAGAAGCGGTGCTGGAGATGTACAAGGAAGCGCTCGGCATGTCGTGACCGCCAGGTGCGGTTCCGTCTAAGAGAATACTCGGCTCGCGCGCGTTCAAAATGGCGTCGTGACATCAGCGTCGGGCCGGATCGCTGCCGTTCGATCCAAACAGCGCTTGGCGCGAACGGCTGTCTTGCTCAGGACTGGGTGTGGGTCACGATGGTGAAGCCCTCATCCGGTGAGGGCGGGGCATAATGCCTGGAGATCCGCTGAGACTGTTCGTCCGTTGCGGCAAAGGGATGAACCCCCTTGGCGTTGCGGGCGCGCAGCCTTGCCAGGCAGACCTCGTCGGGCACATCCAGAACGTGCAGGATATGATCCGCGCTTGTCCGGTTCAGAATGCCGCGCATCCAGTTGCGGGTCTCGACCGTGTTGGCCGGGAAATCCAGGACAACCGACACCCCGGCATTCAGTACCGACGCGATATGGGGCGCGATGACACCCCGGAGCCTCGCCGCACAGCGCAGGTAATCTGCGATCGAGGCGATCTCGTCGGAATAGAGCGCGTTCAGCCACACGTCCTCGGCAATCACGACGGTTCCGGCAGAGCGGCCAAGCTCTGCCGTCAGGGTGGACTTTCCCGAGGCGATCTTTCCACAGAGCAGGTGCAGCGTCGGCAATTCAGGGGACATCAAAACTCTCTTGGTCAGCTTTTCGCTTACGACGTCTCTTCGCAGAAGTGCCCGGCGACCGTCCCGAAAATCTCCAGCATCATCGCGTCCAGCGCGTCATCTTCCGGCAAGGGTTGGGAGGAGAGCTTGACAATCGTTACCTCGTTTCGCGGATCGGCATAGATCCATTGACCGTGGATGCCGATGGCGACCATCGCGCCGGGCAGGCAGTCTGGCAGGTACCATTGGTTGCGATAAGATCCCGTGGGCACAAGTACGTCGAGCCCCGTGCCGCGGCTCCATGCCTGCCGGTCGCCATTCTGCACGATATCCTCGATCCAGGCCTCGGGCACGATCTGGACGCCATTCGCCCGGCCCCCGTTGCGCATCATCTCGCCGAAACGGGCGAGATCGCGCGCGCGGGTGCAGATACCGCCCGCCGTGCGCGAGCCGTCCTCCCGGTCGACCGTGATCCAGGCATCGGCCTCCGCGCCAAGCGGGCGCCAGATCTTCTCGGAGAGAAGATCGGCCATTTTGCACCCGGCCGCGCGTTCGAGGATCCAGCCCAGCACGTCCGAATTGGGCGACACGTAATGGAAGGCCGCGCCATGCGGGCCGCTATCCTTCGGCAAGCTCGGCAGGAAGCTGTGCAGCCCGCCCTCGTAGGGGAAATCGCCCGGCGGGTTCCAGTCCATCGCCACGCGGTAGCGGGAAACATCGCCCTTCGGGTCGAGGTAATCCTCGATGAAGCGGATCGAGACAACCATGTCGAGCACGTGGCGGACCGTGGCATCGCCCCAGGCGGAGTTCGCAAGCTCGGGGATGTAGTCGGTCACTGGTTTCTCGGGATCGAGCCGGCCTTCGCCCACCAGGATCCCAGCCAGCGCGCCGGTCACGGATTTCGAGACCGAGAAGATGATATGCCGGTCCTCTGGCGCCATCAGCCCGTCATAGCTTTCATGGACGATCCGCCCCCGGTGCAGGACCAGGAGCGCGTCGGAATAGGACAGCTCCAGCGCCTCGGCGATGCTCTTGCCGGAGGGGAGCGCGAGGCGCGCCAGATCAATCGAGTTGCCCTGCTCCACCGCGCCGGCCTGCGCCGGGGCCGCAATCGGCTGGCCATGAAGCAGCCGGTCCACATGGTGAAAGCTCCACCGGCAGAAAGGGTGGGTGCGCCAGTTGGTCAGGTCTGTTTCGGTTTCGAGAGTTTCGGTCTCGGACATGGGGCAACCCTTCACAAAATCTTTTTCACACAAGCGGATAACCGTCGGGCCGTCCGTCCTCAAGCGCTCATGCGCAGCGTCGCCGATGCGCTGTTTTCCCGCTTAGGCCAATGCCCGGTCGAGTGCGGCGACCGCGTGGATCTCCGTCGTGTCGAAACAGGGCAGCGGAAGCTCTTCGGGCTCCAGCAGCAGGCCGACCTCGGTGCATCCGAAGATCACCGAATCCGCGCCCGCGGCGGCGGCGCGGTCCACGATGGCGTTCCACTGCGCGCGGGAGGCCGGTTCGACGATGCCCTTGCACAGCTCGTCATAGATCACGCCGTGCACGCAGGCACGGTCCGGAGCGGCGGGGATCATGACGTCGAGGCCGCGCGCCTTCAGCCGGCCAGTGTAGAATTCCTGTTCCATCGTGTAGGCGGTGGCCAGAAGGAGCGGCTTGCGGCGGCCCGCCTTCAGCAAGGCGTCCGCCGTCACATCGGCGATATGCAACAGGGGCACCGAAACCGCCGCCTGCACGTCGTCGGCCATCTTGTGCATCGTGTTGGTGCAGATCAGCAGCATTTCGGCGCCACCGCGTTCCAACGCCTGCGCCGCCGCTACCATGGCCTGCGTCGCCGCAGCCCAGTCGCCTTCGGCCTGATAGGCTTCGATCTCGGCAAAGTCGAAGGACCAGAGCAGCAGCATTCGCCGAATGCAGCCCGCCGAGACGTTCCCGCACATGGCGGTTGAGCAACTGGTAATAGGTGATCGTGCTTTCCCAGCTCATCCCGCCAATGAGACCGATGGTTTTCATGGCTTGTCCTTTGATCAGGGGGACAGGAAGTCGACGCCATCCATCCCGGCGATCCGCTCGATATCGGCCTCGTAACGCGCCGACAGATCCGCGACGCGCTGTTGTGTCCATCCGGGCAGGTCGAATTCTTCCTCGACCGCCTCGGGACGCGCGAACTTGTCGAGAAAGGCCGAGATGATCCGGCGCCAATGTTCCCGCCCGGAGGCCGGGTGGCCATCGAGATAGGCTTGCAGGCGGGAAAAGCCGTCCTCAGTCATCAGGCTGGCAATGAAATCGTAGTTTCCGTCCAGTTGACTCGCGTCGGGCAGGCCCGAGAGGGCCTCCAGGATGTCGAGCCAGATCAGCGGGCTGTCCTCGTTGCACCAGATGGTCAGCCTTGCATCGGGCATCGCCGCGTGCAGCCGCTCGACCATGTCCGCCCAGCTGAGCGCCTCGGGGTCGATGCGGGCGAGATAGCCCTCGAAGCTCTCCTCGGCGGCAAAACGGGCGTGCAGGGCCGGGATCAGGGTCGCGGGGTTGCGCAGGCCGAGGGCAAACTCCGCCGGCTGCCCGGGAAAGAGGTTGCGGATCCACGGCGCGCGTTCGGCCACCAGGGGATAGAGCGTTCCCTCCTGGATGGCCCGTTTCGGCACGCAGAGGAATGAGTCGTTGGAAAAGAGGACCTGTTGCGGGTGGTCGATCTCGGTGATCTCTTCAAGGATGTGGTCCTGCATTTCCTCGGTCGCCGGCTGTCCCTTGAGCTGGATCATCGCCTCGCGCAGCACCGGCCGGAAACGCCCCGGTTGCGCCACCACGATCCCCTTTTGCTGCAACTGGCTGTCATTGCGCAGCAGGCAGCGCAGGGCGCGGTCCTCGTCGGTCGAGTGCAGGCCGATGTGATAGATAACCTTCATG
This sequence comes from Aliiruegeria lutimaris, assembly GCF_900099935.1. Lineage (GTDB taxonomy): Bacteria > Pseudomonadota > Alphaproteobacteria > Rhodobacterales > Rhodobacteraceae > Tropicimonas > Tropicimonas lutimaris. Next base: position 48,796 of record NZ_FNEK01000024.1, on the reverse strand, counting down.
TCGGCCGCCCGTCCTCACGTTGCCCGGGACGCCGCCCCGGTCTCTGCGGCGCAGGTTACAAAGGCGCGGGCTCGGGAGCAAACACGATGCGGCAGGGCAGGGGCAATCCGTTGCCCTGTTGCCCTGCCGCCATTGCTATTGGGCGCTGGTGCCGTCTACCAGGCCCGGCTCAGGCCCGGATCGCCGCGCCTGGCGCGGCTGAAAACAGCGCCAATGCCTTGCGGGCAGCGGTTGGAGGCCCGTTCGAGGGTCGCGCGCGCAGCCTGTTTGTCCTCTCCGCGCCGCAACTCGACAATCGCGTAATCGGCGGCGCTGGCGACAAGGCTCGCGCTTGTCGTCTGTTGCAGGTTGCCGCCATCAATCAGAACAACGTCATGGCGAGCCGTCATCTCGGCGATGCGGCGGCGCAGGCGGGGCAGGGACATCTCGGAGCATGCGTCCCCGAAAGCCCTCTCCACATGGTAGCCGGCATTCGCCGGTGCCGCGTTCTGCGCGGGATCGATCTGGAGCAAGGCGACGGAGAGGTCGGTGCGCGAAAAGCTCTCAGCCAGCGCGTGGGCCAGCGCCGTTCCTCCGCCCGAGCCGGTACGCAACAGGGCAAGCGACCGGCCCGAACCGGCCGCTGATGTGCTGCGTGCGGGCACCAGTTGCAGCGTCGTGCGCAACCGGTCGATCTCCGGGGCAAGCCGAGCGCCGTCGCTGTCGGGATCTCCGGTAAGCACCGCGAGCGGGTCGACGCCCATCGCGGCGAGGTTCAACTCGTCGCTCCAGCGCAGGCGGCGGCTGCCAAGGCCAAGCCCGAGCGTCAGCAGGCTGGCCAGCATTCCGCCACCGACAAGGCCCATCGCGGCCTGCATCTTGGAACTGTCCTCGGCCGGTTCGTCGGGCGTCACGGCGGGCGACATGATATCTGTCAGACCGGGCGAGGTCTTGCGGCTCTCCACCCGGATCACGTCCAGCGCGGCGCGGGTGTCATCCAGCATCCGGCGGGTCTCGGAGCGTTCCTCCTCCAGAAAATCCAGTTCGACCCGCTGCGCGTTGAGTGCGCGCGCCTCCTGCCGCGCCTCCTCCAGCTCGCCGGCGACCTTCGCCAGCAGCGCAGCGATGGTCTCGATATTGTCCTCGTCGCCGGCATCGCTTTGATCGGTCAGCGCGCCGGTCTGGCCCAGCACCTGTATCTGGTTGCGGCGCTCGGCCATCGCCTTCTCCAGGATCGCGATCTCGGCGCGCTTGTCGCGCACCTGCCGCGAGGTCTCCGTGTAACGCTCCCGCAGCGTGGCCAGCTCCGCTGCCTGCCGTGCCAGCTCGATATTGATATCGGCGAGGCCACGATCCAGCAGGGTTGCACGCAGGATATGCTCGTCATTCATGTCGGCACTGGCCTGCCCGTCATTCAGGCGCATCGAGGCCAGCGTGCGCTCCACGTCTGCCTTGCGGGTGGCGAGCGTGTCGATCTGGGCGATCTTCTCGCTATGGGCCTTGGCGATGGCGAAGGAGCCATATTCGCGGCCGATTTCGAGAATGCGTCGGTCCAGCTCGCGCAATGCCTCCAACAGTTCCGCCTCCCGCCGGGTCAGCTCGGAGGAGCGCATCCGCATCTGTCGCCCGTCCGCCTCGGATTTGAGCGAGAGATAGGCGTCGGTTACCGCTCTGAGCTTTGCGGCGGCGAACGCGGCGTTCTTGCTCTTGGTGTCCAGCACGATCAGCGTATCCGAACGCTTCACGGCCACGGACTGACGCAGGTCGGAATCGGTCATCTCGGAGGTCAGCTCCGGGAAATCGGCCCTCAAAGTTTCTGCGGCGCGCGACATCACGTCGGGGCTGTTGGCAAAGGCTGTCTCGGCCTTGACGAAGCTGTCGAAGGTCTTGAGCACGCTGTCATCGCCGGAATTGTAGAGAATGCCGGCTTCCTTGGGATACACCCGCAGTACGGCCTGGCTCTCGTATGTCTTGGTGCCGCTCAAAAAGCCGGCCGCGCCGAACGCACCGCCAAGCACGAGACTGAGGGCGAACCAGGCCGACCAGCGGCCGCGCATGGCGCGCAGGAGCGGGGCGAGCGGGTTGGTGGCCGGGGCCTCCGCCGCGTGCCATGGGGCCATGGGCTCGACGTCCTGCATGGGCGCGCCCACGGGCATGGTCATGGTTCCGTCCATCATCTTGTTCTTTCGTTCAAGCCGTTGGGAGCCGGCTGGTTTCGTCGCGTTCCCAGGCGCCGTTCGGCACGGCGGGTGCGAGCTTCAGGCTGATTGCAACGGCCGCCATGACGGCGCCATAGACGGCGAAATCGAACCAACGGGCGGGGCGGCAGGCGGCGCGGAGGGCGGCTGTGCCGAAACGGCCTTGGGGTTCGGTCGCGGCGCCACAGACCCCGCCGAGACGCAGCGCGTCGGTGCCCCGGCGGCTGCGGCGGCGGATGCGGAAGAGCGCGCGGAGCGTGGTTGGAACGGCAACGGCAAAGCCCGCCTCGGGTACATAGGCGCGGCGTCTGAACGCGGTGCTGCGCGCGATATACTCGTCATCGGCCACCACTTCGGGCAACGGAAACAGGCCGCGCGTGATCTGGTTCGAAAGCGCGAAGACGCCGCCGAACTTGCCGCCGTCGAAATAGGGATTGAGCTGCCAGCCACGATAGAAGGCGCGCACCAGCGGCGTGGCGGCGGCGAGATCGGGTTCCATGCGGCCGCAGGCGACATCGGCCCGGCCTTCGAGGATCGGCGCGGCAAGGCGCATGAGGCTCGCCTCCGGCAGGCTCAGATCCGCATCGAGGCAGATGATGGCGCGCCCGATCGCCCGCTCGGCGCCAAGGTTGAGCGCGTTGGTCTTGGACGCAAAATCCGTCTCGATCACGGCGGCTGCGGGGCAGATGGAGCGGGCGGCTTGCGCGGTTTCGTCCCAGCAGCCATTGGCGATCACGATCAGCTCGATACGTCCCGCTTCGCAGGCCTCGGCCAGGGGGGCAAGGCTGCGGGCGATGACGGCGGCCTCGTTATAGGCGGGCACCAGCACGGAAACGGTTGGTTTTCGCATCAGGCGGCGCCTCGCAGGAAATGCGCCACCGCACCGATCAGGCCCGCATCCGCGCTGGCCGAGATCCGCTCGGCGGCGGGCAGGGTTGGCGCGCCGGACAGCCGGTCGAGTGCCGGGCCGAGCTCCTCGGCGCTCTCGATGACGGTCACATTGGCGAGGCTCGCCATCTCCGCCGCCGTGGCGAGCTGGTGATCGGTCCGGTGCTCGCCATGGGCGGCCAGCCGCGGCAGGATGACGATGGGCTTGCCCAGCTCGGCGGCAGTCAGGATCGAGCCCATGCCAGCATGGGAGACAATGATATCCGCCTCTTCGACGGCCCCGGCATAGGCCGCGGGGGAAAGAAAGGCGGTACAGTCCATGTTCTTGAACACTTCCTGGCTGTTCCCGCTCTGCGCGCGCACGCGCTGGTCGGGGTTGCGGGCGGCCCAGGCGTCAAGCGCCCGCAGCAGGCGGTCGAAGGGCAACTGGGTTCCCACGGTGGCGAGGATCATGGCAGCAATCCGTTGTTCAGGTTTCAGAGCACGCGGCCGTGGAAGGCGGCGGGGGTCGCGTCGGCGACGCCGGGCCATTGCGTCAGCACCTTGTCGGTGATGCGCAGCGCCAGCCGGGCGGAGATCGAAAGCTCATGTGCATTGGCGATGGAATCGACGAACATGCCGCGAATACCGAAGAGCCGCCCGAGCGCGATGGCGAGATAGCCGCCCGCGGCGCCGGTGGTGACAATCGCGTCCGGCCGAGTGCGCAGCAGGATGCGCAGCACCGCAAAGGCGCAGAACAGGAGCTTCAGCGGCTGGTCCTTGTTGGCATCGGGAAAGCTCGAAAAAGGCGCCGGGCCGACCATCTCGGCCGCGCCGGGATCGGAGCAGGCGAAATGCACCTCCGCGCCCTCGAAGGCCGGACGCAGGCGCAAAAGCTGGATCCAGTGGCCACCGCCGGAGGAGATGGCGAGCACCTTCGGGCGGTGGGTCTTTGGGGACGTGGGCATCGACGATCTCCAGTTTCGGGTTTCGATGCCCCTTTTTTAAGGGTTTGTTGACCAAGGCGGACGCCCCGCAAAGGGGCAGTCGCCGCCGCTTTGGTCTGGTGGGACTATACTTTCGAGACGGCCCGCAACTCTTCCGGATGTGCCAGCTCCCGATAGAGCGCCACGAGCCGCTCCGCCTTGGCGCTCCACAACCCTTCGCGCAGCACCTTCTGTCGCGCGCCCTGTCCCTGTCGCAACCGCAGGGCGCAATCCTCGGCGAGATGGCGGATGGATTCCGCGATATCCCTCGCATAGCGCTCCGGCTCGGTGACCGGCAGGCGGACGCCGCAGGTCTCGTCGACGATCCAGTCCGGCCCGCCCCGCGCCGCCGTGATCACTGGCAGGCCCCACCGCATCGCCTCGTAGAGCACGCCGCCCGCCGGTTCGCGGAAGGACGGGAAGCAGAAGACATCATGCGACATGTAGAGCGCCTCGACCTCCTCGCGCGGGATGCGGCCGCGAAAGCTCACCCGGTCGGCCACGCCCAGCCTTTCGGCCTCCGCGCGGCAAAGATCGATCTCCTCGCCCGCGCCGGCGCTGGTCAGGGTGACGCCGGGCAGGTCCTTCAGATGGGCCATGGCCCGCACTGCATCGCGCAGCCCCTTGGTGCGCACGCCCCGGCCGACATGGAGCAGCTTCAACGCGCCCGGTGTCGCGCTGCGGCCAACCTCCGGGGCCAGCCCGTCAATGCCCAGCTCCAGCACCGGCTCGAAACGCTGCAGCGGCACCTCGGCAAGGATCTCGCAGACATAGGGCGCCACGCCCAGCACCGCCGCCGCGCCGGAATAGCTCGCGCGCAACCACGGGTCGTTGCGAAACCGCCAGGCGTCCAGCCCGCGCAGACGGGTGAAGAGCGGCGCGCTGCCAGCCTCGCCGCGAAAGCTCTCGGGCGTGTCCAGCGCGCCGCCGAGCGGGCCGATCACGTAGGGACTGTCGAAATGGCGCAGCGGCGAGGGGTAGCGTGCGGCCTGCGGCATGAGTTGGTGGGCGATGTCGAAATGCCGCCCGTCGCCGAGGGCGGATTTCAGGAAGCCGCGCACCCGTCGGCAGAAGGCCGGCCAGGCGGGCTTGGCCATGGCATTGAACCGCTCGTGAACACGGGCAATGGCCGGCTCGGGCCAGGTGATCACCTCCGCCTTCGGCAGTTGCGCGGCCAGCGGCGTACGGCCCGGGCGCTCGAAGGACAGCACGGTCAACGCGACACGATCGGCCAGCGCCTCGGCCCATTTGAAGGCGACGAAGGCCTCGCCGACATCCGTGCCGTCGATATTTGGGGCGATCAGGAGGACGTGCATGGCTCGCTCAACCCGCCTTCGGCAGCGCCGCGCCGAGATCGGCGGTCACGCGCCGGAAATGCGCCGCCCGTGCGCGACCCGACGGGCCGGTGAGCGGCGAGAGCAGCGTCCAGGCGATGGCGCGGCTGAGGTTGAACCCGGCCAGAAGCGTCCAGCAGGCGGTGCCGCCGAGCGGGCCGAAATGCTTGGCGTGAAGTCGCACGGTGCCCTCGGTGAGCAGCACGTCCTTGCGGTGGCTGAGCTTGCGCACCGAGCCGCCGCCATGGTGGATGATCTCGCCCACGGGCGCCAGCCACAGCTCCCAGCCGGCTTGCGAGAAACGGCGGCACCAGTCCGTCTCCTCGCCATAGAAGAAGAAGCTCTCGTCGAGCAGCCCAACCACCTCCATCGCCTCGCGCCGCACCAGCATGTAGCAGCCCGAGATCACGTCGAGCGGGCGGGCATCGCGCCGGTCCCAGCGTTCCATCCGGTAGCGGTCGAAAAAGGCCCCGGGCAGGCGGGTCAGGCCGCAGGCTTGCAGCGAGAGGTTGAGCAGGGTGGGGAAGCGCGAGCCGGTGATCTGCAGGCTGCCATCGCTGTTGAGCACTCGGCAGCCCATGACGCCCGCCTCCGGATGCGCGTCCATCCAGGCGACCGAAGCCGGCAGCACCTCGCCGCGCACCAGCGTGTCGGAATTGAGCAGCAGCACATGCCGCCCCGTGGCCCGCGCCAGTGCCTGGTTGTTGGCTGCGGCGAAACCGCGGTTTTCGACGTTGCGGATCAGCTTCACCTGCGGAAAGAGGCCCTCGACCATTTCCGGCGAGCCATCCTCGGAGGCATTGTCCACCACCCAGATCTCGGCCTCCAGCCCGCCCAGCCCGGCCAACACGGTATTCAGGCAGTCGCGCAGCATGTCGCGGGTGTTCCAGTTCACGATGACAATGGAGAGGTCCATGAAAGGCTCCGGGTTCAGAAAAGGGTTTGCGGGCGGCCGATGGGCCGGACGAAATTGCGAGGCGCGGGCGCGCGGGGGGAGCGGGGTTTCGTATCCACCAGCCAGGCGCCCGAGCCGACGAGGAACATGAACAGCACGAAAAGCGCATTCCACAAGTGCACTGTGGCGGCGGCGACCGAAATACCGAACAGCGTGAAGGCCCAGGCGTGGCGGGCGTTGATCCAGTCTTTCGGCAGGTTCTTGCGCCGGCCGGCGGCGATGACGAGGCCCAGCATCAGCGCCAGCAGGAAGAAGAGCGCAGGCAGCCCGTAGCGCACGGTGATCAGCAGCCAGAAATTGTCCATGCTGTCGGACATCCAGGGCGCGCGGATCCAGTCGCCCAGGCCGATGCCGAAGATCGGGTTCCGGCCGACCTCGGCGGTGCCATAGATCCAGATGTTGATCCGGTTATAGGCGGAATGGGCCGAGAAGGTGAAATAGGAGACGAAGACGTGGAAGGGGGTGCGGTTGGAGAACAGGTCGATGGCCAGATAGACCAGCCCGAAAAAGGTGAATAGCATTCTCCAGCGCCCGGTGATGCCTTTCATGGCGCGGTCGTAACCGGCAACGAAGATCTGCATCAGCAGCACCACGTAGGGACCGCCAGAAGCGGAGATGAAGGTGGCGACCACAATGCCCATCGCCAGTGCCATGCCCTTGAAATTGGTGAGTGTTGCACGGGCGCAGATGTAATAGGCCATGGAAAAGGCCGAGGCCGAGAAGACGCCGTAGAGGATCGGGTGGTCGAAGGAGCCGAAGGCGCGTTCCAGCCCCATGCGCTTGTCGATGTAATGCGCCCGCGGGCCGCCAAAGATCGAGGCCGCGCCGTCCTTGAGGATGTGGTTGCCGGTCACTGCCTCGGGGATGGTGAAGGCGAGCATGCCGACGACGAGCGCGACGTAAGCGCGGGCCATGGCGTTGAAATCTTCCACCGAGCGGATGTAGAGCCGCCCCACCAGATAGGCGCCGAGCGCCTCGACGATGTAGATCCCGCCGGATTCGATCCCCTGCGCCAGCCCGCCCCATTTGATCAGCGCCAGCAGCGCCCAGACGGAGTGGGCGATGGCGAAGCCGTCGAAGATGTTGAGCGCGCCGCGCTTGCCGGAGATCAGTGTGAAGAGCATCGGCACGAACATCACGAGCAACACCACCCGGTAGGCCGAGAGCCGCAGCCCGCCTGCGCTGACCGAGATTGCCGTGGGCAGCACCATGCCGAGAAAGAAGAACACGACAACGATCGGCACGCCCCAAAGACGTCGCCCGTAGCCGCCCGCGTTCGCGCGGGTGGCCATATGTGCCGATGCCGCCACCTTCAGCCGCGCCCGGAAGCGGTGAGCGTCACGGGGTGACGGAGGCGATCGCGGCGGATCCGGCGCAGCGTGCCGAGGATCGATTGCGCTTTAGCCTTGAACCCGAGCCGCCGCGCCCATGTGCCGAAGCCCGAGGCGCGGCTGGCCGCGGGCACCGGCATACCGGCGAGGCGCATCGCGAAGCGGCGGCCCCAGACGGCGGCGTTGGTGGCCAGCAGGTTGGGCTGGGCGGCGGCGATCACTTCGCGCCGGCGGGCCTTGGCGACGAGCGCGCCGGAAATGATCGCTGCCTCGACCAGCGCGCGGCCGGCTTCGCTGCGTGCCACGATCAGCGAGCGGCCGGCATCGGTGTCGCCTTCGGGCGGGTTGTGCCAGGGATCGCCCACCGAGATATCGGCCAGCGCGCCCGTATGGTCGTCGCAGATCCGGCAGCGCCAGCGGCGCGAGCCCTGCAGCAGCTTGCCCCAGCCCTCGGCATAGGGGATGGCGTCGCTTGCGCGCTCCGCTCCCTCGGCGTCGATCCAGCGCGCCTGCATCAGCCCCGGCCAGCCCATGCCGCGATAGCGCAGGTCGGTGAGCTTTGCCCCCTTCGGCACGCCGAGCCGGTCGAGCAGGGTCTCGGTGGCGGTGAGCGTCGGCGCGCCGGCGCAGAAGATGGCGATGGTGAGTGGGATGGAAGCATCAAGCTCGGCGTCCAGCGCGCGGGCCTTGGCCAGGCTCGCCACGTCGCAGGGCTTGCCGATGAAGCCGGTGGGCTGTTCCTTCAGTGCCGGCAGGATCTCGGCCGGGCTGGCCTGCGCATAACGCGAGCCCGCGCCGCGCAGCAGGGCGTCGCGGTCGCGGCTGATCGAGACGGTGTTGCGGCGCGGGTCGTCCGTGCGGGCTGTGACATGGGCCACGCCGTCTACGACGCCGCTTTCTACGGCAAAGGCGGCAAGCGCGGTGGCCGCGCCGCCCGAGGAGCCGCGATGACGGATGTCCGGATCGGCGGCATAACCTTCCCAGCAGGCGAGGACCGGCCCCCAATCGGCTTCGACCGCGTCGCGCGCGGGCTGCTCCGGCGCGCCGATCCCGGCGCAGACGCCAAGCGCCGCCCGGTCTTCGGCGCCGCCCGGCGTGTTGGCAACGGGGCGGCGGCCCTCGATCTCGTCCTCGATCATGCGGATCGCGTTCGGGAACAGGCCCGCGCAGGCACCACAACCAGTGCAGAGATTGCAGGCGACAACGTCGCTGACGGATTCGATGGAACGGCTCATGCGGGGCACTCCGTTTGGGTTCGGGACGGCCGCGCCGTCAGCTTGGCGAGCTGCCAGCCGCGCAGGGCGGCAGCAGCTTCACCAAGGGCCGAAGTGGCGGCGAAAAGAGACAGCGGCCCGGCGAGGGCAAGCACGGCGAGGCCGGGCAGCAGGGCAGCGGCGCGCCAGCTATTGGCGCGAAGGGTGTCGGCGGTTCGCCCTGTGGCAACGGCCAACACCGAGAGCGGCGTGCGGGCGATGCGCAGCCCGGCGGCGGTGGCGAAGGCAGCGGCGAGCGCGAGGTTCGGGGCCATCGTGGCGCCATAGACGAGGCCGATGGCGGCGGGGGCCAGCGTGGTGAAGACCAGCGCGAATGCGAGGCCGGCAAGGGCGGCGCGGGTCAGGGCGGCTCGGGCGACGGTCTCGACGCGCGCCTCGTCGCGGGCCCGGCCAAGGGCTGGCAGCAGCAGCGAGCCGGCGGCGCGGCCAAAGATCTGCGCCGGCAGCATGGCGAGCTGGGCCGCGACGCCGTAGATGGCGAGGTCCGACCAGCTCCAGCCGGCGGCGACGATGAGCCGGTCGGCCTGAAGGGTCAGGAACATCAACCCGGCATTCAGCGCCAGCGGGGCGCCGAAAGCAAAGGCGCGCATCAGGCCCGCGCGCTCGAAGCTCAATTGCCAGCGGCGATGGGCGACGCGGTGGGAGAGCGCGACCTGGCTCGCCGCCTGCGCGGCCAGCGCGATGGGCAGGACGCGGTGATCGGCAAGCCCCGCGGCCAGAGCAGCGCCAAGCGCGGCGAGCATGGCGGCAGCGGCCCCCAGCTCGACGATGGCCAGCGGACGATAGTTGAAGATCCGCTCGGCGCGGCGATAGTCGAGATGCAGGAACCCGCGCAGGAAGGGCACCAGCGCCAGCGCGGCATAGGTTTGGGCCTGCGGGCCATCGGCAAAAGCGAGACCGAGCAGCGGCGAAAGTGCCAGCAGAACGAGTGCCAGCGCCATCCCACGCAACAGCAATGCGCCCTGCAAGTTTGCCTGCAGCCGCTCGGTCGCGCCCTCGGGCGCCTGTACGAGCAGGCGCTCGACCCCGAGATCGCTCAACATTTCCACCAGACGCAGCACGAGGGCCAGCATCATTGCCTTTCCCAGCTCCTCCGGGCCGATCAGCCGCGCCAGAAGCACCGAGCGCGCGAGCGCCAGTGCCTCGACGCAAAGCGGCACCGACCAGGCGGTGAGTTTCTGGGTTCGAGAGGCGCTCATGCCGGCAGGGCTTTCAGCGCTCCGGCAATGGCGTCCATCTGGGCCTCGGCCCGTGCCTTAACTCCCGGCAGGACTTGCGCGAGCGCGGCACTGGTCTCGCTGCGCGTGGCGACAGAGGCCGACACGCGCGCGGCAAGCGCCGCAACGTCCAATTTGCGCAGGTCGGCAACATGCCCGGCCAGCCCGCATTCCTCGAACACGCCCTCTGCCTTGTCCGAATATCCCAGCCCCAGCGTCGGCACGCCGGAGGAAAATGCCCCGATCGTGGCATGCATCCGGGCGCCGGCAAACCAGTCGAGCCGGGCAAGCACCCATTTCAGCTCCTGCGCGGAGAGTTCCCCGGGCAGCACCGCGACGCGTTCAGCGTAGGCCGGGCCGAGGCGCATGGCAAGCGCCTCGGCGGCGGCGCGGTCGCTTTCGGGGTGGCCATCGGGGCGGTGCACATGCGGAACGAGCAGCAGGCGCATGTCGGGGGCGCTGTCGAGAAGTGCGCGGGCGGCGGCCTCGATCTGGTCGCGATGGGAGGCGGCGAGGCCGAACCGGGCCTTCGAGGCCGCCGCGTCGTGCCAGAGCAACCCGCTCACGTTCAGCCCGGCCACGGGCGCGGCGCGGTCGGCGACCAACCAGTCAAGGATTTCAACGGGCAGGCCCTCGGGCGCGACGCGCGGCAGCAACACGGCCATGTCCGGGCCGCGACGATGACGGGCAGGGTCGAAATCGGCGCCGAGAAGCTCCTTGAGCATCTCCTCGCTGCGCTTGTCGCGCAGCCAGATGCCATGTGCGGCACGAAGGATCTCGGTCGCCTCGCGACGCGCCTCTTCGCTGCGGAACGGGCCGATGGTCTGCGGCAGCAGGAAAAGCGGGCGGCCACAGCGCAAGGCGAGCCGCTTGGTCATGATCATCGCCCGAAAGCGGTGCGGGCCGTAGAGATCGGTGAAGCTGTCACCGCCGGAGACATCCAGAACCGCGCGGCTCGTAGCGAGCAGGCGTGCCGAGGGGCTCGCGAGCCCGCCCAGCGGCGCGCAGAAGGACACCGTGCGCAGGCAATCGCCGCGCCACAGGCGACGGTTATGGGTGAGGCCGAAACGCTCCGTGCCATCGGCAGCAATGCGACGCCCGCTTCCGTGATCGGCCACGGCGATCCGGTCGATCCCCCGCCGCGAAAGCCCGTCCACTGCCGCCGCCGAAAGCGCACTGACCCCCTGGTTGCCCGTGTCCGGCGCGGCGTTGAGGAGCGTATACATGCCAAATCCCGTCTTTGTTCAATGAAGTGACGCAAGCGCGCCACTGGCGTTCTTTTAACCCGTGGGTGGCAATCGCGGGAGCTTGGCAGAGGGAGGGGGGCATGTCAAAAAAGTATAGTACAGGCGCCAGAAAGAGACTCCGAGCGCTTCGGGGCGGAGCAGGCAAGATGAGCAGATACCCTTTCGCCATGGCTATGGCACGGCGCCTTGTGGCGCCATTTGCGCTTGCCCTGCTGGCCGGTTGCGGCACGACGCTCGACCGCGAACACCTGAATTATGACGGCGTCGTCTCGCGCATGGCGGTCGAAGGCAACACGCCGTCCACCAGCGACGGGCCGCGTTGCTTCGGTAAGAGCATGGAGACGGGCGGCAAGGCCTCGGCAGGACCGCGGGCCAAGGGCACGGCGGCGCGCAGCTACCGCGTGGGGCCGGGCGACGAGCTGCGGTTCAACATCTTCGGCGAAGAGGGAATGCGTGACCTGACGGCGCGGGTCGATGCCGAGGGTTTCGTGCAGCTTCCCATCGTCGAGGCGGTCCGCGTCAGCGGCCGGACCACGCGCGAGATCCAGGCGGACCTGAAGGCGCTTTACGCGGTGCAGTTCCAGGAACCTTGGGTGACGGTCGAGCTGGCCCATGCCGAGAGCCACCCGATCTATTTCCTCGGCGAGTTCCGCGAGCCGGGCGTCAAACACATGGAATTCGCCACCGAGCTGATCGAGGCTCTGGCGCTGGCCGAGGGGCTGGAAGAGGATGCCTACCTGCCCGGTGCGCGGCTGATCCGGCGCGATCACGTCTGCACGGTCGATCTCGCCGCGCTGCTGCGCAATGGCGATTTCTCGCAGAATGTCTGGATGCAGTCGGGCGATATCCTGTTTGCGCCGCGCAAGGAGGACATGCGGGTTTATGTGCTCGGCGCGGTCGGCACGCCGCAGGCGGTGCCCTTTGGCGAGGATGGGCGCAGGTTGCTCGAAACCCTGTCAATGGCGGGTGGACCGGACGAGGGGGCGAGCGCGCTTGGAGATGTGCGCATCGTGCGTTCCCACTCGGCCACGCGCGGCGAGCTGATCGTGGTGGATGTGGCGGCGATGCTAAAGGGCGACAAGCTCGATTTCCCGCTGCAGCCGGGCGATGTCGTCTATGTGCCGAAGAATGCGCTCGGCTCCTGGAACCAGGCGATCGACCAGATCCTGCCGAGCCTGCAGCTCATCTCGGGGATTCTCACGCCATTCGCGCTGATTGACAGCTTGCAGAAATAGGCCGCAGGCGCGGGTTCAGAACAGCCCGGCTTCCTTGGCGATCATCGCGGCATGGGTGCGGTTCTTGGCCTCCAGCTTGCGGCAGAGCGTCTTGACGTTCATCTTGATCGTCACCTCCTGCAGGTCCAGCTCGCGCGCGATCTCCTTGTTGGCCATGCCGCGGCAGAGTCCGCCCAGCACCTCGAGTTCGCGCGGGGTCAGCTTTTCGGCAAGCGGGTGGTCGATCTCCGTTTCGTCGGGTTCGTTCATGAAGGCCACGGGGATGAATTGCTCGCCCATCGCCATGAAGCGGATCGCGTTCACCAGCGATTTCGCTCCCATCGTCTTGGGCAGAAAGCCGATTGCCCCGGCCTCCATCGCATCCTGCGCGATCTTGCGATTGGCAACGCCCGACATCAGCGCCACCGGCTTGCCGCGATTGGACTCCATCGCACGCGACAGACCCTCCAGCCCGTTCATGCCCGGCATCTGGTAATCCAGCAGGACGAGATCGTAGCCGCGCGATTCCCGCATGCTGACGCAGGCCGCGTCCAAATCCTCTACAAGCGTCAGCTCGAACCCGCCGGCATTCTCGACGAAGGCTCCCAGCGTCTCGCGCACGAGAACATGGTCATCTGCGATCAAAACGCGGATCATGGTTTAGTCTCCCTAACCTGTTTCTCTTCTAGCTGCGAAAAATCGGCGTGAAAACCGTCCGCAGTCTTCGCCCGGCGGGAGCCAAAGCGATGTGGGCTTTTCTATATAGGCCCGTTTTTTCAGCATTCCGGAGAATTCTGGGCATCGTCCAGACGCATATGAGACGAAAATATACTTCTGGATAGCTTTAAAACGCCTTCAGGCAGGAAGTGGAAACTTCCGGTGCCGCGACACACCCAATGAGGGATGCTCCATCCTTGTTTGCGCTCGAAGACGTGGCACGGCCAGCGCAGTTTAGCTCCACACCGATTTGGAGTTATCAGATGCCTGCCACTCAGAAAGTTCCTGCCTTTGTTTCCCTCGCCGCGCCGGGCATCCGTGCCGGTGAGGTGCCACTCTTCAAGCGTCCCTTCGACATACTGGCCGCCACCGCGATCCTGCTGGCCATCGCGCCGCTGCTGGCGCTGATTGCGCTCTCCATCAAGCTGGGCAGCCGCGGGCCAGTCTTCTTTCGCCAGGAGCGGGTCGGTCGCAACGGGTCTCCTTTCACCATGTGGAAATTCCGCAGCATGTATGTGGATGCCGAGGCGCGGCTGGCCGCGTTGCAGGGCGCCAGCGAACGCGACGGCGTTTGCTTCAAGATGCGTGACGATCCCCGCGTTACGGCGGTCGGCCGTCTGTTGCGCCGCAGCTCGCTCGATGAGTTGCCGCAGCTCTTCAACGTTCTGCTGGGAGATATGTCGCTTGTTGGACCGCGCCCGGCGCTGCCGCGCGAAGTCGCCCAATATTCCGCCAATGACCGCAATCGCCTTGCCGCGTTGCCCGGCATTACCGGGCTCTGGCAGGTTTCCGGCCGGGCCGACATCTCCTTCGAGGAGATGATCCGGCTCGACCTTGCCTATATCCGCGATTGCTCGCTGCTGACCGACCTGCGGCTGCTTCTGGCCACCGTGTCAGCCGTCGTGACCGCCCGCGGCGCCTACTGAGCGCCTTTCCCCATCCCCCTGTCTCCAAAGAGGTAGACTGTGACCATATCCACCAAGCTCCCCGTCGATACCACGGCCAGCGCCGAGGAGATGGCCAATGCCATGTTCGGCGAAGGCATCACCGTGATCAGCGCCACCTATACCGGCGACGACGCCTCCAGTGGTATCTACACCGACGGCAATACGGTCGCGCCCGATGTCGTGCCCGCCGATAGCGGCGTGATCCTGTCCACCGGCGCGGCGGCGGATTTCACCAATGAGGGCGGGTCGGATCAGAACAACCTGGCCACCAACACCTCCACCAATACCAGCGGCATCGATGGTGAGGCCGATCTGAGCGCCCTCGTCGGTCGCCCTGTCTATGACGCGGCGGTCTTCGAGGCGGAGTTCATCCCCGAGGGCGACACCGTCACCATGCAGCTCGTCTTCGGCTCGGAAGAATACCTGGAATGGGTGAATTCCGGCTATAACGACGTGGTCGGCATCTGGGTCAATGGTGAGTTGGCCGAGATGACCATCGGCGATGGCGCCATCTCCATCGACAACATCAACGACACCTCCAACGAGAATCTCTTCATCGACAACACCGACGGAGCGCTCAACACCGAGATGGACGGGGTGACTGTTGTGGTCACCGTGAAGGCAACAGTCCAGCCGGGGGAAGTGAACACGATCAAGATCGCCATCGCCGACGATGGCGACGCGATCTATGACAGCAACCTGCTGATCGTGGGCGACTCGATCCAGAGCGCGGTGATCGCCGAAGACGACAGCGTTACCGTCGCCAGCAAGAACGCGCAGACAATCGATCTTACCGCCAATGACGATGCGCCGGAGGGGGCGCGGATCAGCAAGATCAACGGTGTCGACGTGATCGCGGGCGACGTGGTGGCGCTGGAGAGTGGCGAGACGGTGCGCCTCAACGAGGATGGCACCGTGACCGTCACCGCCGCGCCCAATGCCCAGAACAGCACTATTTCCTACACGTTGGAAAGTCCCGAAGGCACCACCGATGTTGCCTTCCTGACCATCACCACCTCGCCGGTGGACGGCACCGCGGGCAATGACCACATGGTCGGCGGCTACACGGACGCGGACGGCCAGATCATCGACGGCGCGGACGGCGTGGACGACGTGATCTACGGCCATGGCGGAAATGACAAGATCTTTGCCGGCGAGGGCGATGACGACATCTATGGCGGCGATGGCGACGATTTCATCCGCGGCGAGGACGGCGCGGATGTGATCGAGGGCGGCGCGGGTAATGACGTGATCGATGGCGGGCAGGGCGATGACGTCATGGCGGGCGGCGATGGCGACGACAGCTATTACATCCATGACGCGGGCGATGTGCTGACCGGCGAGACCGGCGGCCATGACACTGTGCATTCCGCGCTGGATCACACGCTCGACATTGCCTTCGAGGATCTCTGGCTGATGGATGACAGTGCCGCGATCCGCGGCACCGGGAACGCCTCCAGCAACTTCATCCACGGCAATGGCAACGACAATTTCCTCCTGGGTCTGGACGGCGACGACGAGTTACTGGGCTATGACGGCAATGACGTGATCGAGGGCGGCAATGGCGCCGACAAAATCGACGGTGGCGCCGGGGCGGATACGCTCGATGGCGGCGCGGGCGACGACAAGCTCACGGGCGGAGAGGGTGCTGACCAGCTCGATGGCGGCGCCGGGCAGGACACGCTCTGCGGCGGGGATGGCGACGATATCCTGCTGGGCGGCGATGGCGCCGATATCCTGGGCGGCGGGACCGGGGCGGATCACATGGAGGGCGGTGCGGGAGACGACGAATATATCGTCGAGAATGCCGGCGACGTGGTGATCGAGGCGGCCGATGGCGGCACGGACCGCGTTCGCAGCTCGGTCGACATCGTGCTGAGCGACAATGTCGAGGACCTCTTGATGGAAGGCGACGCGATCTCGGGCACCGGGAATGCCGCCAACAACTCCATCTGGGGCAATGACGCCGACAATATCCTTTCGGGCGGTGATGGGGCGGACCGGCTTGTCGGCGGCATGGGCGACGACCTGGTCGATGGCGGCGCCGGCAATGACAGCCTCGATGGCGGTGCGGATAATGACATTCTCACGGCCGGCTCCGGCCATGACAAGCTCAAGGGCGGCTCTGGCAATGACCGCCTTGAGGGCGGCAGCGGCAATGATCGCCTCGCGGGCGGCTCGGGTGAGGATGTGTTTGTGTTCAATGCCGGCGATGGCAACGACGTTCTTTACGATTTCGAGATTGGCACCGACAGCCTGCAGTTCTCCGGGCTCTCCGAGGAGGATATCTGGGTCGAGGATTATGGCAAGGGGATCAAGCTCCACTATGGCGAGAGTGATATCTACATGCTTGGCGTGAGCGCCGAGGATTACGCCGAGTTCGATATCGGTTTCGAGGACGCCCTTGTCGCGTGAGCAAGCCGCCACCCCGTCGGTGTTGCATCGGCGGGGCAGGGCAAGGAAAAGCGGGACGTGACGGCCGTAATGGAAATCTGGCCATAGGTTGGTTGCGGAGCTTTAGGCCGTTCCGGGGCGCGCGCTTCGCGCGCGTTTACGATCCTGCGGATCGTGCCTCCGGCGGGGATATTTGCTGGAAAGATGATTGTAGACCGCGGCGTCTTCCTCTTTCCCAAAATATCCTGGGGGGAGTGCTCGCAAGAGGGCGGGGGGGAAAGCCCCCTTAAAGATGCACCGATAGCACGGAACCAGCAGGCGGACCTTTTCGTGGGGCGACCGTTAGCTTGGCAAGGCAGTCAGGGTCGTTACTCGATTGATGCCGACAGCGCACGGTCGAGCGTGTCCACCTGGCCCGACAGGGCATCGATGACCTCTTCGATGGAGTCCGCGTCCAGATACGCCGCGCTTTGCTCAAGCTGTCCGGCCAGTTCGGATACGCCAAGCGCGCCGATCAGTCCCGACATGCCCTTGAGCGCATGGGCTTCGGCGGCGGCCGCCTCGCTCTCGCCGCGCCTGAGATTGGCGGTAATCGCTGCCAGCAGGCGGCGCGCGTCGATCACGAACTCCTCCACCAGCGCGATCACCTCATTCTCGCTCATGGACTCGATCAGACCTTCCAGGATCGGATTGGAGAGATGCGCGAAAATGGCCGGGCGGGCGCCGAACTGGCGGGGCGTATGGTGATCCGGGTTGCCATGGGCGCCGAGCTCCTCGGAGATCGCGTCACGCAGGTCACCGAAGGTGATCGGCTTGCTCAGGACCCGGTCGATGCCGACCCGGGCGCTGTCCTCATGGATGGCGTCGAGCACATGCGCCGTCAACACGACGATGGGAGGGATCTTCTCGGCGGGCCAACTGTCGCGGATGATCCGCGTCGCTTCCAACCCGTCCATCTCCGGCATCGCCACGTCCATCAGCACGAGGTCGTATTTGCCGGGGGCGAATTTCTCGACCGCCTCCCGCCCGTTCTCGGCCAGTTCCGCGCTCACGTTCATCCGTTTGAGGAAGGTCAGCAGGAGCTTCTGGTTGATCTTGTTGTCCTCGGCCAAGAGGATCCGTGCGCCCTCTACCCGGGCCTTGACATCGCGGAGCCTGGCTTTGCCCTCTCCCTTCGAGGGCGGGCACGCTTCCAGCACTTCCACCGGCAGTTCGAACCAGAAGGTCGAGCCCACGCCCGGCTCGCTGAAGACACCGATCCTTCCATCGGCGCCCTCGATGATCCGACGGCTGATAGCGAGGCCGAGGCCGGTTCCCTGCGCCGCGGAGGTCAGCTTGTTGGGGACCTGGGTGAAATCCTTGAACAGGTTCTTCTGTTGCTCGGCCGAGATGCCGATCCCCTGGTCCTCGATCTCGACACGGAGCAGGGCGCCTTTCTCGTGCTCAGAGGCAAAGGCGCGCAGTTCGATCTGGCCGTCGGCCGAGTAGCGTGCGGCATTGGATACCAGATTCGACAATACCTGTCGGATGCGGGTGGCATCGCCGGCAAAAATCGGCGGCACGGTTGGCGAGATCGAACTGCGCAGCCGTGACTCGCCATCGGGCATGGAGGCGGCGGCCAGTGCCAGCACGCCGCCAATCAGGGCGCGGATATCGACCTTTTCATTTTCGAACTGGAAGGCGCCGGCCTCCATCTTGGAGAAGTCCAGCACATCATTGACGATCCGCTTCAGCGCGTCGCCGGAGGTTTTCGCGTATTCGAGAAGCTCGCGCCTGGCGGGGTCGGTCTCGTCGCCATACATCAGGTCGATCATGCCCAGCAGCCCGCCCAGCGGCGTGCGGATCTCGTGGCTCATCGTGGCGATGAAACGGGCGCGCATCGCCGACGCGGCTTCGGCCTTGTCCAGTGCAATGCGCAGTTCCGAGGTTCGCTCGGTAACCGTTCGTTCGAGGATTTCCGATTGCTGGCTGAGACTCTGGTTGGCAAGAAACAGCTCCCGGCTCTTGCCTTCCAGCAGTGCCTCAGCCTCCTTGCGCGCGGCTTTTTCGCGTTCGTACCTGCTGCGCGAAACGCGATCGTCCTGTTCGGATGCCAAGAGCCGATCTCCTACCTGCCGGTGATGTCGATCCGGAATGTCGTGCTGTTGTTCTGCGCCGGCGTGGCCTCGATGGCAATCTCCGCCGTCTCGTCAAATCGCTCGACACAGGCCTCGATCAGCCCATGACAGAAGGAGACCAGCGGGCGCGGAGAGGAATAGACCATCTGCAATTGACCCTCGCCGGTGCGATCCGTTTCGAACCGCGGCAGTTCGGCATCCGGGTAGAGCTTGAGCACCTCGACATGGATCTCCTGGTCCACGGCTTCGAGCATCTCGAAGGACGAGGATTTGTTCTCGAAGAAGGCCGGGTAATGCTGCGCGAAGAAACCCATCATCCAGTGGCCGAACTTGCGCTGCAAGAGATCCGGGCTCAGCCCGGAATGGTCGCTGAAGGCGTCCACGATCTTCACGAGTTCCGCGCAAGGGTAGTTTCCGACGGCCGTATAGGCGCCGCCATGCGCAAGATCGGCCTTGTCGATCACGGCGTCCACCACGTCTTCGCCAAACGCATCTTCCGCCATGGCGAGCAATTCGACGAATACAACGCCTTTCATGGTCCATTCCTATCGGTGTTCACGGGCCGCTATCCCAACTTATCCTACCGGTAGGGTATTTCAATCGGTGCGACATGGCACATAGGTATGCCCCCACTATACGAAAGTATGTAACGCGGGCCAACTTGGCCGAGCGCAGGCGTTCGCGGCAGTCTCGGCGCCGGCAAAAGATGGTCGACAGAGCGTCTTGCACCGGTTGAAAGCAGCCAATATACCACTGGGACGGCGCCCCTATAGCTCAGCTGGTAGAGCAACTGATTTGTAATCAGTAGGTCCGCGGTTCGAGTCCGTGTGGGGGCACCATTCCAGAAAAGCGCACCGGCCTGTGCTGGTCCTTCCGGGGGCGGGCGATGTTGGATATTGCAACCTTTCCATGTCCTTGGCCGGTGATGTCGGTTCGGCGGGTGCTGGCCTGAACGGGAAGTTGGGTGATGCAGCCGCCGTCCCGGGGCGATATTGCACGCGTGAGCGGTCGCTGAATCGCTTCCAGCAGGAGAGCCGGAATGAAATCGAGCCACTGGAACGAACGTGTCGCGGTGCTCTTGCTCCTCGTCGTGACGCTCTTCGTGACACTGGATCAATGGCGGTTGCTGCCGTTGCCGCTGCCGGTCCTTGGCATCACGGCGATGGCCGTCCTGCTCATGGCTATGCGGGTTCGGGCTTCCCGCAAGGCCTTCGTGATCGCTGCCGTCGTTCTGACCGGCCTGCTCATACTCTATGTCCCCGGTTGGAAGGACGTCGTGCGTGCGGGCCTGCGGACCGCGGCCTTCATCGCGGCGTTCTTCATGGCGCTCTCGACGCTCCGGAACGTGTCGGAAACCTCGCCGGCCATTGCCGCCGGCGGCACCTATCTTGCTGTGCAGCCCCCCGGCCGGAGATACGCGGCACTCACGCTTGGCGGTCATCTCTTCGCGCTGCTGCTCAATTACGGCGCGATCTCGCTGCTGGGCGGGCTGGCCACGGCGAGCGCCCGCGCCGAGCCGAATGCCGAAATCCGGCATCACCGGACGCGCCGAATGCTGCTCGCCATTCAGCGCGGGTTCGTTTCCTCGCTCTCCTGGTCCCCACTGGCCTTCTCCATGGCGATCACCAATGCCCTGATCCCAGGCGCCCGTTGGGCGGACGTCGTCGGGCCGGGGCTCGTGACCGCGGCGATCATCGCGGGGACCGGCTGGGCGCTCGATACCGTCTTCAAGCCACGCTTGTCGGCGCCGGCACCCCCGCGCGGCCCGGTCGAGGGCTCCTGGACAGTGCTGGTGCCGCTTCTGGCGCTGCTTGTCGGGATGGGGCTGATCGTGGGGGGGCTGCATGAGCTGAGCGGGGTTGCGGTTGTCGGCATCGTGATGCTGATCGTGCCGTTTCTGTCGCTGGGCTGGGCGGCCCTGCAGCATGCGGGCGGGGCGATGCGCTTTTCCTTTCGCGACAGGCTGCGCGATTACCTGTGGAAGGACCTGCCGGGCTATCGCGGCGAACTCACCTTGCTGACGATGGCCGGCTATATCGGAACGGTCGGTGCACCATTGCTGCTGCCCGTCGTCCCCGCGATGGGATTGGATGTAACGGGCTTGCCGTCTTGGCTGGTCGTGGTTTCCTTCGTCTGGGTTATTCCCATTCTCGGCCAGTTCGGGATGAACCCGATCCTCGCGGTCACCCTGATCGCGCCACTCATCCCCGCCGCGTCGCAACTGGGCGTCACCCCCGCTGCGCTTGTTGTCTCCATCGCGGCGGGTTGGGCGCTGAGCGGCGCCTTCTCGCCATTTACCGCGACAACCTTGCTGATCGGATCCTTTGGCGGTGTCAGCGCGCTGCATGTCGGATGGCGCTGGAACGGGATCTTCGTCCTTTGCGCCGGCATGGTACTCTCGCTCTGGGTGCTGATCTTTGCGTTTTTGCTGGCGTAGGTTATCCGGATGCCGCGCCGAAGGAGCGGCAATGACGGTCGGGTTGCGACGACGCCGCATGCACAGGGTTCCTGACATTCCCGGCGTCGTCCTCTATGACTGCGTGGGGCAACGGCGCCCGAACCAACGGATTGCAGCGGAAATACGGACATGGAACGCATCTTTATTACCGGAACCGCGGGTTTCATCGGCTATCACCTTGCGCGGCTTCTTCTGGATGAAGGGTATAGCGTCCACGGTCTCGACGGGATGACCGACTATTACGACGTGCGCCTCAAGCAGCGTCGCAACCAGAACCTGCTGCAGTTTCCGGGCTACGGCTTTACCGAGGCGATGCTGGAGGACAGCGCGGCGGTCGACGCCGCGATCGACGCTTTCAAGCCGGACGTGATCATCCACCTGGCCGGTCAGGCCGGGGTGCGTTACAGTCTCGAGAACCCGCGCTCCTATATCGATTCGAACGTTGTCGGCACTTTCAACGTCATGGAAGCGGCCCGCCGGAACGCGGTGCGTCACCTGATGATGGCCTCGACCTCCTCTGTTTACGGCGCCAACGAGCAGATGCCCTTCACCGAGACGGACAAGGCGGATAACCAGCTGACGATCTATGCAGCGACGAAGAAGGCCAATGAAAGCATGGGCCATGCCTATGCCCATCTGTGGAACCTGCCGACGACCATGTTCCGCTTTTTCACCGTCTACGGCCCCTGGGGGCGGCCGGATTTGGCGCTCTACAAGTTCGTGGATGCGATCCTCGATGGCCGACCCATCGACATCTACAACCATGGCGAGATGTTCCGAGATTTCACTTATGTGGACGATCTCGTGCGCGGTATCCGCTTGCTGATGGACGCCGCTCCCGTGCGCCCGGAAAGCTCCGAGGACATTCCCGAAGGCGACAGCCTGTCGCCGGTGGCGCCTTACCGGATCGTGAATATCGGCAATTCGGACAAGGTTCGCCTGCTCGATTTCGTCGATGCAATCGAGGCGGAACTGGGCGTTCCTGCCGTGCGCAATTATATGGATATGCAGAAAGGCGACGTGCCGGCCACTTGGGCCGATGCCAGCCTGTTGCAGGAGCTGACCGGTTACCGGCCCGCGACGGAGTTCCGCGAAGGGATCGCGCGTTTCGTTTCCTGGTTCCGGGATTATTACGGGAAATAGGGCGTTCCCGTCGACGCCACCGAGATGGGACGAAGTCGGTGAAAGAAAACAGCCCCGGAGAAGAACCCCGGGGCTGTTTCGTTTTATCTCTGTATCTGAAGCGTCAGATGCGCTGCATCAGTGAAGGCGCGCTGAAGGCCGCGGCATAGGGCTTGGCCAGGTCGAGGAAGGCATTGTAGCTCTCCAGGCATTTGGCGAAATCGGGATTGGCTGCGGCTTGTTCCTGGAGCACCTCGGCCACCGCCGTTTTCAGCGCAGCGAGGACGTCTTCGGGGAAGGCCTTGAATTCGACACCGCTATCCTGAAGCGCCTTGAAGGCCTGGATATTGAAATACTCGAACTGCGCGATGCTGACGCTCTCGGCCATCGATGCCGCGCCGCGCAGGATCGCCTGCAGATCCGGGCTGAGCGAGTCCCATGCGTCCTTGTTGACGGCAATGTTGAGGCCGGCGCCGGGCTCGTGGAAGGCCGGTGCGTAACAGATATTGGCCACCTTGTTGAGGCCGAATGCCTGATCGAGCATCGGGCCGACCCACTCGGCCGCGTCGATTGCGCCGGACTGGAAGGCCGGGAAGATCTCGGTTGGCGGCAACAGCACGGCATTGACGCCGAGCTTGCGCATGGCTTCGCCGCCAAGACCCGCAATACGCATGTTGAGACCGGAGAAGTCCTCCAGCGAGTTGATCTCTTTCTTGAACCAGCCCGCGGCCTGAACGGTGGAGTTGCCGCAATAGAGCGGCACCAGCCCGCGTTTGCCGTAGATTTCGTCAAAGAGCGCCTGCCCTTCGCCATAGCGCAACCAGGCGGACATTTCGGTGGCCGACATGCCGAAGGGGATGGTGGTGAAGAAGTGGTTCGCCGAGTTCTTGGAGGCGTTGTAGTAAGCGGTGGTGTGGCCAATCTCGACCGTGCCCTGTTGCACGGCGTCTTCCACCGCGAAGGGCGGCACCAGCTCGCCGGCCGAGTAGAGCTTCAGTTTCAGCTTGCCCTCGGCCATGGCGTTGACGGCATCGACAAAGGTCGTGGCATTGGTTCCGACGCCGGGAGCCTGGGCCGGGAAAGACGTGGGGCATTTCCACTCGATCACGCCCGAGGCAATTGCGGGTGCAGCCAGTGCGGCGGCGGGGGCGGCAAGTACCCCGGTCTTCAGGAATGAACGACGTTTCATCTGATCCTCCGATTTGCCGGGCCTCTGTCGCACCGACTTCACGTGGCAATCAACATGTGAAGCGAAGGATCGCAAGGATAGGCTACAGAAAGCCGCAGGCATTTGTCGGCCGGTGATGAAAATGCGGGCATATAGCGTATTCGGTCTGACTGAAAACCTTGGCTGCCCGGACTACCGGGAAAACAATGCGGGCGATCTGGCCGGATACGAAATTATTGTCAGTCATTCGAAGTCATAGAACGGGGCTTTGCCCCCGCGCTCTTGCGAGCGCTCCGCCAGGATACTTATTGGAAAGAGGAAAGAATGAAGTGTCTGTCTTCATCTTTCCTGAAATATCCCCGCCGGAGGCACGATCCGTAGGATCGTTCTCGCGCGCGAAGCGCGCGCCCTCGAACGGCAGCCAGGTGGGGAACCGTAACAGTCTTGGTTGGGCGTTTCCGTCGGGTGCCCGAGGGATTTGTGCAGCGATATGGCACTCCCGGCGCCCGCGCGCCGGGAGGTCGTAGGGTACGCCTGTTTGCTCAGACGCGTTGCAGCAGCGACTGGGCTGCGAAAGCGGCGTTGAACGGGCGGGCCAACTCAAGATAGGCGTTGTAGCTCTCGAGGCATTTGGCGAAATCCGGATTGGCCGCAGCCTGCTCCGCCAGAACTTCAGCCGAGGCGGTCTTGAGGGCGGCCAGCACATCCTCGGGGAAGGTCTTGAACTGGACGCCCGCTTCCTGCAGCGCCTTGAACGCCTGTGCGTTGAAATATTCGAAGCGGTTGATGTTCTCGATCTCGCAGGCGCTGGCCGCGGAGCGGATCATCTCCTGAAGATCCGGGGTCAGGCTCGCCCAGGCCTCCTTGTTGACCACCACATGCAGGCCGGAGCCGGGCTCGCTGAAGGCCGGGGCATAGCAGTAGTCCGCCACCTTGTTCATGCCGAATGCCAGGTCGAGCATCGGGCCAACCCATTCGGTCGCGTCGATGGCGCCCGACTGGAAGGCGGGGAAGATCTCGGTGGGCGGCAGCAACACCGCGTTCACCCCCAGCTTGCGCATGGCCTCGCCGCCGAGGCCCGCGATGCGCATGTTGAGGCCCGACAGGTCCTCGACGCTGGTGATCTCGTTCTTGAACCAGCCGGCAGCCTGCACGGAGGTGTTGCCGCACATGAAGGGCACGAGATCCCGCTGGCCGTAGATCTCGTCATAAAGCTCCTGCCCGCCACCAAAACGCAGCCAGGCGCCGACCTCGCCCGCGGTCAGGCCGAAGGGGATGGTGGTGAAAAAGTGGTGCGCCGAGTTCTTGCCGGCGGCGTAATAGGCGGTGGTGTGGCCGATCTCGGCAGTGCCCTGCTGGACGGCATCCTCGACGGCGAAAGGCGGGACCAGTTCGCCACCCGAGTAGAGCTTCAGCTTGAGCCGGCCCTCGGCCATCTTGTTGACGCGGTCCACGAAGGAGGTCGCGTTCGTCCCGATCCCTGGCGCCTTGGCCGGGAAGGCGGTGGGACATTTCCACTCGATCACGCCCGAGGCGAGCGCGGGCGCCGCGAGCGCGGCGGCCGGAGCGGCGAGAACACCGCTCTTGAGGAATGCACGACGTTTCATCTTCTATCTCCCAATGAGGGGCTCCTCACCCCGTTCCGGTTTGCGCATTTCCGTGTCATCCGAACAGTACCTGCGGCAGCCATGTCGCAAGCGGTGGCCACAAGAACACCACTCCGAGCGTGATCACCTGGATCAGCACGAAGGGAATGACGGCCTTGTAGATGGTCGTTGTCTTGATCTCTTCCGGGGCCGCAGAGCGGTAGTAAAACAGGGCGAAGCCGAAGGGCGGTGTCAGGAACGAGGTCTGGAGGTTGAGCGCCACCAGAACGGCGAACCAGACCGGGTCGATATCCTGCAGCAGGATCGGGCCGACCAGAGGGATCACGATGAAGACGATCTCGATGAATTCGAGGATGAAGCCCATGATGAAGATCACCAGGAGGGTGAAGAGCAGCATGGTGGTGTGGTCGCCGGGCAGGTTGCTCAGCAGCTCATGCACCCATTCGTCACCGCCGAAACCGCGGAAGACGAGCGACAGCATGGAGGCGGCAAGGATGATGCCGAAGATCATCGCCGAGATCCGGGCCGCCTGTGCGAGCGCGTCGCCGAAGACGCCGGCGCGGGTCAGCACGACGACCGCGATGATCAGGCCGGTCACCAGCATGACGGTCATCGCCAGCGCCAGCAGCGAGCCGCCCGAGAAGCTGATCTCGGCGGCGTTGAGGTTGATGCGGGCAACGCCGGAGAGGCGCAGTATCACCAGCCCGAAGCCGACCACGGCGGTCGCTGTCATGACATGGCGGAGCCAGGCCGGGCTGCTGCGGTCGCCGGGCGCCCGGGCCTGCGGGCCGCCGGGCAGGGATTGGGTGTCGCTGGCCGCGCTGACGCGGGCCGCGGTGATCAGCAGCGTACCCGCAACGCCGATGGCCGCGGCCTCGGTGGGCGTGGCAACGCCGGCGAGGATCGAGCCGAGCACGGCGAGGATGAGCAGGATGGGGGGCAGGACTTCGCGGACGAATTCCCAAGGGCCGATCGGGTCGGTTACCACGTTTGTCTTTGCCGGGGTGCGGGCGAGGCGGACCGTAACGAACAGTCCGTAAAGCGCCACCAGCAGCAGGCCGGGCAGCAGGGCCCCGGCGAAAAGATCGCCCACGGTGACGGCATCGGGGGCGAAATTGCCCGCGCGTTGTTGCGCGTCCAGATAGGCGTTGGAGACCTGATCGCCCAGCAGGATCAGGACGATGGAGGGGGGAATGATCTGCCCCAGCGTTCCGGAGGCGCAGATCAAGCCGCTCGCGGTGCTGTCGGGCACGCCGACCTGGCGCATCGCCGGCAGGCTGATCAGCCCGAGCATGACGATGGTGGCGCCGATGATGCCGGTCGAGGCGGCGATCAGCGTGGAGATCATGAGCACGGAGAGCGCCAGCGCGCGCGGGCTGCCGCCCAGCAGGCGGCTGACCTGCATCAGCGTGCGTTCGGCCACGCGCGAGCGTTCCAGCAGCACGCCCATGAGCACGAAGAGCGGCACGGCGACCAGAAGCGAGTTCTGCATCACGCCGAAGGCGCGTTGCGGATAGGCCTGCAGGAAGCTCAGGTCGAAGGCACCGAAAGCGGCGGCAATGAAAGAGACGGCCACCGGCACGCCCGACAGGATCAGCATGACGGGAATGCCCGAAAGAATGCCGCCCAGCAGGCTCAGGCCGAGAACGATCAGCCAGAAATGCTCAATCATCTTTGGGTCTTTCGAAAGAGGCGACGAAGCCTGCGATCCCCTGCAGGATCATCAGGGCGCAGGCGACAGGCAGCGTCGTCTTGACCAGGTAGAGCCCCGGCAAGCCGCCCGTTTCCACGGAGCGTTCGCGGATCGACCAGGAAAAGGCGATGTCGGGCCAGACCCACCAGATCGTCAGCCCGAAGACGGGGATCAGGAAGAAAACGGTGCCGAAACGGTCGAACCATTTCTTCGTGGCCTCGGACTGGCGCGTGCGGATGACATCGACCCGCACATGGGAATCGAGCACCAGCGCCACTGGAAGCCCCAGAACCACCAGTGCGGCGAAGCTGTAGGCGATGGCGTCCTGCAACTCGATGAACCCCACGCCGAATACATAGCGAAGGATGACCACGGCCATCTGGCCAATAAAGATCAAACCGAGAAGGAATTGGCAGATACGGCGGGTGAGGGAGTGTATCCGTGCGGCGCTTGTCGTGAGGACGGTCATCCGTTTCTCCTTGTCGTCAGCCACATGCCGAAACCGTTTGCGATCCGCAAGCCGGTCATCCGGTTTCCGCGACACAATGGCTCTCCAACCGGGGGGCGGAACGGCAAGATTCCTGTCTCAGACGAGGATTTTGGGACAGATTGTGAAAATGCGCGGGCGCAGCGTTCCGCTGCGCACATGGCAGGTTTGCGGGAAAGCATCACGAAAATCACATGTACTGCCGCTAGCTAGGCGGCGACGCGCCGCCCAAACGGAACCGACCATGAGACGACTGACCCTGACGCTTCTTCTTCTTGCTGCCGCCGGAGCGCTCACGGCGCAGGAGGCTCCCTCCGGAAAATGGCTCTACACGGAGAACTGCATCGACTGCCACGGTGAGGCAGGCGAGACGCGACGATGATGCCGCGCCCGATATCCGGGGCGCCAACCGCAGCGCGCTTGACCGGGCCTTGCCGGGATTTGACCAGATGCCGGAATTCGATTTCACCGAAGAGGAGATTCAGGCGTTGCAGGCGTATCTGAGGGATCTCGACCGCGCGTGAGCCGCGGGCCGGGCAGGGGGACGCCCCGCCCGACCGGGCCATAGGGTCACTCCGCCCAATTCAGCCGGATGTCGTGCGAGTAGCGATGTTCCGGCGGCAGCGTGGGGGCGGTGGCCTCGTCGATCCGGGCATGCACGTTGACCGGCGGTGTCACCGTCGCATCGCGACCAAACAGGAAGCTCTGCTCTGCGACCAGGACGCGGTAGGCCTTGTTGAGCATCAGCGCGCGTTCGCGCGAGGGCGCGATCAGATCGTAGACGCTCTTGCCCGCTATCGCTTCCATGTCGATGCTGCCATCTTCCTTGAACCAGCGTTCCAGCATCTCGGTATTGGAGCGGAACTCGTCGCCGCCGCCCGCACGTTGCAGGTAGAGCGCGATCTCGCCCATCTCCTCGCCGATATTGGGCACGTCCTTCTGGCTCCTGAGGTCGATATAGCCCCAGCCCGCCACGCCGGTCATCTTGCGCGGGAAGGCCCATGTCTGGTCGATATTGGCCCCGGCGGAGGTGTGGCAGCCGCGGCAAAAGAACGTCTCCTCGTTGGGCTGCCGGCGGAGCGCGCCGGTTTCATCCTCGATCCAGGCCAGCAGCGTCCAGCCCATGCCGTTGTCCATGCCCCGGTCGCCGAGATCGATATAGCGGGGCAGGTTCTCGTCGAGCTTCTCCTGGATCTCGTTGCCATAGCGCGAGGCCAGCGCCGCGATGGAGAGCTGGCGCGACTTGACCATGTAGCGCAGCTCCTTCATCCGCCGCGCCGGTTTGATCGACCCATCCTCGTTTATGCCGACATAGCGGACCGAATGGAGGAAATCCGTCCGTTCGGGATAATTCATGCGGATGACCGGCTCAGCGCTGGCCGCGCCGAGATAGGTTTCCCGACGGTCGATCTCGGACGCCATGCCAAGCGCGCCGTCGTCGTCGATATCCACGCCAATCACGGTTTCATCCACGGGCGGAAGCGAGACGCGGTCCAGATCCTGGAAGGCCATTTCCAAAAGCGCGAGATTGGCGAAATACACATCGCGACTCTCAACGCCGCTCTGGGTCGTGTAGAAAGGCGCGGGCAGGCGTATCAGCACGTCGTCGGTGGAGCCGTTCGTGGGCCAGAAGGTCGAGGGCTGCGGCTTGTAGTTGAAAGCCACCCACCACGAGCCGTCTCGCGCCAGCCCGTTCGCGTCGAAAGCCTCGGCGGCATTCTCATAACCCGCGAGATCGGGGATCCAACCCTCGAAGCCCGCGGCCTCCAGGCGGCCGCTGAGATCCGAGTAATTGTCGCCACGGGTCCATTCGAGGATTTCCGCATCCGAGATCGCGGCCACCTCGGCGGAGCGGTCCACGAAGAGGTTCACGTGGTGGTTGGTCAGCCCCGCCTCCGAGAAGGCATATTCGGCCTGCAGGTCGCCATCCTGCATGAAATTGGTCCGGGTCCGGTCGTCATTACCCTGGTGGCAGACATAGCAGGGGTTATGGCGCCCCTCGATCCGGGTGTAACACTGCGGTGGAACCGGTGCTTCGGGGTTGTAGATGCGACCGGCGGCGGCGACATCCTGCGAGCGCGGTCGGCGCTGCATCAGGTCGCTCTCGCCGAGTCCGGAAAGGTCTTCGGCGATGGCCGCCAGCGGCATCAGCAAGAAAAGGGGGAGCAGGGGCGCGCGTTTCATCGTGGTCTCCGTAAGGCAGGTAGGGCGGGAATTTCCCCGCCCTCCAATGTCGTCATTTCCGTTGGAAAGGGGCGATTACATCGAGCCTTTGCTCCACAGCCACATGGCGTTGTTCTCGTGCGCGCCGGTGTCTTCGCCGATCAGCACGTCGCCATTGGACAGCACCAGCAGGTTGTCCGGGTTGGAGATGGCGTCCACGTTGCAGGCATTGGCCTCGGCGTTCTTGTCATAGGCGCCACCGGCAACGACCGGGACCATTTTCGTCGTGTTGTAGTCGGCTTCGAGCGGGAACTCGTAGACGACGCCGCACTTGACCTCGGACACCTGGATGTCGCCCTCGGCGTCCGACATGCCCTTGGCCACTTCCGACATCGCCATGTACATGAACGGAACCGAGCCATCCTTGGCCGCGGCATAGTTGATGTTCACGCCTTCCATCTTGCGGAATTCGGCGGTCGCCCCCTTGGCGCTCGCGGCCTTGCGGCTTTCGAGGAAGGCAACGCGGCTGTCGGCGGCCTCTCCGGCGGCCCAGGCGGCAACATCCTCATCGGAGATGTAGGAGGTGGCATCGGCCTTGTAGTCGTCCGTGGTGATGCCGTCATACTCGGCGATCCAGCCTTCGATTTCGGCATTGTTGCCGGAGGCCAACTCGATCCACTCGATATCGAAACCGGTGGTGGCGGCATCGGCGCCGGACTCGGCGGACTGGGTCATCTTCGCGGCGTAGAGCGTGCCGGCCGAGAGGTCGCCTGCCGCGTCGGCGACGAACTTGTAGAAGACCACATTGGTGCCGTCATCGGAGAGATACACCGTCTTGTCGTCGGGCATGACGACCGAGTTTTCGTGGCTGTAGCGGCCCATGGAGAAGTGCTTGACCGGGGTGGCGCTGCCTGCGGGATCGGTGATCTCGACGATGTAGCCGTAGCGGTAGGGGTTCGGCCAGGCACCGACATAGCTGGCAAGGTCCTCGACGCCGTCGATATACTTGTAGTTGGGGTTGTTCCAGTCGGCGGTGTCGTCGAAATAGAGTTCTTCGGAGGTCAGCGGGGTGGACCACGGCGACAGCGTGCCGAAGCAGTTGACCCAAGTGCCCTGAACGGCGGAGAAGTCGATCATCATCGCGTCGGCTTCGTCGACCGAATAGGTGCCGTCCGCGGCGCGCATCAGCTTGACGCGGGACATGCCGCCGGGGCGGTCTTCCCAGTTGGTGAAGAGGTATCCTTCGGCGTCGCCGGTGGCGACATAGGCGTTGAAGTCGGGGTCGTTGGACACCTTGATCTCGCCGCCGGCGCCGACGATGTGACCAATCTTGCCGAAATCCCCTTCCTGGAACAGGATCTGGTATGCGCCCAAGGAGGACTTGACGCGTTTCCTGTCGTCGCCCTCCGCAACGGCCAGCGCGCGGCCAGAGAAATCGGCATTGGCGATCACGCCCACGGTTGCCTTGGCGAATTCGTTGGCCAGATCGTTGGCGGGGTGCTGGACGTTGAAGAACAGGTCTTCGCCCTGCTGGAACATTCCGGTGATTTCGCCGCCAAGCGGGACGGTGGCCACGCGGGTCAGGCTTTCGGCAAAGGCTGGGGCGGTCAGGGCGCTCGTCAGAAGAAGAGCAGAGGCAATGGACGTTTTCATGTATGTCTCCGTTGGCTGGATTCGGCGGCAACATCGCCGCTAAGTCGCGCTGGGCCCCATTGAGCAGAGCCGGGTAACGGGCATGTGACAGGGAGATGAAGAAATATTACGATCTTCGAGACGCCCGGTTTCCCGAGGCGAAGCGCACGACAGATCCGCTGGCAAGCGTCTCTCAGACAGCCCGCCGTACCACCTCATGCCATTCGTAGACCTCGAAACTCGCCGCGGTCCCGCAGCCGGAGCAATGGCCGGAGCTGTGGCAGTCGCCGCAACTGCCGGAGAAATCGTGCCGGACGACCTCGCCCTTGGCGATCCAGTGTTGGAGCATCCCGCGCAGCGCGTCCGGCGACACGCGGAAATGGTTGGACAGGTCGAGAATATTCGCCGAGCCGTGCAGTTTCAGGTAGGCCCGGATTTCCATCAACATCATGGCGCTTCCTATTCTGCGATGGTGACGGGCACGCTATTGTCCTGATCGCGTTTGCCGATCCACCGCAGCAGAAGGAAGAAACCGGCAAAGGCCAGGGCGATGCCACCGATCCACAGCATCGACGCGACGGGGTGGGCACCATAGCTGGCGAGTTGGTAGAACAGAACAGCCGAGCCGTAGCCGAGCGCGAGCGTCCACAAGCCGGCAAACATGGTCCAGCCGAGGTTGGTTTCCCGCCAGATCGCCCCAATCGTCGCCGCGCAGGGCATATAGAGAAGCACCATCAGCAGGTAGGCAAAGGCGCCGATCTTGCCGTCGAAGAGGTTGACCATGGTGCCGAAGGTGCCCACGGCGACCTCCTGCTCCTCGGCTGCCAGTTCCATGTTCTCAATGGAGCCGACATCTAGGCCCAGCGGGTCCGTCGCCATGCCGAACGCGTCGCGCAGGTTGGGCCCGATGGTGCCGAAAGCCTCCGCCACGCCTGCGCCCAGCGAGAAGGTTCCCGCGTCGTCATCTCCAGCCTGCGACATGCCCTCGTAGAGCGTGTTCAGCGTGCCGACCACAGCCTCCTTGGCAAGAATGCCGGTGAAGATGCCGACTGTTGCCGGCCAGTTGTCTTCCTCCAGCCCCATCGGCCCGAAAGCCGGCGTCAAACTGCGTCCGATCTCGGAGAGCACGGAATTGTCGCTGTCCTCGTTGCCGAAGCTTCCATCCATGCCCCAGGAATTGAGGAAGGTCAGCACCAGCACCATGGCCACGATCACCCGACCAGCATCGATGATGAAGGTTTTCAGCCGCTCCCATGTGCGCAGCAGCAGCCCGCGCAGGGTGGGCAGGTGATAGGGCGGCAGCTCCATCACGAAGGGCGCGGTTTCGCCCTGAAGCAAAGTTATTTTCAAAAGCAACCCGGTGCCGACGGCCGCGCCCAGCCCGATCAGGTAGAGCGCGAAAACGAGGTTCTGCCCGCCGGTGGGGAAGAAGGCGGCGGCGAAGAGGGCATAGACGGGCAGGCGCGCGCCGCAGGACATGAAAGGCGTCATCATGATCGTCAGCGTGCGGTCGCGCTGGTTTTCGAGCGTGCGCGTCGCCATGATCGCCGGCACGTTGCAGCCAAAGCCCACGATCAGCGGCACGAAACTTTTTCCCGGCAGGCCGATCATCCGCATGAAGCGGTCCATGACAAAGGCCGCGCGGGCCATGTAGCCGGAATCCTCCAGCACTGAGAAGAACAGGAACAGGAAGCCGACGATGGGAATGAAAGTTGCCACCGTCTGGATGCCGCCGCCGATGCCGGTGCTCAGGAGCGTGTTGAGCCAGTCCGGCAGTCCGATGGCGGAGAACAGTGCCGCGGGCGCTTCCACCAGGAGCGTGCCGGCAAGAATATCAAAGAAATCAATGAATGCGCCGCCGATGTTAATAGTGAACATGAACATCAGGTACATCACCAGCAGGAAGAACGGGATGCCCGCGGCGCGGCTGAGAACGATCCGGTCGAGCCGGTCCGACATGGTCTGGGTCAACTCGGTCGTCCTGCGCATGCTGTCGGCGGCGATGCGGGTGACGAAATCGTAGCGGCCGCAGGCGATCGCCGTGTCGGCGTCCATCTCGACCGCTTCTTCCAGGTCGGCCTGCGCCTGGGCAACGGGAACCTGCAGCGCCGGGTCGGTCATCGCGGGGCAGAGCTCGTCGCTTTCCAGGTGCTTGATGGCCAACCAGCGGGGCGATGCATTCTCGATGGAGCCGACGATGGCCGGCAAGAGTTGCGCGATGGCCGTTTCCAGCTCCGGCCCGAATTCCACGTCGCCAGAGGGCGTCTTGCCATCCCGCGCCGTCTGAACGGCCGCATCTACCAGCGCATCGACGCCGTTGCCGCTGGCGGCCACGAGCGGAACGACCGGGCAGCCCAGATGCCCGGAGAGCCTGGCGATATCGATCTCGATATGGCGCCCCTTGGCCACGTCCATCATGTTGAGCGCCACCACCATCGGCCCGCCGATCTCCAGCAGCTGCACAGTGAGGTAGAGGTTGCGCTCCAGGTTGGAGGCGTCGAGCACGTTGATGACGAGGTCGGGCTTCTCGGAGACGAGATAGTCCCGCGCCAACCGTTCATCGAGCGAGGTCGCACCGCCAGCCACGCTGAGGGAATAGACTCCGGGCAGGTCCACCAGTTCGACCTTGATGTCCCTGTGGCGGAAATCCCCGACCTTCTTTTCGACGGTTACGCCGGGCCAGTTGCCGACATGCTGATGCGTGCCGGTCAGGGCGTTGAAAAGCGTGGTCTTGCCGCAATTCGGGTTGCCGGCGATGGCAATGGTCAGATCGGCCATTACGAGACTTTCCGCACGTCGAGCGCATCGGCCTCGGTCTTGCGCAGGGTCAGGGCAAAACCGCGCACGCGGATTTCAACCGGGTCGCCCATCGGTGCGACGCGGGTCACGCTGATCTCGGCGCCGGGCGTCAGGCCCATCGACAGCAATTTCTGCCGGTAGGCCTTTCCGCTTTCAGCGAAACCAACCACGACGGCACGGTCGCCGACGGCAAGATCCTTCAGCTTGGCATTCATCGCGCACGTTCCCCTTGTCCTGCGACGGAGACACGAGGATTTTCTGGGCCATTCCCTGGCCCAGGGCAAACCGTGTCTCGCCCACGGCAACAACCATCTGGCCGCGGCCATCCTTCTGGACCACCTGCAGCACCCTGCCGGCAATAACCCCAAGATCCCCGAGCCTTTTTTCCATTGCTCTTCCCCCGCCGACGGCGGTTACCTCGACCCATTCACCGGTCGAGGTCAGTGCAAGCGGCAGCCCGTTGAGACTCATCTGCGGTTCTCCAGAAGCATCCGTTTCCACATTCTTTCGCAGACATCCAAGGAAATCCGACAAAAAGACTGTGTTTCGAATATCTATCTGACAAAAAGACTTCTTTGACTTCGATCAAGTTTGCATTTCTCCCATGCACTTCGCGCAAATTTGGGCGGCTCAAATGTGCCAATGCCATATCTGGCGTCGAAAACGGGCGCTGACAGACCACTTGCGCGGGCGGAACTGTCGCGCGCCGCATGTGACTTTCGTTTTTTGCAGGTTTACGCGGGCACGTCGTGGGCTTAGCTCCGGGACATCACAACGAAGGAAGCAGAGAGATGTCCAAGCTCACCATCATCGCCGATATCAAGGCCAACCCGGACAAGGTCGACCTCGTGAAGGCCGCGTTGCTCAAGCTCATCGAACCGACGCGCGCCGAAGAAGGCTGCATCAATTACGACCTGCACCAGGACAATGACGACCCGGCGCATTTCTTCTTCTACGAGAACTGGGAGACTCGCGATCTGTGGCTGTCCCATATGAACAGCGATCACCTGAAGGCGCACCAGGTCGCCACCGAGGGCTGCATCGAGGCCATCGTCGTGAGCGAGATGACCGTCATCGGCTGATCTTCGGCCGGGCCCGTGCCGGTGTCGGCCCGGGCTCGACCGTTGCAAGGGGGGCGCTGCCCCCCCCGCGCTCTCGCGAGCGCTCCCCCCGGGATATTTGTGGAAAGATGATCGGAAGACCCCTTCATCATCATCTTTCTCAAAATATCCCCGCCGGAGGCACGATCCGCAGGATCGTTCACGCGCGCGGAGCGCGCGCCCTTGGGACGACATGACCAAAAGACATGACCACTACGGTGCTGGAAAATGCGATCCAGTGCCCCGGCAATGAATAAAGGGCGGCGAAGTGGAAACTTCGCCGCCCTTTCAATTTCCGTGAGGCCGGGAGGCTTACGCCTCGTCGTCCTTCTTGGCCGGCTCGCCAGTTGCCTGGTCCACGACCTTCATCGACAGCTTGACCTTGCCGCGATCGTCGAAGCCCAGCAGCTTGACCCAGACTTCCTGGCCTTCCTTGAGCACATCGGAGGGATGGTTCAGGCGGCGGTTCTCGATCTGGGAGACGTGCACGAGGCCGTCACGCTTGCCGAAGAAGTTCACGAAGGCGCCGAAATCGACGATCTTCACGACCTTGCCCTTGTAGATCTTGCCTTCTTCCGGCTCGGCCACGATCGAGTAGATCATGTCATAGGCCTTTTGGATGGCTTCGGCATTCGGCGAGGCGATCTTGATGACGCCATCGTCGTTGATGTCGACCTTGGCACCCGAGGTCTCGACAATCTCGCGGATGACCTTACCGCCCGAGCCGATCACTTCGCGGATCTTGTCGGTGGGAATGTTCATTGTCTCGATGCGCGGGGCATGGGCGGAGAACTCGGACCGGCCGGCGGAAAGCGCCTTGCCCATTTCGCCGAGGATATGCATCCGTCCGTCCTTGGCCTGGGCCAGGGCGTTCTTCATGATCTCTGGCGTGATGCCGGCGACCTTGATGTCCATCTGCAGCGAGGTGATGCCGTTCTCGGTGCCGGCAACCTTGAAGTCCATGTCGCCGAGGTGATCCTCGTCGCCCAGGATGTCGGTCAGGATGGCATAGGAGCCGTCCTCTTCCAGCACCAGGCCCATGGCAACACCGGCAACGGCGGATTTGAGCGGAACGCCCGCATCCATCATCGACAGCGAGCCGCCGCAGACGGAGGCCATCGAGGAGGAGCCGTTGGACTCGGTGATCTCCGACACGATGCGGATCGTGTAGGGGAATTCGGTCGGAGCCGGCAGGACAGCCTGCAGCGCACGCCAGGCCAGCTTGCCATGGCCGATTTCACGACGGCCCGGGCCACTCACGCGGCCAACTTCACCAACCGAGTACGGCGGGAAGTTGTAGTGCAGCAGGAAGTTCGAGCGGAAATTACCGTGCAGCGCGTCGATGATCTGCTCGTCCTCGCCGGTGCCCAGCGTGGTGACCACGAGGCCCTGGGTTTCGCCGCGGGTGAACAGAGCGGAGCCGTGGGTGCGCGGCAGCAGGCCGGTTTCCACGGAGATCGGGCGCACTTGCGTGGTGGAGCGGCCGTCGATGCGCTTGCCGTTCTTGACCACGTCGCCACGCAGGATCGCGCTTTCCAGCTTCTTCAGCGCCGAGCCGAGATTGGCGTCTTCACGCTGCTCTTCGGAAAGCGCTTCGACAATCTTCGCACGGACGGCGGCAACCGTCGTGGTGCGTTCCTGCTTGTCGAGAATCGCGTAGGCAGCGCGCATGTCTTCCTCGCCGGCGGCTTTCACCGCGGCCAGCAACTCGGAGTAATCCGGCGGCTGGAAGTTGAAGGGCTCTTTCGCGCCTTCCTCGGCCAGCGAGATGATCAGGTCGATCACCGGCTGGATCTGCTCATGGGCGAAGGTCACGGCGCCGAGCATCTCGTCTTCCGAAAGCTCGTAGGCTTCCGACTCGACCATCATCACGGCGTCCTTGGTGCCGGCGACGACGAGGTCCAGGCGCTGTTCCGGGTTCAGGCGCAGCTGATCCATGTCGGCAACGTCCGGGTTCAGCACGTATTCGCCATCGCTGAAGCCGACGCGGCAGGCGCCGATCGGGCCCATGAAGGGCACGCCCGAGATCGTCAGCGCGGCAGAGGCGGCGATCATGGCGACCATGTCGGGGTCGTTGACGAGGTCGTGGCTGAGCACGGTGCACATGACGAGCACTTCATGCTTGAAGCCGGGAACGAAGAGCGGGCGGATCGGACGGTCGATCAGGCGCGCGGTCAGCGTCTCTTTTTCGGTGGGGCGGGCTTCACGCTTGAAGAAACCACCCGGAACCTTGCCGGCAGCGTAGTATTTTTCCTGGTAATGCACCGTCAGCGGGAAGAAATCCTGACCCGGCTTCGGTTCCTTGGCAAAGGTCACGTTGGCCATGACCGAGGTTTCGCCCAGCGTGGCGATCACGGAGCCGTCGGCCTGACGGGCAACCTTGCCGGTTTCGAGCGTGAGAGTCTCCTGACCCCACTGCATCGATTTTTTCACTTCATTGAACATCTATCGTATCCTGTCTGGGAGCCCTCCCGGGCGTATCCCGGGTCTCCCGTTTGATTGGCGGCCCCATTGCCGCCGACCCTTAATCCTGTTGCACGCGCCCAGGGTCAGAAGCGTCACGTCTCAGATGGGCGGGCAATACAGCAGATAAACTGCTTTGGAAAGCACTTGATTGCCGGGTTTTCCGCACGGAATCGCGAGATTTCGCGAATTTCTCGACCGACTGGACGCCGCGGCGGCCGGCTCGCGATCCCGTGTCTTTCACCCGCAGGCCAGCCTGCCTATAGTCCGCGGGAAATCACAACGAGGCGATCATGAAACTGATCCTTGCGCCCGCCGCGTTCCTGCTGTCGCTTGTCGGAGCCACCCTGGTACATGCAGCCGATCTTCCGGCGTCGAAGCAAACCGCCCTGGGCCTGTATCTTTCGGCCAGCGAGGCCGCCGGTTTCATGGCCGAGCATCCCTCCGCGATCATGATCGACGTGCGCACGCCAGAGGAGATCGACGAGACGGGCATTGCCGACGAAGTGGATGCACTGATCCCGCTGGCGATTGTCGACAAGAGCAAGCGCCTCGTCTTCAATCCCGATTTCATTCCCGGCATCGCGAAGCTGGTGCAGGATCGTGGCATCAAGGCCGATCACCCGATTGTCGTCATCTGCCGGTCGGGGAACCGCAGCGCGCAAGCCGTGGATGCGCTTTCCCAATACGGGTTCACGCAGCTTTACACGGTGACCGACGGCTACGAGGGGGATCGCGCGGCCTCCGGCCCGAACGCGGGTCAGCGCGACGTCAATGGCTGGAAGAATGCCGGGCTGCCTTGGCATAACCAGAAAGCGGCGAGCTGCGCGCCGGCCCGCGAAGGCGGCGCCTGCTGAGGCGTCCCGGCCGCGCCGGTTTTGGCTGCGCATGAACCCGGCAGATTGAGTGGAAATCCGTCAGGGCCGGCTTGGCAAATGCGTGTTTTGCGGGCAGTTTCCTTTTCGACCATTCATTGGCAATGGTCCCGCCATGTGCAGGTTTGTTTGCGCTATCACTTCCGTGTAAACCCCGCTAATGAATGGCGAAACAATTCTGGGAGTCGTCATTTTGGCACAATCCAATTCCGCCCCCGAAACCGGCGAACGCAACCCGCAATCCAATGAAGGTATCCGTTTCCTGGGTCGGATTCTTGGCCGGGTTCTGCATGCGCAGGAAGGCGGTCTTGCCTTCGACACGGTTGAAAACATCCGCCTGGCCTCTATTGAGTACCACCGCACGGGCGACGAGAATGCCTATGCCAAGCTGCAACGCACCATCGCCGGGCTGTCCGAGGAACGCACGTTGCAGGTGCTGCGGGCCTTCACCTATTTCCTGCACCTGCTCAACATGGCGCAGGATCAGGAGACGCTGGCGGAAGGGCGCAACGCGGAGTCGCAGCTCGACACGGTGCTGAAGGCTGTGCGCGATGCCGGCTATACCGAGGAGCAGATCCTGAAGTTCTTCCGGGAAGCGCTGGTCAGCCCGATCCTCACCGCGCATCCGACCGAGATCCGCCGCCAGAGCACCATGCGTTCGGAATTCTCCATCGTGCGGCTGCTGGACGAGCGCTCGCGCGCGCGCGCCGTCGGGATGGAGCATGCCGAGATCGACCGCGCCATCGAGCGCGAGATTGCCACACTCTGGCAGACGCACCTGCTGCGCCGCACCAAGCTGACAGTCAATGACGAGATCAAGAACGGTCTGGCCTATTTCGATCACACCTTTTTCCAGGCCGTGCCGAAGATCCTTGAAAGCACCCGCGAGGCGCTCGAATTCCGCCCGGGCGAGCCGGTGCCGCCCTTTCTGCGTATCGGCTCCTGGATCGGAGGCGACCGCGACGGCAACCCTTTCGTGACCGACGAGGTGCTGCGCAACGTGTTCCGAATGCAGGCCGGGCATGTGCTGACCCATTACCTGAACGAGGTGGACATGCTCTCGCGCGAGCTGTCGATCTCCACCCGTGTCGTCAAGGTGAACGACGCGGTTCTGGCGCTGTCCGATGCTTCGCCCGACGACAACCCGCACCGGGAGGACGAGCCCTACAAGCGCGTCATGATTGGTGTGTTCGCCCGTCTGGCCGCGACGTTGAAGGAGCTCGACCCGGACGCGCAGCTGCCGCGCCCCGCCTTGCCGGCGGCGGCCTACGACGGCACGGACGAACTTCTGGATGTGCTCGACGCGGTGGACGCCTCGCTGCGCGCCAACCAGGCCGCGATCATTGCCGATGGCCGGCTTCTGTCGCTGCGGCGCAAGATCCGCAGCTTCGGCTTCCATCTCTCCTCGGTCGATCTGCGCCAGAACTCTTCCGTGCACGAAGCCACGGTGGCGGAGCTGTTCGAGGCGATCGCGCCCGGTACGGATTACAGGAACCTGGACGAAGATGCGCGGATTGTACTTCTGCGCGGAGAGCTCAACTCGCCGCGCTCCCTGATCCGGCCGTTCTGGAACTACTCCGAGGCCACCGAGACGGAGCTGCGCATCTTCCGCGCCGCGCAGGAGATCATCGCCCGTTTCGGCCCGAAGGCGATTACCACCTCGATCATCTCGAATGCGCAGTCGGTCTCCGATGTGCTGGAGGTCTGCGTGCTGCTCAAGCAGGTGGGGCTGATGGACCTCGACGGGCAGTGCTCGATTTCGGTCGTGCCACTCTTCGAAACCATTGCCGACCTTCAGATGGGCCCGCAGATCGTGGCCAACCTGCTCGATCTGCCGGAATATGCCCGCGTTCTCGACAGCCAGTCCGGCACGCAGGAGATCATGCTCGGCTACTCGGATTCCAACAAGGATGGCGGGTTTGTCACCTCCGGCTGGGAGCTTTACAAGGCGGAACGTGAGCTGGTGAAGCTGTTTAAGGCGCGCGCGCTGCGGATGCGCCTGTTCCATGGCCGCGGCGGCTCTGTCGGTCGCGGGGGCGGACCGGCCCGCGAGGCGATCGTCGCCCAGCCGCCGGGCGCGGTGGACGGCCAGATCCGGCTGACCGAACAGGGCGAGGTCATCTCCTCCCGCTACAGCCATTCCGAGAGCGGCTATGCTCACCTTGAGACGCTGGTTTCCGCGACCATCGAGGCCTCGCTTTTGCCGGGCGAAGACCTCGCTACCGAAGAATCGGCCGCGATCATGGAGACGCTTTCGGAGAACGCCTTCCACGCCTATCGCGATCTGGTCTTCAATACCGAGGGGTTCCAGGATTTCTTCTGGTCCTCGACCATCATCAACGAGATCGCCGAGCTGAATATCGGCTCCCGCCCGGCCTCCCGCTCGGCCACCCGCGAGATCCGCTCCCTGCGGGCGATCCCCTGGGTGTTCTCCTGGGCGCAATGCCGGCTGATGCTTCCCGGCTGGTACGGGTTCGGCACCGCCATTCAGCAATGGATCGCGGCCAATGGCGACGGGGCAGGGGAGGAACTGGCGCGGCTCTACCGCGAATGGCCCTTCTTCCACTCGATGGTGGAAAAGGTAACTTCCGTGATCCGCAAGAGCGACCTGTCCATCGCCGCCCACTATGCCGAGCTTGTCGAGGACGAGGCGTTGCGCGAGCGGATCTTCACCCGCATCTCGGATGAATGGAATGCCACTGTCGCGGCGCTGGAGATCCTGACCGGGGAGCAACTGGAAGAGGAGCTCTCCGACCGCACGCCCTATCTCGACCCACTCAACCACATCCAGGTGGCGCTGCTCAAGAAGTCCCGGGGCCAGGAAGTCAGCGCCCGCCTGCAACGCGGCCTGCTGCTGTCGATCAATGGGGTTGCGTCGGGTCTGCGGAATACCGGCTAGGCCGGGGCGTGGGCTGGCGCCGCGCGCGATCCAGACGAGGGTAGTTCAGCGTCATTCAGGTGATGCACAGGACCAACGAATGTGCATTTGCATTTGCGCGACGGGGCGGCTTTCAGGCCGCCCCTTCCATTTTCTCCCGGATCCGGCTTGGATTGCGGGGGAGTTCTTTCTCAACGAAACAGTCGAATTTCCGGCAGACGCCATTTTTAGCCCGATATACTTTCACGAGGGACCCCGATGACGGTCACGTATCTCAAACAAGCGGACCCCCGGCCGGCCGCGGAAAACAACGATATCCGCGACATTGTCCGGATCATGCTGGCGAATATCGAGCGCGATGGCGAGCAGGCCGTGCGCCGCTACGCCGAGCAACTCGATGGCTGGCGCGGCGATATCGTGTTGTCTGATGCCAGCCGGGCGGCCGCCTGTGCGCGTGTGCCCGACGAGATGAAGGCCGATATCCGCTTCGCCCACGGCAATATCCGCCGCTTTGCCGAGGCGCAAATGGAAACCGTACGGGAGTGCGAGGTCGAGGTGATCGCGGGGCAGAAGCAGATCCCGGTTTCCAGTGCGGGCTGCTACGTGCCGGGCGGGCGCTATAGCCACATTGCCAGCGCGCTGATGACCATCACCACGGCCAAGGTCGCGGGCGTGCCGCATATCACCGCCGTCTCGCCGCCGCGCGCGGAGGGCATTCCGGATGCGATCGTCTATGCCATGGATCTCAGCGGCGCGGACCTGATCCTGAACCTCGGCGGGGTGCAGGGGGTCGCCGCCATGGCGCAGGGCCTGTTCGGCGCGCGGCCGGCGGATATCCTCGTCGGCCCCGGCAATTCCTATGTGGCCGAGGCCAAGCGCATGTTGTTTTGCGCGGTCGGCATCGACATGTTTGCCGGTCCGACGGATTCCATGGTCATCGCCGATCACAGCGCTTGCGCCGAAACCGTCGCCTGGGACCTGGTCAGCCAGGCCGAGCATGGGGCGGACAGCCCGGTCTGGCTGGTCTCGACGGATCGCAGGCTCGCCGACGGCGTCATGCTGCGCGCGCGGGAACTGGCCGGGAGCCTGCCCGAGCCCAATGCCACCGCCGCGCGGACCGCGTGGGAGGACCGGGCCGAAGTCATCCTGTGCGATACGCGGGAAGAGGCCGCGAGCGTCGCCGACAGCTATGCCCCCGAGCACCTTCAGGTGCAGGCGGAGGATCTGGACTGGTGGATGGGCCGGTTGACCGCCTATGGTTCGCTGTTTCTGGGCCAGGAGACGACCGTGCCCTTTGGCGACAAGAGCTCCGGGCCGAACCATGTTCTGCCGACGAGCGGGGCTGCGCGCTATACCGGCGGGCTGTCCGTGCACAAGTTCACCAAGACGGTGACTTGGCAGCGTTGCACCGCCGAGGCGGCGCATGAGCTGGCCCGCAGAACCGCCCGTATCAGTCGCAGCGAGGGGATGGAGGGCCATGCCCGCGCCGCCGAACTGCGGCTGAAGCGGGGATAACCCCGCCCGCCGTCAGAGCGGCGCGACCTCGTGCCCGTCTGCTTCGAGTCCGGCGCGGACGGTGCGGGCAATTTCGAGGCTTTCGGGTGTGTCGCCATGCACGCAGATCGTATCGACGCGGCAGGGCAGGTGTTTGCCGGAGGCGCAGATGATCGCCTGTTCGCGCACCATCGCCGCCATGTTCGCCGCCGCCTGCGCCCCGTCATGGATCATCGCGCCCGGCTGGGAACGGTCCACCAGCGTCGCGTCCTCGTTATAGGCGCGGTCGGCAAAGATCTCGCCAGCCCACTCGCCGCCAAGCGCCTCCATGGCCTCTTCCATCGCCGTCAGCGGCAGGATGAGGATCGTCAGGTCCGGGTCGAAATCGAGCGCGGTCTCGTAGCAGGCCCGCGCTAGCGCGGTATCCTCGGACGCCATGTTGGAAAGCGCGCCATGCAGCTTGAAATGCTGGAGCCGCCCACCCGCCGCGCGCGCCATCGCGTCGGCCGCGCCGAGCTGGTAGCGGATCATGTTGCGCAGCGAGGCCTCGGGCAGCGTCATCCGGCGGCGGCCGAAGCCCTGAATGTCCGGGAAGCCCGGATGCGCGCCAAGGTTCACGCCCTTTTCCAGTGCTGCGGCCATGGTGGACGCCATCACGTCGGGGTCGCCCGCATGCAGACCGCAGGCGATATTTGCCGAGGTAATATGTTCCAGCAGCGCGGCATCGTTGCCGATGCTCCAGCGGCCATAGCCTTCGCCCATGTCTGCGTTGAGATCGATCCGGCGGTTCATGTCTCGTCCTTATTGTCGAAAATGTCGATGGCCACCCCCGAGATCAGGTTGTGCACCATCAGGTTGTGATATGGGTTGGCTTCCTGCGCCTGCAATTGGCCGCTCGCATCTTCGTGCACCCTTTCTATCGCCCGGTGGGAGGCCAACGCCTCCTCAAGCGTCACCATGCGAAAGCGCAACCGCGCGCCGGGCGTGGCCTGCATGACGCGAGGCAGATCCTGCGGAGCGACAGTCGCGATGCGAGGATAACCGCCGATGGTCTGACATTCGGGTCCGAGCACATAAGGCGTGCCGTCGCCGGTCACCTGGATATCGCCCGGCACGATGACCTCGGACATGAGGTCGAGCCCGCCGGCAGGGCGGAAGCCTTCGCCTTCATGGCCGAGCTTCACGCCCTGGCGATTGCCCCAGGCGGTCCGGATGAAGGGCGTGGCGAGGAAGCGTTCCAGCACCTCGGCGGGAAAGAGTCCGGTTTGCGGCCCTGCAAGCACGCGGATCTCGCCGCCGCCGAAGCGGTCCTCGGATGGCAGGGCGCGCTCGCGCTGGACGGGCGCCGGGGGCGGGCCGATCGGCAGGCGCATGCCATCGGACAGAGTGGGGCCTAGCCCGGCGGTCAGATGCGCGCCGCGTCCGCCCACCTGCTGCGGCGTCTCGATGCCGCCCGCGAGATGGAGATAGGCGTAGTTTCCCTCCGTCGCGGCGCCGAGCGTCAGGCGCTGTCCGGGGGCGAGCCGGTGGCAAGCGTTCCAGCTCAGCGGCTGGCCGTCGCGGCTGGCCTTTTTCGGCGCGCCGGTAAGTGCGATCCAAGTCGGCTCCGTGACCTCGACCTCGATGCTGGAGACGATTTCCAGCGCGGCGAGGGCCGGGGGCTGGTTGAGCAGCGCAGCCCCTTCGGCCAGCGCGATGGGGTCGGCGGCGCCGCCGCGCGAAAGACCTTGAGCGAGGTA
Source organism: Aliiruegeria lutimaris (assembly GCF_900099935.1). Classification (GTDB taxonomy): domain Bacteria; phylum Pseudomonadota; class Alphaproteobacteria; order Rhodobacterales; family Rhodobacteraceae; genus Tropicimonas; species Tropicimonas lutimaris. The sequence continues at coordinate 4,341 of NZ_FNEK01000024.1, read as the reverse complement.
GCCGCTGCGCCCGAGGTCCTGCACGCTGGTGCCGGGGCCGGTGCGATGAAGGATCAACGTGGTCATTGGGCTGGCTCGCAACTGGCGCCGCCATGCGGTGCCTCGGTGAGGCGGTCGAAATCGCGCGCGGGCACTGCGGGAAAAAGGATCTCGTCGCCCGGTTGCAGCAGGAAGGGCTGGTCGTGATCGGGCCGGAAGCTGCGGAAGGCCGTGCTGCCGACATGACGCCAGCCGGTCGGGCTCTGGGCGGGAAAGAGCACGCATTGGCGGATCGCCAGGCAAAGCGCGCCCGGCGGCACGGCGGTTTTCAGGTCGTCATGGCGCGGCAGGTTCCAGCGTTCGGGAAGTTGGCCGAGATAGGGAAATCCGGGGGCGAAGCCGATGGCCATCACCCGCAGGCGGGCGGTCGACAGTTCCTCGATGGCGCTGTCGGCATCGGTGCCGGCCAGATCGGCGGTCGCGTCGAGTTGGGGGCCATGCGCGCCGCCATAGACGGTCGGAATCCGCCAGATCCGGTGGTTTGCCGGCAGCGGCGCGTTGTACCAGTTCCGCTCGGCCAGAAGCCCCCTGAGCCTGTCCATAAGCGCGGCATGGGGCAGTTCGTGGGGATCGAAGCGCAGATAGACGGCGCCAAGCGAGGTGGAGGTTTCCTGAACATCCGCCATCTCATCGGCCAACTCGCGGAATGCGAGGGCTGCGCGGTTGGCGGAATCGTCGAACCGGTCGGCGAATCGTACCAACAGGCCGTCGATGCCCAGCGGGGAGATCTGCGGAAAGCCCGTTTCTTGATCTGATTTCACGTCAATGCTGTCTTTTTGAACGGTTAAATGTCGATTTCTGGCGGCGTGCTGTGGGTTCAGGTTACAAAACGCTTGCAAATTGTCAACGTAATGTTCTTGATGAAATTATCAAGAACCCGGGTATGCCGGGGAGAACCACCAGGAGAGAACAAGATGATCAGGTTTGCCGCGCCGGCCATGGCCGCGCTGATGATTGCAGCGCCGCTCGCCGCCGAGACATGGGACATGCCGACGCCCTATGGCGACGCCACCTTCCACACTCAGAATATCCGTACCTTCGCCGAGGAGGTCGCCGCGGCGACCGATGGCGCGCTCGAGATCACCGTCCACTCGGCCAATTCGCTGTTCCCGCATGCCGAGATCAAGAACGCGGTGCGCTCGCGCCAGGTGCCGATCGGCGAGTTCTTCCTGTCGCGCCTGTCCAACGATGACCTCGCCTACGGCCTGGACAGCCAGCCTTTCGTGGCCACTTCCTACGAGGATGCCGCGAAGCTCTGGGCTGCGCAGAAGCCGGTGGTAACGGAGCTTCTGGCCAAGGAAGGCCTGATGCCGCTCTTCTCGGTGCCGTGGCCCGCCCAGGGGCTCTATACCAACGGCGAGATCAAGACGGTCGATGACCTCGCCGGCCTGCGTTTCCGCGCCTATAACGCCGCGCTGGAAGAATTCGCGGCACTGGCCAAAGCTGCCCCGGTACAGATCGAGGCCGCCGACATTCCGCAGGCCTTCTCCACAAGCCAGGTCGAGGCGATGATCACCTCGCCCTCCACCGGCGCCAATTCAAAGGCCTGGGATTTTGTCACCCACTACACCGCAATCGACGCCTGGGTACCGAAGAATATCGTGGTGGTGAACCAGCGCGTCTTCGACCGTCTCGACCCGGCGGTTCAGGAGGCCGTGATGACCGCTGCTGCCGCCGCCGAAACGCGTGGTTGGGAGATGTCCAAGGAAGAGGCCGCGGCCAAGACCAAGGTCATGGAAGAGAACGGCATCACCATCGTTCAACCCTCTGCGGAACTGGTTTCCGGGCTGCAGGCCATCGGCGCGGCAATGCTCGAGAATTGGAACGAGAAGGCCTCCGACGAGGCAAAAGCCATTCTCGAAGCCTACAACCAGTAATCCAATCGGCCCCCCCGCGCCTTTGCGGGGGGCCTTTTGCTTTCCGGGGGAGCCCTGAATGCGACGTGTCCTAGATGCGCTATACACCGCCGCGGGCGGGTTGGCGGCGCTCTGCATATTGGCGATCTGCCTGCTCATTTCGGCCCAGGTCGGGTTGAATATCCTCGCGCGGGTCGGAGGGCCGGCGCTCTCCTTTACCATTCCGTCCTATGCCGATTTCGCGGGCTTCGGGCTGGCAGCCGCGAGTTTTCTTGCCATGGCCTACACGCTGCGCGCGGGCGCCCATATCCGGGTGAACCTGCTGGTCTCCCGCCTGCCGCAGGGGGCACAATGGGTGGCCGAGATGCTGTCGCTAGCGCTTGGCACGGCGATGGTTGGCTATGCCACCTGGTTTTCCGTGCAGCTTCTGATGGAGAGCCTGCATTACGGCGATACCTCGCCCGGCATCATTGCCGTGCCGCTCTGGATCCCGCAGCTCACGATGGTGACCGGGCTGGTCCTGCTGACGGTTGCGCTGCTCGACACGCTGGTAGAGTCGCTGCGCAACCGCGCGCCGGTTATCATCGATTTCGGATCGGAGTGACGTGATGGCCGAACTTTCCGATCCCGTCATCTTCGGTATCCTCCTCACACTGCTGATCGCGCTTCTGGCCGCCGGCGTCTGGGTGGCGCTGTCGCTGATGATCATGGCCTTCGTCGCCATTGTTGCCTTTTCCAATGCGCCGGCCGGGCTGGTGCTGGCCACCACGCTCTGGGGGCACAGCCATTCCTGGCCGTTGGCCGCCCTGCCGCTCTTTATCCTGATGGGAGAGATCCTGCTCAGGTCCCGCCTGTCGGAGGACATGTTCTCGGGCCTCGCCCCGTGGCTCACCCGTCTGCCCGGGCGGCTCCTGCATGTGAATGTGCTTGGCTGCGCGATCTTTGCAGCGGTGTCCGGCTCCTCGGCGGCAACGGCGGCTACCATCGGGCGCATGTCGGTGCCGGAGCTCAAGGAGCGCGGCTATCCCGAGAGCCTGATCCTTGGCACGCTTGCGGGCTCGGCCACGCTCGGCTTCCTGATCCCGCCCTCGATCATCCTGATCGTCTACGGCGTGGCCACCGAGCAATCCATCGCCCGCCTCTTCATCGCCGGTGTTCTGCCGGGCATCATGCTGGTCTGTCTCTTCGGCGGCTACGTGATGGTCCGTGCCTGGATGGCGCCGGACACGATCCCGAAGGAAGACGACACGATGTCCTTGCGGGAAAAGATCGCCGCCTCGCGCCGATTGCTGCCGGTGATGCTGCTGATCGTCGGCGTGATCGGGACGATCTATACCGGCGTCGCCTCGCCGACCGATGCCGCCGCCGTGGGCGTGGTATTGGCAGCCGTGCTCGCCGTGATGACCGGCAGCTTCGGGCGCAAGGAGTTCATCGAGGCGCTGATGTCGGCCACGCGCACCTCGTGCATGATCGCGCTGATCCTGTTCGGTGCGGGCTTCCTCGCCATCGCCATGGGATTCACCGGCATTCCGCGCAACCTCGCCACCTGGATTGGCACTTTCGACCTGTCACCCCATGCGCTGCTGACGGTTCTGACGGTGTTCTTCGTGCTGCTGGGCTGCTTCCTGGATGGCATCTCGGTGGTGGTGCTCACCACCTCGATCATCTTGCCGATCGTGCAGGCGGTCGGTATCGACCCGCTCTGGTTCGGCATCTTCCTCGTGCTGGTGGTGGAGATGAGCCAGATCACCCCGCCCGTGGGCTTCAATCTCTTTGTCATCCAGGGACTGACCGGCATCGATATCCTGAGAGTCGCCAAGGCCGCGCTGCCCTTCTTCCTGTTGCTGATGCTGGGGCTGCTGCTGATCACCGTTTTCCCGGGGATCGTGACCATGCTGCCGGACGCGATGGGGAACTGAAGGAATTCATGGCGGAGGAGACACGTGCGTGTCTCCTCCGTCTGTCGGCAAGTCTGGTCGGAATGGACGCAGCTGCGGGCAGGTCTTCAGAACCTGTGGATAATCGTCAAGGTTGCATCTCACGCGCACAACGACCCGCCAGCTTTCGGGGCAACCTTGCTATCTGGCGCCCCTTCTATTTCATCGGGCCCGCTCCCAAAAAAGTCTAGCAACTGTGTCTATTCATCGAGCTTAAGACGCCATGGGGTATCGGTTTTGATGATCGCGTTAGCGATTGTGACCAACCTTCGGGCGATTGCGATGATGACGAGCTTGTGTGGCTTTCCACGCTCCTTGAGGCGTTTTGCGACCGGCTTCAGAACCGGATTGTGACAAGCGGCGGCGAGCGCGGCCTGGTACAGCACATGTCGCAATGATCTTCGTCCGCCCGCGATAACGCGTCTGCCTTGCATCGCCCCGCTGTCATGTGGGACCGGTGCCAAACCGGTCATGGCAGCAATCTCACCCGATGACATCCGGCCGAGTTC
>NZ_FNEK01000045.1 GCF_900099935.1 Aliiruegeria lutimaris | reverse complement strand
GCTCGACAGAACCCCGCGCAAGATTTCGACCTCATTCTCCCGGCACACCTGGCGGCAAATGTCGCGGACCCGCAGCCGCAAGGTGCCGGTCAGCACCTTAAAGCGGTACTTCGTCGACCAGACGATGTGGTAGCGGTGATAGAAGACGCAATGCTTGCCCGTGTCGTATTGCATGCTCTTATCCTCCCGAAAATGAGCCTTTGCCCTGACCGGGCGGCTCATTTTCGGGAGGATAAGAGCATAAGCTGATTCTTCGCGCTGAAGCCGATCCGACTGGAAGTCGGAGGGTTCGCACCCAGACGTGGAGACTGAAAGCAGCTCGAAGGCGGGAGCAAGGAAAGACTGATTGTCTTCGTCATCAGTAGCTTCGGCGACGCACAAGAGAATGAGAATATCAAGCTCGCCTGGGTCGATGGATGCAAGGTCGAGCGAGAACCGAGCGAAACCGTCGAGCAGTTCGTTGCTCGCGTGGAGTCCGGAAATATTCCGGCTCCAGGAACTCAGGAAAAGGAATCCTAAATATGTGTGGACCACTACTCGCAGCCCTTCCGGCTGTCGGAACAATGCTCGGCGGCGGGGCCGGTGCGGCTGGGGCCGCTGCCGGAACCTGGGGCGCAATGGGCGCAATGGCAAAGCTCGGTGTGTTGGCACAGGCCGGTGCAGGTATCATGGGCGCGGTTGGCGCGGTCCAGCAAGGCAACGCGGCTGCGAAGGCTGCGGAGGCCAGTGCAAAGGCGGCGGATAACGCGGCGATCAATGCAATCGTTGAGGGCGAACAGCGCGCAGAATTGCAGATGCGCAAGGGCGCCAAGCTTCTCGGCCAGCAAAAGGCGGCAACGGCGGCGAACGGCGTCGATGTGAGCACCGGAGATGCGCTCGACCTGCTTGACGATAAAAGAGTTGAGCCCCCCACAGCAGCGCTACTTACTCTACCCGACATTCCCCAAGTGGCGTGCCGTGTGATCGGGAGTTTGCCAGACAACGCCTGCCGGTCAAGTTTTTGCTCCAGATGATGACTGCGGTTGCGAAAGAGCCCGAAGTTAGGGCAATCAAGCCTTCCATCTTTGCCTTGGTGGTCTGACCGCCGCGTGTCTGCAGCCCTTGCTCAGTTGTCGGCAGAAGAGCGACAAATGTAATCAGCGGCCCTCTGGTAGCCTTGCCATGCGGAAGCGCTAGGCCGTCAGCCGCACAGAATCCACTCGAATTCCGAATAGCAGTTCTGCAATCCTTAGCTATAGCTAGCCCCGTTCCGGCTGGGCTTTTCTTTTGGGATTACTCGTCAGATCCGAACCTGCGAATATGCCTGACCCTTTCTTTTGCGAACCGAAGAGCCTCGCGCTTCCTGTGATAGGCATCTATCGCTTCGCACCGCTTGCGGCACCGCGCCCTAGACCGGTCAGGAAGCCATCCAGATCAGAGATGGCCATGGATTCTTCTGGAGCCGATTCGGATGTTAGGTACTCGTCTAGGCGATCAATCACGTCCATCGATATTGCTCCCATTGCGATTGAGTGTGTTCGTCAAAGAAGACCACTTTCTCGGGGATCACGACAATCCAATGTCCCCCATATGTCCCCCAAAACGAAAAAGGCCGCAGAGACTGCGGCGTAACTTCGGCATAACTATTTGATTTTGTTGGTAGCGGAGGAGGGACTTGAACCCCCGACACGCGGATTATGATTCCGCTGCTCTAACCAGCTGAGCTACTCCGCCCCAAAGCGTGGGCGGGAACTAAAGGAGATGCCGGGGAGGGTCAAGAGCTAAGATACGGTTTTTGGCAGATTCCACATGGCATGGCAAAGCACCGCTCGGCACTCCAACTTATGCCGCCTTCAACCGGGAAACTCCGTGCCCTTTACCTTGTCCCGGGCCTCTGTTTCAGTCGGTCGACGCAACCGGAGATACGCATGCATCTGCCATTACCCCTGACCCGGGACCTCGTGCTCGTTGGCGGCGGGCACAGCCATGCCCTCCTGCTACGGATGTGGGGGATGGATCCGCTTCCGGGCGCGCGCCTCACGCTGATCAACCCCGGTCCTGTTGCCTTCTATTCCGGCATGTTGCCGGGCCATATTGCTGGGCATTATGACCGGAGCGAGCTGCAGATCGACCTTGTACGGCTGGCCCGTTTCGCCGGCGCTCGCTTCGTGGACACGACGGCCACGGGGATCGACACGGAGAACCGGCAAGTCAAACTGTCGAACGGAACCCGCCTTCGCTACGACGCCCTGGCGGTCGATATCGGCATCACGACGGACATTCCGCAGATCCCGGGCTTTGCGGAACATGGTGTTCCGGCGAAGCCGCTCGACGGATTCGCCCTCGCATGGAATACGTGGTGCGATCGGTTGCGGGCAGGCGCGGTTGCCCCCCAAATCTGCATCATTGGAGCCGGGATCGCGGGCGTCGAGCTTGCGCTGGCGATGCGTCACCGCAGCGGCGCGCTCGGCCAACCGGCACGGATCGAGATCGTGGATTCGGCTCGGGCGCTGGACGGAATATCCGGTGACAGCCGGTCCGCTCTCTTCGAGCGGTTGCGGCAGGACGACATCATCCTCCACGAGCAAGCGCCTGTCGCGAAGGTCACGGCGACGGGAGTCGAGCTTGTCTCGGGCGCCCAAATCGAGGCGTCTTTCGTGCTCGGCTGTGCCGGTGCGCGGCCACATGACTGGATCGCCGAGACCGGCTTGCAGCACGCGGCGGGCTACCTCAGCGTCGACCGGCACCTGCGGAGCCTGAGCGCGCCCGAGATATTCGCCAGCGGCGACTGCGCCGATCTGAGCTTTGCGCCGCGCCCCAAGGCGGGCGTCTATGCCGTGCGCGCGGCGCCGATCCTGTTCCAGAACCTTCGCGCCACCCTTGCGGGCGGGAGCCTGCGCCGCTTCCGTCCGCAAAAGGACTACCTCAAGCTGGTATCGCTCGGCGACAAGGCGGCGCTGGCCGACAGGAGTGGCGTGACCCTGTCCGGGCCGTGGCTCTGGCGGTGGAAGGACTGGATCGACCGGCGGTTCATGCACAAGATGCAGGATTTGCCGCGCATGCCCGCGCCGCCCCTGCCCCCGCGCCGGGCCAAGGGGCTGGACGAACTCCATGGCGACCAACCGCTCTGCGGCGGCTGCGGCGCGAAGGTGGCGGGATCGGAGTTGCAGCAGGCATTGGCAAAGCTGCCCGCGCCCATGCGTCCGGAGGTGGCCAGCCTGCCGGGGGACGATGCCGCGATACTGTCCACAGGCGACGGGTTCCAGGTTCTGACCACGGATCATCTGCGCGCCTTCACCGAGGATCCGGCCCTGTTCGCCCGGATCGCGGCCGTCCATGCGCTCGGCGATATCTGGGCGATGGGCGCCGCGCCGCAGGTGGCGCTGGCCAATGTCACCCTGCCGCCGATGCGCGGCGCGCTCCAGCAGCAGACGCTGGGCGAGATACTGGGCGCGGCGACGGAGGTATTCCGGGCCGAAGGCGCGGACCTCGTTGGTGGTCATACCAGCACCGGCGCGGAGTGCAGCATCGGCTTCACCCTGACCGGCCTGCGCCCCACCCCGCCGGTCACGCTGGCCGGCGGCCGCCCCGGCGACGCGCTGATCCTGACCAAGCCGCTTGGGACGGGCACGATCCTTGCCGGCGAAATGCAAGGCAGGGCGCACGGGGCGGATGTTCTGGACGCGCTTGCCTCGATGGCACGGCCACAGGGCACGGCCGCGCGCATCCTCGCCGGCGCCCATGCCATGACCGACGTCACCGGTTTCGGTCTGGCCGGGCATCTTCTGGCCATCTGTGATGCTTCGGAGTTGGGTGCCGAGATCCGGCTGGAGGATATCGGCTTCTATCGTGGCGCGGTGGCATTGGCGGCGGACGGAATCCGTTCCACGCTCGCCCCCGCGAACCGGGATGTTTCCGGACGAATGCTGCTGCCCGAAGACCCTCGCGCGGAGTTGCTGTTCGATCCGCAGACGGCCGGCGGCCTGTTGGCGGCGGTGGGGCAAGGCGAGGCCCAAGGCATATTGCGCGCCCTTCTAGACGCGGGTTTCGATGCCCGCCAGATCGGCAGCCTAGTTGAGGGTCCGGCCTTCCTGACCGTTCTGTGAACCGGCGCCGCGCAGTCTTTCGACCGCTTCCAGCACCCGGTCGGCGGCGGAGGCGAGCCCGTCAGTAGACAGGGCAATGTCCATACGCACCGCCGGCTCGCCCGCAACGCTGCGCGATTTCGCGTAGCGGCTGTCGTAGTGAAGGGTCACGAGGTCCAGCGCCAGCGCTTCGAACTGGCCCTCATCGACCATCTCCTTCCAGCTGTTCACCCGCTCGTGGCCCTGCAGCCGGACAAGCAGCGACAGGATATCCTTCAACTCGTCCCGATCCGCCGAAATGTCGGCATAGGCACGGGCCAGGTATTTCGCCCGGTCTTCTACACTGGCCTGCATCCGGATACGCGGCGCCGCCTGCATCGCCTGCCAGACAGCCGGCGGCACCAGCAGATCGCCCACCTTGCTGCTCTCTGCCTCGACCAGAACCGGCCTTGCCGGGTCCAGCCGGGCAAGCGCGGCCACAAGACGGCTCTCCAGCATCTTCTGGCTCGGCTGCCCGCCGGGGCGCGGCCCGAGCACGGAGCCGCGATGGTTCGCCAGCCCTTCAAGATCCAGAACCTGTCCGCCACGCGCAGCGACCAAATGCAGGATCTCGGTCTTGGCAGTACCGGTGTCTCCGTCGATCAGCACGAAGCGATGTGGAAGCTCGTGATCGTAAAGCTGCGCCACCACGGCCCGGCGATAGGTCTGGTAACCCCCCGTCAACACATCCGCCCGCCAACCGACCTGCTTGAAGATCGAAGCCAGCGAGTTAGACCGCTGTCCGCCGCGCCAGCAATAGACCAGCGGCTGCCAGGCCCCATCCTTGTCGGCCAGCGGACCCTGCAAATGCCGGGCCGCATTCTGCGCCACCAGCGCCGCGCCGACCTTGCGCGCCTTGAACGGGCTTTCCTGCTTGTAGATCGTGCCGACAATTGCCCGTTCCTCGTTATCGAGAACCGGCAGGGAAATGGCACCGGGCAGGTGATCTTCGGCAAATTCATCCGGCGAACGCACGTCGATCACGTCGTCGAAGGGCAGTTCCAAAGGCGCCGAAAGGTCAGGAAGTTCATAGGCCATGACCGCCTCTTATCGCAGGCAATGGGCGAGTAAAAGCACCACGCGCAAACGTATTCCTGAGAAAATGCTCCGGTCCACGCCAGATAGGCCCTTGAGTTCCAGCCTATAAATGTAGAGCGTTACAGTAACGGGAGAAGGACGAATTTCATGATCCCAAAGCTCGACTGGCGTCGTTTTTCCGAAGCGACGGACAGGGAAGGTTTCATTTCGGACCTTTCGGCCGCCATAAGCGGACCGGGCCTTTTCCGGCTGACCCACCATGGTATAGACCCAGAGCTCATTTGCGATGCCTTCACCGGCTCCACCTCCGTATTCGACCTGACCGAAGCCGAGAAACGCACGCTCGCCATGCAGGCCGGCCCGCATAATCGCGGCTGGGCAAGGCTGGGCGTGGAGCGCCTTGCCGACGGCTCCAGCGTGCTGGAACGGCGCGAGGCCTTCAATATCGGGCTGGAACTTCCCCGAACGGATCCGCGCGTGGCCACCCGCCAACGCTTTCGAACCCAGACCCCCTGGCCTGCCATACCCGGCTTCCGGGACACGATGCTGTCCTATTACGACGCTGTTCTGGAACTCGGGCTTGCGCTGCATCGCGCTTTCGCTGCCGAGTTGAGTTTAGCGCCGGATTGTTTCGATCCGCTCTTTGTCGATCCGCTGGCCACGCTGCGCCTGATCACCTATCCGCCCGGCACGGGTTCGGACGCCGAAACAGGCGCGGGGACCCACACGGATTTCGGCTCGATTTCGCTTCTGCTGACCGATGACCAGCCGGGATTGCAGGCAAAGCTCCGCAACGGCGACTGGATCGATGTCAAACCGGATAGCGACAGCTTCATCATCCTGCTGGGAGACGCTCTGGAGTGCTGGACCGGCGGAAAATATGCCGCCACGCCGCATCGCGTCCAATCGCCCAAGCACCGGCGGCAGGCGATCAACTTCTATCTCGACCCGGCCCCCGAAGCGTCCCTTTCCCCCTTCCCCGGATTTGGAAAGGCGGTACAGCGGCCGCAGAAATATGTGGACTATCTCGCCGAAGGGCTCTCGGCCGCGCATCAGGTGATGCAGCGCTGACTTGCCAGTAAACCGTGCCTATTCGCGCGCGCGCAGGACTCGTGCCGGACGGGTTGCCAGTGGACGCCATGCAAAGCCAAGCCCGGCCAGCAAGGTCGCCAACACGCCCCCGGTAACGATCGCCAGCGCCGAGATCGGCTCGAAGGCGAAATCCGTCTCCATGACGAAGGTAATCACCGCCCATCCTGACAGCCCGCCGCAGAGGATTGCCACGCTGCCCGCCGCAGCCCCCAGAAGCGCCGAACGGATGGCGAAATAGCTCAGCACCTGCCAGCGCGTCGCGCCCACCGTCTTGAGCACCGCCGCCTCGAAAACCCGCGCCCGTTCGCCCGCCGCAGCCGCGCCGATCAGCACCACGACGCCCGTCACCAGCGTCGCCGCCGCTCCATATGTGATGGCCGCGGCGATCCCGGCCAGCACCTCGCTGACCCGGTCGATGGCGTCGCGCACCCGGATCGCGGTGATGTTGGGATAGGTCTTGGCGAGGTCGCGCAGGATCGCCGCCTCCGCCTCCGGCGCGGCATAGATCGTGGCGATATGGCTATGCGGGGCACCGGCAACCGCAGCCGGGTTTATCGTCAGGACGAAACCGATGCCGGCAGTGGAGAAATCGACCTCCCGGAAGCTGGTGATCGTCGCCGTGATGTCCCGGCCAAGGATGTTGATCGTCATCTCGTCGCCGAGCTTCAGCCCCATCTCCTCGGCCTCCTCGGCGGCAAAGCTCACCTGGGGCGGACCGGAATAATCCTCCGGCCACCATTCGCCGGCGATGACCGTGGTGCGTGCATCCGGTTGCGCGGCATAGGTCACACCCCGATCCCCGCGAATAACCCAATGCTCGCCGACCGCCTCACGCGCCGGCAGGCCGTTGATGCGGGTGACAATGCCGCGCAGCATCGGCGCGGTATCGACCCGGCTCACGGCCGGATCGTTCTCGACCCGTTCCAGGAAACCGTCGAGCTGTCCCGGTTGGATATCGACGACAAAATAGGAGGGCGCGACCTCGGGCAGGTCGCGCGCGATGGCGCTGCGCAGGTTCGAGTCGATCTGCCCGACGCTGGCCAGAACCGTCAGACCCAGCCCGAGCGAGAGCACGACCGAGGTCGCCTCTGTCCCCGGCCCACCGACCGCGCCAAGTGCCAGCCGCAGCGGCGTCCAGCCACGCAGGAGCGGCATACGGGCCGCGCGCCGGGCAAGTGCCCTTATGCCGAGAGCAGCGAGAACGAGCAGCAGCAGCGAGCCCGCGACCCCGGCGGCGGCATAGAGCGCCAACTCCGGCACACCGGACAGCGACGCCGAGGCACCGACAAGCGCGGCCAGCAGAAGCAGCGTCACGATAACGTAACGCGGTCCCGGCAGGCCGAACCGGGACGAGACGACATCGCGAAAGAGCGTCGCCGCCCGGATCTCCTCGGTCCGCGCCAGTGGCCAGAGCGTGAAGAGCAACGCCGTCAGCGCGCCGTAAAGCGCCGCCTCGGCCAGCGGCCCGGGATAGAGCCGGAATTCCGCCGGCACCGGCAGGCGGGCCTCGATCACCGGGGCAAAGAGCAGCGGCAGAAGCCCGCCCAGCAGCAGGCCGATGGCAATGCCGAGCACGGCAAGCGCGCCGATCTGGAACAGGTAGGCGGCCAGAATCGTCCGGCTCTCGGCCCCGAGTGTCTTGAGAGTGGCGATCACCTCGCGCTTGCCCTCCAGGTAGGCCCGCACCGCCGCCGAGACGCCAACCCCGCCCACGGCCAGCCCCGCCAGCCCAACCAGCACGAGAAACGCGCCCAGCCGTTCGACAAAGCGCGCCACGCCCGGCGCGCCGTTACGGCTGTCGCGCCAGCGCAGGCCCTCGTCCCGGAACTGCCCTTCCGCCGCGCCCTTCAGCACGTGCAGATCGGCGCCTTCCGGAAATTGCAGCCGGTAGCGCGTCTCGAAGAGCGTCCCCGGTTCCAGCAGGGAGGAATTGGCCAACGCCTCGGTGCGCAAAAGCGTGCGCGGCCCGAGGCCGAAGCCGTCCCCGGCATTGTCCGGCTCCTGCGCCAGCACGGCCGACAACACGAAATCCTGCGTGCCCAGCCGGAATTGCGCGCCGGGCGAGAGGCCCAAACGGTCCGCCAGAACGCGCTCCATGACCGCGCCGGGCAAGCCGTCCTGCCCGTCCATCGCGGCCTGCAGCGTCATGTCCGGTTCCAGCACAACCTTGCCATAGAGCGGATAGGCGTCGTCGATCCCCTTGACCTGCGTCAGCCCACGCTCCTCGCCGACCACGGCCATGGAGCGGAAATCGACGATCTCGGAGACCCGCTCGGCATTCTCCTCCATCCAGGCGCGCTCCTCGGGCAGCGCGTAGCGATAGGTGAATGTCATCTCGGCATCGCCGCCGAGCAGCACCGAGCCTTCACGTGCCAGCCCAGCCTCGATCCCGGCCCGCACCGAGCCGACAGCGGCGATCGCGGCCACGCCAAGCGCAAGACACGCAAGGAGCACCCAGAAGCCGCGAAGCCCCCCGCGCAACTCCCGGCGCGCGATGCGCAATGCGTTGGCGAAACTCACGCTGCCGCTCCCGCCGCGGCTTCGCCATCGACCCGGCCATCGACGAGGCGCACGATCCGGTCGCATCGTTCGGCAAGCTCGGGTGCGTGGGTCACCAGCACCAGCGTCGCCCCATGCCGGTCGCGCAGCCCGAAGAGCAGATCCATGATCGCCTCCCCCGTGGTGCCGTCGAGATTACCGGTCGGCTCATCGGCCAGCAGGATGCGCGGCCGAGGCGCGGCCGCCCGCGCCAGCGCCACGCGCTGCTGCTCGCCGCCCGAAAGCTGGGCGGGGTAGTGATCCAGCCGCACACCGAGGCCGACCGCCTCCAACTCTTCCGCCGCACGGTCAAAAGCATCGCGCCGCCCGGCCAGTTCCAGGGGGGTTGCGACGTTTTCAAGCGCCGTCATCGTTGGAATTAGGTGGAAACTCTGGAAGACCACGCCCATATGATTACGTCGAAACCGGGCGAGCGAATCTTCCCCCATCGCGGAAAGATCATGCCCCGCCGCAGTGACTGTCCCCGATGAGGCGCGCTCCAGCCCGCCCATCACCATCAGGAGCGACGACTTGCCGGACCCGCTCGGCCCCACAAGCCCAAGAGTTTCGCCCTCGCGCAGATCGAGCGTTATCCCGTGCAGGATTTCGACCCGGCCGGCATTGCCATCCAATGCCAAGGTCACGTCACGCAGGGACAAGATCGTGTCTGTCATGGGCCGGGCCTCCAAATTGCTTCTCAACCTTGCATATGGGGCAGTTGGCGCAGTCCGCAAGGCAGTGCTTGCTGCGGCTCTCCTGCTGGCGCTGCCGGCCTGGGCCGAACCGGTGAATCTCGCGGCCCTCGGCGACAGCCTGACACAGGGCTACGGCCTGCCGCCCGAGGAAGGCTTCGCGCCACAGCTCGAAGCCTGGTTGCGCGACAACGGGCACGACGTTTCGATCACCAATGCCGGCGTCTCCGGCGACACGACCGCCGGCGGGCTGTCCCGCGTTGGCTGGACGCTTACGCCTGAAATACGCGGCATGATCGTGGCGCTTGGTGGCAATGACATGCTGCGCGGCATCGACCCGGCCAATTCGCGCGAGAACCTGCGCGGCATCCTCGTCGCGGCCCGCGAGGCCGGGGTCGAGGTTCTTCTTGTGGGCATCCAGGCGCCCGGCAATTACGGACCCGACTACAAGGCCGCCTTCGACAACATGTATCCCGAACTCGCCGAGGAATTCGGCACGCTTCACGCCGACAATTTCTTTGCCGGGCTGGCCGTTGAGGGCGATCCGTCCGCCGCAGCGACTTATCTGCAACCGGACGGATTGCACCCAAATGCTGCGGGTGTCAGCAAGATCGTCGCCGCGCTCGGCCCAAAGGTCGCGTTGCTGCTGGATCGAATTGACCGAGACTAGAATGACCCTGATCGAAAGACTTGCCCAGATTGTCGGCCCAGCCCATGTGCTCACCGGCGAGGATTGCGCCCGCTACAGCACGGATTGGACGGGCGTCTACCCCAGCACGCCCATCGCCGTCGTCCGACCCACCTCGACGGAAGAAGTATCCGCCGTGGTCAAGGCCGCGGCGGCCGAGGGCGTTCCCATCGTGCCGGTCTGCGGCAATACTGGCCTGTGCGGTGGCACCTATAGCGAGGGCGCGCTCATGGTCTCGCTGGAGCGAATGAACGCCGTGCGCGAGATCCGCAAGGAGGCGCGCGTGGCGGTGGTCGAGGCAGGCGTCGTGCTCGACAAGATGCATGAAGCCGTCGACCCGCATGGGCTCATCTTCCCGCTGATCTTTGGCGCGCGCGGCTCGGCGATGCTGGGCGGGTGCCTGTCGACCAATGCCGGCGGCTCCAACGTGGTGCGTTACGGCTCCACCCGGGCACTCTGCCTCGGGCTGGAGGTCGTGCTGCCCTCGGGCGAGGTGCTGGACCTGATGACCGCTCTGCACAAGGACAATTCCGGCTACGACCTGAAGGATCTGTTCATCGGCGCCGAAGGCACGCTCGGCATCATCACCGCCGCCACGCTGAAGCTGTTTCCCAAGCCCGCCGCCTATGCCACGGCCATGGTCGCCGTGCCCTCGCTCGACGATGCGCTGGTCATGCTGAACCGACTGCAATCGGCCACGGGCGGCGCAGTGGAAGCCTTCGAATACATGCCCGGTCCCACCATTGACGCGATCACCGCGCATTTCGACGGCATGCGTTCGCCTTTCGATGAGACCTATGACGTGAATATCCTTGTCGAGATCGGCGCAACAGCTGCACGCGACGCCATCCCGGGCGATGACGGCACGCTTCCGGTGGTGGCCTATCTGGAAGAAGTGCTCGGTGGGATGCTTGAAGAGGAAAGCGTCCTGGACGCGGTGGTTGCACAGAACGAGACCCAGCGTGCGGCGATGTGGGCGATCCGCGAGGGCAATGCCGAAGTGGCGCTGGAAAACCCGCCCTTCGTCAATACCGATGTCTGCGTGCCGTTGGACCGGGTTGCCGAGTTCCTCGAAAAGATCGAACCGCGCATGAAGGCGTTGGACGAGGACATGACCTCGATGTGCGTCTGCCACTTTGGCGACGGCAATATTCACTACACCGCGCAACCGTCGCGGTACGACGATGCGCTTCTCGACCGGATCCTGGAGGAAGTCGAGGAGCTGGCGATCGCGCTAGGCGGGTCCTTTTCTGCCGAACACGGGATCGGTCTGACCAAGCTGGCCTCGATGCGGCGGCGCAAGAACCCGGTGGCGCTGGCGGTGATGCGGCAAATCAAGGCCGCACTGGACCCGCAGGGCATCATGAACCCGGGCAAGGTGCTGCCCTGATTTGGAGCGGGGGGACCAGCGCAACAAGTTGGTCGTCCCAAGGAAAGCACCGGCCATTCGGACGCTGGCGTCATCGGTCCTTTGGATCATGCCGCCGGCGGGGATATTTCCAGAAAGAGGATGATCGGTACCAACCCCGATCATCTTTCTCCAAATACCTTTGGGGGAGCGCTCGCAGGAGCGCAGGGAGCAAAGCCCCCCTTCCTGCGCATTGGAATTTTCAAGGCCGGCACCCGAAACCGGACCAGACGCCGAAACTGAAAAGGCCCGGCATTGCCGGGCCCTTCCTCTTCTTGTTGCTTCCGCTGGCTCAGTTCGAGCAGCCGAAATTGTCCTTTAGCGAGCCAAACACGGCGTCTTCGGCCGCAAGCTTCGTGCGCGCGGTGTAGGATTCGTGGATCCAGCGCATATAGGACCAACGCACCTCATCGGCGACGTTCTGTTCCGGCAGACAGATGCCATCCATCGCACCGGCTGCCTTCAGCGCTCCGACGAAGCCAAGCATGTATTGCTCGCATTCGATCTCTGCGAAGATGCCGTCACGGGCGTCATTATCCGCGTCGAAACAGGGTTGAAGCAGGTCTTTGGCGCTGTAGCCGGAAGCCATGTGGGAATCCGCCGCGGCAACCGTGGCCAGCCCCATGGCGGCAAGTGTGAAGATCAAGGTCTTGCGCATGTCGGTGTTCCCCCGAGTTCAAGAGACAAGCCCGGCCACCCGCGAGGAGCGGCCGGGCGTTCCGATATTACTCGGATTTCTTTTCGGCCAGGGCGTGGATCGCCTGATCCATCACATCCTGGTGCTCTTCGTTGTTGACGAATTCGGGGCTGTTGACCTTATTCCACAGCTCTTCGTTCGTCATGTTCTGGTGGCAACCCATACACAGGCCGGTGCGCTCCATCTTCTGGCGCATCTCCTGCGGCAGCGGACCGGTCAGCGGCCAGTGCGACCCGATGGTCACGAGCTGCTGCCCATCCTCGGTCACGATCCGGCTGAGATCGTGGTCGAGTTCCGGAATCGGTTGCGACTGGAACTGGTGCTGACCCGGGATGATTTCCCCGCCAGCGGTTTCCAGATCCACCACGAAGCCCTTGGTATAGTCGCTCAGGAAACGACCGCCGCTGATGCCATAGCCCAGCGCCTTCGGGTTGTTGTGGCAGCTCTCGCAGGTCCGTGCCAGACGGCCAGCCGTGTGCGGCTGCACGGCGGCATGGTCGAGGCCTTTGGTGCCACCGGCATCCGGCGTCATCCAGATCTCGTTATGCGCAACCGTGTTGCCCTCTTTGTCGATCACCGTGGTGATGACCTGGCAGCCCGGCATGA
Organism: Aliiruegeria lutimaris; assembly: GCF_900099935.1. Classification (GTDB taxonomy): domain Bacteria; phylum Pseudomonadota; class Alphaproteobacteria; order Rhodobacterales; family Rhodobacteraceae; genus Tropicimonas; species Tropicimonas lutimaris. The sequence goes on along the minus strand of NZ_FNEK01000045.1, from coordinate 27,964 downwards.
GCGGCGAAACGCGGCCTTCACCGTTGATCCCGAGGGTCGGCTCTTCCCAACGCAGGTAGGAGCGTGTCTCGGAGACCTTGCCGGCGCTCGTCAGACCGTTGGTGCCGAGCGGCGCATCCGCCGTCAGACCGTTGGGCTCACGCGCATTGGCATTGGTGATCCAGTCGACATCCGTCTTGCCTTCCGAATAGTCCACGGTGATGTGGCAGCCGTAGCATTGCGGCGCCCAGTCGGCGTGACAGGCATAGCATTCCATGCTTTCCATGTGCTTGCCAACCGACATCATGGCCACTTCGGCGTTCGGCGACTTCCAGGTGCCGTCCATCGCGATCTGCTTCAGCACCGGAATCTCGAAGTCGATACCGGACGCGGAGTGCAGAATGACCTTGGAGCCCTTCTTCACCACGTTGCCGAACGGGTTGCCGCGTGCGGTCAGCAAGTAGCCGTCCTCTGCGTCATAGACCTGCGCAAAGTACTGCTCATCGGTGATGTCGTCGGCAAGGCCGCGCGCATCCGCAGCGATTTCCTGCTGGAACTCTTCGCCATAGCCCAGCGGCAGCTCCCACGGGAACTGGCCAACGGTGCCGTGGCAGTCCTCGCACTCAATCTCCACCTGGGCAAGGGTCGTGCCGGGCATGTTGCCGTCGCCGTGCATGTCCACGGTGGTGTGGCAGTCCTGGCAAAGCATACCGCCGTCGGGGTTGCCTTCGCGCGACTGGACCTGATGGTGCAGGTCGTCCTTGATGAACAGGTAGTTCTTGGTGTGCAGCGCAGGCTGCTTGCCACCGGTCGGGCTGTAGGGCGACCCATACGGGAATTCCATGATACCCTGGTAGCTCACGCCGATCCGCTTGCCGCGGTTGTGGCAGGAGGAGCAGGTCTCGTTCGGAATACCGGAATACTCCAGATCGCCATGCTTGACCTTGGACTTGCGCGTGGCCTGCAACTGGTGCGTCAGCAGCTTGCCGGGCTGGTCCTTGGCAATGGTCGGGTCGCTGCCCTCGTAGAAGCCCTCGTTCGAATAGGGAACGTGGCAGGAGGAGCAGCCGGCGCCGCGGTAGTCACCACGCTTTTCGCGACCGTTCACGCCAACGTGGCACCGCTGACATTGCTGGCGCGAATAGGTGATACCGGCAAGATTCGGGTGCTCGGAAATCTGGTCGACATCCACTTCAGGCACCTGCTCCATCGAGTCAGGCATCTGGTCGGGGTGCGACTCGGCAAAGGCGACCATGTATTCCTTGTAGGCATCCGTACCGACGGTCGGGACATAGCCGTCCTCGTCCACCAGGTCATAGTTGCCGTAGACCGAGCGATGCGTGTCGAGCACGCCCCAGGACCACAGGTTGCCCTGCAACTTGCCGGCCTCGGTGTTCATCAGCGACTTGGTCAGACGCTCGGCATAACCCTCGTGACAACCGGACTGGCCACAGGTGTTGTCCGCAATCCAGACGGAGCCGGGATCGGGGTAGAACATCTGCGGGCCACCGTCTTCGATCATCGTGGCATGTGCACCGGAATGGGCCTCGTCGACCGTGGTACCAAGCACGTTGCCGCCGTGACAGACGGTACAGCCAGCTGCATCGTCATAGTCGCCGCCCAGCGCCTCGATGGTCTCCATCATGACGCCTTCGGTGAATTTCTCGATGCCTTCATGGCATGAAAGGCAGCCCTTTTCGGCTGCCAGCTCGGCACTGACCGTCATCGGTTCGGCTTCCGCCGCCGCGTTATCCTGGGCCACCGCGAAGCCGGCGGACCCAAGAAGCAGGGTCAGTATCAGGAATATGCGTCTCACGAACATGTCCTCCCCTGGCTGAAAAATAGACTTCTGACCCCAGATAACGCGGACGTGAACGACCGTTCCCTGACATTTGTCAGGTTTAAAACACTTGCCAAAACTGGAATGCTTACTGATTGCAATCGCTGCAGACCGTCGAATCGTAGCGCTTTGACAGGAAATCCCTTGAAGCCTTGATCCAGAGCAAGGCACGGCACCCTTTCGAACTGTACTAAAGTCAAAAGCTTTCCGAACTCGCGAACAGTGCAAAATAATGTTGAGAAAACACAACGTCGTCGACGGCTCGTCGAAGTGCGGCTCCTGCCAACAGGTGATGTGCACGTTTCTGCCGCCGCAGCCTGAGAATGCAATCCGGGTCAAACATGCGCTCAAGCGCGGTGACCGGCTGGATGCAAACGAGGGCAATGCCTGCTTGAAGTTCTGGATCGTGGTGCATGGCACTGCCGCCTCCTGCACGTCATTCGCAGACGGACGACGGCAGATCGTGAGCCTTGAGACCAAGGGCGAGACGATCTGCTCGCTTATGGCCGGGCCCGGCACCCAGAACTGGCTCGAAGCACTGAGCGACTGCCTGATCTGCGAGATCGACCTCGGGACACGCGCCAAGGAGCTCCATGCGGACCCGGCTTTCCTCGCCCTCTCCTTCCATGTGGTGCACCGCCGCCTCGAACGTTCCCAGTCGCACCTGACCACGCTCGGCCGGCTGGACTCGGTTGAGCGGGTGACGCTGTTTCTCGCCGAAATGGCGGCGCGGGCCGGCGCCACGCTCGAGACACAGCCGGTCGTCTCCCTGCCGATGTCGCGCGAGGATATCGCCGACTATCTCGGGCTGAACTCGGAGACCGTCAGCAGGATCCTGTCGCGGCTCAAGAAATCCAAGCTGGTGAAATTCCTCTCGCCCTCCGAATTCATCATTCCCGACCTTGCCGAACTCGACCGCCGCCTGCCGGTCGCCATTCCGACGCCACAAGTCTATCGTTCCGAAGTGGTCCCCGGCGGCCCGAGCATTCTGCACGAGGTTCCCAAATGATTGTCGAGCTTGGGCATCTTGCCCTCTGCATTGCCCTGATCGCGGCAGTTGTACAGGCCACCGTGCCGCTCTGGGGCACCGCGCATGGTTCGCCCGCCGCGATGAGAACCGCCGATACCGCGGCACAGGTCCAGTTCCTCGGCACCGCACTGGCCTTTGGCGCGCTGACCTGGGCGTTCGTGGTCTCGGACTTCTCCGTCATGACCGTCGCGGCCAATTCGCACTCCTCCAAGCCGATGCTCTACAAAGTCTCCGGCGTTTGGGCCAACCACGAGGGCTCGATGCTGCTCTGGGTGCTGATGCTGTCGCTTTTCGGGGTGCTGATCTCGGTTTTCGGCGGCGTCATTCCGGTCGTCATGCGCGCCACCGTGCTCGCGGTGCAGGCGATGATCGGCGTCGGCTTCTACGCGTTCATCCTGCTCACCTCCAACCCGTTCGAGCGGCTCGCCAATGCGCCGATCAATGGGCAGGGCATGAACCCGCTCCTGCAGGACCCCGGCGTCGCCTTTCACCCGCCGCTGCTTTACCTGGGCTATGTCGGCTTCTCGACCGCCTTCTCCTTTGCCGTCGCGGCCCTCATCACCGGCCGGGTGGACCCCGCCTGGGCGCGCTGGATGCGCCCTTGGGTATTGCTCGCATGGTCGGGCCTCACCGCCGGCATCGCGCTCGGCTCCTGGTGGGCCTATTACGAGCTGGGCTGGGGGGGCTTCTGGTTCTGGGACCCGGTGGAAAACGCCTCGTTCATGCCCTGGCTCATCGGAACCGCGCTGCTGCATTCGGCAATCGTGGTCGAGAAGCGCAACGCGCTGCTGAAATGGACCATCCTGCTGGCGATCCTGACCTTCTCGCTGTCGCTGATCGGCACCTTCCTCGTCCGCTCCGGCATCCTGACCTCCGTCCATGCCTTCGCGACGGATCCCGAACGCGGCGCCTTCATCCTGCTATTGCTGACTCTCGCCATTGGCGGCGCGCTCTCGCTTTATGTCTGGCGCGCGCCGAAGTTGAGCGATGGCGGGGTCTTCGCGCTCTATTCGCGCGAAACAGGTTTGCTGCTGAACAACCTGCTGCTGGTGGCAGCCTGTGGCGTGGTCTTTGTCGGCACGCTCTACCCGCTCTTCCTCGAGTTGCTGAACGGCTCGAAGATCTCGGTCGGCGCGCCGTATTTCAACAAGACCTTCCTGCCGATCTTCGGTTTCACCATGCTGATCGCCGGCATCGGCCCCTTCATGGCGTGGAAACGTGCCAACCGGGCGGACGTGATCCGGCGGAGCACGCTGACAACCGGACTGGCTCTGGCCATCACCGCCGCGCTCGCGCTCGGGCTCGGGTTGCGCGACGCCGTCGGCCTGCTCGGCGCTTTCATCGCGAGCTTCCTCGCCACCGCCACGCTGCTCGATTACGCCCGCCGCATCGGACTGCCGAAGGCAAGCGCGCTCACCGCGCTTAGGCGCGCCGCCGGCCTGCCCGCTTCGGCCTATGGCCTGTATATCGGCCATGCGGGCCTCGCCATTGCCGCGGCGGGTGTCATCGCCGTTTCGGTCTGGAGTACCGAAGCCATCCAGACCGTGACCGCCGGGACGCCCGTCTCCGTCGGCCCGTATGAATTCACGTTGCATGACGTGCGCTCCGGCAACGGCCCGAATTACCAGACTACCTTTGCCAAGGTCGATGTCACCCGGAACGGCATTCATGTGACCACGCTGGAGCCCGAGCGGCGCTTCTACCCGGTGGAGCGGCAACCGACGACCGAGGCCGCCATCGAGACGCTCTGGCATGGCGACCTATATGCCGTTCTGGGCGACGCCAACGGGCGCGGCGGTTATGTCACCCGCTACTACTACAACCCCGGCGTTCCATGGATGTGGACCGGCGCACTGCTGATCACAGTCGCGGCGCTGATCTCGCTCGCCGACCGCCGCCTGCGCATCGGTGCCCCCGCGCCGCGCAGGCCGGCCGCGCAACCCGCGGAGTAGGATACGAGAATGCAATACGGTCGAAATGACAGAAACGCGCGCGGGTTTCGATCTGCACTGCTTGCCACCAGCCTGTGTCTATTTGCCACGACAGCGCTTGCGCTCGATCCCGCCGAAATGTTCGACGATCCGGCAAAGGAAGCCCGCGCCCGCGATATCGGCCGCGAGCTTCGCTGCCTTGTCTGCCAGAACCAGTCGATCTTCGATTCCAATGCCGGGCTCGCCCGTGATCTCCGCGTCGTCGTGCGTGAACGCATGGTGGCGGGCGACTCCGACGCGGAAGTGCTTGAATATGTCCGCTCCCGCTTCGGCGATTATGTCCTGCTGGAACCGCCCGTTTCCGCCCAGACGACCCTGCTCTGGCTTGCTCCGATAGGCTTCATTGCTCTCGGCGCGCTCGCCATGTTCAGCTACCTGCGAGGACGCCCGAAACCGGCCAATCCGCTGCCTCAACTGACCGAGGAAGAGACGGCCGAAGCCCGCCGCCTACTGGAGGAGACCCGTTCATGATCTTCTGGGCAGTCGCCACGCTTCTCGTCATCCTTTGCGGGTTCTGGATCGCCCACCCCTTCCTGCGCCGAGGCGCCATGGAAATGGAAGCTGCCGACAGCACGATCTCGATCTATCGCGACCAACTCGACGAGGTCGAACGCGACCGCGAGGCCGGTCTCATCAGCCCCGTCGAATGCGACGCCGCCCGGCAGGAGATTGAACGCCGCGCGCTCGCCGCCGCGCGCCGCATGGATCAGGGCTTTTTCATGAGCCATCGCTCCGTGCCCGCCGCTCTGAGCATTTCCGCGATGGTCATCCTGGCCGCGCTCGGCAGCTATCTCGCGCTCGGCACGCCCGAAGCACCGAATCAGCCGTTCGCCGCACGCCGCTCGGAGATGCTCACCCAACAGGCCGCCGCCGGCAGTATTGCTAGCTCCATACAACTGTTGGTCGATGCCGCCGAGCAGACCCCCGAGGATCTCGACACCTGGTGGTTGCTTGCCAAGTCCTACACGGCTGTCGGCGACCTGGGCGCAGCAGCCGAAGCCTATGGCCGCGCTGCCGAGTTGTCGGAGAACGACCCCGAGGTGCTCTCCAGCTATGCCGAGGCCATGACCAAGGCCAATGGCAACAAGGTCCCGCCAGCGGCTCGGATCATCTTCGAGCAAGTGCTTGCGACGACACCGGAACCACGTGCCCGATACTACTTGGCGCTGGCCAAGGCGCAGGCGCAGAATTTCCAGGGTGCGCTCGAAGATTGGGGCATGCTGCTTGCAGACTCGCCCGAGGGCGCCGGCTGGATCCCGATGGTGCGTCGCGACATGGTCAACATGGCGCGGTTTCTCAAACAGGATCTTCGTACCTATCTTCCTGACGCCACCCCGGCCGAGATTGCGGCGTCCGGCGACACGGCCCCGGTGGACAGCACGACGCGTATCGCCGAACTCGAAGCGGGCCTTGCCGCCGACCCCGCCGATTACAAGGCTTGGATCGAACTGGCCACCTTGCGATCGGGCGCTGGCGACAGCGACGGCGCGCTCGCCGCGCTCGATGAAGGCCGGAACCATTTCCGAGCCGCGCCCTTCGTGCTGCAGAAATTCGAAGAAACCGCCCGCGCCCTCGGGCTTGACATGCTCGACCGTGGCCCCGGCGTGTCCGGCCCGGACGCTGAACAGGTCGCCGCGATCTCTCAGCTTAGCCGCGACGAGCAGGACGAAATGATCGACGGCATGGTCGCCGGGCTCGCCGCGAAGCTCGAAGAAAACCCGGACAACCTCGACGGCTGGATCATGCTCGTGCGCTCCTATGTCAATCTCGGGCAGACGGAAAAGGCACGCGAAGCCTACCAGAATGCAAGAAAACAATTCTCCGGGCGGCGAGCCGCGCTCGACGCGCTCAATTCGGGCGCGGGGAACGTCCTGGGAGCCAATTGAGGCCGAAAGGATCGCGAGACAGTCTCTTTCTGCCACTCGATCGCACGCGTTTCATACGCTCGAACGCTCCTGAGGATCGTGCCTCCGGCGGGGATACTTTCAGAAAGAGGAAATACTCTGTCGTTTTGAGGCTTCCTCTTTCCTCAAATATCCTGAGGGGAGCGCTCGCATGAGCGCGGGGGGCAACGCCCCCCGACCGTCCGCAAACGGTTCGCAGCCGACCTCCGAACCGTTATTCTCAATTCCAGGATGGCTTCTCAGACGCCTTCGGAAGACTGCGCCCAGATATTGATGTCCTCCTCGGAGGACAGCCGGTCGATCTCTGCCAACTCCTCTTCCGTGAAGTGGAGATTGCCGACGGCCCCGGCGCAATCGACAACCTGCTCGGGCTTGCTGGCCCCGATCAGCGCGGAAGTGATATCCTCCTTGCGCAGCACCCAGGCAATTGCCATCTGTGCGAGCGTCTGTCCGCGCTGTTGCGCGACCTCGTTCAGCGCCCGGACCGAATCCAGTGCGCTTTCGGTCAGGAAGCCATCACGGAAGCTGCCCCCCTTGGTTGCCCGGCTCCCTTCCGGCACACCGCCCAGGTATTTCGTCGTCAACATCCCCTGTGCCAGCGGCGAAAAAGCGATGGATCCAACGCCCAGTTCCTGCAGCGTCTCCTTTAGCCCGTCGCGCTCCACCCAACGGTTGAGCAGGCTATAGCTCGGCTGGTGGATAAGGCAGGGCACGCCCATATCCTCCAGAAGGCCGACCGCCTCGCGGGTGCGTTCGGAATTGTACGAGGACAGACCGACATAGAGCGCCTTGCCGGCAATCACGAGATCGGCCAGCGCTCCCATCGTCTCCTCTAGCGGCGTGTTCGGGTCAAAGCGGTGCGAATAGAAGATATCGACATAGTCGAGCCCCATCCGTTTCAGGCTCTGGTCACAGCTCGCAATCAGGTACTTGCGGCTGCCCCATTCGCCATACGGTCCCGGCCACATCAGGTAGCCGGCCTTGGAAGAAATGATCAGCTCGTCCCGGTGATCGCGGAAATCCGTCTTCAGGATCTCGCCAAAGGCTTCCTCCGCCGAGCCCGGGGGCGGGCCGTAATTGTTGGCGAGGTCGAAATGGGTGATCCCGAGGTCGAAGGCCGTCCGGCAGATCTCCTGCTTGGTGCGGTGCGGGGTATCGTGGCCAAAATTGTGCCACAGGCCAAGCGAAACGGCTGGGAGTTTCAGGCCTGAATGGCCACAGCGGCGGTATTCCATGCGGGAATAACGGTCGGGATGCGCGACATAGCTCATGGGAGATCTCCGGATAGGGCCCCGCCGGAGCAACCCGGCAGGCTCGATGCCACTTTCCTCCCGCAGCCGCCCCGATGCAACGCGATTCAGCGTCGCGTCAGTCCAGTCGCACCGATGCGTTGGGGCTACCGCTCGGGCCTATCGGGTCGAACTCGTCGATCACGTAATGCCCGCCGACAGCGACGACGACAATGGTTACACAGGCCAGTATGAAGGATCTCATCTTTTACTCTCCCCGGGTCGCCTCGCGCAGGAAATCGACCAGGTCGGCCCGGTCCTGCGCCTTGACGATCCTCTGCATCGGCATTTTCGTTCCCGCGACATAGACCTCGGGCCCAAGGTCGAACAGCGCATCAATCGTTTCCGGCCCCCAGACGATCTCGGAATCTTCCAGGGTCTCGGAATAGCTGTAGCCCGGCACGGTCCCGGCGCGGCGCCCGAACAGCGCATGCAGACTCGGCCCGGCGCGGCGATTTTCCCCGGGACCAAGCGTATGGCAGATCGAGCATTTGCGCTGGAACTGTCGCTCGCCGTTGGAAACATCATCGCCGCTGGCGAGGAAACTGCGTTCGCCCTCGACCATCTGCGGCCGTTCGCCCGCGCCTTCCACCGGCCAGGAGAACATCGCATCGTCCAACCCGCCGGCGTGGACATTCCCGCCATCAGGCGAGAAGGCCAGCGCCCAGACGGGGCCACGCAGGGTGGCGCGAAAATCGAGCGTGAAGCGCCAGGTTTCGGTGTCGATCAGCGAGATATACCCCTCACCATCGCCCACAGCGAGCAGGCGCTTTCCGGGTCCGGGAGCCATACCAAGGATCGGGCGGCGGTCCAGAGTGAGGTCTGCAATCACCGAGCCGTCGGACAGCGAGAGCGCCTTGGTCGCGCCATCGACCCCGCCATAGGCGATCCAACCAGCGGTCTCGTTGAGCACCAGCGTGTTGATCCCGAAGCCGTTATTGGCCAGTTGCCCAAGCGCGGTGCCATCGGCCACGCGCCAGAGCCGGAGCGTGCCATCGGCAGAGCCGGAATAGAGCGTCTCGCCATCCTCGGAAAAGGCCACCGCGTTCACGCCGGCATCGTGTCCGGTGAAGAAACGCGCCTCGACGCCCGGATCCTCAAGATCCCAAATGCCGATGGAGCCATCCCAGCTCGCCGAGGCGATCGTCTGTCCGCCGGGCGAGACCGCCAGCGACATGACTTTGCCCTTGTGGCTGCCCAGCCGTTGCCCCTGCCCTGTCTCAAGGTTCCACAGGAAGAGCGCGAAATCATCGCCCGCCGAGACGGCACGGTTGGAATCGACAAAGGCCACCGTGTTCACCGCGGCCGCGTGCCCCTCCAGCCAGAGCGGTTCGCCACCGCGCCATAGCCCGACCGAATTGTCGAAGCTCGCGGTCAGGATCTCTCCCTGCGGCCCGGCTGCGATGCCCTTGACCGGCCCGCCATGGCCTTCAAGCGTGAAGAACTCTCCCGCCCCGGCCAGTGGCGGGGCAAGCGAGAGCCCGGCGATCAAAGCCGCGCGCAGCATCTATTCGGCGGGTGCCTGCGAGGCGGCCTCCTTGGCCTTTACCTCGTCAAGCCAGATCGAATGGTGTTCGCGCGCCCATTGCTCCTCGACATAGCCCGTGCCCATTGCGTCGAAGGCGCCCTCCATGCCAACCGTGCCGATATAGATATGGCCGATGATCATCGCCATGAAGCCAAAGGCGACAGACGCGTGGAAGAGCTGCGTGTATTGCATCTCCTGCTGCGGGGCGAGCGGGGTGGGCAGATTGGACAGGCCAAGCGTGCCGAGCAGGCCGGTATCGTTGATCCAGGCAAAGACGGGCGTGAAGACCGGAGCGTTGAAGGGCATGAGCAAGCTCAGCCCGCTCGCCACGATGGCGATGGACAGCGCGATGACAGACCAGAAGATCAGCTTCTGGCCGGCATTGAACTTGCCCGCCGGCGGGTGGATCGAATGGTCGAACAGCCCGCCAAACACCATCAGCCATTTGACGTCGTTCCAGTTGGGGATGTTGTAGCGAACCCATTTGAAGAAAATCAGCGTCACCCCCAACATGAAGGCCCAACTGACATTGTTGTGGATCAGCTTGGACCAGAGGGCGAGCGTGGCATGGGCCTCCTTTCCCATGATCGGGATCAGGAAGGGACGGCCATACATTGAGACGAGTCCCGTGAGGCCGAGAAGCACAAAGGAACCGGCAGTGGTCCAGTGCATCCAGCGGTCGAAATGGCCGAAACGCAGGATCGTGCGGCCGGTACGTTCACCGGCAATCGGCACACGGCCGAACAGCAGGAGAACCACGGCCAGCAAGCCGATCATGCCCAAAAGCAGCCAGCCGCCATATTTGGCCAGCCGGTAGTCGCGCAGGATCAGCCAGTGCATGCCGCCATCCTGAATGAGAACATCGGCGCCCGGCGTGCTGGCGGAGGCGGTCACATCGGCCGTGCCATAGCGCAGGGCGCGGAACATCTCGGCGTCCGAAACGCCCCCAAGCGTGCCAAGCTGGCCGGTGATGTCAGCGGCCTGTGACGGGTCACCCAGCGCCTGCCGGCGGAAATCGAGGTCCACCTGCTCGCCGCGCTGGCGAGCCATGATGTCTTCGCGGGTCTGCGCGCCGCCGGTCGCTTCGCGGGCAGCCTGCAGCGTGGCGGGGTCGGTCTGGTCGGAATTCGGCGCAAACAGGCTCAGAACGAAGGCCGCTATCACGATGATCGCGAAGACAAGCACGAAGCCGCCAAATCCGCTTTTTCTCTCGGACATCCGGGTCTCACTCGGGTTTTGCGAGGCGCGCAGGAGCACGCCCGAAATGAAAATGGATCAATACGTTCCCCGGTACGAGCCGGGGAACGCGCGGGATGCCCGAGCCGGGCATCCCTTACCTTTGGAAAGTGGCCTCAGCCGCCCTTCTGGTCGTAGGCGGTGCCCCAACCCCAGGCGCCGGAGCCGAAGCCACGGGCCACCACGCGCTCGCGGTAAATGGCGGAGACGACATCGCCGTCGCCGGCCAGCAGCGCCTTGGTGGAACACATCTCGGCGCAGATGGGCAGCTTGCCCTCGGCGATCCGGTTGCGGCCGTATTTGGAGAACTCGGCATTCGAGTGGGTCTCCTCCGGGCCACCGGCGCAGAAGGTGCATTTGTCCATCTTGCCGCGGGAACCGAAATTGCCCGCCTGCGGGTATTGCGGCGCACCGAACGGGCACGCGTAGAAGCAATAACCACAGCCGATGCAGAGGTCCTTGCTGTGAAGCACGACCCCTTCCTCGTTCTGGTAGAAGCAATCCACCGGGCAGACGGCCATGCAGGGCGCGTCCGAACAATGCATGCAGGCCACCGAGATCGACCGTTCGCCGGGCTGACCGTCATTGATGGTCACCACGCGGCGGCGGTTGATGCCCCAGGGCACTTCATGCTCGTTCTTGCACGCCGTGACGCAGGCATTGCACTCAATGCAGCGCTCGGCGTCGCAGAGAAACTTGGATCTAGCCATTCTTCATTCCTCCTTATGCCGGCGAAATCTTGCAGAGAGTCGCCTTGGTCTCCTGCATCTGGGTGACCGAGTCGTAGCCATAGGTCTGGGCAGTATTGGTACTCTCGCCCAGCACGTATGGATCCGCGCCCGTGGGGTATTTGTCCCGCTGGTCGATGCCCTGGAAATGGCCGCCGAAATGGAAGGGCATGAAGGCAACGCCCTCGCCCACCCGTTGCGTGACCATCGCCATGACCTTGACCTTGCCACCCTCTGGACCTTCGACCCAGACCTGCGCACCATCGCGCACGCCGAGATTGTTGGCGTCCCTCGGGTTGATCTCGACGAACATGTCCTGCTGGAGTTCCGCGAGCCACGGGTTGGACCGGGTTTCGTCGCCCCCACCTTCATATTCGACCAGGCGGCCGGAGGTGAGGATGATCGGGAAATCCTTGGAGAAGTCGTTCTTCTGGATCGAGGCATACATGGTCGGCAGGCGATAGAACTTCCGGTCCTCGTAGGTCGGATAATCCGCCACCAGGTCCCGCCGGTTCGTATAGAGCGGCTCGCGGTGCAGTGGCACCGGATCCGGGAAGGTCCACACGACAGCCCGCGCCTTGGCATTGCCGAAGGGCGCGCATTCATGCGCGATCGCGACCCGCTGGATGCCACCCGACAGGTCGGTCTTCCAGTTGACCTTGCCGATGGCTTCGCCGGAGGTGGACCAGATCGCCTCGATCGCATCGGGCGTCTCGCCATCCTCGTAGTCCGCATCGGCCAGGTTCAGCGCCTCCACGCCTTCGAAACTGCCTTCTGCCACGGCCTGGATCACCGCCCACTCGGCTTTTGTCAGGTCCTGGTCCCAGCCGAGATCATGGAGCATCGCCATGGTGAACTCGGGATAGCCGTCCTGGATCTCGGAACCCGCCGAATAGACACCTTCTGCCAGAAGGTTGTCGCCATCGCGCTCCACGCCGAAGCGGGCACGGAACGTGAGGCCGCCCTCGGAGACAGGTTTGGACATGTCATAGAGGTTCGGTGTACCGGGATGGCCCATCTCGGCCGTTCCCCAGCAAGGCCAGGGCATACCGTAGTAGTCGCCGTCGGCCGGGCCGCCAATGGCCTGCAGCGTCGTCCGGTCGAACGTGTGCTGGTTGGCCATGTGCAGCTTGATCCGCTCCGGGCTCTGCCCGGTATAGCCCACCGTCCACATGCCGCTGTTGAACTCGCGGGTCACGCTTTCGATATTCGGCGTCTCGGCGTCTTCCATCTCGATATTGCGGAAGAACCGGTCTGCGAAACCGAACTTATTGGCGAACTTGGCGATGATAACGTGGTCGGGGAGGCTCTCGAAGAGCGGGTCCATGACCTGATCGCGCCACTGGATCGAGCGGTTGGAGGCCGTCACCGAGCCGCGCGTCTCGAACTGGGTCGAGGCCGGCAGCAGGTAGACGCCATCGGTGCGGTCATGCAGCACGGCGGAAACGGTCGGGAACGGGTCCACCACGACGAGCATGTCGAGCTTCTCCATCGCCGTCTTCATCTCCGGCATCCGGGTCTGCGAGTTGGGGGCGTGACCCCAGAGCACCATGGCACGCACCGCGTTGGGCTGATCGGTGTTCTCGGGATCTTCCAGGACGCCGTCGATCCAGCGGGACACCGGGATGCCCGTCAGGTTCATCAGGTTCTTGTCCTTGCCGTCGGAGCCCTTGACGGTCTCGAACTGACCCTTCAGCCAATCGAGATCCTCACCCCAAACCCGAGCCCAGTGTGCCCAGGCACCGCCCGCAAGGCCGTAATAGCCGGGCAGCGTGTGCGACAGCACGCCGAGATCGGTCGCGCCCTGCACGTTGTCATGGCCGCGGAAGATGTTGGTGCCGCCGCCGGAGGTGCCCATGTTGCCCAGCGCGAGCTGCAGGATGCAGTAGGCGCGGGTGTTGTTGTTGCCGTTGGTGTGCTGCGTGCCCCCCATGCACCAGATCACGGTGCCAGGGCGGTTATTGGCAAGCTGGCGGGCAACCCGCTTGAGCTGCGAGCCCGGCGTGCCGGTAACGCGCTCAACCTCTTCGGGGTTCCACTTGGCGACCTCTTCCTTGATCTGGTCCATGCCCCAGACACGGGTGCGGATGAACTCCTTGTCCTCCCAGCCATTCTCGAAAATGTGCCAGAGGATGCCCCAGACCAGCGCGACGTCGGTACCCGGACGGAACCGCACGTACTCGTCGGCATGCGCAGCCGTGCGCGTGAAGCGCGGGTCGCAGACGATGAGCGGAGCGTTGTTGTTCTCCTTCGCCCGCAGCACGTGCAGAAGCGACACCGGGTGCGCCTCGGCCGGGTTGCCGCCGATGATGAAGATCGCCTTGGAATTGTGGATGTCGTTGTAGGAGTTGGTCATGGCGCCGTAGCCCCATGTATTCGCAACACCCGCAACGGTGGTGGAGTGGCAGATACGGGCCTGGTGATCCACGTTGTTCGTACCCCAATAGGCGGCGAACTTGCGGAACAGGTAGGCCTGTTCGTTGTTGTGCTTGGCCGAGCCGAGCCAGTAGACGCTGTCAGGTCCGCTCTCTTCACGGATCTTCATCATCCCGTCGCCGATCTCGTTGATCGCCTGCTCCCAGGAGATGCGCTTCCACTCGCCACCCTCTTTCTTCATCGGGTACTTGAGCCGGCGCTCGCCATGGGCGTGCTCGCGAACCGCGGCACCCTTGGCACAATGCGAGCCGAGGTTGAACGGGCTGTCCCAGCCGGGCTCCTGCCCGATCCAGACGCCGTTTCGCACTTCGGCAATAACCGTGCAGCCCACCGAACAATGGGTACAGACGGATTTCACGGATTGGACGGCGCCATCCACGGACGACTGGGCATCCGCCCGCGTTACCGTTCCTCCAGTGGCGCCCAACGCGGCGAGGCCACCAATGGCCAGACCGGAGCCGCGCAGAAATGTGCGGCGATCGACGGTCTTCTCAGCCGCCGAAGTGAGGATACTTGTCCGCTGGGGGCGTCTCGCAACCCCGTTGGTCTTTTTCCTGAGCATTTCTTTCCCTCCCTTGCTCTCCCGAAACAGGAATCGCTTGGTACGAATTTCTTTCCTTGGGCAGTCGGACGTCACGCAACCAGTCGCCGTCGGGATTATCTTTCACTGTCCGATCTGAATCCTAGAACCGGGCGGTGTCGTAATAGGCGCGGGTATGCGCGGTGTCCTGCATACGCGTCTCGCCGGTAACCTCGTCGGCCACAGCTTCCTGCGGGGCGACGGTGGCAGCGGCGGCAGCAGCGGGAACGGACAGGGCGGCGGCTTTCAGAAAGTCGCGGCGGTTCGTTTCCTTGGCTTGCTCGGGCACGGTGTTTGCTCCTTGGTTGGGGGCCAGTTGCCCGGCCGGTTGCGGTTTCACTCGCCGCTCATGCGGAAAGCCTGGCTCTCGATCTCCATGAAAGCGCGGCCGACGGAGCCGACCGGCGCGTAGAGAATCGAATTCTGCGCGCCCTCGAGGTCACCAAAGAAGTGACTGGCCCAGGGCGCGATGTGACGGAAATAGAACTCCTTTTGCCGCTCCAACGTAGCTGGCGGGCCGAAGCGGCCCATGATCATGCCGGCCATCATCTCCATGAGGCTGGCGATATTGTCTTCCGGCTCGAAGACATTCGGCGCCCGTGCGATCTGAAGCGCGGCCATGTCGTCTCGCAGCTTGGACAGCGGCTTCTCGTTCAGGAACCCGGTCATGTAATAAGAGCCATAGGGCAGCAATTCGCCCCGCCCCAAACCGATGAACAGCGCGTTGAATTCCGACTCCACAGCCTTGGGCGTCACCGCCTGCGCAACGCGGGACAGGCTTCCGATCGCCCGGCCGAGATCGGTCTCATCGCCGCCGAGCGCGGCGGCCTTCTCCAGTAGCGCCGCATCGGGCGGAGCCGCCAGAAGGGCACTCAGGAAGTCGTAGAGATCCGCGCGCAGGCGGTCCTCTGGCGAAATGGAGATATCTTGGGCAGCGGACATTCGGTTTTCGGTCTCTTCGTCAGGTAAATTCAAAGCGCATGCGGCGGCGGGGCAGCGGGGCGTCATCGGTGGAAGCGAGGTCGGCTTCCTCCGGTTCTTCCGTTGCATTCGTGGTGTCGGACGGGTCGGTTTCGGACAGGGTGGTCGTTGGCTCGGCCGCCGGGATGTCGGCAAAAGCGACAGCATCTTCCAGTGGCGCATCTTCGAGGGGCTCCGAATCGGCGACGCCCTCGGCGTCTTCTTCTTGCGCAACGAGCGCCTCGACATGTTTCAACATGCCCTTGCCGACTTGGTAGGAGGTCTGGAGGTTGGCGACGACCATGGCGGCGTCCGTGAAATCCTCGCCGTAATCGACCATGCCATCGAGATTGGCCAGCGCCGGGTTGGACAGCCAGAGCCGCCGCAGCGCCCGGCGGCGCAGCCGTTCCGGCACCGCAGCTTTCATGAAAGCGGCAAAATCGTCTCCGGCCTCCAGCGTATCGGGATCCTTCAGGCCAAGCTCATCGAGGATCTCCTCGTCCGGTCGCTCCGCGAGCGCGGCATGTGCCTGCTCGTCCTGCTCGACCTGCAATGCGACCTGTTCTGCCTCGGTCTCCGCCGCGACCGCTGCCTTTCGGCGGCTCCAGAAATCCCCGCTGGTCAATGGAGCCTCCCCGCCTTGCGGCCTGCGGGCGAGCGATAGACATCGGTCAGCTGCGGAATACGCGCATCGCCGACACCGTCGACCTTGCGATCGGTCCGCTCCCGGTCGCGACGGCGCTTCACGAAGGCTTCCTCCGTGTGGTGTTCCTCGACGAAATCGCGGATCAGCGCGACCAGTCCCTCGGGCATCGGCACCAGCTCGACCAGCTCTTCGCCACTGTCGAGGTAGTCCTGCGTTTCATAGGGCGACGCCGTGGCCAGCAGCACCTGCGGCCTGTCCGGGTCGTTCGACATGATCACGCCAATGGAGGGCACGCGGGCAGACAGGGCGGAAAGGTAGGCTTCGGTGTCCGTCCGCCACAGCTCCAGGGTCACGGTCGCGGCATGATATTCCACCGCTTCGCCCTCTTCGCGCAGCACTTTCCACGCCGCCGGACCCGCCCCGGGCAGAAGGTCAACCGCCTTCCACACGTGACGCACCCAACGCGTTTTACCCGGCACCCTTCGGATCACGATCCCAAGGGGCAAGCAGACAGACGGCTGCTGCATTGAATTTTTGTCCTCCCTGAAGCCGCCCCTGTTTTGCGCGAGTTGACGACTTTACCGGTCAGAATTGTTCGAAATACGCTCCAAGCCAAGGTTTTTTTGCGCTTTGGGTGCAAAATGGGACTTCAATCAATCATTTGATGGAAAACACATAAACACATTCAAAACCTATTAAATCAATCAAGATTGCTTTTTCAGGTTTCCGTGAGTTTTGCCGGCTTATCGCTTTACCGGGCGATATTTTCACGTTTACCTCTTGGCTTTACGCGAGCGGTTCGAGGCCCGCATTTGCCGGCCAAGGAGGAGACATGCCCGAGAAAGTGATCCTGTGCAGCTGCCTTGGCAGCCAGGCGCCCGACGCAGATGCGCTGGCCACGGTTGGGGAAACCAGCTGTTCCCGCCTGCATTCCCATTTATGCGGAGCGGAGCTGGCGCTTGCCGAGAAGGCGATCATGCGCGGCGATGCGATCATCGCCTGCGCACAGGAACAGGAACGCTTCGAGGAGATCGCGTCCGATCTGGGCGTCGACGCGCCCGGCTTCGTGGATCTGCGCGACCGGGCCGGCTGGTCGGACGAGGCCGACAAGGCAGGCCCGAAAATGGCCGCGCTGCTGGCCGACGCGATGAGCCCGGCACCTGCCGTCCGAACGATGGACATTGCCTCCGAGGGCACGTGCCTCGTGCTCGGCGCTCCCGAGATTGCCTTTCACGCCGCCGAGCAGCTCTCCGGCGCGCTGGCGATCACCGTCCTGCTGGCGCAGCCGGCCGAGCTCCCGACAACCCGCCGCTTCGACGTGGTCTGCGGCCAGTTACGGGGTGCAGAGGGTGCTCTTGGCCATTTCGTGCTCGAGATCGACGCCCTGCAGCAATTGGAACCCGGCGGGCGTGGCGCCTTCGCCTTCGGCCCCGCGCGCGACGGCGCACGCACCGCCTGCGACGTGATCCTGGATTTGCGCCCGGCAAGCCAACCGCCGCTCTTTCCCGCGCCCGACAAGCGCGAGGGCTACCTGCGGGCGGACCCGAAAAGCGCACCCGCCGTCGAAGCCGCGCTCCTGGACGCTTCCCAACTGGTCGGCACGTTTGAAAAGCCGCTCTACCTGAGCCTGGACCCGCTGCTCTGTGCCCATTCCCGTGCCGAGCAGGAAGGGTGCCGCAACTGTCTCGACCTCTGCCCGACCGGTGCGATCCGCCCCGATGGCGAACATGTCGATATCGACCCGCTGGTCTGTGCCGGTTGCTGCTCCTGCGCCGCGCGCTGCCCATCGGGGGCGATTTCCTTCGAAGATCCGCCCATCGCGGCCCTGATGTCTCGAATCGCGCGGCTCGCCGAGAGCTTTTCGAAGGCCGGGGGCGCTATTCCCCGCCTGCTGGTGCATGACCGTGACTTTGGCAGCGAGATGATCTCGCTTTCCGCCCGCTACGGGCGCGGATTGCCGGCGGATGTGATCCCGATGGATCTGGAACGGGTCTCGGGCTTCGGCCATGCCGAGATGCTCGCCGCCCTTGCCTGCGGCTTCGGCGCGGTGGACGTGCTGCTCGCCCCGGGCACGGAACGCGAGGCGCTGCAGCAGGAACACGCGCTCGCCCAGGCGCTTGGCGGGCCGTCGCCCGCGATGCGCCTGCTGGAACCGGCAGAGCCGGAAGCGCTGGAAGCGATGCTTTACGGCGCTGAAACGGTGCAACCGCCCGCCCCCATCCTGCCGCTCGGCTCGCGCCGGCAAGTGGCCCGACTCGCCGCCAAGGCGCTCAACCCGGACGCAACCGAACCGCTGCCGCTGCCCGCTTCCAGCCCCTATGGCACGGTCGAGGTGAATGACGACACCTGTACGCTCTGCCTCTCCTGCGCCTCGCTTTGCCCTTCGGGCGCGCTTGGCGACAATCCGGACCGCCCGCAACTGCGCTTTCAGGAAGATGCCTGCCTTCAATGCGGACTCTGCGTCACGATCTGCCCGGAAGATGCTATCGCCCTGCAACCGCGCATGGATCTCAGCGACGCCGCGCTCGGCCAGCAGGTGTTGCGCGAAGAAGAGCCCTTTGAGTGCATCGAATGCGGCGCGCCCTTCGGCGTGCGTTCGACCATCGAACGGATCATCGAGAAACTCGAAGGCAAGAACCCGATGTTCGCCACCCCGGAGGCGACCCGCATGATCCGCATGTGCGACGACTGCCGCGTCCGCGCCCAGTACCATTCGCAGGACAACCCGTTTGCCGGCGCGGACCGCCCGCGCGTGCGGACAACGGATGACTACCTGAGCAAGCGCCGCGATCACTGATGCTGGATCGGTGCGCCCAGATTGGCCGGCGAGAGGCTGGCGGCATAGGCAGTAATGTCGGCCAGTTCGTCCAACGTCAGTTCCACTGGTGCGAGCGTCGGCTGCAGGCCCGCCGGGAAGGGAGGCGTGATCTCTTCTACCTGGGTGAAGGAGGGATGCGGCTTGAGCGCATAGAAGGCCGTGAAACGGTCGTGCCAGTTCTCCAGCGTCCGGAGCACGGCAAAGGACGGTGTGGACCCAACCCCGTTCATGGCATTCTGCGGCCCGATCACGTGGCAGCGCCCGCAATGCCTGAGCGACAATTCCGCGCCGCGCGCAAGATCGCCAGAGATTTCCTCCGCCTCGGCGCCGACCTGAATGACGGCGGCGGCCGAGAAGACCGGCGGCCCGGCAAACCCTTCGATCGCACGCGTTCCGGCATCGCTGCCAAGCCAGTCGAGGAACTTCCGCAGATGCGGATTGTCACCGGCCTCCGGCGAGAGGGCGACGAACCACAGACTTTCCTCCTGCGCGAATACCGGCACATCCCCCTCGGGAGCGAATGTTGCCTGCGCAGGCTCTCCCGGCGCCACGAGCGTTATGGGGATGCTGTTCTTCAACGAAAAGCGCGGCAACAGGTGCTTCAGGAACCCGGTTTCAACCAACTCGGACGGGGCCGCCATGAACAGGCGCCGCTCCTCTGCCTGCACCGCCAGGGCGCTGCCAAACGCAATGGCAACGACAATTGCCAAACGGCCAAGTCGCACGTCTCCTCCCTTTCCTGCTCGCAGTTTGCGCGCCTCAAGGGTAGGGTGCGCGCCGACATTCCGTCAACCACATGCCCTGCAGACCACACAAGACACAGAAAAGACGAGGTAATTTAAAGATGACCATTTCCCGCGAGGCGGTTCTGGAAGTATTGCGGAAGTTCTCGCTCCCCGGCGGGGCGGACATCGTGTCGGCCGGAGCCGTGCGGGCACTGAATGTCGAGCAGGGATATATTCGCTTCGTCCTGGAGGTCGCTCCCGAAAGCGCGAAGGCGATGGAAGTGGTCAGGGCCGAGGCCGAGGCCGCGCTGAAAGCGCTGGACGGCGTCGGGCAGGTCTCGGCGGTGATGACGGCCCACTCCGCCTCCGCGCCACCAGACCTGAAACCGCAGCGCCCCGCGGAGCCCAAAGGGCCGCAGAAGATCCCCGGCATCGAGCGCATCATCGCCGTCGCCTCCGGCAAGGGCGGCGTCGGCAAATCCACGGTCGCCGCAAACCTCGCCGTGGCGCTCGCCGCCGAGGGGCGCCGCGTGGGCCTGCTGGACGCCGATGTCTACGGCCCCTCGCAACCGCGCATGCTGGGCGTCTCCGGCCGCCCCTCCTCGCCCGATGGCAAGACGATCCTGCCGATGCGCAACCATGGCGTGACCATGATGTCGCTCGGGCTGATGACACAGGAGGACGAGGCAGTTGTCTGGCGCGGCCCGATGCTGATGGGTGCGCTGCAACAGATGCTGACGCAGGTGCAATGGGGCGCGCTCGACGTGCTGATCGTGGATCTTCCGCCCGGCACCGGCGACGTACAGATGACGCTCGCACAAAAGGCCCATGTGACCGGCGCCGTGATCGTCTCCACCCCGCAGGACATCGCCTTGCTCGACGCCCGCAAGGGGATCGACATGTTCAACAAACTGAACGTGAAAATCGTTGGCATGATCGAAAACATGTCCACCCATATCTGCTCGCAATGCGGCCACGAGGAACATGTCTTCGGCCATGGCGGCGTGCGGGCGGAGGCCGAGAAGCTCGGCGTGCCGCTGCTGGCCGAGATCCCGCTATCAATGGATATTCGCATGGCTGCCGATGGCGGCGCTCCCATAGTCGCCTCCAACCCGACCGCGCCGCAATCCATGGCCTTCCGAGCAGTCGCGCGCAGCCTGATCGACGGAGGCAACGCGTGACGCCCGACCTTCCCGTCTTTCCGCCGCTCTTTCACGGCCACCCGGTCAGTGGCGCGACCGACCCGTTCGCCAAGGCCTGTGCTCAGGCGCTGCTGGGCTGCGACTCCGGTCTCGTGGCCTACAATATCGGCGCCGACACGCTCAAGGCGGCCATCGTTCTGGCCCCCGAAATGCCCCTGGAACAGGCCATGTCCGCCTTCATCGCCTGCGGTGTCGGCTTCCAGAACGCGCTTGGCGCGCTCGCCCCGCCGGAGGTCGCCGTGCACCTGGCGTGGGATGGTGGCATTCGCGTCAATGGCGCGGGATGCGGGCGCCTACGCGCGGCGGCTTCCACCGCGGCCCCCGCCGCGCACCCCGATTGGCTCGTGGTCGGCCTCGAAATCCTGCTGCTGCCTACCGGCGATCCATCGCATGAGACAACCAGCCTCATCGACGAAGGCTGCGCCGAGGTCGAACCGCTACGCCTCTTGGAGGCTTGGGTCCGCCACACGCTTGTCTGGCTCAACACGCTGGAAGAGGACGGCAATCGCCCGCTGCATGCTCAATGGCAGGGCATCGCGGACGGCATCGGCGAAGACGTGACGCGCGGGGCGCTTTCCGGCAGATTTCTCGGGACGGACGAAGATTTCGGCATGCTGCTCCGAACGGACGATTCAACCCATGTCCTGCCGCTCAGCACGATCCTGGAAGGGGAGAACAGGACATGAAACTGGCACGCGCCATCCATCTCGACGAAAGCGACATGCAGGTCTTCGCAAACCCGGCCCGCACCGGCGAATGGTGCCTGAGCGGCGGTTTCGAGTTTTCCAACTGGACCGAGGCCGACCTCACCGGCAAGCCGCGCCAGGCCTTCGCCAATGGCTGGCTCGGCTGCGAAACTTTCGGCCGAGTGACCTTCGTCGCCGTAGCCCGGATCGAACCGGACGAACTCGCAACGCTCGAACGCACTCTCGCCCGGCATTTCGTCGATCTCTACGGCGCCCCTTCCCTCGACGCCGCCCTGCCCGTCGCGAAGGAAGAGCTCGCCCAGATGATCGATCTCTGCGAGGAGCACGCCCCAAACACCCTGCTCACCGTCGCCCGCAGCCTCACCGAGGCCGGTATCCGCGAGCAATTCCGGTCGATCAAAAGTGAAGAGGCCAGCCTCGATCAATTCGCCGTGCATATCACGCCGGACGAATAGGCCACGCCTTCCTATTTCGAAATACATCCTCGGGGGGCGCCTCCCGGCCTCGCCGGGAGGCTTGGGGGGCAGACAGCCCCCCGCACCGGCCTCAGTTCTGGCCCGCGTTAAAGGTAAAGAGCTGCTCCCCTTCCAGCCGATAACCGTCAATCAGCGCCTTTGCCCGGTCCGAGACCAGCCAGGCTTCCAGCTTCCCGGCCAGATCCGCCTTCACATGGGGGTGCTTCTCCGGGTTCACCGGCAGATAGGCATATTGGTTGAACAGCACCGGATCACCGGCAAAGAGCAGCTCCAGATCGCCCTTGTTGCCGAATTTCAGCCAGCTCGCCCGGTCAGACATCACGTAGGCATTCAACCCGCTCGCCGTGTTCAGCGTCGCGCCCATGCCTGATCCGGCTTGCTTGTACCATTCGACCTGGCGCACGTCCTCGCCCACACCGGCCCCGTCCCAAAGCGACAGCTCCATCTTGTGCGTCCCGCTATCGTCACCACGGCTGACAAAGGGAATTTTCTGCTCCGAGATCGCCACCAGTGCCGCGGTCGCGCTCCCGGCATCGGCAATCCCCGCCGGATCGTCCGCCGGACCGATCAGGACGAAATCGTTATACATGATCTCGGTGCGGTGCGTGCCGTAGCCCTCTGCCAGGAACCTCTCTTCAGCCGGGCGCGAATGCACCAGGATCGCATCGACATCGCCCGCCTCGCCCAGCCGGATCGCCTGGCCGGTGCCGACAACGAGCAATTGCACCTCAAGATCCAGATCTGCCTTGATCTCGGGCAACAGGATCTCCGACAGGCCGGAATTGTGAAAGGAAGTCGTGACCGCCATCTTCATAACGTCGGCTCCGGCTGCCCCGGCGGCAAAGGCCATCAACATGGCACTCAAGAACAGCTTTTTCATTCCACGATATCTCCCTGCAGAAATGCCCGTGCTTCGGGCGTTTGTGGATGCTCAAAAAAACGTGCAGCCGGGCCGTCCTCATGGATCCGACCGCGATGAACGAACAGGACATCGCTGGCCAGCCGCCGCGCCTGCCCCATGTCATGTGTGGACATCACGATCCGTGTTCCCTCCGAATGCGCGCTCTGGAGCACCGCCTCGATTTCGCGCATGGCCCGTCCATCAAGACTGGCGCAGGGCTCGTCCAGGAACAGGATCTCCGGCTTGCGGATCAAGGCGCGCGCCAGTGCAAGCTTCTGCCGCTCTCCACCTGACAGAACGGGCGCCGGGCGCTCGGCCGCCTCGGCCAAACCGATCAGCTCAAGCCAGCGCGCCGCCTCGGCCCGCGCCTGTTTCCGCGAACTGCCATGCAATTGCATCGGATAGGCGACGTTCTCCAACACGTTGCGGCGCATCATGACCGGGATCTGGAACACGAACGCCTGCCGCTCACGTGCCCGTTTCTCCGCCACCTGCCATTCGACCGCCCCGGAGGCGAGTCGCTCCATGCCATGCATCATGCGCAGGAGCGTCGTCTTGCCGGCACCGTTCGGGCCAATCACGATCGTGAAACCGTCCGCCGGCAATTCGTAGTCAACCGGCCCGACAATGACCCGCCCGTTCTTGCGTACACGCGCATCTCGGAGCCGGAGCGGCAGGATGGTCTGCGTCACCATTGGCCGCTCACCTCCGTGCGCGACAGGATATGGATCAGCCAGTTGACGGCAATTGCCAGCCCGATAAGCACGAAGCCGAGCCCGAGGGCGAGAGCGAAATCGCCCTTGCCGGTCTCCAGTGCAATGGCCGTCGTCAAAACCCGCGTCGCGTTGTCGATATTGCCGCCGACGATCATGATCGCCCCCACCTCGCCAATGCCACGCCCGAACCCGGCCAGCGACGCCGTCAGCAGCGCGCGCCGCCCGTCCCAGACCAGCGCCTTGATCCGCTGCCACCGGGTTGTGTTGAGCGAAATCAGCAGGTCGTGGTACTCCGCCCACATCTCACGCATCGCCTGATGGGCAATCGACGCAATGAGCGGGGTCAGTATGATCACCTGAGCAATGATCATCGCCGCCGGCGTGAACAGCAGGCCGAACACCCCAAAGGGCCCGGAGCGCGACAACATCAGGTAGACAACCAACCCCACTACGACCGGCGGAAGCCCCATCAACGCGTTCAGAACCGCAATCGCCGCACGCCTGTGGCGAAACCGTTTCACCGCCAGCCAGGCGCCAAAGGGGATCCCGAGCAGCGAGGAAATCAGCACAGCGCTCAGGGTCACTTCCAGTGAACGTATCGAGATTTCAATCAGATCGGGATCGAGCGTTACGACCAAGCGGCCGGCTTCAAGAAGCCCTTGCAATATATCGTTCATGGAAAAATGTCGTGCTCGCCCTCACCCCTTAGTGCGACCCTATCGGCAGAACCCGACAGGATGCCAGAGAAAATCCAGGCCAATGGCGCAGCAGCTGGAGAGCGACCGCCCGCGCGATCCGAAACAGATGCTTTGGAGGCGTGACAATCAGAATCCGGCATAGGGCAGGAAACGCACCGGATCGCCGGGTGTCACATGCCGCTCCGCCTCGTCGAAAGCGACGAGACCGGTAGACCAGCTGAGCCCAGAAATCCGCCCGGATCCTTCGCTGGAGAAGGCCTCCACCCGCCCATCCGAGCCGATACGTGCGCGCAGGAACTCCGCGCGGCCCGGTTTCTTGCGTTTCTCGAACGCCGCCGGCACGTCGAAGCCCTGCGGCTGCCTCCATTGCCCCCCGGCCAGAACTTCCAACGCGGGACGCGCAAAGAGCAGCGTACAGACGAAGGCGGCGACCGGGTTTCCCGGCAAGCCGAAAATCGGAACCCCTTTCCAAAGCCCGAGCGCCAGCGGGCGCCCCGGCTTGATGGCAATCCTCCACGACGTAATCTGCCCTTCGTCCCGCAGAAGCGCGGAGACATGGTCTTCGTCCCCGGTGGAGACACCGCCGGATGTCAGGACTGCATCCACTTCCGTCGCTGCCCTGTCGAGCCGGCCCCGCAGGTCATCGCGCGCATCCGAGGCACAGCCGAGATCCACGGCTTCAAAGCCCCATTGCGTCAGCTGCGCCAACAGCATCGGTCGGTTCGCGTCGAAAATGGCTCCCGGCCCGAGTGTTTCCGGGGCGGAGTCGCCAGCTGAGACAACCTCGTCGCCATTCGACAGCACGCCGACCCGAAGCCGTTCAAAAACAGTCACGTCCGAAATGCCCGACGCGACGAGAAAGCCAATGTCCTGTGGCTGCAACCGGTGTCCTGCGGGCAAAAGCGGTTGGCCAGCGCGCACGTCTTCGCCGGCAAGCCGGCGGTTCGCACCCTTCTTCAAGGGACCATTGAAGGCAATCCGCTCGCCTTCGCGGGCCACGTCTTCCTGCAACACGACGCTATCCACACCTTCGGGCAGAATGGCTCCGGTCAGAATGCGAATGGCCATTCCCACCGGCACGTTACCGCCATATGGCACGCCAGCCGCCGCGCGGCCTTCAACCAGCGCCATTTCAACCGGACCGTCCGGAACGGGGCCCGCAAACCCAAACCCGTCCACCGCCGAATTATCCGCCGGTGGATTGTTCCGCTGCGCCTGGGCCGGCGCCGCCAGGACCATGCCCGCCGCCTGATCCACGGGGAGTACCCGCTGGCCGACGACAGGGGTCATACGGTCGCGCAACGTGGAGAGCGCGGTCTCCATCGGGATCCAGTCCACTCCCGGCGGAAGCGCGAAGCAATCGTTCCGGAGCTTCGGCGGCGAAATCATGCGAAACCACATTCCTTTCGGATGAACGCTGCGATTTGCACCGTATCGTCCAGATGGAAAATCAGCCGGTCATCTGTCAATTGCGCCCGAACCTCCTCCGGAGAATCCGTCGCCACAGCCTGAATGGTCGGGTCGTCGATCGCGATCAACCGTTGCCGGGTCGCCATCCGGCAGGCTTCGATCTTGGGGTGGCGATCCCGCTTGTAGCCTTCGATCAGAACCAGATCCACGGAACGCATTTTGTCCAGCATCTCTTCCAGCGGCGGCTCGGCATGGTCGCGCAACTCGTCCATGAGCACCCAACGTTTGTGCGTTACCAACATGACCTGCTCCGCGCCGGCAGCACGGTGGCGGTAGCTATCCTTGCCGGGTTGATCCACGTCCAAACGGTGGTGGGCGTGTTTCACCGTCGAAACACGCAGGCCGAACTCCGTCATATCCGTGATCAATCGCTCCATGAGGCCGGTCTTTCCCGAGTTTTTCCAGCCTGTTACGCCGTATACCTTCAAACTTTTTCCTCTTCGAAGCGACGCCGGGCAATATCGAGATCCGCCGGCGTGTTGACGTTGAAAAACGGGTCCCTGCCTTCGGGCGCATCGAAGACGACCTCGGCAGTGACATGGACATCGGTCCACTGAACCACCTTTCGCACACCGTTTTCAAGCGCTTGGCGAAGATCCTCCCGCAGTGCAACGGGCCACAGGCCGAAAGTGGGCTGGCGCAAGAGACCCTTCGACGGATGCGGAGTCGCGGCGAGAACGATCTCTGCCGTCCCCCTTTCGGAACGAAAGCGTTCGACCAGGTCACGCGGGAAGAATGGCGTGTCGGCCGCGACGGAAACCAGATGGCTCGCCCCCAGTTCCACCGCCCAATCCAGCCCAGCCAGCACGCCGGCCAATGGCCCAACATAGCCGGGCATGGAGTCCGGGATCACCGGAAGACCAAATGCCGCGAACCGCTCCGACGGACCGTTCGCGTTGAGGGCGATCGGAGACGCCTGCGGGGCGAGGCGTTCGATCACGATATCCAGCAATTTGCGGTTCCCGATTTCCCGCAATGGCTTGTCGCCGCCGCCCATTCGCCGGGCAAGGCCACCGGCCAGGATCACCGCCGCTATGTTCGCCGCCTCACTCATCCTTCTCGGCGCCCTTGCGTCGATGGGTCCGGTTCTCATCAGCGATATCCGCGGGGTCGGCATCGAAAACAACGCGTTCCTGTCCACTCACGCAGATGAACCGCTTTCCGCGCAGTCTTCCGATCAATGTCATCCCGAACTGGCGCGCCAGTTCCACCCCCCAGGCTGTAAAGCCGGATCGGGAGACAAGAACGGGAATTCCCATATGGGCGGTTTTCAAGACCATTTCCGAGGTCAAGCGCCCGGTGGTGTAGAGGATCTTGTCCGTCGGGTCGGTCGCATTCAGGAACATCCAGCCAGCCACCTTGTCCACGGCATTGTGGCGCCCAACATCTTCAATGTAGGTCAATGGCTTATCCTGGACACACAGAACCGTACCGTGAATCGCCCCGGCTTCGAGATAGAGCGATGGAATGCGGTTGATCTTGTTGGAAAGCGTATAGAGCCAGCTGGTTCGGACCTCGCTTTTCGGCAGGCGAAGCCCTTCCAGCCCGTCCATCATATCGCCAAAGACCGTGCCCACGGCGCATCCGCTGGTACGGGTTTTCTTCTTCAGTTTCTCTTCGAAATCCGTCTCCCGGTCCGTCCGTACCACGACCACGCCGAGATCGTCGTCGTAATCTACGCCCGTGACGCCCACATTCTCCGGAATCATTCCCTGGTTCCTGAGGAAGCCGATCGCCAGCAAGTCCGGATGGTCTCCGATCGTCATCGCCGTCACGATTTCCCGCGCGTTCAGATAGATCGTAAGCGGACGTTCCGTCACGACGCGAAGTTCGGTCGTCTCACCGGACTGGTTCGTTCCCTGGACCGAAGCCGTCAGACGTTCGTCATCCGGAGTCGGGGCGAGGTCGAGTTCGGGCAGGTCCTGCAATCGTGCCAATTCACGTTCTCCTGTGCGCGTTCCGCAAGATGGAACCACAGGAACGATAGGGGCAAGCGAATTGTACTAAAATTTCCGTTTTGGAATACAGAAAGCCCCGCCATTTTTTGGGCGGGGCTTTTTGTATTTTTTGTATAGAGAGTTATTGGGGCTTTTCTAGGTTTGGC
>NZ_FNEK01000123.1 GCF_900099935.1 Aliiruegeria lutimaris | reverse complement strand
AGCCTATCTCGCTGACTCTACTTCGGTTGAGCAGCAGGGCCATTGGAGACGCCGGTTGCACCGCCCCAACCACCTTTTAGGCCACTCGCTGCATTCGCCGACCCAGGCGTAGACGAAACGGTTTCGGCAATTCCGGTCCGACCCTTGCCGTCTCCCTTACCTTTCTCTGCCCCCGCGAATGCGGACGAAGCAATGGCTACGGATGCGATGGTCGATGCGATCAACAGTTTGTTCATGGTGTCCTCCTCTGTCAGACTGTGTACTTTCAGTACGGAGGAGGCTTGCTTTCAGATCAGTCTAATTCGCTCAAACGAACTTATTCGCTTATGATGACCACGCATTCAGCCGTTGGATCATTCCAAACTGGATCGCGCTTGCACCACGCCGATCTGGCAAGGTTCTGCAAGATGGGTGGGGCCGATCGACCCAGGGGATGTTCGGCCGCTGAGGCACGCTCAGCGGGTCTGACTAGTTATCTAAGTGTTTTCATCAGATGACCGCGCAGTCGGTGAAGCTGCCATTGGCGCAGTGCCCAGCATCGGTTAAGAATGGCTCGTTCCGGCCGTTCGCCGCGGCTTGCATGAATGGCGGCAGTGGGCCGTTCACGACGGTCGGAAACCATGCTGCGTGTGCGAGGTGCCGTGACCTGCCAACGGCAGGATTGCGCAGTTACCGGACCTCGCAGCCTAGGACCGGTGCTCCGTGGGTATCGGCAAGTATGGTGCGCTGGCCGCAAGGTCGGGAATGCCGACATTGCGGCCATTCTCTGCAATGCAGCCCTTTCGGCGAAAGTCATCAAACTACCGTCCCTTTGGAGGAGGACCAGACGTTCGCGGCGACCTGCCTGCACCTTGGGCAAGTCAGCGGCCTAGCACTGCCCTTGCCAATGTAAGAGGTCATGTCTGGTATCGACGTTGAATGGGAGATCCTTGCCAGTTGGATCTCACGGCGGGATATTCTCCGGCGTCAACACCTGAACCGTCGATACTGGCGTTGCCCGTTGTTCACTGGAGAGCCCATGGTATGCCAAGAAGGCATTGAATGCGGTTTTTATGTCCAGCTGCAAGTCGTGGTGCAGAATAAAGTCCAGTCGCTGGTTGAAAATCAGCTCCCTGTTCTCGCGATCAAGATCATGGGCCACAAATACCTCGGCACGTAATCCGCGATCCTCTAGCGTGCTGAGGATCGATCGATTGCCACCTCCCATCGAATAGACGGCGCGAAGATCGTGGATACCGTCGATAGCCTTCGACAGCAGTTTCGACGTCTCATAGTCAACGCCACTGCCGCCTTGAACCGCAATTATCTGCAGCTCTGGTTGCAGGACCGCCAGTGTCTCGATAAAGGCGGACTCGCGTTCCTCTTCTCCCAGAAAACGCTCGTGGCTGCGTGTGGCTAGGACCTGTCCAGGTACATCTCCAAGTACTCTGGAGATCAGGTAGGCAGCGGTGCGTCCGGCACCCGCGTTGTCCAACCCAACGTAAGCCAAACGGTCTGTAACCCCGATATCAGTTACAAGCGTAACCACAGGGATTTTAGCAACGGTTAGCATTTTGGCCGCTTCCCGTATCTGTGCCGTGTCCCGAACCTTGAGACAGACACCCTGACTACCGCGCTTTGTGATTCGCCTGAGCGCCGCAACAACCTCTTCTTCCTCCATGACTTCCTGAAGCAGAAATCGCGGACGGCACACCGCCGCCCCTATCTGCGGCAAGATGGCCTCGGCGGCCGCCTTTACCTCGCGACTGAAGCGAGATGGCGCCTCGACCACGAAGTCAAAGAACAACCGTCTGCCTCGCGCGGCAAGCTGCGCCTCCTGCGTTTTCAGTTCTTCGATTGCGGCCGTCACACGCAGCCTTGTCTGCGGGCTCACGTGGGCCCGGTCGTTCAGTACCCGATCGACAGTAGCGGTACCCAACCCGGCCTGCCGGGCAATCTCCTTGATTGGAAAGCGATGCGTCATTTGATGTATTCTTGATGGGTTTGGGGGCCCAAGGCAATGTTTGTGCCTGTATCCTGTTCTTGAACAGGGAGGACCAACCATGAATGAAGTCGAAGAGAACGGCATCGCTTACTACGAACCGGACCACTGTGATCTGGGTGCATTCACGGCACTTATCGATCAGTCAACGCACGGTGAACTGGTACCGCACGCCTCTTCGATCGAAAAGAACATCCCGATCTACGACATGGCCGACCTGCGTCCGATCCTTGAGGATGATCGGACCCGTCGGGAAGTCATGGCGGAATGGGCGAAGGTCCTGCACACCGGCGCCGGCGTCCTGGCATTGAACGGAGCCTACGCCGATACCGCGGTGCTGGATGAGGCGACTCGCATCTACGAACGGATCATCTCCGATGAGAAGGCCGGGAGCGGCGGCGGCGGGGATCATTTTGCAGCGTCGGGCGCAAACGACCGGATCTGGAACTCGCTTCAGAAGCTCTGCGAAGCCTCGCCGAAAGTGTTCCTCGACTATTTCGCCAACACCGCCATCGCGACCGTCTGCGAGGCTTGGTTGGGGCCAAACTACCAGATGACGGCGCAGGTGAATCTTGTGCATCCCGGCGGCGCGGCACAACTAGCTCATCGCGACTATCATCTCGGGTTTCAGACCGCTGACGTCAGCGCGTCCTACCCGGCTCACGTCCACGACGTCTCTCCAATCCTGACGCTTCAGGGCGCCGTGGCGCACTGCGATATGCCATTGGAAAGCGGCCCGACCAAGCTGCTGCCATTCTCGCAGGCCTATCGTCCGGGCTATGCGGCATGGCGTCGGGACGATTTCCGGGCGCTGTTTGAGGAACGTCATGTGCAATTACCACTGGCCAAGGGAGATGCCGTCTTTTTCAACCCGGCTTTGTTTCACGCTGCAGGCGCAAACACGAGCGCGGACATTCATCGCTTTGCCAATCTGCTGCAGGTATCATCGGCCTTCGGTCGCGCAATGGAGACGATCGATCGGGACAAGATGTGCAGGCTGGTCTACCCCTACGCGCTTCAAGCCCGGCGGGAAAACAGGCTCAGTGCCTCTGAACTGTGCGCTGCAATAGCCGCGACTGCAGAAGGGTACTCCTTCCCGACAAACCTGGACCGGGACCCGCCAACAAACGGGCTTGCTCCGGAAACTCAAGCTGCCTTCTTTAGTCGGGCAGTGTCCGAAGACGTTGATGAGCGTGCCTTCGCCGAACGTCTTGATCAGATGCATGGCGCACGAGTGGCATAATCCTACGCTCAGACTGTAGAGCATTGAACAAGTCGCTCGCTGCGCCGACGATGAATGGCGGCCTTCGGTTAAGAGAGCGATGCTGCACCTGCGAAGCGTTCAAAGACCGTAAGCGTCCGCATTGCGCAGGAAGCGGACCACATCGCCCAGGCGACGGCACTTCTAAACAATCGCTCGGCGAAGCGCGTGCATAGGAAGGACATGTTTGCCGACCATGGAGACATCTGATTGAAATGATCAGATGACTCCTGCGAGTCCAAAGCTGCCGGAAAATCAGCTAGGGCTAAATGCAAGCCTGAAACAGAAAGCTTGCAGCATCATCGGATCACCGCCTAGCATCAGCTTGACGTCCGATCAGACACTCCTTTCCGGCTCTTCTCACAGTTTTCTGGGTGGCCCCAAGGCAGGTCTCAACCCGAAGGGCTTAACATGGAATCTCGAGTTCTCATCCTGGGCGCCGGTTTCGGTGGCATGGAACTGGCCACACTTCTTTCCGAGGCATTTGGAGAAGCGGCCGACGTGATCATCATCGACAAGGCAGACGCCTTTGTCTTTGGCTATTCAAAGATAGACGTGATGTTCGGCAAGTTGCCATTGGATGCCGTTCGCCTGCCATATCAAGACTTTCGCAAGCCGGGGGTTCGTTTCTTGCGGGAGACAATCACCTCCATTGATCCCAAGGCGCGGTGCGTGACGACAGACAGAGGCACCTACGAAGCCGAATTTCTTGTCGTAGCACTGGGCGCAGAGTTCGATCTCGCCGCAACGCCCGGGCTGGCCGAGGGCGGCAACGAATTCTACTCGGTTCCCGGGGCGCAGAAGTTGAGCCAAGCGTTGCCAGAGTTTTCGAAAGGACCTGCCGTCGTCGGCATCTGCGGCTTCCCCTATAAATGCCCGCCTGCTCCCAGCGAATGCGCTCTTACGCTGCACCACTATCTAACCGAGCGGGGTTTTCGTGAGGATTGCGATATCACGCTCGTCTCCCCTCTATCTAGCCCGATGCCAGCCTCAGCGGACCTTTCGGGTGCCTTGATTGAGGCATTCAACGAGGCCAAGATTCGCCTGATCCTGAACCGCACTGTGGTATCTCTGGATCACAAACACGGGACTGCGGTGCTCGACGACGGAATGGAACTGCCATTCTCTCTCTTTCTGGGTGTCCCTAGGCATCAGGCCCCGCAAGTCGTCATAGACAGCGGCATGACAACAGACGGTTGGGTCCCGATCGACTTGGCGTCCATGAAAACAAGCTTTCACGGAGTCTACGCTATTGGGGACTTGGCAAAGACCGGGCTACCGAAAGCGGGCTCTTTTGCCGAGAGCCAGGCCATGGCGGTTGCAAGTTCAATCTTGGCTGAGACACATGGCGGAAAGGCGACCCCGAATACCGGCACAGGAAGTTGTCTTGTCGAGTTCGGTGATGGACGCATCGGTTGGGCCGACCTCGATTTTCTGACGGGGCCGAATCTCAAGAGCATCTATAATGCGCCTTCGCTCGAGGGCAGGCACCATAAGGATGAATTCGGTATTAGTCGCACGGCTCGCTGGTTCGGGCGTTAAAAGACAACCAGCACGGATCGCGGCGACTGCGTCGTGCGTCTGCTTCGTCCACACCTCGGACCTTGCCCAAAACCCGACCAACGGCAGCAAAGCGCAGGGAGCCGCCGCCCCTGCGTTGCTGGGCGGGGCGGGCGTCCACCGACAATCGTTTTCTGCGTGCGCCCAAACCAGATACAGGCACAGACAAATATGCTAGAACAAAGGCCTAATGTGTTTTTCTGCCCCAGCCAGCTTCGCGGCCGGCGCCGTCCTGATCTCCTGCAGCGTGGCTACTCTGCATCGTGCTTGGCGGATCAACGCCAAGTTCCTGCCGTTGGCTGCCTTTCCACTATTCTTCGGCATGCAGCAGATTGCCGAAGGGTTTTTATGGCTTGAGCTGGATGGGTCGGACTCAGCGCCACACTCCCTTTCCGCACTGGCTTTCCTGTTCTTTGCCTACTGGTTCTGGCCGGTTTGGGTGCCTATCTCGGTTCTGGTCGCCGAGACCGACCTTCTCCGCAGGCGCGTGTTTTCCGTGTTTACCTTGCTGGGCGTCAGTGGCGGCGCGATCTTGTATCTGCCGATCCTGGAGAATCCCGCGGACCTGCAAATCAACCTCGTGCGCCGTTCGATCCGTTATGTGAATCCCGAGATGTTTTCTGACGAGGTAACGAAGACAATTGCGCGCCTGATATATACGATGATCGTCTGTGTTCCACTGTTGTGGTCGTCTCACGTCATGGTCAGGAAGTTCGGTCTACTGATCCTCATATCGGTTCTCATCGGATTTGCCGTTGCTTCGCATGCCTTTACATCGATTTGGTGTTTCCTTGCCGCCGGTCTGTCAGCCTACATGGTCGTCGTGCTGAACGAGCTGGCTAGAAACCCCAATCCTATCCGACTGCACCAATCCTGACCGGACAATTGCTTCGTACCGCAATCCTGAAAACAAGCCAGGCGATCTCGAACGGAGGTTGGAGGCAGTTCAGAGAAGGCGAAATCTTCGCAATGGCCTCAATCGCCTAAGATCGCTGTCGGATGAAACTTTGGCTGCTCTGCCACCTCAGCAGTCATCCTACCTGATTGATCAGGTGTCCGTTCGAGCACTTAGTAGAAAGTCAAATTGATGGTACTAATGCCGAAGCAGCACCAGCTCCGTATCAAATTGAATTGCGCACGCGCAGGTGACATGGAGCGGTTTTTTGTCCGTCGTCACATAAAATGGAACATCAACGCGGTCTGAGCATTGGAGGCTCTGGCTCGTTTGCGTGATTGATTATGCGGCTTGTTTTTGATGTTGCAAGCGGCGGTGGCGGATTGTCAGTTTCTTGATCTTGTCCCTTTCTCTGAGGATGGCTTTGTCCCTTCCGAAGTAGACGTCGGCGGGTGTGATGTTGCTCAAGCCCTCGTGGTAGCGCTGGTTGTTGTAGTAGTCGACGAAGGTGCCGATCTGGCGTTCGAGATCGCCGGGAAGATAGTAGTTCTCCAGCAGGACCCGGTTTTTCATCGTCTGATGCCAGCGCTCGATCTTGCCTTGGGTTTGTGGATGGAACGGCGCGCCGCGAACGTGATCCATCTTTTGATCCCCCAGCCATTCGGCCAGATCCCCAGAGATGTAGCAGGATCCATTGTCGCTGAGCAGGCGCGGCATGTGTCGAACGACAGCCTGGTCGCAGCCAGACGCCGTGAGAGCCATCTCGATGGTGGCTGTCACGTCCTCGGCCCGCATGGTCGTGCAGAGCTTCCAGGCGATGATGTAGCGGCTGTAGTCGTCGAGGATCGTGCTGAGGTAGAACCAGCCCCAGCCGATGACCTTGAAGTAGGTGAAGTCCGTCTGCCACATCTCGTTGATCGCGGTGGTCTTGTCTGTGAACTCATCGGCGGCTTTGATAACGACATAGTCGGGGGCTGTGATCAGATCGGCCTCCTTCAGGAACCTATAAGCTGATGATTCGGATATAAAATACCGCTTCTCGTCGGTGTATTTGACCGCCAACTCCCGTGTCGTGAGCGCTTCATGTTCCAGCGCAAACTCGATTAGATCATCTCGCCTGGCCTGTGGAATTCGGTTCCAGACGGACTTTGGCCGGGGTGAGATATCTGCAAGGGCATCAAAGCCACCTTCGACATAACGATCATACCAGCGGTAGAATGTGGTGCGCGGAACGCCCAGCATGTCCAAGGTCTGCTTTGTGGGCAGATGTGAGCCCTCAACGGTTCGGATGATTTCCAGCTTTTCGGAAGCAGCGTATCTCATTCCTCGAACTCCCCAGCCCCTGTCATGCTTTTTTTGAGCAATCGATTCTCAAGGGTCAGGTCTGCCACGCATTCCTTCAGGGCCATGGCCTCAGACCGCAAATCCTTCACTTCCGGTGAAGTGGCCTGACGCGCCGTATCGCCCGACAACCGGCGTTTTCCAGCTTCAAGGAACTCCTTTGACCAGTTGTAATACAGGCTCTCAGAGATCCCCTCACGGCGACACAGCGCCGAGATGCTCTCCTCGCCACGAAGGCCCGCCAAAACAATGCGGATCTTCTCCTCAGCCGAATAGGTCTGACGGGTCTTGCGGCGGATGTTCTTGACCAGCTTGTCAGCTGCGGCCTTCGACGTTCCGGATTTCTTGTCCATCTTCACTCCATGAAGGTTACGATGAACCAGAAATCCTCCGTTGCTCAAATCCTCAAATCTGTCCCAAAGGTGCTGACGTCAGACAATGCCGCCATACTCCTTGCGCCATCGGTAGTAGGTCTGCTGCGTCACGCCAATCTGGCGAACGGCATCGGCAACCGAGCTGCCCTGACCTTGCAGCACTTCAACCTGCCGCAGCTTCAGCACGATCTCCTCGGGTTTGTCTCGCTTTCCAGCCATCGTTTGGTCCTCCTGAAAACGGGATAAAGCTATCCCAGTTGGTGGACCACTTCATTGGGGGCACTCCAAGACAAGTTAAGGTTTAAAAAACCTCCAGTTTGATAGGTAAAAAGTAAATGTGTCTCTCTTTGATCAATAGGTAGCAAGCAGAGCAGAACTTCCATAGTTGGCGGCTGACCGCGAGAATGGCCTCAAAATCAACCTGATTGGGCCAAGGGAGAGTAGACCTAGTCACCCGAATCTAAAGTTCGCCGCATAGGGTTTGGGTTCGCTGGCAGAACCGCTTGACCGATGCGAGGATTTCATCGGCGGACTTGACCCATCTGTATGGTTTGGGGTTCTCGTTGTGTGCTTCGATGAAGGCGGCAATGTCGGCCTCCAGTTCGGCAGTCGAACGATGGACCCCGCGCTGCAACTGCTTGCGGGTCAATTCAGCGAACCAGCGTTCGACCTGATTGATCCATGATGCCGAGGTGGGCGTGAAGTGGACATGCCAGTGCGGACGGCGGGCGAGCCATGCCTTGATCCTGGGCGTCTTGTGCGTGGCG
>NZ_FNEK01000026.1 GCF_900099935.1 Aliiruegeria lutimaris | reverse complement strand
TTCGTCGATCGTTCGAGAGATTACTCGAGGATCTTGGAGACGACGCCGGCGCCGACGGTGCGGCCGCCTTCGCGGATGGCGAAGCGGAGCTTCTCTTCCATCGCGATCGGCGCGATCAGGTCAACCGTGAACGAAACGTTGTCGCCCGGCATCACCATCTCGGTGCCCTCGGCCAGCGTCACCGTGCCGGTCACGTCCGTGGTACGGAAGTAGAACTGCGGACGGTAGTTGGCGAAGAACGGGGTGTGACGGCCGCCTTCTTCCTTGGTCAGGATGTAGGCCTCGGCTTCGAACTTCGTGTGCGGGGTCACGGAGCCCGGCTTGCAGAGAACCTGGCCACGCTCGACGCCCTCACGGTCGACACCGCGCAGCAGCGCACCGATGTTGTCGCCGGCTTCGCCGCGGTCCAGCAGCTTGCGGAACATCTCGACACCCGTGCAGGTGGTCTTCTTGGTGTCGCGGATGCCGACGATCTCGATCTCGTCGCCAACATTGATCACGCCACGCTCGACACGACCGGTCACAACCGTGCCGCGGCCGGAGATCGAGAACACGTCCTCGATCGGCATCAGGAACGGCTGGTCGACGGCACGCTCGGGCGTCGGGATGTACTCGTCGACGGCGGCCAGAAGCGCACGGATCGAGTTCTCACCCATCTCCGGATCACGGCCTTCCATCGCGGCCAGCGCGGAACCGGTGATGATCGGGATATCGTCGCCCGGGTACTCATAGCTCTCCAGAAGCTCGCGGATTTCCATTTCCACCAGCTCGAGCAGCTCGGGATCGTCCACCTGGTCGGCCTTGTTCATGTAGACGACCATGTAGGGGATGCCGACCTGGCGGCCGAGCAGGATGTGCTCGCGAGTCTGCGGCATCGGGCCATCGGCGGCCGACACGACCAGGATCGCGCCGTCCATCTGGGCAGCACCGGTGATCATGTTCTTGACGTAGTCGGCGTGGCCGGGGCAGTCAACGTGGGCATAGTGGCGGGTGTCGGTCTCGTACTCGACGTGGGCGGTCGAGATCGTGATCCCGCGGGCCTTCTCTTCGGGCGCGCCGTCGATCTGGTCATAGGCCTTGAAGTCGCCAAAATACTTCGTGATCGCCGCCGTCAACGTCGTCTTGCCGTGGTCAACGTGACCAATCGTGCCGATGTTCACGTGCGGTTTGCTGCGGTCAAACTTTTCTTTTGCCATGTGTCTTGGCGCCTCGTCATTAGGGGGCAACCTGCGGCCCGTTCTTCATCGCGCGCGAAGTATTGCTTCTGGAGCAGGAAATCAAGCACCTTCCAGCATTTCAGCCGCCGTAAAACACTTATTTTTCCGGTTTTTTACTGGGTTGCAGCCTCGGTCTCCGGCCGCTTGGCGAACCATTCCTCGTTGTCGCGCAACCAGTTCTCGATCTGGAGCGCGATATTCGCCGCGAGGTTCGCCACCTGCTCGTCCTTGGTCTTGGTCAGTCCGGAGCCGATGAACAGATCGGGGCTGAGCGACTCGAAGACCATTATCTGTTTCGGTTCCTGGTTGATCTTGCCGCCCTTGGCATCGTCCCAGACAGTCACGTCGACCACGACAACCGATTTCGGCGCCAGCACCAGCGGCACACCGGGAACGGCCACCGAATAGCCGAGAATATTGACGCCAAGATGGTAGAACTGGCTGCCCTCGTAGCGGCCCATGCGCGCCTGGATCGCCTCGGTCACCGCGTCGTCCCAGACTTCCGGCGGCACGTCTTTCGACGGCTGCACTCTCTGGATATTGTTGACCGTCACGATGTTGTGGACCAACTTGAACTCGCCGATCGGGTCCACTGGCTGTTGGGAAACAGGGGTCTGACTGCCGCATGCCGCAAGTGCGACAAGGCTGGAGAGGGCGAAAATTCGGCGGGTCAGACGGGTCATTTGGCTGCTCACAGTGGTTTGCGGTTCTATCATGGCTTAAACAAGCCGACGCCCCGGCGCAATTCAACTGCTTTATGCGAGATGGGTTTCACTCGCCTGCGGGCGGCGATATGTCTGCAAGGCAACAGCGGAGATCCTCTCATGACCGAATTTGTGGGACGCCTGAGGCTTGGCGTGAATATAGACCACGTGGCAACCGTCCGAAACGCGCGCGGCGGCGATGTGCCCGACCCGTTGCGCGCCGCAAAGATCGCCGAGGCCGCCGGCTGCGACGGGATCACCGCGCATCTGCGCGAAGATCGCCGCCATATCAGCGACGCCGATATCGAGGCGCTTGCCGCCAACCTGACCGTGCCGCTCAATTTCGAAATGGCCGCAACCGAAGAGATGCAGAAGATCGCCCTGCGCTATCGTCCGCATGCTGTGTGCATCGTGCCAGAAAAGCGCGAGGAACGGACGACCGAAGGTGGGCTCGAAGTTGCGCAGGACGAGAATCGCCTCGCCCATTTCATCGCACCGCTGCGGGACGCCGGCTGCCGGGTGTCGATCTT
Organism: Aliiruegeria lutimaris; assembly: GCF_900099935.1. Classification (GTDB taxonomy): domain Bacteria; phylum Pseudomonadota; class Alphaproteobacteria; order Rhodobacterales; family Rhodobacteraceae; genus Tropicimonas; species Tropicimonas lutimaris. The sequence goes on along the minus strand of NZ_FNEK01000026.1, from coordinate 71,721 downwards.
CATCGCCGCCGACAAGCGTCAGATCGAGGCCGCGCACCGGATCGGCGCAGCAGTAGTCGAACTGCATACCGGCGCCTATTGCGACGCTCATGCGGAAGGCCACTTTGACGAGCGCGACGCGGAGTTGGAGCGGTTGCGCGATATGTCGTCTTTTGCCCATTCGCTCGGGCTGGAGGTCCATGCCGGCCACGGGCTGACCTATGACACCGTTCAACCGGTTGCGGCCTTCCCCGAAATTGTCGAACTCAATATCGGCCATTTCCTCGTCGGCGAGGCAATCTTCGTCGGGCTCGATGCCTCGATCCGCCGGATGCGCGCGTTGATGGACGAGGCAAGAGCATGAGCCGGGACCGTTCGCTATTCTGGACCATCTTCGGCTTTCCGGTTCGCGCGATCCGCGCCCTGCCACGCACGCTGCTGGCTGTGCTCTTGATTGGCGCCTTGCTGCTGAACGTGTTTTCGCTGACAAGCCCTCCGCTCAATGGGCTGGCTACATCCCTTTTGTCGGAGTTGGGGATAACGACCGTCGCCGAGAGGGAACGCCGTTCGATGGTCGCGTCTCACGAGACCGAGCTTTCGGCAGCACAAGCCGAAACCCGCAAGGCCGAAGAGGCGATAGTGGCTGCGCGGGAGGCAACGCGAGTGGCCGAAGACACGGCCCGCGCTGCGGAAGAGGCCGCGGAACAGTCCGCAGAACAGACCCGCATTGCAGTTGAAGCTGCCCGGACTGCCGAAACGGCGATAGAAAAACTGGAAACCACCAAGGCGGCGCGCGATGCACTTGAAAAGGATATCGCGACCGCGATCACCGAACGCGCGAGGCTTCAGGCAGCTCGCGCATCGCAGACGGCATTGGCCGAATCAATTCCCCATGTTGGCGTTCAGGCGATCGCGGCAACGTTGGCTCTCGAGATCGAAGATGCCTGCGCCAGCGCTCGTGACGCTGCCGCACTGATCGCCATAACCGAAAACCGGGACAGCCCGGAAGAAGCGCGTCGCGCGGCTGAGGCTGAATTCGATTGCAGCGAGGCGGTTGCCGGTGCCTTGGAGCCGCTTTCACCGGGCGATCTATGGCAACTGATGTCGGCGGCGCCGGAGGATGCCTGGGCGGCCGCCGCGCCCTTCCTGCCCGAGACAGGCGACGACATCGCCTTCGAAGACTGGGACGCGCTGGCGGCGGAAGCCCGCATCGTTTTCGCCGGTTCGCAGACACCTCCCTCAGAAGGGGAAGTCGCATCGCCAACCGCGCCAAATGCGCCAACAGCGGAGGAATGATGCAGGGCAACAATGCTTTCCATTCCAGCGCCGTCGCGCAACGCCATGGAGTCGGTGCAAGCGAAAGGCAGTCGAACGCCCCCCTGCCCGCATCCTCGGGCAAAAAATCACGGAGATGGCGGCGTTGATACTCGGAGTCGGCACCGATCTGGCGAATATCGACCGCATCGCCGGCACGCTGGAACGCTTCGGCGACCGGTTCCGCAACCGCGTCTTCACTGAAACCGAGCAGCGCAAGGCCGAGAAGCGGCGCGATACGGTCGGCACCTATGCCAAACGATGGGCGGCCAAGGAAGCCTGCTCCAAGGCGCTCGGCACAGGGCTGCGCATGGGGATTGCCTGGAAGGACATGGCGGTCTCCAACCTGCCCACCGGCCAGCCGGTAATGCATGTCACGGGCTGGGCCGCAGAGCGGCTGGCCGAGATGACGCCACCAGGCCACGAGGCCATCATCCACGTCACGCTGACGGATGATCACCCCTGGGCACAGGCCTTCGTGGTGATCGAGGCGCGCCCGATCGTGATGCCGGAAACCGGGCCGGGCGCTTGACACCCCGGCGCCCTGCGGACATGTAGCGCCCGACCCCCCGCGGGACATTTTCACAGGATCAGAGGACGAGCATGGAAGACGCCAAGGACGGGATCGTCGAGACGATCAAGACAGTTGTCTACGCGCTGCTGATTGCGGGCGTGTTCCGCACCCTGTTTTTCCAGCCCTTCTGGATCCCGTCAGGATCGATGAAGGACACGTTGCTGATCGGCGATTTCCTCTTCGTCAACAAGATGGCCTATGGCTATTCGCAATATTCCTGCCCCTTCGGTATCTGCCCGATCAGCGGGCGCATCTTCGCCTCCGAGCCTGAACGCGGCGACGTGGTCGTGTTCCGCCACCCGGTCAACGGGTCGGACTTCATCAAGCGCCTGATCGGCCTGCCGGGCGACCGGATCCAGATGAAGAACGGCATCCTGAATATCAACGGTACCCCGCTGAAAACCGAACCCGATGGCGTCTTTACCGAACCGATGGAACCGCAGGGGCCGCAACAGATGCTTCCGCGTTGCTCCAACGCGCCGGTCGGCCAGGGGGGCGTGTGCGAGAAGGAAAAATTCGTCGAAACGCTGCCCGAAGGCCGCTCGCACTCGATCCTCAATATCGGCAACGGGCCGACCGACAACACGCCGGTCTTCACCGTGCCGGATGGGCATTACTTCTTCATGGGCGACAACCGTGACAACTCCACCGACAGCCGCGTGAACCAGCTTGCCCGCGGCGTGGGCTTCGTGCCGGCGGAGAACCTCATCGGTCGCGCAGACCGGATCATGTTCTCCTCGGCGGGCAAGTCGCTCTTCTACATCTGGACATGGCGGGCGGATCGTTTCTTCAAGGGGATCGAGTGAAACTCTCAGCCGAAGCCCGCGCCCTGCAGGACCGCCTTGGTCACACCTTCCGCAAGCCGGAACTGCTGGCGCGTGCGCTGACGCATCCTTCCATCGCTTCCGCCACCCGCCCCTCGAACCAACGGCTGGAGTTTCTGGGCGACCGGGTGCTGAACCTGGTCATCGCCGAGGCGCTCTTCCTGCATGACCGGCTGGCCGACGAGGGCCAGCTTGCACCCCGCTACAACGTGCTGGTCCGCAAGGAGACCTGCGCCGATGTCGCCCGGCAGATCGACCTCGGCTCCGCACTGAAGCTCGGGCGCTCCGAGATGATGTCCGGCGGGCGACGCAAGAACGCGCTTTTGGGCGACGCAATGGAGGCCGTTCTCGCCGCGATCTATCTCGATGGCGGGCTGGATGCGGCCAAGCCCATCGTGCTGCGGCTCTGGGGAGACCGGATCGAAGTCGCCGACGATCAGGCGCGCGACGCGAAAACAGCGCTCCAGGAATGGGCGCAGGCACGCGGCATGCAGCCGCCGCGCTACATCCAGACGGCGCGATCGGGGCCCGATCACGCGCCAATGTTCGCGATCTGTGCAAAATTGGAGAATGGCGCGCAGGAAACGGCGAGCGCCGGCTCCAAGAGACAGGCCGAGCAAGCGGCCGCGCAGGCCCTTCTTTTGCGGCTGGAAAGTGGCGAATCCGCCTGACCTCCCCCAGGTGGAAGAAGAGCTTTTTTCATTCTTTTACAGCAAATTAAGCACCCAAACCCAAGATGGCAAAACTGTGACACCGTCGTGGCAGCCACCGCGCAAAAGCCATATTTGCGCCCTGAAACCGCACCCAGGCTATGGTTCCCTTGTGGAAACAACCTGCGCCGATCTTGCATCGGCACGTTTTGGAGTCGAACAGCATGGCCACGCTCTGGCAGAGAATTCGTAAGTGGTTCCGCGCGGAAGATGGCAGCATGGCCATCGAATTTGTTATCATGGTGCCACTCTTCGTGGCCATGATTTCCGGCGTCGTGGACCTGAGCCGCGTTTATGTCGACCAGGCAAACTATTACAGCATCGCCCGCGATACCGCGCGAATCGTTGCCCGCCATGGCATGACGGAGACTACGGCGGAGACCTACGCCACCACCCGCCTGAACGAGGTCAGCGATGCGCAGCATACCGTCGACGTTTCCACCACCTCCACCGAAGTGACCGTTTTTATCGCGGCCCCCATCGAGGTTCTGGCGAAGTTCGATTTCCTCGACTTCCTTGCCGACATGACGATCACGGCCACTGTCACCCACGCGCTCGAGCCCAGCTGATCGAGGAGAGATAGAATGATTCGGACCGATTTTGCCCGATCCGAGGAAGGCGCCGCAGGCGCCTGGAGCCTTTTCATTTTCCTGATTTGTGCAGTGGTCGCCGGTCTCTCAATCGACGGCACGAACGGTGTTCGGGCCAAGGAGCACCTGCAGAGCACCGCCGACATGGCCGCCCATGCCGGCCTCATGGAACTGATCAACGGCGGCACGGATTCCAGCATTCGCAACGCGGTCAGCGCGAATGTCCAAACGAACATGCCGAGCTCGAATTACGGCAACGTTCTGGGCGACACGTCGACCTATATCTCCGTCGGCTATTTTGCCGACGGCACGCTCGCCTCCTCCCTTGTCGAGGATGACAATGCCGTTTCGGTCGAACTGCACATGTCCAGCTCCTTCGGCAATGCGGTGAAGACCTTCCTGCTCGGCTTTATCGGGATCGACTCGATGGACGTCATCGCAACGAGTACCGCGGTCATGGAGCAATCTGACACCTGCATCGGCTATGACGGCATCTATGCCCATGGCCAGGTGAAGATGACCTCGACCTCCACGATTGGCGCAGGCTTCTGCATCTTTTCGAAGGACTACGTGGATCTCTCCAACCACAACGTGTTCGAGCCCGGCTCCGGTATCGGCATGCCGGATCTGGCGAACTGCTCACACTGTGATGACGCGTCAAACCCCGGCGTGGAGGATGCCCAGTTCGAGGCGAACCTGCAGCTTCAGGATGTTGGCGCCCATGTGGACAAGGTCATGACATCGCTGCTCGGCACCGGCTCGGACAGCGCCCCCTATAACGACTTTATGGACTCGGTCGTCTTCACCGACAGCCTGACGCCGCTGTCGGACCTGGGCTACAACATCAGCAAGATGCGCAAGGGTTCGATCATCTCGATCGAGGCCGGGTATTTCCAATCCATGGAGACGGTTCCCGGCGGGCTCATCTATGCCGTCAATTGCGGCCCGGAACTGAACGCGAGCGGCGCGATCACCCCCTCGCCCTCCGGTGACAAAAAGAACTCGGAAATCAGCGCGAACCTGAAGACGATCTCGCTCGAAACGCCCACAGGCAGCGCGATCTCGGACGTGGCCATCGTGACCGATTGCAAGATCAACTTCGGCAACACCGCACAGGTCGTCAATTCCATCATCGCCACGAGTTCGACCTCGGTGCAATCCATTGCGGCCAGTTCCTACGCGAAAATCGGCAGCGGCGGCCTTACCTGCCCGAGCACGGAAAAGGTCGTTGTCATGACCAAGGGCGACATGAGCATTCCGGCAGGCATGGAAACCAACAACGTGGATTTCTATATCACCGGCAATGCTAGCCTTGCATCCGGCACATCGGTGCAAACGACCAAGCTCGGCACCAGCTTCTATGTCGGCGGAACGATGTCGATTGCAGCCCAGGGCGACTGGTACCCCTGCGGCGGGGAAGACGATTCCCTCGCGCTCGGCGTCGATGCCATCCACCACGTGATCGCCTCGGTCGAATAACGGATCGGCGCAGGCAACGGGGCACTGGCCTCTTGCGCCGCGATCCGCTACACCGCTGTCCTGCATTACAGGACCATGCTCATGACCACACGCTGCGGCTTCGTTGCCCTGATCGGAGAGCCCAACGCGGGCAAGTCGACGCTTCTCAACTACATGGTGGGTGCCAAGGTCTCGATCGTGACCCACAAGGTCCAGACCACCCGCGCCCGCATCCGCGGCGTCGCCATCGAGGGCGAGAGCCAGCTTGTCTTCGTCGACACGCCCGGCCTCTTCCAGCCCCGCCGACGGCTGGACCGGGCCATGGTGGCCGCGGCCTGGGGGGGCGCGGCCGATGCCGATCTCGTCGTTCTGCTGGTCGAAGCGCATCGCGGCCTGACCGCGGGGGTGCAGGCAATTCTCGACACACTCTCAGAGCGGACGGACGGACAGCGCGTGGCGCTCGCCATCAACAAGATCGACCGGGTCAAATCGGAGGTGTTGCTGGCGCTGACGCAACGGATGAACGAGGCCTATCCCTTTACGAAGACCTTCATGATCTCGGCCGAGAAGGGATATGCCGTGGACGACCTGCGCGCCTGGCTCGCCGCCGAGGTGCCCGAAGGCCCCTGGCATTACCCCGAGGACCAGATCGCCGATTTGCCGCTGCGGATGATCGCTGCCGAGATGACCCGCGAGAAACTGACCCTGCGCCTGCACCAGGAGCTGCCCTACCAGCTCACCGTGGAGACCGAGAACTGGGAGGAGCGCAAGGACGGCTCGGCCCGGATCGACCAGATCGTCTATGTCGCCCGCGACGGCCACAAGGGGATCATCCTTGGCAAGAAGGGCGAGACGATCAAGGCCGTCTCGCAGGCGGCCCGCGCGGAGCTGGAGGAATTCCTCGGCCGCAAGATCCACCTCTTCCTGCAGGTGAAGGTGCGGCCGAACTGGCTCGAAGAGGCCGAGCGCTATTCCGAGATGGGGCTGGATTTCAAGGACGGCAATTCGTGAGTCGCCTGGCCGCGGGCCTCTGGGTTCAGGCCTATATCATGCGGCTGCAGATCGAGATGATCCCCGCCTATGTGCTGGCACATGGCGACGACACCGCCGGCGCGATCCTCGTCAAGCTCAACCCGCTGGACGGCACCGCGAAAGTGTTCCAGCGCATCATGTCCATGGACGGCTCGCGCCCCTGGGACGTGCTGACGGAAGGGCCCGAGCCGGAGGTGGACGCACTGCTGGAGCGGCAACGCCGGTCCGATCCCGACATCTGGGTGATCGAAGTGGAGAGCCGTGCCGGTCGGCACATGCTGGACGAGCCCGGGCTGGAGTGACAGGGTTTCAGCCATAGCTTCGGTAGGTGCGATGGACTGGCAGGACGAGGGCACATTGATCGCGGTCAGGCCGCACGGGGAGAGCTCGGCGATCGTCGAGGTTTTCACCGCGACTCACGGCCTGCACGCCGGGCTCGTGCGTGGCGGCACATCCCGCAAACTGGCGCCGGTACTGCAACAGGGCACCCAGCTTTCGGTGGAATGGCGCGCCCGGCTGGAAGATCATATCGGCACTTTCCGGGTCGAGCCGATCAAGTCCCGCTCAGCGGCGCTCATGGGGGAGCGGCGGGCGCTTTACGGATTGGGTTCCATCTGCGCGCTCCTCGCCTTCGCCCTGCCCGAGCGCGAACCGCATCCCGGCCTCTACCGCGCCACCCAGCGTCTCTTCGACGCGCTCGGCACCGATGCGCGCTGGCCCGCGCTTTACCTGCTCTGGGAAAAGGCGCTGCTGGAGGAGCTGGGCTTCGCGCTGGACCTGTCGGAATGCGCGGCGACCGGGACGAAAGAGGAGCTGGTCTATGTCTCTCCCAAGACCGGCCGCGCCGTGAGCCGCGCCGGAGCCGGCGAATGGGCTGACCGGCTGCTGCCCCTGCCCGGCCTTCTGCTGGGGGAAGCGTCAGGCAATCCACGAGACGTTCTGGATGGGCTGCGCACTACCGGCTATTTTCTCGACACCTGGCTGGCTCCCGCGATGGGCGACCGGCCGATACCGGCGGCACGGGCACGGTTCCTGTCGCTCCTGCAACGAGAGGAGAGGCCCGCATGAAAACATTTGCCGAAATCCACGAAATGGCCCTCGCCCGAAAGGGCGCAGACGGTCTCGCCGCCGAGATGCCATCACCGCCCGAAACGCCGTTACGCGATTTGACCGACGACCGGCTGCTGGCCGAGTTCACAAAGCGGATCTTCCAGGCGGGCTTCAACTGGTCGGTGATCGAAAAGAAATGGCCCGGTTTCGAAGCCGCTTTCCACGGTTTCGACATCGCCCGCAACGCGATGATGTCGGACGAGGATCTCGACCGGCACCTGAAGAACACCGAGATCGTGCGCAATGCGGCCAAGATCCTGACCGTGCGAGACAATGCGGTGTTCCTGTCCGACCTGGCACGCGAACATGGCTCGGCCGCCCGGTATATTGGCGACTGGCCGGTGGAGGACACGGTGGGCCTGTTCGAGCTACTAAAGAAGCGCGGATCCCGCCTCGGCGGCGCGACCTGCCAATACGGGCTCCGCTTCCTCGGTTATGACGCTTTCATCCTGTCGAAATCGGTCGTGGCCGCGCTGAACATGGCCGAAGTGATAGACGGTGCTGCCACCTCCAAGACCGCCATGCGCAAGGTGCAGGAGGCCTTCAACGCGTGGCACGCGGAGAGCGGGCAGCCCTATGCCGTGATCAGCCGCACGCTGGCCTTTGCAGTGCCGGATTAGAGGAACGCTAATGGAAGATAGCTGGCTGACCTATGCCAAACGCCTGCAGGCACTGGCCGCCACTGGGTTGCATTACCAGCCCCGGCCCTATGACCGCGAGCGCTTCGAGGAGATCGACCTGATCGCGCGGGAGATGATCGCGCGGCTCGGCCAGATTCCGCTAAAGCATCTTGGTGGGTTGCCCGAGGTGCACGAAGGCTATGCCACGCCCAAGATCGACATCCGCGCCGCCGTGTTTCGCGATGGCCGGATCCTGCTGGTGCGGGAGATCTCGGACGGCAAATGGACCATGCCGGGCGGTTTCGCCGATATCGGCCTCACCGCTTCCGAGGTTGCTGTGAAGGAGACCATGGAGGAAGCGAGTCTAAGGGTGCTTGCGCGCAAGCTCTATTGCCTGCGCCACCGGGCGAAACAGCCCGGAGAGCCGGATTTCCGGGATTTCTACAAGTTCTTCTTCCTTTGCGATCCGCTCGCACCGGAAGAACCGGCTCCCGGCCCCGAAACCTCCGAAGCCGAATTCTTTGACCCGGGGGAGCTGCCGGAAATGTCCCTTGGTCGCAGCAATCCCGCGGATGTCGCCCGCGCGCTGCGCCATTTTCACGAGCCCGGCCGGCCGACGGATTTCGACTGACCGGCGTCAGTTGGACGACTTTTTCTCGAACACCGCGCAGGGGTCCTCGCGTTCCGCTTCCTCGGTAAGAAGCCAGAAATCATGCGGAACCGCACCTTCGGGCGCGGAAAGTTCGAACTGCCCCAGCGTGCGCACGACGACATCGGGCGCCGCCGCCGCAAGATAGACCGGCATCCCCCAGTCGCGCCGCGCATGCCCATTGCCCGTGATCACAACGACAGGGCCACCGGTCTCCCTGAGTGCCGCAAGCGTTGTCTGACTGAACCGGGCATCGCGCAGGCGCTGCGCATCCACCATTCCGGCCAGCATTTCCCCGGGCAGCGCGTTGCAATGCGCTTCGAGCTGGAAGGCTTCTCGCGTGGCCTGGATTTCCTCCGGCAGCGGCGCGAGGCCATACTGTTCCGCCGCCTCTCCGAACACCTCAGCGACACCCTCGGTCATCGCCGCCATCAGTTCCTCGCGGGCGACCGCCGCGCCGTAGATGCGAGCGTCCGGGGCGGCCAGGAAAATCGGGTGATACAACTCGAAATCCGGCCAGCTGGAATGTTTCCAGTCCAGCGCTTCTTCCAATACCGCGCGATCGCTCCGATCCGTGTTGTTCGCGGTCTCGGCCTGCTCGGCGGTCAGCATTTCGAACACAAGCGCGGAAGGTGCGATGGTGGCCACGGCGGCTGCCTGGTTGGCGTGCTGCGCGGGGTTGTCATGCACTTCGCCCAGCAGAACGATCGCGGCATCGCCCGGATCGAAAGCGGAAATATCGGGCAATTCGCCGGCGTGAACGGCACCGGCGAGACAGAGGGCGGGAAGATATGACCAGTTTTTCATCCCCGGATTTCTACACGGCCCATAGATTCGCTCCAGTCAAATGCGCGTGCATTCTTCGTGGGCGAAGGGCTTTCGCTCCGCGTCCATCCTCTGATAGGCAATGCGTGCACGGCGGATGAGCTGGAGACAGAGGGCCGATGACATCACAGATCACCTTGGTTCTCGGGGGCGCCAGCTCGGGAAAATCCGCCTTTGCGGAGGGGCTTGTCCGCTTCTCGGGTCTGGAAAGGATCTATCTTGCCACCTCGCAGGCCTTCGACGCCGAGATGGAGGCCAAGATCGCGGCCCATCGCGCGATGCGCGGTACGGGCTGGAACACGGTGGAGGCGCCGCACAAGCTTGCCGAAACGCTGTCCGACCAGCCCTCCGGGCGTATCATCTTGCTGGACTGTGCCACGATGTGGCTGAGCAACCGCCTACTGGCCGAGGTCGATCCGGAAACGGAGTTCGACGCGCTGATTGCTGCGCTGGAAAGCTGCGCCTCGCCCGTGGTCGTTGTTTCCAACGAGGTCGGGCAGGGAATCGTCCCCGACACCCCGCTCTCCCGCCGTTTTCGCGACTTGCAAGGGCGGTTGAACCGACAGATCGCGGCGAAAGCCGGGTTGGTCGTGGCGGTCATGGCCGGGCTACCGATGGCACTCAAGGGATCCCTTCCGGAGGATATGACATGGTGAACTGGTGGTGGGTGCGCCATGGTCCGACACATCGGCGCGACATGAATGGCTGGACGGATGTTCCGGCGGATCTTTCCGACACGTTGGCGTTGGCGCGGCTGCGCGACTTCCTGCCGGCCGATGCGCCGGTCATTTCCTCCGACCTGACCCGTGCGATCAAAACCGCCGACGCCATTCAGTCAAGCCGCCCGCGCCTGCCGCATGAACGTGGCCTGCGGGAGATCCATTTCGGTGCCTGGGAGGCACGGACATTCGAAGAGGTCCAGGAAGAGGATCCGCGCCTGATCCGGCGCTACTGGGAGCAGCCCGGCGATGTGAAGCCGCCCGGCGGAGAAAGCTGGCACGAGCTTTCGGTGCGCGTGAATCGCGCTGTGGACTGGTTGACCGGGGAAGCGGGTGACATCATCGCGGTAGCCCATTTCGGCACGATTCTCTGCCAGCTGCAGAGGGCGCGCGGTTGCACGGCGGTCGAGGTGCTGGAACAGCGAATCGACAACCTCTCGGTAACGCGCGTCAGCTGGGACGGGAAGTCGTGGCGGCCGGGCGAAATAAATCACATCCCTGAATGAAATGCAGGCCAATCATCACAATTTTTGATTATTAACTCCACGAACTTTCATTGGGCAAGGTCAAATTGGTTACCTACGGTCGCCCCCATGAGCAAAGAATTATATTTTGGCGATCCCGCCTATTCCAGCTGGTCCCTTCGGGCCTGGCTCCTGTTTGACCGATTCGGTATCGATTACGAACCGATCTGGGTCGATTTCCTGTCCGGATCCGTCGCGGACCAGATGAAACCCATCCCCCCGGCCCGCACTGTGCCCACCCTCCGCCTGCCGGACGGCGCCGTCTTGTGGGAATCGCTTGCGATCGCCGAAGAACTCGCCAGCCGATACCCCGACGCCGGGCTATGGCCGAGCGATCCCTCGGCCCGGGCAACGGCCCGCAGCCTCGCAGCGGAAATGCATGCGGGCTTCGGCACGCTTCGCAACGAATGCCCCATGCACTTGCGCACGGCCTATGCGGAAGCGCCGAGTTCTCCGGCACTCGAAGCGGATCTGCGCCGGCTTGAGCTGATCTGGGACCACGCGCGCTCGAAGCATCCCGGCAGCGAGCCCTGGCTTTGTGGCGGCTATTCGATCGCCGATGCCTTTTTCGCGCCCGTTGCTGCACGAATCGCCGGATATGGGCTGAGTGCTTCCCCATCCGCCCGCATTTATGTCGATGCGCATCTGGCCGACCCCGCCTTTCGCCGCTGGCGCGCGATTGGCCAACTCCGGGGCGAGCGGCTTCCCTGGTACGACCGCGACTACCCGCGTGCCGACTGGCCGGGCCCCAAACCGTTGAACGCGGAGGCAATCGAGGACGGCACAGCCGAAAACACGGCCTGCCCCTTCTCGGGCAAGCCGGTCACGGATCTGGCCAAGATCGAAGGCCGGGTTATCGGCTTCTGCAATTCGTTCTGTCGGGACAAGGTCGTGGCGGATGCTGGTGCCTGGCCGGAAGTCATGGCCCTGTTGGCCCGATAAATCTCACAGGCGCGGTTCTCAGCAACCGGACATGCGGCACACAGCGCCGAATGTCCGGAAAATGTAGCCGAGATCGACCAGCAGGGACTGCCGTTGCAGGTAGAGCAGGTCGTATTTCGCCCGCTCGACGAAAGAGACGGCGTTGCGGTCCGATACCTGCCAGGGGCCGGTGATTCCCGGGCGCATCCGGTAATAGGCGCGGCCGGGATAGATCTCGGCCTGCTCGACCATGATCGGGCGCGGCCCGACAAGGCTCATGTCCCCACTGAAAACATTGAATAATTGCGGCAATTCGTCGAGCGACGTCTTGCGCAGGATGCGACCGATCCGGGTGATCCGCGGATCGTGCGAGAGCTTCTGATACAGATCCCATTCGACGCGCGCGCTCGGGTTGGCCGCCAGATACTCTTCGAGCCGCGCCTGCGCATCCGGCACCATCGTCCTGAGCTTGATCATCTGGAACACGCTGCCATCGCGCCCGACACGCCGCTGCAGGAAGAACGGGTTCGCGCCATCCAGCGCGACCAGACAGGCAAGCACGCCAATTAACACCAGAAGGAAAGGCATGACAGCAAGGACCGCCAGGAAGTCGAACAGCCTTTTACCGGAGTAATCGCTATCGGCCGCCGCTTGCGGGTGCCCGTCGAGGCCCTGAAGGAGGATGGATGGCTTTCCAAGTACGTAAGTCATAGTCTGCTCGTGTTGTTTTCCGAACAGATGCACTCGGTTTGTGGCAAGTTATCGGCCAAATCGCGTTAAGCTTTCATCAAATCCGAGGTTTCTCTGTGCGACCGTTGAGCGGCAACGTTCGGTCTAGAAGGAAAGGCTTAACGAAATCTCAACCCAAACCGCCGATTTCGTTTACAAATAGTTACTTGCGAGGCGAGAGATGGTGGCACGGGCCTACACGGTGGCCTTTGACGGGGTCGAGGCGCGGCCCGTCGAGGTTCAATGCGCGGTCTCTCCGGGCCTTCCCGCCTTTTCCATTGTCGGGCTGCCGGACAAGGCGGTGAGCGAGGCGCGGGAGCGCGTGCGCGCCGCATTGCAGAGCATGGCCGTGGCGCTGCCCTCCAAGCGCATCACGCTGAACCTCTCGCCTGCGGACCTGCCCAAGGAAGGCTCGCATTTCGACCTGCCCATCGCCATGGCGCTGCTGGCCGCGCTGGAGATCGTTCCCGCCGATGCCGTGGAGCACTGCGTGGCGCTCGGGGAGCTGTCGCTCGATGGCGGGCTGGTCGCGGTGCTGGGCGCCCTGCCCGCGGCCATGGCGGCCGCCGAGGATGGGCGCACCCTGCTCTGCCCCCCGCAATGCGGGCCTGAAGCGGCCTGGGTCGGGGCGACACAGGTCATCGCGCCAGACACGTTCGCCGCAGCGGTTGCCCATTTCACGGGCCAGACACCGCTCAGCCCGGCCCAGCCGGCGGAATTGCCTGCGCTGTCCAGCACCCGGGATTTCCGGGAGGTCAAAGGGCAGGAACGCGCGAAACGCGCGCTGGAGATTGCTGCTGCCGGCCGGCATCACGCGCTGATGGTCGGCGCGCCCGGATCCGGCAAATCCATGCTGGCGGCGCGCATGCCGGGAATCCTGCCACTGCTGTCACCGGAAGAAGCGCTGGAAACTTCCATGGTCCATTCGCTTTCCGGGCTTTTGAGGGAAGGTGGCATCTGCCGGGAGCGGCCGTTTCGGGAGCCGCACCACACCGCCTCCATGGCCGCCATCGTCGGCGGCGGGCGCGGCGCGCGACCGGGGGAGATTTCGCTTGCCCATAACGGGGTGCTGTTTCTGGACGAGCTGCCGGAATTCCCCCGGCAGGTTCTCGAAACCCTGCGCCAGCCGATCGAGACCGGCGAGGTCGTGGTCGCGCGGGCCAACGCGCATGTGCGCTATCCCTGCCGGTTCCTGCTGATCGCGGCGGCCAATCCGTGCCGCTGCGGTGATCTTGCAGACCCGTCGCGCGCCTGTTCGCGCGCACCCGTTTGTGGCGAGGACTATCTCGGGCGGATCTCCGGCCCGCTGATGGACCGGATCGATCTGCGCATCGAAGTGCCCCCGGTTGCTTTTACCGATCTTGACCTGCCCCCGGCGGGCGAAGGCTCCCGCGAGATTGCAACGCGGGTGGCGCAGGCGCGCGCCCGGCAGGCGGATCGTTTTGCCGGACACCCGGAAATCCGCGTGAATGCCGATGCCGACGGCGCCCTGCTGGAAGAGATCGCCACCCCGGATTCCGAGGGGCGTGCCCTGTTGCAGAAGGTGGCGGACAAGATCGGGCTGACCGCGCGCGGGTATCACCGCGTCTTGCGCGTCGCGCGCACGATTGCCGATCTGGAAGGCAGTCCAGACGTCCGTCGGACCCACGTCGCCGAGGCCGTCAGTTTCCGCATCGCTATCGGTTCACAGAACTGACACCCCCTGCCCGCCTCACGCCACCGAGCGCTCGAATGAAATGGGCGACCTCTTCGAGTGCCTTGCGCGCCTCGGGCACATATCCGTCGAACATGGCCAGCACATGCGGCGCCTCCGGCCACTCCCGCAGGCACACCGTACCACCGCAGGCCCGCAGATGCGCCGCCATGCGCAGCGAATCGTCCAGCAGGATCTCGGTCGTGCCCACATGCAGGCAGACAGGCGGTGGCGCATCGAACGCGGCCCAGAGAGGCGAAACGCGCGGATCGTCGGCAGGGAATTGGCCGAGCGCGTAGCCACGCGCATCCTCGCTCCGTGACACCGGCAGAAGCGGATCGCGCTCGGCATTGCGGCGCAGGCTCTCGCCAGAGAGAGTAAGATCAACCCAGGGCGATAACGCATAGAGCCCGGCGGGCGGCTGCCCCCTTCGACACAGTTCGGCGAGGAGCGCCAAGGCGATGCCGCCGCCAGAGCTGTCGCCGCCAAGGATGATCTCGTCCGGGCGGTAGCCGATGGCCAGCAGCCTTGCATGTGCATCCAGCGCGTCCTCGAATTGCGCGGGGGCGCGATGGGCCGGTGCGAGACGAAATGCAGGCGCGGCTACCCTCAGCCCACTGAGGCGGGAGATCTGTCCCAGCATACCGGCATGGGTGACGGGGCTGCCCGCAATATATGCACCGCCGTGGAAATGCAGGATCACCCCGCGGGGCGCGACTGGCCCGGCGGTGATCCAGTGAATATCCGGCCGTCCTTTCGAGACCAGCCGCAACAGATATGGCGGCCGACGTGCCAGAAACCGGGCGAAGCGTGCGAGATCCTCGTCGGCCTCCTCCGGCGTTTCGGTCGCCTGCAACCGCGGCCGCGCCACGAGACGCAGCACGCGGTTGAGCACCCTTAGACGGAGGCTCAGAGGCCCCGTTTCGCCTCGATCACCTGCCATATCTTCTCGGCCACGTTGATACCGTCAAACCGCTCCAGTTCCTGAATGCCGGTGGGCGACGTCACGTTGATCTCGGTGAGGTAATTGCCGATCACGTCGATTCCGACAAAGACCTGCCCCTTTTCGCGCAGGAGCGGGCCGATGGCGGCACAGATCTCCTTGTCGCGCGCGCTCAACCCGATCTTTTCGGGTCGGCCCCCCACATGCATGTTGGAGCGCGTCTCACCCTCCGCCGGCACCCGGTTGATCGCGCCCACCGCCTCACCATCGACGAGGATCACCCGCTTGTCGCCATTGGACACGTCGGGGATGAATTTCTGCGCGATCAGCGGCTCGCGGCTGAAACCGGCGAAAAGCTCGTGCAGCGAGGCGAGGTTGCGATCTTTCGGGTCGAGCCGGAAGACGCCCGCGCCGCCATTGCCGTAGAGCGGCTTGAGGATGATGTCGCCATGCTTGTGCTTGAAATCCTTCAGATCCTGAAGGTTGCGGGCGATCATGGTCGGCGGGATCAGCTCCGGGAAGCGCAGCACCAGCAGCTTCTCGGGGTAGTTGCGCACCCAGAACGGGTCGTTCACCACCAGCACCTCCGGCATCAGGAATTCCAGCAGGTGGGTATTGGTGATGTAGCCCATGTCGAAGGGCGGGTCCTGGCGCAGCCAGACTACATCCATCTCCGACAGGTCCAGCTCGGCCTCCGCCTCCAGCGTGACATGGTCGCCCTGAACGCGGCGCACTTCGAATTTCTGCGCACGGGCAATCACCTTGCCATCGCGCCAGCTCATGTTGTCGACGGTATAGAAGCACATCTCGTGGCCGCGGGCCTGGGCCTCCTCGGCGAGGCGGAAGGTGCTGTCGGCGTTGATATTGACAGCGGTGATCGGGTCCATCTGGAAGGCGATCTTGAGGGGCATGGGGGCTCCTTGAACGGTTTGACCCTTCATTGCCCTTTTGCCCGTCGGTGGCAACCGCCCCGTCAGAGTCCAAAGGCGGCTTCCAGGATCTCCACCCGCCCCGCGCCATCCACCAAGGCCACGTCGAAACGGGTCTCGGTGGCCTGCCCGAGTGGCATTTGCCCCAGGTATTCGCCTGCGGCGGCATAAATGCGTTCCATCTGCCGCGGGCCGAGATGCGCGGCGGCGCTCTCGAAATTGTCAGAGGCCTTGACCTCGACAAAGACAAGCCCCGCGCCTTCGGCAAAGATCACGTCCACCTCTCCCGCTGCCCCGCGCCAGCGCTGTTCACGCAGCACCAGGCCCCGCTCCCGGTAATAGCGCGCGACGATCTGCTCGGCGGCAAGACCTGCGTGGTAGGAGCGCGCGCCCGTCATTCACTATCCTTCAACGACAGTGCAAATTGGTAGACATCCCGCTTGCGGGCGCCGAAACGCTCCGCGATCTCGGCTGCGGCCTGCTTCACCGGCATCTCCTCGAGGGCCGCACGCAGCGCCTCCTCCATGTCGGCCTCGTCCACTTGCGTCTCGCCAGCGCGGTCCACCACCAGCACGATCTCGCCCTTGAGCTGGCGCGTCTCAAGCATCTCGGCCAGCTCGGACAGCGTGCCCCGCAGCGCCTCCTCGAAACGCTTGGTCAGCTCTCGGCAGATCACCGCCCTACGGTCCGGACCAAAACTCCCGGCCATCTCGCCGACCAGGCGCGCGATCCGGCGAGGCGATTCGAAGATCAGCAACGTGGCGTCCGACGCGGCAAGGCTAGCGAGCCATTTCTTGCGCGCGCCCCCCGAAGCGGGCGGGAAGCCGGCAAAGAGAAAACGGTCGCTCGGCAGGCCCGACAGCGCCAGCGCCGCCAGCGGCGCCGAAGGTCCCGGCGCACAGGTTACCGCCAGCCCCGCCGCAATGGCCGCAGCCCCGAGCTGGTAGCCCGGATCGGCGACGAGCGGCATCCCGGCCTCGGACGCATAGGCAACCGATTTGCCCGCCTCCATCGCCGCGATCAGCCGCGGGCGGGCGCTGGCACCATTGTGGTCGTGATAGGCGACCATCGGCCGTCCGCGAAGCGGTACGCCATGGATGTCCATCAGGTGCCGCGTCGTCCGCGTGTCCTCGGCGGCGATTACATCGGCGGAGGCCAGTATATCCAGCGCCCGCAAAGTGATATCGCGTGCATTGCCGATAGGCGTCGCCACGAAGTAGAGACCCGCCTCCAGCGGAAGCTCGCGAAACAGGGTCTTCGCCGCAACCTCGGTCATTTACTTGCCGCCTTCCTCGTCATAGGGTCGTCCGCGCCCGGGGGGCTGCCTTTCCCAATACCCGGCCAGATATGGAAGAGCGAGATTTAACCCATGTTTTCCGCATTGAAACTCCCCAAATCGCTACCGGGACGCGGCCTTGCCATTGCCGCCGCACTGCTTTTGAGCGCCTGCGAGCCGACGAGCACCGCAAGCAACGGTCCATCCATCGATGCCGGCGCCGCGGTTCCGGTCGCACTGCTGGTTCCGGGAGGAGAGGGCGGCGACGCGGTCGTCTCGCGCAGCCTTGAAAACGCCGCCCGTCTGGCCATTGCGGACCTGCAGGGCGTGAATATCGACCTGCGTGTCTATCCCACTGGAGGCAGCGCCGGCGGTGCATCCGGTGCCGCCAACCAGGCCGCCGAAGATGGCGCCAAGATCCTGCTCGGCCCGCTCTATTCCGAAGCCGCCAACGCCGCCGGCCACGCCGTGGCAAGCCGCGGCCTGAACGTGCTCTCCTTCTCGAACAACGCCTCGATTGCCGGCGGCAATGTCTTCGTGCTGGGCAATACGTTCGACAACACCGCCGACCGGCTGGTGAGCTATGCCGCCTCCAAGGGCAAGGGCAAGATCTTCGTCATCAACGCCCAGTCCACCGCCGAAGAGATCGGACGCGACGCGATCGTCCGGGCAATCTCGGGCAGCCGGGCCTCGCTGGCCGGCAACGCCTCCTTTGAGCTCTCCCAGCAAGGTATCGTCTCGGCCATTCCGACGATTGCCGCCCAGGTCCAGTCCACCGGCGCGCAATCGGTCTTCTTCACGTCCGACAATGCCGGCGCGATGCCCTTCCTGGCGCAGATGCTGCCCGAGAATGGCGTTTCGCCCGCCTCGAACCAGTTCATAGGCCTCGCCCGTCTCGACATTCCGTCCGAGGCGCTGTCGCAGCCCGGCCTGCAAGGCGCATGGCTCGCCCTGCCCGACCCGGCGCTGAACAACAATTTCAACAGCCGCTATGCCAGCGCCTATGGCAGCTCCCCGCACCCGCTGGCCGGCCTCGCCTATGACGGCATCGCCGCCATTGGCGCACTTGTCGGCAAGGGCAAATCCGACGCTCTGACCCGTGCAGCCCTGACGCAAGGATCGGGTTTCGTCGGTGTCAGCGGCATCTTCCGCCTTCGTCCCGATGGCACCAACCAACGTGGCCTGGCCGTGGGTCAGATCCAGAATAACCGAGTGACTGTCATTGACCCTGCCCCCAAGAGCTTCGGCGGCTTCGGCTTCTGAGCTGGAGCGCGGCCCTGAAACGCCGCCGCCCCCCACAGATCTCATCTGCCCGCCGGATGCGATTTTCGATAGCAAGGGCTTGTCCGAGCGCCTCGCCGCCGCCGTCAGTGGCGACGTAGGCACCGGGCGGCGTGCGCGCGCCACCAAGGTGCTCGCCGAGGAAATGGCGCGTGGCCGCGCCGCCATCGAGGTGGCGTTCAACAATTCGCCGCGCGCGGCGCGCCCGCTGGTGCATTCCTATGCCTGGCTGACCGATTGCCTCGTGCGCTCCGCCTTCTGGACGGCCAAGTTCCTGCTGGTGGAAGGGGGGGCTGACGCCTCCGACCAGCATATGGCCGTGATTGCCGTCGGCGGCTATGGCCGTGCCGAGATGGCGCCCCATTCGGATGTGGACCTGCTGTTTCTCTCCGAGGAAAAGCTCACCCAGCGGATCGAGAGCATCGTCGAGGAGATGCTCTATATCCTGTGGGATTTGCGGCTGAAAGTCGGCCACTCGACCCGCACGATCCGCGAATGCATGAAGCTGGGCAAGGAAGATTTTACCATCCGCACGTCGCTGCTGGAGATGCGGCATGTCGATGGCGACCCGGAATTGACCGAGAAGCTCACCGCTCGGCTCAAGAAAGAGCTGTTCCGCACCTCGAACAAGGAATTTGTCGAGGCCAAGCTGCAAGAACGCTCGGAGCGCCACAAGAAACAGGGCGGCCAGCGCTACATGCTGGAACCCAACATCAAGGAGGGCAAGGGCGGGCTGCGCGACCTGCAATCGCTCTTCTGGATCGCGAAATACGTCCATGACGTGAACCGAGTCGAAGAACTGGTGGAGAGTGGCGTCTTCACGCCCGAGGAATTCTGGGCCTTCGAACAGGCCGAAACCTTCCTCTGGGCTGCCCGCGCGCATCTGCACCTGATCGCCGGGCGTCCGGCCGAACAGCTGACCTTCGACATGCAGGTCCCCGTGGCTGAACGGCTGGGCTACTCGGACCATTCCGGACGCCGGGCGGTCGAGCATTTCATGCAGGACTATTTCCGCCACGCGACCCGTGTGGGCGAGCTGACGCGGATCTTCCTGACCAAGCTCGAGGAGCAGCACGCCAAGCGCGAGCCGATTCTGGCCGGCATCTTCCGACGTCGCAAGAAGATCAGCGACGGCTTCGTCATGAAGGGCGGGCGGCTTGGCATTGCCGATGACGAGGCATTCCTTGCCGACAACCTGAACATACTGCGCCTGTTCGACGAAGCGCTGCGCATCGATACGCTGATCCACCCGGACGCGATGCGGCTGGTCTCGGCCAATCTGCATATCATCGATGCCGATATGCGCCGAAACAAGGAAGCGGCAGAGATCTTCCTGCGGCTGATGCTCGATCACGGCAACCCGGAACGGGCCTTGCGCCGCATGAACGAGCTGGGCGTGCTCGCCGCCTTCCTGCCGGAATTCGAACCCATCCTGGCGATGATGCAGTTCAACTTCTACCACGCGTACACGGTGGACGAGCACACGATCCAATGCATCCGGGTGCTTGCACAAATCGAACACGGAGAGTTGGTCGAAGAACTCCCTGTGGCCTCACGCATCCTGAAGAAGGGGATCAACAGGCGCGTCATCTATCTGGCTGTTCTGCTTCACGATATTGGAAAAGGCCGGCAAGAGGATCACTCCATTCTGGGCGCGCGCATTGCACGTCCGGTCTGCCAGCGACTGGGACTTTCCGAAGAAGAAGTGGCAACGGTGGAGTGGCTGGTCCGGATGCATCTGGTGATGTCGGATATGGCCCAGAAACGCGACATCTCGGACCCGCGAACCGTCTCGGATTTTGCCAAGGCGGTGAAAACACGCAAGCGGCTCGACCTGCTGACCGTGTTGACCGTCTGCGACATTCGCGGCGTCGGCCCGCATGTCTGGAACAACTGGAAGGCGCAGCTTCTGCGAACCTTGCACCGCCAGACGGCCAATGCACTGAAAAGCGGCCTGGAAGATCTCAACCGTGACAATATCGGCGAAGAGGCGCAGGCGGCGTTGCGCGTGACCCTTGCCGACTGGCCTCCAGAGGAGATCGACGCCGAGATCGCGCGGCATTACTCGCCCTATTGGCAGGGCATGCCGAAGGAAACGCATATCAGCCTGGCCAAGCTGCTCCGGGGGCTGGGCGACGACGAGATCCGCATCGACCTCACCCCGGAGCCCGACCGCGATGCGACGCGCGCCTGCTTCGCGCTGGTCGATCATCCAGGCATCTTCTCGCGGCTCGCCGGCGCGCTGGCGCTTGTGGGGGCCAATGTCGTCGATGCGCGGACCTATACCTCCAAGGACGGCTATGCCACCGCGGTGTTCTGGATACAGGATGGCGACGGGGCGCCCTATGAGGCCGCCCGCCTGCCGCGCCTGAGCCAGATGATCGACAAGACGCTCAAGGGCGAGGTCATCGCGCGCGATGCGCTGGTCAAGCGGGACAAGCAGAAGAAACGCGAACGCGATTTCCGCTTCCCGACCTCGGTGCATTTCGACAATGACGGCTCCGAGATCTACACGTTGATCGAGGTCGATACGCGCGACCGGCCCGGACTGCTCTACGACCTCACGCGTACGCTGGCCAATGCCCATATCTACATCGCCTCGGCGCAGATCGCGACCTATG
The DNA here is from genome assembly GCF_900099935.1 of Aliiruegeria lutimaris. Lineage (GTDB taxonomy): Bacteria > Pseudomonadota > Alphaproteobacteria > Rhodobacterales > Rhodobacteraceae > Tropicimonas > Tropicimonas lutimaris. The sequence goes on along the minus strand of NZ_FNEK01000026.1, from coordinate 50,400 downwards.
GCGCACAGGTGGTCGATACCTTCTATGTCAAGGACATGTTCGGATTGAAAATCTACTCGGAATCCAAGCAACGCTCGCTTGAGAAGAAGCTGATCACCGCGATCGAACGCGGTGCTGAGAGGGCCAGGGTCGAATGAAACCCATCCGCCTGATGGCGGGATTCCTGACGGTGGGCTTCTGGACGCTCATGTCGCGGATCCTCGGTTTCGTGCGCGATATCGCCATCGCTGCACGGTTCGGCGACGGGCCGGTGGCCGAAGCCTTCATCGTCGCCTTCAGCCTGCCCAACATGTTCCGCCGCTTCTTTGCTGAAGGGGCGTTCAACATGGCCTTCGTGCCGCTCTTCTCCAAGAAACTGGAAAGTGACGATGACCCGAAGGGCTTTGCCAATGATGCTTTTGCCGGGCTGGCCTCGGTTCTGATCCTGTTCACCTTGCTGGCGCAGATTGCCATGCCGTGGCTGGTGCTGGCCATGGCCTCCGGCTTCCGGGCGGATGGGCGCTTCGACATGGCGGTCGAATTCGGCCGCATCGCCTTTCCCTATATCCTCTTCATCTCACTCGCGGCGCTCTGCTCGGGCGTGCTGAACGCGACGGGTCGGTTCGTGGCGGCGGCGGCGGCCCCCGTCCTTCTGAACATCATCCTGGTGAGCGCAATGTTCACCGCCAGTATCGTCGGCGGCGATTTCGGCACATGGCTGATCTGGGCCGTGCCGGTGGCAGGTGTCGCTCAACTCGCCCTGGTCTGGATTGCGGCATCACGAGCCGGTTTCCGGCTGGTGATGCGCAGGCCGCGCCTGACGCCGGACATGCGCAAACTGGCCACCATCGCCCTGCCGGCCATGCTCGCGGGGGGCGTCGTCCAGATCAACCTGCTCGTCGGTCGCCAGGTCGCGTCCTATTTCGAAGGTGCGATCCAGTATCTCAATCTCGCCGACCGGCTCTATCAATTGCCCCTCGGCGTGGTTGCCATCGCCATCGGCGTTGTGCTGTTGCCCGACCTGTCGCGCCGTCTCGCGGCCGAAGACACGGATGGGGGCCGGTACGCTTTCAACCGCGCGACCGAATTTGCGCTGCTGCTCACGGTCCCGGCCGCCGCGGCACTCATCCTGATTGCGGATCCCATCGTGTCGGTGCTCTACCAGCGCGGCGCCTTCTCCGCCCAGGCCGCCAGCCGTACCGCCGAAATCACGGCCATTTACGGGGCTGGCCTGCCGGCATTCGTGCTGCAAAAAGTCCTGCAGCCGCTCTATTTCGCCCGCCACGACACGAAGACGCCCTTCCACTACGCAGTGGTCGCGATGGTCATCAACGCGGCAATCGCCATCGGTGGCTCGTTTGTGATCGGATTTTACGCAGCCGCCTGGGCGACGACCCTGGCCGGCTGGGCGATGGTTGTGCTTCTGTGGCGCGGCTCTCGCGGCATGGGTGACGCCGTGCAGATCGACGCGCGCCTGAAACGGCGAGCGCTGCGGATCATCTTGTCGTCGGCAATCATGGGAGCGGTGCTTCTGGGGACCGAGGCATTACTCGGAGACGCACTCTATCAACGGCACCTGCGTTTCGGAGCGTTGACCGTGCTCATAGTCGCAGGAATCGTGAGTTATTTTAGCGCCGCACAGCTCATCGGCGCCGCGAGCCTGGGCGAGATCAAGCGTTCGATGAGGCGAAGCGCCCGAACGGAGTGAGCAGCTTCCCGTTCTGTAGATCTGGCAGCCGTTCAAGGGCGCGCGCTCCGCGCGCGTGAACGATCCTTGGGATCGAGCCTCCGGCGGAGGTATTTTGGGAAAGATGAAACCAGACAGTCATGTCCATCATCTTTCCCAAAATATCCTGGGGGGAGCGCTGGGGGAGCGCTCGCAAGAGCGCGGGGGGCAAATCCCCCCGTTTGATCTCTGCACGATGCGAATCGCGCCGTTTACAGGAAAGCGCCGCCTCAGCGACCGACCATGCCCACGATTCGATAGGTTTCGTCCAGGATGGGCTGGGCGATCTCGCGCGCCTGGTCGGCGCCATGGGCAAGAATGCGATCGATCTCGGCCGGATCGGCCATAAGGCGCGCCATTTCGGTCGAAATCGGCCCGAGTTTCTCGACAGCCAATTCCGCCAGGGCGGGCTTGAACTTGCCCCAGCCAGCGCCCGCATATTCCGTTATCACCTGCTCGGCGCTCAGCCCCGACAAGCCCGCATAGATATCGACGAGGTTTTTCGCCTCGGGACGATCCTTCAGCCCGTCCAGCGTCTCGGGCAAGGGCTCCGGATCGGTACGGGCTTTCTTGAACTTCTTCGCGATCGTCGCTGCATCGTCGGTCATGTTGATGCGCTCCATGTCCGACTCGCCGGACTTGGACATCTTCTTGGTGCCGTCGCGCAAGTTCATCACCCGGGTCGCCGGGCCTTCGATCACCGGTGCCGTCTCCGGGAAGAAATCGACCTTGTAGTCATGGTTGAACTTCTGGGCGATATCGCGGGTCAGCTCGACGTGCTGCTTTTGGTCCTCGCCTACGGGCACATGCGTGGCGTGGTAGAGCAGGATATCCGAGGCCATCAGCGCCGGATAGGCATAAAGGCCAAGAGAGACCTTCTCGGCATTGGCCCCTGCCTTGTCCTTGAACTGCGTCATGCGGTTCATCCAGCCCACGCGCGCGACACAGCTGAAGATCCAGCCAAGCTCTGCATGGGCCGAAACCTGGCTCTGGTTGAACAGGATCGATTTCACAGGGTCGATACCTGAGGCGATGAAGCCAGCGGCCACTTCCCGCGTGGCCGCATGCAGCACTGCCGGCTCCTGCCAGACGGTGATCGCATGCAGGTCCACCACGCAATAGATCGTTTCGTGCGTGCCGGCATCCTGCCAGTCCACGAACCGCTTGATGGCGCCGAGATAGTTGCCGAGCGTCAGCCCCCCGGAGGGCTTGATCCCGGAAAAGACGCGAGGTGTGAACTTGGAAGCTTCGGACATAACAGACTCCGGCTGGATATTCGGGCTGGGACCGCTTACCCATGCCCGCATATCGCGTCAACCGGAGGCAGCCATGCAGGCAGAACCACATGACAGCCCATTCAACTCCATCCCGCCCGTCGTGGTGGCGCTGGTGGCCGTTCTCTTCGGCATCGAAGTGCTGTTCTACCTGTCCAAATCCGGGCTGATTGCCGGCACGCGTGGCGGCGAGGACTGGCGCATTTTTGCGATCCAGGATTACGCCTTCTCCGGCGAGATCTTCAAATGGATGATCGAGACCCACCGCTGGCCGATCGAGCATGTAAAGCGCTTCGTGACCTATCTCTTCGTGCATGGCTCCTTCACACACATGGTGATGGTCTGCGTCTTCGTGCTCGCGCTTGGCAAGATGGTGGGCGAGACCTTCCGCCAGTGGACGGTTCTGGTGATCTTTCTCGCCTCGGGGATTGTCGGCGCGCTGGCCTATGGGCTGCTGCTCAGCACGACCCAGCCGCTTTTCGGCGGATATCCCGGCGCTTACGGGTTGATCGGTGCCTTCACCTTCATTCTCTGGGTCGGATACGGCCGCAACGGTGAGAATCAACTTCAGGCCTTTCGGCTGATCGGGTTTCTCATGGGGATCCAGCTGCTCTTCGGGCTGATCTTCGGCGCGAACAAGGATTGGGTGGCAGAGCTGGCCGGCTTCTTCACCGGCTTCGTCCTCTCGGTCGTGTTGCAGCCGGGCGGCTGGACCGCTCTCGTACAGACGATGCGGCAGCGATAGCCGCGAAGCGCTTTCGCCAGAACTTCATCGAAACAACGCTGAACTGTCATCCTCCCGTGTCACGGCATCCGCACCGTCAACGGCGTTCAATAGGGTGCACGGATTGCCAGCCGGTCCGGAAATTTTCCCAGCAGTCTCATGCCCGGAAAACACCCCTCCGCATGGGCTATCCGGCGGGCGGTAACGGTCTGTTGCGCCATTTGGCGCGCCTTCGGTCCAGCCCCCGGGGCCGGAGGCGATGCCGCACCCGGTGGGGCTGGACCCTTCCGGCCGAGCCTCCTAGTCTCGCGCCGGCTGAGTTAGAAGGAATCCCCAGATGGCGGTCGGTACGAATATCCGGACATATTTCGAAGGCAGCTGGCATGATGGCGACGTCCCCGTGATGCGCGCGGCCGATCATGGCTCCTGGCTCGGTACATCCGTTTTTGACGGCGCGCGGTATTTCGAGGGCGTTACGCCCGATCTGGAGGCCCATTGCGCCCGCATCAACCGCTCCGCCGAAGCGCTTATGATCACGCCGACTGTTTCCGCCGAAGACATGGTCGAGATCGTGCGCGAAGGGCTAAAGGCCTATTCCAAGGATCAGGCCGTCTATATCCGGCCGATGTATTGGGGGATTGATGGCGGCCACACCGGTGTCATGCCGAAGCCGGGCGTCACCGGCTTCGCGATCTGCCTTGAAGAGATCCCCATGGCGGCTCCCACGGCCTCGACCACGCTCACCCGTACCCGGTTCCGCCGACCGACTCTGGATTCCTCGGTCTGCAATGCCAAGGCGGGCTGCCTCTATCCGAACAACGCCCGGATGCTGGCCGAGGCGATGTCCAAGGGATTTGGCAACGCGCTGGTGGCCGACGCGATGGGCAATGTCGCCGAATCCGCCACCGCGAACGCCTTCATGGTCAAGGACGGCGTCGCCTTCACCCCGATCGCCAACGGCACCTTCCTCGCGGGCATCACCCGGTCGCGGCATATCGCCAACCTGCGGGCGGATGGTGTCGAAGTGGTCGAGACGGTCCTGACCTTCGAGGATTTCGAAGATGCCGACGAGGTCTTCCTGAGCGGCAACATGAGCAAGATCACCCCGGTGACCGCCTTTGACGAGGTGACCTACCAGGAAGGTCCCGTCACCCGCCGCGCACGGGAACTCTACTGGGATTGGGCCCTGTCCGCGAAGTAGACACTCCCGGCCGACCAATCGCCGCGCCGGTTCTGCTTGCCCTGTGCGTCGGGCGCAGGCAGATTGCCGAGACGGGGCCGGAATGCTCACGGCGCTAAGGAGGAGACCCAATGCGCAAGTTCCTTGTGGTGCTGGATGACAGTCGTGAATGCCTGAACGCCATGCGGTACGCGGCGATGCGCGCGGCCAATACCGGCGGTGGCGTCGAGATCCTGTCGATCATCCCGCCGGAAGAGTTCAACCACTGGATCGGGGTTGGCGACATCATGCGCGCGGAGGCCCGAGAACGGATCGAAGCGCATTTCGAGGTTTTCGCCAAGTGGATGCGCGACCGCCAGGGAGTGGACCCGCATCTGGTGATCCGGGAGGGTGAGCCGGTACCGGAATTGCTGACCCAGATCCGCGAGGATCCCGATATCGGCGTTCTCGTGTTGGGCGCGGCCACCGGGAAAGGCGGCCCTGGCCCGCTGGTCACCCAGTTGACCAAGAATTCGGGCACGCTGCCCGTCCCCGTCACCATCGTGCCGGGAAGCCTGTCCAAGGAGCAACTGGACGCGATCACCTGAAGCGCAAGGTACCGCGCCTCAGTTTAGAACGATTCCAACTCATTGACACGGGCCCGCGTAAGGCGCATATACCGTCCATCCCGCCAAAGAGGCATGCCCCATGTTCATTCAGACCGAATCCACGCCGAACCCGGCGACCCTCAAATTCCTTCCCGGCCAGACCGTGCTGGAAACCGGCACCGCCGATTTCCCGAACGCCACCGCGGCCGAGCGTTCGCCGCTGGCGGCCCGTGTCTTTGCCGTGAATGGCGTGACGGGCGTGTTTTTCGGCAATGACTTCGTGACGGTGACCAAGGCCGAAACGGTGGAGTGGGAACATGTGAAGCCGGCGATCCTCGGTGCGATCATGGAGCATTTCCAGTCCGGCCAGCCGACCATCGCCGATGACGGCGCCCCCGCCTCGGGCGGACATGCCGAGCATGAGGGCGAGGATTCCGAGATCGTGAACCAGATCAAGGAGCTGCTGGATACGCGTGTACGTCCCGCGGTTGCGCAGGATGGCGGCGACATCACCTTCCACGGTTTCGACCGTGGCGTGGTCTACCTGCACATGCAGGGCGCCTGCGCGGGCTGCCCCTCCTCGACGCTGACGCTCAAGATGGGCATCGAGAACCTGCTGCGCCATTACATCCCGGAAGTGCTCGAAGTCCGTCCCGTCGCCGTCTGACGGGCGCAAGGCACTGGCATTGCACGGGAACGGCTCGACGGTGACCGGCGGCAAAAGAAACACGGGGCGCTGCACATGCGAGGCAGCGCCTTTTGGCTTCCAAACCGAGCGCTCCAAGCCATAATCTCGCGGTGAAAGCCTGCTGAATGACATTTGCCAACATCCTTGCCTTCGACACGTCCGGCCCGCATTGCGCCACCGCGCTGCTTCAGGGTGACTGCGTTCATGGCGCGCGCGTCGTGGAGATGAAGCGCGGGCAGGCCGAAGCGCTGATGCCGCTTCTGGAAGAGACGCTGGCCGGGCGCGACCTTGGCTGGTCCGATCTGGACGCGCTGGCCGTCGGCATCGGGCCGGGCAATTTCACCGGCATTCGAATTTCGGTGTCCGCGGCGCGTGGGCTGGCGCTCGCGCTCGGCATTCCCGCCGTGGGTGTGTCGAATTTCGAGATCATGGCTCATGGCAACACGGCCCGGACGTTGCTGGTCAGCCTTCCCGCCCCGCGCGAGCAGGTCTATCTGCAACTTTTCCGCGATGGCCGTCCCGCCGGCAAGCCGCGCCTCGCTGCACTCTCGGACCTTCCGCCCGATCTCGGCATATCAAGCGGCACCACGGTCACCGGGCATCTCGCCAAGGAGATTGCCGCGCAGACGGGAGGCATCGCCATGCCGGCTGCGCTGGAGGATATCCCCGGCCGGATTGCCCGAATCGCCCGGAACCGCCTTGAGGAACATGGAGCGCCCACCGAGCGGCCCGCGCCACTTTACGTGCGCACGGCCGATGCCGCGCCCCCATCGGACCCGCCCCCGGTGATCCTGCCATGACCCCCGCCGCGCTGGCCGCGCTTCACACGCTCTGCTTCAAAACGCCCCGCCCATGGTCAGAGGAAGAATTCGCGGCCTTCCAGCAATCTGCCGGCGTTTTCCTCTGCGCCCGTGACGCGGGCTTCGCGCTCGGGCGGATCATGCTGGACGAGGCAGAATTGCTGACCATCGCCGTGGACCCAGACCGGCAACGCGCCGGACATGGCCGGCAACTCATGCACGCCTACGAGGCCGAAGCCCGCATTCGTGGCGCAACAACCAGCTTTCTCGAAGTCAGCGCCGAAAACGACGCCGCGCGCGCGCTGTATGAAAGCTGCGGCTACGCCCAGGTAGGCCGACGCAGGGGCTATTACCGCTCCCCGGACGGAAAGCGGATCGACGCGCTCGTCTTCAGCCGCCGGCTCGACACATCGTCGCCCCGGGATGGTGTCGCTTCCGCCGCGTCATAACGCGGCGCGCGACGCGCGTTTCGAGATGCAACCCTGAAAACCAAGGGCTGTCTCCCGCACGCGCGCCCGAAATACGGTTGCCACAAGCGTAAAAACCGGTTGACCCCTTTGCGTGGCTGCGGCCTTATTCCCGTGTGATCCGACACGAGATCCGATCGTTCCGACGATCCGGGCCGTCCTCGGCCCGCTGCCCAAAACAAACCCAACCGGGAGAGTATTCATGACAATTATGCGGAGCATCCTCGGCGCGGCTGCCGCCCTGGCCCTTACGGCCGGCATCGCCTCGGCCGAACCGGCAATCATTTTCGACCTTGGCGGCAAGTTCGACAAGTCGTTCAACGAATCCGCCTATACCGGTGCCAAGCGTTGGGCCGACAAGACCGGCGGCACCTTCCGGGAAATCGAGATGCAGTCCGAAGCCCAGCGGGAGCAAGCGCTGCGCCGTCTGGCCGAGTCGGGTTCCAACCCGGTGGTCATGACCGGCTTCGCCTTCGGCAACGTCCTCGCCGAGGTCGCCCCGGACTACCCCGACACCTCCTTCGCCATCATCGACATGGTCGTGGACCAGCCGAACGTGCGCTCGGTGGTCTTCTCCGAGCATGAGGGCTCCTATCTGGTCGGCATGCTGGCCGCCAATGCCTCCAAGTCCGGCACGGTCGGCTTCATCGGCGGCATGGACATCCCGCTGATCCGCAAATTCGCCTGCGGCTATGCCGAGGGAGTCAAGGCGGTGAACCCGGATGCCAAGATCATCTCCAACATGACCGGCACCACCCCCGCCGCCTGGAATGACCCGGTGAAGGGCTCCGAACTTACCAAGGCACAGATCAGCCAGGGCGCGGACGTCGTCTTTGCCGCCGCCGGCGGCACCGGCGTGGGCGTGCTTCAGGCCGCTGCCGATGCGGAAATCCTGTCGATCGGCGTGGACAGCAACCAGAACCACCTGCATCCGGGCAAGGTTCTGACCTCGATGGTCAAGCGTGTCGACAACGCGGTCGAGAAGGCCTTCGATGACGGCCCCGGCTTCGAGACTGGCATCGTGGTCATGGGCGTCTCCAACCAGGGCGTGGGCTTCGCCATGGACGAGAACAACGCCAACATCGTCGACGCCAACTGGAAGGAAGCCGCGGACATGGCCGCCGAGAAGATCGCCTCGGGCGAGCTTTCCGTGCATGACTACATGGCCGACAACACCTGCCCGGCGCTCGAATTCTGATCCCTGACGGATCGTGAGACTGCAGGAAGGGCCGCGTTGCGTGACGCCGCGCGGCCCTTTCCATCACAAGACAGGGGAAGCTCGATGAAGGATCTTGCCGACACGTCCGGACAGCCGCCCGGAGCGGCCCCGAATGCCCCGCCGGCCATCGAATTGCGCGGAATCTCCAAGGCTTTCGGCCCGGTCCAGGCGAACAAGGATATCTCGCTTTCCGTCGCCAAGGGCGCGATCCATGGCATCATTGGCGAGAACGGCGCGGGAAAATCGACGCTGATGTCGATCCTCTACGGTTTCTACAAGGCCGATCGCGGCGAGATCCTGATCAATGGACAGGTCACCCAGATCCCCGACAGCCAGGCCGCCATTGCCGCCGGCATCGGCATGGTCTTCCAGCATTTCAAGCTGGTGGAAAACTTCACCGTGCTCGAAAACGTCGTGCTGGGCGCCGAAGAAGGCGCTCTCCTGCGCACAACCATGTCGAACGCGCGCAAGCACCTGACCGAGATTGCCGAAGAATACGAGATGAACGTGGACCCGGACGCCGTGATCGAGGAGATCGGCGTGGGCCAGCAACAGCGGGTGGAGATCCTCAAATCGCTCTACCGCAATGCAGAGATCCTGATCCTCGACGAACCGACGGGGGTGCTGACGCCCGCCGAGGCGGACCACCTGTTCCGCATCCTTCGCGGCCTGCGCGACGAGGGCAAGACGATCATCCTGATTACCCACAAGCTGCGCGAGATCATGGATGTGACCGACACGGTCTCCGTGATGCGGCGCGGCGAGATGACCGCCACAGTCAAGACCGCCGAGACCTCGCCCGAGGAGTTGGCCGAGTTGATGGTGGGCCGCAAGGTGCTGCTGCGCGTCAACAAGAGACCCGCCCAGCCGGGCCCAACTGTTCTCAAGGTCGAGAACCTCCGGGTAGTGGACGAGGACAAGGTGGAACGTCTCAAGGGCGTCAGCCTCGAAGTCCGGGCGGGCGAGATCCTCGGCATCGCGGGCGTGGCCGGTAACGGCCAGTCCGAGCTTCTGAACGTTCTGGGCGGCATTACGCGCGCCACCGGCTCGGTGCAGATCAACGGCCAGGAGATCGACCTGACCGGCAAGCATTCCGACGGGCGCTCCCGTCGCAAGCGCGGCATTTCCCACGTTCCCGAGGATCGCCAGCGCGCGGGCCTGATCATGGATTTCGCCGCCTGGGAGAACATGGTCTTCGGCTACCAGTGGGATCCGGCGCTGAACACGGGCTGGCTGATGGACAATGCCGGCATCAAGGCCGAGACCGAGGGCAAGATGGAGCGCTTCGACGTGCGCCCGCCAAACCCGCAACTGGCCGCCAAGAGCTTCTCGGGTGGCAACCAGCAGAAAATCGTTCTGGCCCGCGAGATCGAGCGCAACCCGGACCTGTTGCTGGTCGGCCAGCCGACGCGCGGCGTCGATATCGGCGCCATCGAGTTCATCCACCAGCAGATCATCGACCTGCGCGATGCCGGCAAGGCGATCCTGCTGGTCTCGGTCGAGCTGGACGAGATCATGGGCCTCAGCGACCGCATCGCGGTGATGTTCGACGGCCAGATCATGGGCGAACGCCTTCCGGACGAAACGAATGAAGGCGAGTTGGGCCTGCTTATGGCCGGCGTGACGAGTGGCGAGGGGGCCCGCTGATGGACGTGATGCCGAAATGGGCCGACGTGGTTCTCGTGCCGGTAGTGTCGCTGCTGTTGGCGATGGTGATCTCGGCGCTGGTGATCCTTGGGATAGGGGAAGACCCCTGGGCAGCGCTGAAACTGATGGTGCAAGGCTCCTTCGGCTCCACCTATGGCTGGGGCTACACGCTCTTCTACGCCACCAATTTCATCTTCACGGGCCTCGCTTTCGCTGTCGCCTCGCACGCCTCGATGTTCAATATCGGCGCCGAGGGACAGGCGACGCTCGGGGGCCTCGGCGTGGCGCTGGTCTGCCTCGCGCTGCCCTGGCCACACTGGGCGCTGGCTCTGCCCGCGGCAATGGTCGGCGGCGCACTTTTCGGAGCAGCCTGGGCGTTCCTGCCGGCGTGGCTGGCGGCAAAGCGCGGCAGCCATATCGTTATCACCACGATCATGTTCAATTTCATCGGCGCGGCCGTTCTGAACTACATGCTGGTCAACGTGATGCGCCCAGCAGGCTCGATGGACCCGGCCTCCGCCAAGTTCCCCGATGGCACCAACCTGCCCTCGCTGCATGACATTCTCGCGGTTGTCGGCATTCCCTTCTCCAAGTCGGCACCGGCCAACCTCGCCTTCATCATCGCGCTCATCGCCTGCGTGGTGGTCTGGCTGCTGATCTGGCGCACCCGCTTCGGCTTCGAGCTGCGCGCCTATGGTAAATCCGAGAGCGCTGCCGTTTATGCCGGCATCTCGCCGACCAAGATCATCGTCGTCGCGATGCTGATCTCGGGCGGGCTCGCGGGCATGATGGCAGTCAACAACGTGATGGGCGAGGCCGAACGGCTGGTTCTCAACTCGGTCGAGGGGGCGGGCTTCATCGGCATCGCCGTGGCGCTGATGGGACGAAACCACCCCTTGGGCATCCTGCTCGCGGCCATCCTTTTCGGCTTCCTCTACCAGGGCGGCGCGGAACTGGCGCTCTGGATGTCGATCCCGCGCGAGTTGATCGTGGTGATCCAGGGGCTCGTCATCCTCTTCACCGGCGCGCTCGACAACATGGTGCGCATGCCGATCGAGAAGATATTCCTGGCGATACGCCGGTCGAAACAGGCGGCGGGAGAATAAGACGATGGATTTCTCCACTCTCATCCAGGTGCTCGACTCAACGCTGCGACTGGCCACGCCACTGCTGCTGGCATGCCTGGCCGGTCTCTTCTCCGAACGCTCGGGCATCTTCGATATCGGCCTTGAGGCCAAGATGCTGATCTCGGCCTTCTTCTCGGCGGCCGTCGCCTATACGTCCGGGTCGGTATGGCTCGGGCTGCTGGCCGGTGTCGCGGCCTCCATGGTCTTTGCCTTCATCCATGGCCTTGCTTCGATCACCTTCCGGGGCAACCAGCTGATCTCGGGCGTGGCGCTCAACTTCCTCGCCTCGGGCATGACCGTTCTGATCGCCCAGAGCTGGTTCCAGCAGGGCGGTCGCACGCCTTCGCTGATCGGCGGCGCACGCTTCGAGGGCGTCGAACTGCCCTTTGCCATCGGCCCCTCCGATGCCGCCGCCGCAGGCCGGCCCCTGAACGAAATGCTCTCCGAGGCCGGGCCGCTGCAGCTCTTCTATTCCGAGCTGATCTCGGGCCATTCGATCCTCGTCTATATCGCACTGGCCGCAGTGCCCGCGACTTGGTGGATCCTCTTCCGTACCCGTTTCGGCCTGCGCCTGCGGGCCGTGGGCGAGAACCCCGCCGCGGTGGACACCGCCGGCATCTCGGTCGTCGGGCTGCGCTATGCCGCCATCGGCATCGTCGGAATCCTGTGCGGCCTGGCCGGGGCCTATCTCGCCACGGGCCTGCAAGCCGGCTTCGTGAAGGACATGACGGCGGGGCGCGGCTATATCGCGCTCGCGGCGCTGATCTTTGCAAAGTGGCGGCCGTGGCACGCGCTCGGAGCTTGCCTGCTCTTCGGCCTGCTCCAGGCGCTGGCACTGCGGACGGATGTCGTGGAAACGCTCTTCCCCTTCAAGATGCCGGTACAGCTGCTCGACAGCCTGCCCTACATCCTGACAGTGGTTATCCTCGCCGGCTTCGTCGGCAAGGCCATCCCACCGCGTGCGGGTGGCCAACCCTATGTAAAGGAACGCTGAGCCCGGAAATTCCCGGGCTCACTGTAGGTACCGGGGGGTCGGACGCAAATCGGGCATTCGTGAAATGCCTGTTGAAATGCGGGTTCCACCGGACTAGCAGCGCGGCATGCAGATCTACTTGCCGATTGCCCAGATATCGGTCGACTTCTTCCTCCTGCTCGGCTTGGGCGGGATGGTTGGGGTGTTGTCGGGGATATTCGGCGTCGGCGGTGGCTTCCTGCTGACGCCCCTGCTGTTCTTTATTGGCGTGCCGCCGGCGGTGGCCGTTGCGACCAGCGCGAACCAGATCATGGCCTCCTCGGTTTCCGGCGTCCTGGCGCATCTGCGGCGCGGAACGGTGGACGTCCGCATGGGGCTTGCGCTTCAGGGCGGCGGGCTGGTCGGCGCGGTCCTCGGCATGGGGCTGTTCAACCTGCTCAAGTCGCTCGGACAGGTCGACCTGCTGATTACCCTCTTCTACGTCGTCTTTCTCGGCGCGGTGGGGCTGCTGATGTTCGTGGAGGCGCTCGGGGCGATCCGGCGGGCGAAGCAGCAAAAACCAGTTCGGATCACACGACGGCAGCGCAACTGGGTCCATACCTGGCCCATCAAGCGCCGCTTCCGCGCCTCGGGCCTCTTTATCTCGGTGATCCCGCCGGTGCTGGTGGGCGTCGTGGTCGGCATACTCTCGGCGATCATGGGTATCGGCGGCGGCTTCATCCTTGTGCCGGCGATGATCTATATCCTCGGCATGCCGACCAAGGTGGTGGTCGGCACCTCGCTCTTCCAGGTGATCCTCGTCTCCGGCGCAACCGCGCTCATGCATGCGGTCACCAACCACACGGTCGATGTCTTCCTGGCGACGGTACTGCTGATCGGGGGCGTGATCGGCGCCCAGTTCGGCGCCATGATCGGTGCGAAGCTCAAGGCCGAACAGCTGCGAATCCTGCTCGCCCTGCTGGTGCTGACGGTCTGCCTGAAGCTCGGGTTCGACCTCGCCCTGCCGCCTGGCGAACTCTTTTCCATCGCCGCGGTCCAATGAGCGGGCGCGTGGGGCGCCGCGGCAACGGCGAAGCGACATTTCAGAAGCCCGGGCGTCAGCACCGTTGCCCCGGTTACGGCTGCGCGTCTAGGGTTGAAACATGCAGATTTACCTTCCGATTGCAGAAGTTTCCGTCAACGCATTCATGCTCCTCGGTCTGGGCGGCATGGTCGGAATCCTGTCGGGCATGTTCGGGGTCGGAGGTGGCTTCCTCATGACACCGCTGCTGATGTTCATCGGAATTCCTCCGGCGGTGGCCGTGGCCACTGAGGCCAACCAGATCGTGGCCTCCTCCTTTTCGGGCGTTCTGGCGCATCTGCGAAAGAAGACGGTCGATATCCGCATGGGGATCGTGCTGCAGATTGGCGGCCTCATCGGCGCCGGGCTCGGCGTGATCCTCTTCAACTTCCTGAAATCGCTCGGCCAGGTCGACCTGCTGATCACCCTGAGCTACGTGTTCTTTCTCGGCATCGTCGGCACGCTGATGTTCATCGAATCGCTCGGAGCCATTCGGCGCGCGCGCAATCCCGAGATGGCCCCGCCGCCGAAGCGGCGCCAGCGCAGCTGGGTGCAGACACTCCCCTTCAAGATGCGCTTCCGCACCTCCGGCCTCTACATCTCGGTGATCCCGCCGGTACTGGTGGGGGTGTTCGTCGGCATCCTCGCCGCCATCATGGGTGTGGGCGGCGGTTTCATCATGGTGCCGGCGATGATCTATATCCTCGGCATGCCGACCAAGGTCGTGGTCGGGACCTCGCTGTTCCAGATCATCCTTGTCACCGGCTTCACGACGCTGCTGCACGCCACGACGAACCACACGGTGGACATGGCGCTTGCCGTCCTGCTGCTGGTTGGCGGCGTGATCGGCGCGCAGATCGGCACCCAGATCGGCACCCGGCTCAAGGCCGAGCAACTCCGGGTGCTGCTCGCGGGCATGGTGCTTCTTGTCTGCGGCAAGCTGGCATCGGACCTGCTGCTGCAACCCGCCGAGCTCTACTCTCTCGGCGTATCGGGAGGGCACTGACCATGCGCTTTGCACTCCTGATCATCGCCTTCCTGCTCGCCGCGCTCCCGGCCGCCGCACAAACCGTCGTCGCCGATCTCAGCCAGAGCCGCGTTTCCATCACCGCGAGTTTCGCCGGCTCCCATATCCTCGTCTTCGGCGCCGTGAAACATACGGAAGAAAGCCGACCGAAATCCTATCCGGTCCTCGACCCGATCGACGTGATTGTGACCGTCTCCGGCCCGCTGGAACCGGTGACCGTTCGCAAGAAGGACCGCCGGGCCGGAATCTGGATAAACGCCGAAGCGCTGCAGATCGATGCGGCCCCGACCCTTTACAAGATCGCCTCCTCCCAACCGCTGGAGGAAATCCTGTCAGACTCCGAAGACTTGCGCCATTCGATCTCGATCCCGCTGGCGGTCCGCTCGGCGGGCGCAGCGGGCGAGGTTGAGGATGCCGACTCCTTCGTGGAGGCGCTGATTCGCATCCGTGAAGACACCGGCGATTACGAAGTGATCCCGAACAGCGTCAGGGTGATCGACCAGACGCTGTTCCGCTCCGATATCAACTTGCCAGCGAATCTCGTCGAAGGCGATTACACCACCCGGATCTTCCTGACCCGCGACGGACAGGTTGTCGCCGACTTCACCCGAGTGCTGCATGTCCGCAAGGTCGGAATCGAACGCTGGGTCTATAATCTCGCGCAGGATCAAGCGCTGCTCTATGGCCTGCTGTCGTTGGCAATCGCGATCGCAGCCGGCTGGGGCGCCTCTGCCGCGTTCCGCTACGCGCGTGGCTCCTGAGCGCTCAGGCGCGTCCGGCGGCGGCGCTCAGGGTCATCGGATCGATCCCGAGCGTCTTCAGCGCCCTTTCCCACTTACTGCCATTCTCGGTTGAGAAAACCAGCTCCGGCGTCGCGTCGCAGGTGAGCCACCCGTTCTGCGCGATCTCGCCTTCGAGCTGTCCCGGGGCCCAGCCCGAATAGCCCAGCGCCAGCAGCGCCTGCCGGGGGCCACGGCGCAGGGCCATGTCCTCCAGGATCTCCAGCGTCGCCGTCATGCCGAATTCCGCGTCCACCCGGAGCGTCGATTCGGCAATGTCATACTCTCCCGAATGCAAGACGAACCCACGGCCATGCTCCACCGGCCCGCCGATATGGATCTGGGTCGGCAGGCTTTCGTCGCTGGTGTCGATCTCGAGCTGTTCCAACAGGTCACCAAAGGCGAGGTCCGCTGCCGGTTGGTTGATGATCAACCCCATCGCCCCTTCCTCCGAATGGGCACAGATATAGATGACGGAATGATCGAACCGGGGGTCGCCCATGCCGGGCATGGCGATCAGCAGTTTTCCGGACAGGTCCATGGGTGGGTTAGTCTCTTGCATGTCTCTAACAATGAGGGCGGATTTCATGGGGTACAAGTGGCCGTGAACACACGGAGGCGATCCGTCGCCATTATGTGATTTCCCATGGCGAACGCGCTGCATATGCTCTGCGCCATGAAGTGCAGAATCCATCTCCATAATGCCGCCCTCACCCTCGCAACAATGCTTGCCGGGCTCTTGCCTCTTGCCGGACAGGCGGGCGGGCTGCCGGAAAACGTGGTTCAGGCCGAGATACGCGAAGGCTGGATGACCAAGGACGGCACTCGGATGGCCGCTCTGCACCTCACGCTGACGCCCGGCTGGAAAACCTATTGGCGCGCGCCCGGTGAGGCGGGCATCCCGCCCGTCTTCAACTGGTCGGGCTCGGAGAACCTGCAAGGCGTCAGCTATCACTGGCCCAGCCCCGAGGTTTTCACCAACTACGGACTGCGCTCGGTCGGCTACAAAGACGAGCTAATCCTGCCGATCGAGCTTCATCCCAAGAATGCCGGCACACCGATCCGTCTCAAGGGCGAGGTCGATCTCGGCGTCTGCGAAACCATCTGCATGCCGGCGCATCTCAAGGTCGATGCATGGCTGGAGGGGCCAGGCCATTCAGACCCCGAAATCCACACCGCGCTGGCAAACCAGCCCCGCTCGGCCAGCCGGGCCGGGGTGCGTAACGTGAAATGTGACCTGTCGCCGATTTCAGACGGGCTAAGGCTCTCGGCCCGAATCGAGATGCCCCGGTTGCAGGGCGAGGAAGTTGCCATGGTCGAGGCTGGCGATCCGCGGATCTGGGTTTCCGAGCCGGAAGTTCAACGGCAGGGCAATGCACTGGCCGTCCAGGCCGATCTCGTGCCGCCCAATGGCAAGCCCATGGCGCTCAGCCGCAGCGCCCTGCGCTTTACCGTGATAGGAACGACGAATTCCGTCGACATTCGCGGCTGCACCACGAATTAGAGCGCGGCAAGAGGCGCTGTGCGGCCCTAGACAGCGCTCTCGGCAGAGTCCTTCCGGCGCCCGGAAACCAGCATCCAGAACGCCCCGAGCAGGAAGATCCCGGTCGTGATCGCCCAGCTTCCCGCGAGAAACAGCAGCAGAACGGTCAAGGGGCTGGTCGCCTCGAATGGCAGCAGCCCGGCCAGTGGCGGCCAGATGACCCCATCCTTCAGGAAGCTGCCGAATGTCGCTGCCAGAAGCGCGAGGACGGCCAGCAGGGCGACCCAGGTCAGGGCGTTGACCATCCCCGCGCGCGCCCGTTCGCTGAGCGCCCGGCGCAGCGCCTGCACCTGCCGCTGCACATCCTTCTGGACCGCCAGAAGTGCCGGGACCATCAACAGCACGAGCACAACGCCAAAGCCCAAACCGTAAACGAGGGTGATCACGGTCGGCTTGAGGAACTGCGCCTGCCGGGACGGCTCGTAGAGCAGCGGCGTCAGGCCGATCACGGTTGTCAGCGTCGTCAGCAGCACCGGCCGGAGCCGGTCCGCCGCCGCGTCGACCACCGCCGGAACAAGCCCGCGGTCGCGGGAGTACTCATCCACTGTCGTCACCAGCACGATGGAATCGTTGATGATGATGCCGGACATGCCGATGAGCCCGATGATCGTGAACATGGAGAGCGGCATGTCCCATGCCTGGTGGCCGTAGACCGTTCCGATCAGCCCGAAGGGAATCACCGCCATGATCAGAACCGGCCGCGTCCAGCTCGAAAACACCCAAGCCAGCGTCAGGTAGATCCCCATCAGGCACAGCCCATAGCCGACAAAGGCGTCGGTCAGGAAATCCTGTTCCTGCTCCGCCAGCCCCGACAGGCGCCATTGCACCCCGTGCGCCTCGGCGATTTCCGGCAGGATATCATTGCGCAGGGTTTCCACGATCTCTTCGGCCCGCGCCGGGTCGTCCTCGGAGATGTCACCGGTGACCGAGACCACGCGGATGCCGTTCTCGCGGTTGATCGTCGAGAAACCGGTGCGGCGCGAGACCTCGACCACATCGGCGAGCGGTACATATTGTCCAGCCGGCGTGCGCAACTGTGTCCGGTTCAGGAAATCGGCTGTCAGCTCGTCTTCCGGCAGTTCCACCCGGATCGCGGCGCTGCGCGGTCCTACCGGATAGGTAGCCGCCTCGATCCCGTTCAGCCGGTTGCGCAGCACGCGGCCCAGCTCGTCGATGGTGAAGCCCAGCGCCGCGCCCTGCGGCGTCAGTTCGAGGATCATCTCCTCCTTGTCATAGGAGAGGTTGTCCTCCACTGCCGAGACCTCGCCAAAGCGCGCGACCTCGGTCTTGAGCGCCTCGGCCGCAGCCTTGAGGGTTTCATTGCCGGCCCCGAACAACTGCACGTCGAGCGCATCGCCACCGCCCCCCGAGCGCCAGCCGCGGAAGGAGATCGTCTCCACCAGCGGATGACGTTCCACACGGTCCTGAAGGTCCGAGACAAACTGGAAGCTGGAATAGGGGCGCAGGTCCGGGTCGATCAACTCGACGGCGATGGAGCCGAGCTGGTCGGCATCCTTGGTATCGGCCCCCGCCAGCCCGCGCCCGGTATTGCCGCCCACTTCGGCCAGCGCATAGAGCACAGGCCGGGTGCCGTAGGTCTCACCATACTCGGCATCCAGCGCTTCCACCGCCGCCTGGAAAGCCCGCATCTGTACCAGCGAGTCCTCCCGCGTGGCGCCCGGCGCCATGGCGAAATTGCCTGACACGGATCCCTCTTCGGGCGCGCTGAAAAAGCGCCATTGCACATCGCCGGTCACGATCTTGGCCGCCTGCACGGACAGGATCAGCAGCATGACCGCCAGCACGGTGTAGCGCGCCCAAAGCGCGAAGGCGACGACACGGCGGAAGATGTTGTGCCGGAACCAGGAGAAACCCCGGTTCACCATGCGCGACGGCCAGTCATACCAGGCCTCGCGCGCGCTCGCGGCATGCAGCGAATGCGCCAGGTGGTTCGGCAGGATCAGGAAGCATTCCACCAGCGAGGCGATCAGCACCACGATCACGGTAAAGGGGATTTCCTTGATCAGGTTGCCGAAGAAGCCACCGATCAGCGTCAGCCCGGAAAAGGCGATAATGGTGGTGATCGTGGCCGAGAAGACCGGCCCCATCATCCGCCGCGCCGCCCGTTCGGAGGCGACCATGGGCGCCTCGCCCAGCCGCCGGACACGGAAATCGGCATGTTCCCCCACGACGATCGCATCGTCCACGATGATCCCGAGCGTGATCAGCAGCGCAAAGAGCGACATCATGTTGAGCGTCAGCCCCGCCGCGTACATCAGCGCAATGGCCGAGAAGAGCGCCACGGGAATGCCGGCGGCCACCCAGATCGCCGTGCGAGCATTCAGGAACAGGAAGAGCAGACCGACGACGAGCACCAGACCCGTCAGGGCATTTTCCAGCAGCACGGCGATGCGCCCGGAGATCGCCTCCGAGCGCGTCCGGATCAGCTCGATGGTCACCCCTTCCGGCAGGCCGAGCATCATTTCCCGTGCCACCTCCTCGACCCTTGCCTGGATATCGAGTGCATCGCCCTGTGCGGAGCGGTCCACCCGGACCGAAATCGCCGGATCGGCGCCACGGAAATAGGTGCGGTTGCGGTCAACCCCTTCTACCCGGATGGTGGCCACGTCGCCGATGGTCAGCCGCGAGCCATCGTCATAGGTGCGCAGCGTTATGCCGGAAATTTCCTCAGCGGAACGTTTCTCGCGTCCCGTGCGCACGCGGGCATTGGCGCCGCTCACATCGCCGGCCGGATCCGCGGCGACTTCGCCGGCGATGACATCGGCGATCTCGGCCATGGTCACGTTGTGGCGCACGAGCGAAAGCGTCGGCACCTCGACAATGACCTGTGGTGCGGCCACTCCCCGGATCGTGGTCCGCGTCACCCCTTCGGTGAACAGGCGAGCCACGAACTCGTCGGTGAACTCGGCCAGAAGCCCGACGCCCACCGGTCCGGCGATCACAACGTCCGACACCCTGTCGCGCCATGCCCTGCGCCGGACGACCGGATCGTCAGCGTCTTCAGGCATGGTCGTCACCGTGTCGATGGCCTGTTGCACATCCTCGGCGGCCCGCCCCATATCCACGCCCGGTTCGAATTCGAGCGTGATCGCGGCGGAGCCTTCCTTTGCGCTGGAATAGGAGGAGGCGACTCCGTCCACGGTCAGCAACACCGGCTGCAACAGCTCGACGATCGCGGTATCGACATCATCGGCGCCCGCCCCTTCCCAGCGGACATTGACGTTGACCTCGTCCAGAACCACGTCGGGAAAATACTGCGCCCGCATCCGTGGCAGCGAAAACAGCCCCGCCGCGATCAGCAGCACCAACAGCAGGTTGGCCGCTGTCGCGTGGCGGGCGAAATAGGAGAGCAATCCGCGCGGCGCGGAATCGTCGCTGGACATGGATCAGCCCCCCATCCGGCTTTCGATGCGCTCGACAACGCCGGCGGGCACCTTTTCCTGCTGGAGTTGCGAGAGCACGCGGGCGCGGGCTTCCGCCGGCATGCGTGTATTGCCTTCGACGGCTGCGATAAGCGCCGCGCGGCGCTCAGGTGTCAGCGCGATCAATTCGGAAGCATCCTTTGAGCCGCCGGCATCGTTCGACTCGCTGTCCTCCATCCGTTCCTCGGCCTGCATGGTCAGATCCCGCACCAGAACGCCCGGTCCGATCAGTGGTGTTCGCTCCGCCACGATGCGCTGACCAGCGAGCGTGCCGACCGAGACGATCACCTCGTCCCCCTGCCGCCGCAGAACCTCCACCTCGGCCACGGTCAGGCGCTTCTCCGGTCCGATCACCAGAACCGAACTGGCCGCATCCACCGCCGTTGCCGGCAGCACGGCAACATCGGTCAATTCCGGCTCGCGCACCTGCACAGTCACGAAGTCGCCCGGCCGGAAACCGGCAAAACTGTCGAGCCGGGCAAAAAGGAGCCGCCCGGTCTGCCCCTCACCCACCAGCGCGTCCACCCGCGAGATGCGCCCCTGCGCCAGAAGGTCCAGCCCCAGAACGTCCAGCGTGGCTTGTACCGGCGCGTTGATCAGCGTTCCCGCCTCGTCCAGAAGCCGCGCATATTGCGTGGTCGAGAGGCGGAAATCCACCTCGAGCGTCGTCGGGTCGATCAGCGTGGCCAGCCGCTCATTCTGCGAGACGAGCCCGCCCTGGACTACATCCACCCCTGCCAGTGTGCCGGTGAAGGCGGCATAGACCTTTGTGTCTTCCAACCGTCGTTCGGCATCGGCCACCGCAATTCGCGCGCGTTCCAGTTGGTTGCGCGCCTGTTCCACCCGGTTCTCCGCTGCCGCCTCGACCAATTGGCGGGCGACAACCGCCTGGTTGGCGCTCGCCTCCGCCAGCGCCGCCGTCTCGATGGCCGCTTCCGTCCCGACACCGCGATTGGCCAGGTCCTGCTGGCGTTTCAGAGCCTGGCTGCGAAGCTGCGCCTGCGCGCGGGAGGCGACCAGCTCGTTGCCCACCAGGACAAGATTGCGTTCGGCATCGCGCAGCTCGACTTCGGCCTCGGCCAATTCGGTCCGCGCGATCTCCAGCGCAGAGAGCGCATCGGTCGGATCGATCTGTGCAAGCAACGTGCCCTGCTCGACCGTGGCACCGGCATCGAACTGTTCGTAAAGCTCGACGATGCGCCCGCCTGCCCCGGCGCGCAGCTCCAGGATCCGCCGGCTTTGCACCTGCCCGAAGGCCGTGATCACGGGCGTGGCCGTGCCGGCTTCGATCACGACCGAATTGACCGGCATGATCCGCTCCCGGGCGGGCCTTTGATGGGATTCGCGCGCAAGCATCTCCTGCACCGCATCGTTGAAGACGATACCGGCATAGATCAGGATCCCGATCGTGACCGAGAACAGGAACAGCCCGACAAGGGACCGCCGAAGAAACTGCATTGCTGGACCTTTCCAACTGCTGCACGCAAGGGTGAGACAATTCTACCTAGACTGAAACGGCGATTGCGCAAACCCACGCTGTCGTGACGTGGAGAGGAACGAAACCTGCCGGAAAATTCATCGCGTGGCCCGGTGCTGGCCACCCTTCCCGACTCCGCTGCAATCGGCTAGCAAGATCCTCATGGTTCAGGAGCTTTCCACATATGATGCCCTTGCCGCCCTCGATTTCCAGATCGCGATGGGCGCAGATATGGCTATTGGCGAGGAGCCGCTGGACCGTTACGCGCTGAGCGCTGCCGCAGCCGAGCAAAAGGCCAAGGCGCCGGCGCAATACCCGTTGAGGGCATCGCCGCCGCCCGTGCCGGTCAAGGCCGACCCGATCAGCGATGCCCGCGCGATGGCCTCTAGCGCGTCCTCGCTGGAAGCGCTGGAAGCGGCACTTGCGGCTTTCGAGCATTGCGAGCTGAAACATGGCGCACGCTCGCTGGTCTTTTGCGATGGCCGCCCACAGGCCCGGGTGATGATCATCGGCGAGGCGCCAGGACGCGACGAGGACATCCAGGGCCGCCCCTTCGTCGGACGCGCCGGCCAGTTGCTGGACCGGATGCTGGCCGCCATCGGGCTATCGCGCGAGGCAACCGACGCGGAATCCGCGGTCTATATCACCAATATCCTGCCTTGGCGTCCGCCCCAGAACCGGGACCCGAAGCCGGAAGAGATCGCCATGCTCAAGCCCTTTGTCGAGCGCCATGTGGAGCTTGTCTCGCCCGATCTGCTGGTGCTGATGGGCAATATCTCCTGCCAGGCCATGCTCGGGCGGCGCGGCATCACGCGGCTGCGCGGCGAATGGTCGGAGGTGCTGGGCCTGCCGGCGCTGCCGATGTTCCACCCCGCCTACCTGCTGCGCAACCCGTCGGCCAAGCGCGAGGCGTGGGCGGACCTGCTGGAACTCAAGGCCCGCCTGAAGCGCGGAGAAGCGCCATGATACCGGTCGATCCGCTGACCCTGCTGGCCTTCGTGCCGGCGGGGCTGGCACTCAACCTGACGCCGGGGGCAGACATGATGTTCTGCCTCGCCCAGGGGCTGCGCGGGGGGCCGCGCGCGGCACTTGCTGCCGATGCCGGAATCGCGGTCGGCGCCTTCTTTCACGCCGCCGCCGCAGGGCTGGGCCTTTCGGCGCTGGTCGCGGCGGAACCCGCGCTGCTGGACATTATCCGCTGGCTGGGCGTGGGCTACCTGCTGTGGCTGGCCTACGGCGCCTTTCGAACCGGCCCGGTGCCGGATGCTAGGGTGCCGGCCCTCGCCCCGTCCCGGGCGTTCCGGCAGGCGCTCTTCGTCAACCTGACCAATCCCAAGGTGATCCTCTTCGTGCTCGCCTTCGTGCCGCAATTCGTCGATCCCGCCCGCGGCGCCATCCTGCCGCAATTCCTGATCTTCGGCCTGATCCTTGCCACGGGCGGACTGGTCATCAACGGCCTGGTCGGTGTCTTCGCAGGCAGCCTTGGCCGCAGGCTCGCCAATTCGCCCCGTTTTGCCCGCGCGCTCCGCTGGACGACGGCCGGGGTCTTCACCGCGCTGGCCGCCAGGCTGGCCCTCATGGAGCGAAGCTAAACCATGCACAGCCCCGACACCCCCAAGGAATTCATCCCCGTCCGCATCGCTGTCCTGACCGTCTCTGACAGCCGCAGCCTTGCCGAGGATCGCTCCGGTGACACGCTCGTCGCCCGGATCGAGATGGCCGGACATATCCTCGCCGATCGCAAGATCCTGCCCGATGAACGTGCCGAGATCGCCGCGCAATTGTCGGTCTGGTGCGACAACCCGGGAGTCGATGTCATCATCTCTACCGGCGGAACCGGGCTTACCGGGCGCGATGTGAGCGTGGAGGCACATCGGGATGTCTACGAAAAGGAAATCGACGCTTTCGGCACGATCTTCACCATCGTCTCGATGAAGAAGATTGGCACCTCGGCGGTCCAATCGCGCGCCTGCGCCGGAGTCGCGCGCGGAACCTATCTCTTCGCGCTTCCCGGTTCGCCCGGCGCCTGCAAGGATGGATGGGATGAAATTCTCGAGCCACAGCTCGACTATCGTCACCGTCCCTGCAATTTCGTCGAGATGTTTCACCGCCTGGAAGAACACAAGCGCCGCAAATAGCAAAACCCACTCGCGAAGCCGAACGCCAGCAAGCTGGCCCAAGATTTTTTTGAAGAACCCTCTGCCGCGCGCGGAGGGAACCGTATCTTCGATGCGCCCCCCTCCGGGCCACCCTGCCCAACGGAGAGTCGCTTTTGCCACACCCGACACCCTAAGGACGGGCAGCAGCTCCAGGCCCCTTGGCCGCCCCCATACGAACAGTCAAACTCGACACACTCCACGCATTCCCGAGGTCTCCATGCTGCGCCCTGCCCTTCCGGTTCTGCCCCTCCTGCTGGCGCTCGCCGCTTGCGGAGAAGACCCGCGACTGGACGCGCTGAACGAAGGCCCTCCGCCGCCGGCCGGCGTTGAAGGCAGTCGTGACGCCGTGGACGGGCTGATTGTCGGCCACCGCCTGATGGCGGCAGGCGAATACGAGCTCGCGCTCAAGGAATATTACCGCGCCGCCGCCGATCACGGGCTGTCGGCCGATGTGCTCTCGGCCATCGGTTCGGCCAATCTCAAGCTCGGGCGGCTGGGCCAGGCCGAGCGCATGCTGCGCCGCGCCATCGAAGAGGACGAACGTTTCGCCGCCGCCTGGAACAATCTCGGCGTAGTGCTGATGGAACAGGGCGAATTTGGCGAGGCCGCGCGCACCTTTCAGACCGCTTTCGCCCTGGACAGTGGCGAAAGTGTCGAAATCAAGGAAAACTTGCAGCTCGCGCTCGCAAAACTCGAAAATCCCGCATACACTTCCGAGCAAAAATACGAATTCGAATTGGTGCGCAGGGGAAGCGGACAATACCGTATCCTGACGACACCTTGAGGCAGAACGAGCAGTAAAAGGACGCAAAAATGCGCCAGATTACCCTTGTCACGATGTGCCTTGGCGCAGCGATGGCACTTTCGGCCTGTGAGAAGGCCGGCGAGAGCGAAGTCGACCGCGCCATCCAGAGCGTGAATGTCATCGACGAAAGCAACCTCAGCGACCTCATGCTTACGGCAGCCGATGCCAACGAGGCGGTCGCCTATTACAAGCGAACAGTCGCGGAGCACCCCGAACGGATCGACTTGCAGCGCAACCTTGCGAAATCGCTCGTGCGCGCCAAGCATAACACCGAGGCCACCGCCGCCTGGGCCAAGGTCGTCGCCATGCCGGAGGCAACCAACTCCGACAGCGTGGATTATGCCGACGCCCTGATCCGTGCCGGCGACTGGGACAAGGCGGAAGCCACGCTCGACAAGGTGCCCCCCACCCACGAGACCTTCAAGCGCTACAAGCTCGAAGCCATGGTCGCCGACGGCAACAAGGAATGGAAGAAGGCCGACAGCTTTTATGAGATCGCCGTCGGGCTGACCACCAAGCCGGCCACCACGCTCAACAACTGGGGTTATTCCAAGCTCACCCGCGGCGACTACCGCGAGGCCGAGCGGCTCTTTGGCGAGGCACTGCAATACGAGCCGGATCTCTACACGGCCAAGAACAACCTGGTGCTGGCCCGCGGCGCGCAACGCAATTACCAGCTTCCGATCGTCGAGATGACACAGACCGAGCGGGCACAGTTGCTGCACACGGCCGGGCTGACCGCGATCAAGCATGGCGACACCTCGATTGGCCGCTCCTTGCTGCAGGACGCCATCGACACCCATCCGCAGCATTTCGAAGCCGCCGTTCACAGCCTCAACGCGCTCGACGGGGTCTGAGCCCGCCATGATGCTCACCATTCCTGCCAGCGCGGCGACGTGGTTCCTGCCCTTTGCCATCCCCATCGGCCTTTGGGTCGGCTGGAACGACATGGCGCGCATGAAGATCCCGAACAAGGCCGTCATGGCCCTGTTCTTCGTGTATCTCGTTATCGGCCCGCTGGCGCTGCCGCTGGAAACCTACGCGTGGCAATGGCTGCACCTCGTCGTGGTTCTAGTCGCGGGCTTCGTTCTCAACATGATCGGGCTGATGGGCGCGGGCGACGCAAAGTTCGCCGCCGTCATGGCGCCCTTCGTGGCGCTCGGCGATGCCGCGACCTTCTGTTATATCTACGTCGCCTGCTCCCTCGCCGCGCTGGTCGTCCACCGCACCATGCGCGCCATCCCCGCGATCCGGCGGGCGGCTCCGGGCTGGGAAAGCTGGGAGCGCAAGGATTTCCCCATGGGGCTCGCGCTCGGCTGGATGCTGATCCTCTATCTCGCGCTCGGGGTGGCCTACGGCCGCTGAATCTCCAGCAGCAGGAAATCGTTTCCGCGATAGACCTCTTTTAGTCCGACACCCGTCTTGGCGACCTCGCCGAGAATACCGTCGCGCGACACGCGAACGATTGGACAGAACGATACCAGCAGGTAGTCAGCCTCCTCGAATCCCGGCACACCGGAATAGCGCCAGGGCGCGGCCCCGTGCAGGCGCTGGAAGTCTCCGAAAAGCCATATCCCGGACATCAGGTCCGCGTGATAGATCGCGCGCCCGGCGAAGCCCGCCGCCTCGATCTCGCGCCCGACCGCATCGAGATAGGTGACTGTCCCACGCTCCAGCGCGCACACCGGCAGTTGCTCGCCCAGCAACATCACCGGAGGATCCTCCAGATCGGCGCCGGCAAGTGGTCGGCTGATCTCGCCATAGGGCCGTTCGTTTCGCTCCTTGGCAAAGAAGATGTCATCATGTTCCGGTTTTGCCGGCAGCAGCAGGTCATACTCGGCCGGGTTGAGCGCCAGATGCCGGAACGGGCTGAAGGTGAGGTTGAGCGCCGAGGGCAGCGAGAGCGCGAAGGCCGCGCAGGCCGCCAGCGTCACCGCAAGCCGCATGTTCCAGCCCCAGCCGTTTTCAACGCCGGGTTCCGGGCGGAGCGCCAGCATGAGGACGCCCAGCAGGTACATCCATTGCGGATCGTTGCCGAAATTCTGGAAGGTGGCATAGAAGAACCCCGGCACCAGCAGAAGCAGGATCAGCCCTTCCCCCTGCCGTCCGCATTGGCGCAGCAGGACTACCGAGAAGATCGCAAGGAAGGAGCCACCGAGATAGGCCGGTGCGATGATCACCCCGGTCAGGCTCGCCTGCGGATAGAGCCGGTCGCCCTCGGTCGCGACCGAGATCATGTCGCCGAAATAGGCCAGCCAGAAACCCGGCCCGGCAAGGATCGTCAGCAGCAGAATGACGAGCAGGCCCGCCACCAGCGCCGACTTCAGAGCGCGCCAGTCGCGCCGGATCAACAGCCCCGCGAGAATCGCAGGCAGAAAGGCCGCGACATAGGTCACCTTGATCAGCGCCAGGCCAGCAACGCAGAGGCCCAGGATCAGCCCATCGGCCACGCGTCCCGCCTTGCCCGTGCCGCGCCCCTGTGGCGGCAACAGCACCGTCGTGATCGCCAGAAAGGACAGCACCCAGGCCCAGCGATTGTAATGCATGGAGATCGAGATCCCCGGCAGCGGCTCGCCATGGACCAGTGCCATGGTCATTACCAGGCAGATCGCCCCGTAGAGCATGGCCCAGCCCGCCTGCAGCCGGGTGATACCGATCCACCAGATCGGCAACAGCAGCAAGGCGGCAACCGCCGCCTGTGCCGCGAGAATCGACATGCCGAGCCCCATGCCCTGCGCCGCGAAGAAGGCGATCGGAGCGGTGGCCAGAACGCCGATCGGCGTCATGTAATCCAGATGCGGCCATTCTCCGGCGGCCTGCCGCAGCACCAGGTCGGCCAGGTGGATCGTGTCCCCCTCGTGCTTGCCGATATAGAAACCACCCTTGGCCAGAAGCGCGCCGGCCAGAAGCGCCCAGAAACCCGCCAGGAAAAGGCTGAAGGCGACGATCCCCTTACGTGTCTGCATCTCTGCTCTCATTTTCCCTTTTTTGGCCACATTGGCACAGCATCTTTTGCAATGTCCGAGGACTGGCAGGCTAACATGTCCATTTCCGGGCGAAATCGGAATAGTCTTCGGAACAGGCAAGCAGGTGACGCAATGAACATGGAAGTCGGAAACGTGATGGCGCCCCCCGCGCCGAAACGTCTGGATGAAATGCAGCTTCCCCTGGTGATGATGCGGGACATCCTGCTCAAGACCATTTTCCGCAAGAATATCGAACTGGTCACGGAGCTTTCCCGCGCCATCTGCCTGCCGATCCCGGTGACGCAGGAGCTGGTCGACATGGCCCGTGTTCAGAAGCTGGTCGAGGCGACCGGTACGCTGCACGCCAACTCCTCCGGCGAGATGGGGTACCAACTGACCGATGCCGGCAAGGCGCGTGCGCTCGACGCGCTGTCGCAATCGGAGTATTTCGGCGCCATGCCGGTACCGATGGAGGTCTATGGCGAACAGGTCAAACGCCAGTCGATCCGCAACGTCCAGATTACCCGCGACCAGCTGACCGGCGCGATGGGACATCTCGTGCTGCCCGAAAACCTCCTCAGCCAGCTTGGACCCGCGGTCTCCGCCGGTCGTTCGATCCTGATGTATGGCCCGCCGGGCAATGGTAAATCCTCGATCTCCAATGGGATCCGCGACGCGATGGGCGACAAGATCTACATCCCCCGCGCCGTCGAATATGCCGGCCAGGTGATCACTGTCTACGACCCGATCGTGCATTCCGCCGCCGAGGAGCAGTTGGATGACCCCAACGCACTCCGTCGCTCGAGCAATCGCTTCGACACGCGCTATGTGCGCTGCGAACGCCCCACCGTCATTACCGGCGGTGAGCTTTCGCTATCCATGCTTGATCTCGTCTACAACCCGACCGCGCGGACCTACCAGGCTTCGATGCAGCTTAAATCCACCGGCGGCATCTTCATCGTCGATGACCTCGGCCGCCAGGCCGATCCGCCCCAGGCCCTGATCAACCGCTGGATTCTGCCGCTGGAAGAGGGCAAGGACATCCTCGCCCTGCAATCGGGCGAGAAATTCGAGGTGCCTTTCGACACGCTGGTGATCTTCTCGACCAACTTCCACCCCAACGAGATCTTCGACAAGGCGGCGCTGCGCCGGATCTTCTTCAAGATCAAGATCGACGGGCCGTGCCAGGAAGACTTCCTGAAGATCTTCGCCATGGTCGCCAAGAAGCGGCAGATGCCGCTGGACCAGGACACGATGATCCACCTGCTACGGAACAAGTATCCGACGATCGACAATGTCTATGCCAACTACCAACCGATATTCCTCATTGACCAAATGATCTCGATCTGTCGTTTTGAGGGCATCCCGAACCAGATGACCCCGGACCTGATCGACCGCGCATGGGAGAACATGTTCGTCAAAGAGGAGCATATCGAACATTGACGCAACTTGGCCCCGTGGCCGTTGCCGGCTGCGGTCGCAAGGGCGGCCCGATGCTGGCCGCCCTCCGCGCCGCCGGATTTGACGCGCAAGGCTATGACATCGCGCCCGAAAACGTCGTCGATGACGTTCCGGTTACCGACGATCCGACGCGCGTTGCAGACGAGCTTCGCATCCTTGTCACTGTCGTGCGCGACGAAGCCCAGACCGATGACGTTCTCTTCGGCCACGGCGGTCTGGCCGAACGCGCCCGGAACCTCGAAACCCTGGTCATTTCCTCCACCCTTTCGCCACGCTACGTACGCGCCCTCGCAGAGCGGATGCATGCCTCTGTCAGGCTCGTGGACGCGCCCATGTCCGGCGCCCGCATCGCCGCGCAGGAACGGCGGTTGAGCTTCATGCTTGGCGGCGAGAGCGCCGAGCTTGACCGCCTTCAGCCGCTTTTTGATGCGATGGGTGCCCATTTCTACCGTATGGGGCCCTTCGGCAGCGGAGCGCAGGCCAAGGTGCTCAACAACCTGCTCGCCGCCTCCCACACGGCGATGACCCGCCTGGTGCTCGACTGGGCCGACGCCACTGGCCTCGACGAACGCCGCCTGCTGGCCCTGATCGAGACCTCCTCCGGCCAGAACTGGCTCGCCAGCGGAATGGACACGATCGAATTCGCCCGCGATGGATGGGCCGAGGACAATTCGATCGGGATCCTCGTCAAGGACGTGTCCGCCGCACTCGATGCTGCCCCGCCTTCCGCCGACACGCGTTTGCCCGAGGAGATCCGCAAGGCGATCCGGGCGTTGCAGCCGCGCCATCAAAGCTGAAATCGCCCGAAATGGGCGCCCCGTTTATTTTGACGCCGTATCAATCCGAATGCCGTTAGGTCAAGCTCCCTCCCAAGGGTGAAGTATCGGAATTGCTTTCGTGTTCGCAGTTGTATCTAGTCTCTGCCAACAGCATATCGCGCGAGGATCTGGCGCGCGGCAGACAGAGAGTTTTCAGATGCAGACCAACGAAACGAATACGCCAGTCGGAAAGGAGCCGTCTGGGCTTTCCAGCGCAACGACAAAGGCTTCCTCCAAGGACAGCGCCCTGCTCTTCGACCAGATCGAGGAATCCTCTGTCCCGAGCCTGAATTTCTATTTCATGCTGGGCATGGCAACAGCCATCGCCTCTTTCGGGCTGCTCAGCAATAGCGCACCGGCGATCATCGGAGCGATGATCGTAGCCCCCTTGATGTCGCCCATTATCGGCTTCTCCTTCGCGGCCATAATGGGCTCGAACAAGCTCGCGCTCCGAGCTCTGATCTCCATCCTGACCGGTATCGTCCTCGTTATCAGCATCGGATATCTCTGCACCACCGCGGTTGGCCTTCGGGTCGTAGGTTCGGAAATTGTCGCACGGACAGCGCCCTCGACCCTCGATCTCATGGTCGCCTTGTGTTCGGGAGCTGCCGCCGCCTTTGCCCATTCGAGAATCGGAATCGCCAACTCCATCGCCGGCGTGGCAATCGCCGTCGCGCTTGTCCCGCCGCTCACGGTCGTCGGCATCGGCCTCGCTCTCGGCGACAGCGCCGTTTCCCAGCAGGCGATCGCCCTGTCCGACTTCCACCACCAGGGCAGCGGCAGCTCGATGGCCGCGGGCGCGTTCCTGCTCTTCGTCACCAACTTTCTCGGCATCGTTGCAGCCGCGATTCTGGTTTTCGGCCTCCAGGGTTATGGAAACTGGCGCAAGCCTTTTGTCGTCGCGGCCGCGCTCATGCTCCTGTCCATCTTCGTGGTCGACAAGCTTGATCGACGGCTCGAGATCATCTTCGTCGAAGACGCCGTCAAACGGCTCTTCGTCGAGGCCATTCGGCAGAATACCGAAATCGTCAGCGAAGACGCGTTCATTCTCCAGGTCCGGGGCGAGCGGATGGATGGCGCGCTCAACGTCTCCATCGTCATGCTCGGCCTGCGCGAGAACCTGGACAGGGTCGAAACCTCGGCGGAGACCTTCCGCCAGCTGATTTCCGAGGAACTCGGCGAGCCGGTGTCGCTCAGGTTGGAAATCCTCCCGATGCAAGTCGTGGTTCACGAAGTTTCGCCGCCGACGCCGCCCGACAATTGAGGCTGCTCAGGGGCGCCGCTACCTTTTGTTACCGAGAGGCCGTGGAAGCCGACACCGTCTGAAGCTAGGTTGTCCTCATGTCCACGCCGCTTCCTCCCATCTTTCACGAGTGGTTCTCCAGCCGCGGTTGGCAGATTCATCCGCATCAACAGGCCATGCTGGAGCATGCCGCGGCGCCCGCGCTTCTGCTCGTCGCACCAACCGGCGGCGGCAAGACGCTTGCAGGCTTCCTACCCAGCCTGGCAGAACTCTCCAACGGCGAACACGAAGGGCTGCACACGCTTTACATCTCGCCCCTCAAGGCGCTCGCGGCGGATATCAAGCGCAACCTCTCCACGCCAATCGGAGAAATGGGCCTGCCCATACGTGTCGAGGACCGCACCGGAGACACTTCGGCCACGCGCAAGAAGTGCCAGCGCGCCGACCCGCCGCATATCCTGCTGACCACGCCGGAATCGCTTGCATTGCTCACCTCTTACGAAGACGCACCACGCATGTTCGCCGGCTTGAGCCGGGTGATCATCGACGAGATCCACGCACTGGCGGAATCGAAACGCGGGGATCAACTGATGCTGTCGCTGGCGCGGCTTTCCACTCTTGCACCGCGACTGCGCCGCGTGGGCCTGTCGGCCACGGTGGATGATCCGCAGGCGATTGGCGCGCTGATGGCGCGGCATCCGGACCCGGTGGAGATCCTTCAGGCCGATCCGGGTCCTGCCCCCGATATTGCCATGCTAGAGACTGAGACGCCGCCGCCATGGGCCGGCGGCGGCGGGCGCTATGCGATTCCAGCCGTCCTCGAACAGGTCCGACAGCACCGCACCACCCTCATATTCCACAACACCCGCGCACAGGCGGAGATCTTCTTTCATCACCTGTGGCTTGCCAACGAGGAGGGGTTGCCCATCGGCATTCACCACGGCTCGCTTTCACGCGAGCAACGGGAAAAGGTCGAGGCGGCTATGGTCGAAGGACGGCTGCGCGCCATTGTCTGCACCGGTTCGCTCGATCTTGGGATCGACTGGGGCGACGTGGACCTCGTAATCCAGGTCGGCGCCCCCAAGAACGTCAAACGGCTGGTTCAGCGGATTGGGCGGGCCAATCACCGCTACAACGCGCCCTCCAAGGCGCTCCTGGTGCCCGCCAACCGCTTCGAGATCATTGAATGTCAGGCCGCGCTGGAAGCGGTCCGGGAACACGATCTGGACGGCGCTCCGCGGGGGGCTGGTCCGCGCGACGTGCTCTGCCAGCATATCCTGATCGCCGCTTGCGTGGGGCCGTTCTGGTCCGATGACCTTTTCGCCGAAATGACCACCTCGGGCGCCTATGCGGGCCTCTCGCGGGACGCTTTCGACGCATGCCTCGACTTCTGCGCCACCGGTGGCTACGCCCTGCGTGCCTATGATCGCTGGCAGCGCCTGAAGCAACGCCCGGACGGGCTCTGGCAACTTCGCGACCCGCGTGCGGCGCAGCGCATAAGGATGAATATCGGCACGATCCAGGACACGGACACCCTGAAGGTCCGCCTAAGGAACCGTGGCGGTGGCAAGCCCTTGGGCGAGGTGGAGGAGGCCTTCGCGGCCTCACTCACGCAGGGCGACACATTCCTGATCGGCGGCCAGATCGTCCGCTACGAGGGGCTTCGGGAAATGACGGTCGAGGTGACACGCCACGCAGCGCAGAAGCCGAAAGTGGCCGTCTTTGCCGGCACCAAGTTCGCCTCGACCACACGGCTGATGGATCGGATCCTTGCCATGCTACAGCAGCCGGACTGGCCGGACCTGCCCGCCCATACGCGTGACTGGCTGCGCCTTCAGAGCGAACTGTCCCACCTGCCGCAACGCAACCGGCTGCTGGTGGAGAGCTTTCCGCATGATGGGCGCGAACATGTCTGCGTGTACGGATTTGCCGGCAAGAATGCACAGCAGACGCTCGGCCTGCTGCTGACCCGGCGCATGGAGGATGCCGGTCTGCACCCGCTCGGCTTCGTCTCGACCGATTACGCCACCCTGATTTGGGGGCTGGAGCCGCTACGCGACGCCGCACCGCTCTTTGCACGCGAAACTTTGCAAGAAGGCCTGGAAACGTGGTTGGCCGGGAACGCCGTGATGAAGCGGACATTCCGGGCCTCGGCCACCATCGCCGGGCTGATCGAGCGCAACATGCCCTCGGCGCGCAAGAGCGGACGGCAGGCGACGTTCTCGTCCGACATACTCTATGACACGCTGCTGAAATACGAGCCCGACCACCTTTTGATGCAGATCACCCGCGAAGAGGCCTTGCGCGGGCTGGTCGATTTCGGGCGGATCGAGGAGATGATCGACCGGGTGGAGGGCCGGATCGACCATATTCGGCTGGAGCGGGTTACGCCTTTTGCGGCGCCATTGCTGCTGGAGGTCGGCAAAGTACCGGTCGTCGGTGCCGGTCGCGAGCGACTCGTGGCAGAGGAAGCGGCACGGTTGATGGAAGCGGCCGGGATCGGGGCGGCGGATCCCGGATCGCTGGCTTGAAACTCCGGCTTGCAATATCGCCCGGCGCAGGCGAAGAACACACCATGAACAAGCTGACGATTTCTTTCTGTGGTGCCTCACTCGAACCACGCCCGTCCGGTGCGCTCTGGTGGCCCGAGGCGCGGCTCCTCTGCGTCGCGGATCTCCACCTCGGCAAGGCAGAGCGAATGGCGCGGCGCGGCGGCGGGCTGCTGCCCCCCTATGAGTGCGCGGAGACGCTGGGGCGCCTCGATACCGAGATCGAGGCGCTTTCACCGGAAGTCGTCATCTGTCTCGGCGACAGTTTCGACGATGGGCCCGCCGCCGAAAGCCTGTCCGAGGCGCACTGTCTCTGGCTCGCGCGGCTGATGGCCGGTCGCGACTGGATCTGGATCGCCGGCAACCACGACCCGGCGCCGCTGTCGCTTTCGGGACGGCATCTTGGGGAGTTTGTCCTCGGTCCTCTGAGCTTTCGCCATATTGCGCAGGCGGACGGCCCGACCGGCGAGATTTCCGGCCATTTCCACCCCAAGGCCCGTGTGGGCGGGGTTCGGCGCCCCTGCTTCCTGGTGGATCGGCGGCGCATGATCCTGCCGGCATTCGGCGCCTATACCGGCGGAATGGACCTCTCCGCACCCGAGATTGCGGGCTTGATGCAGAGCAACGCGCGGGCAATCCTGACCGGGGCGACGCAGGCCGTCTTGCCGATGATCGCGGCTTGACGGGGCCGTGGGACACGAGGGAGATGTCACCGAGATGGAAAAGAAAATCCTATCGTCTTCGGAGATCGACCGAATTCGAACAAGCTTTGCCGCGCAGTCGCTGATGCGCACCTTCGGCGCGGAACTCGGCGAGATCGCCCCGGGCCGGGTGGAGATCACGGCGCCCATCCTGCCTGGATCACGCCAGCAGCATGGCTTCGCTCATGCCGGGTTGACCTTTTCGTTGGGCGACAGCGCGGCGGGCTATGCCGCTCTCTCCATGATGCCGGAAGGCGCCGAGGTCATGTCGGTCGAAGTCAAGATCAACCTTCTTGCCCCGGCCAAGGGCAGCCGCCTGATTGCTATCGGAAAGGTGGTCAAACCCGGGCGCAGGCTGGTCGTGGTCAGCGCGGAAGTCTTTGCGGAAGAAGCCGGCACCCGCAAGCTGGTCGCCCTGTTGCAGGGGACAATGATTCCGGTTTGAAGAGTGATCTTCCGACAGCGCTTTCGTCTGAACCGGCTCCAGTTCTGCCGTCCCGTCGAAGGCGGGAACGATCCTTTGGATCGTGCCTCCGGCGGGGATATTTCCAGAAAGACGAAGTTGCAAGGATTGCTCCATCTCCTTCTTCTGACAGAAAATATCCCGGGGGTTTGGGGGCAGCGCCCCCAATCTTCGTTCTCATCTCATGCTGGCCGCAGCCCGTTTCGCGGAAAGCAAGACACCATTGCATGGCAATCAGGCAGTGAGACCTTCCGGCTCCGGCAAGCCGTTCGCGCGGCAGCACGCCGTAACCGTGTTGGCCAGAAGACAGGCAATGGTCATCGGGCCGACGCCACCGGGCACCGGGGTGATGGCGCCGGCGACTTTCACGGCACTGTCAAAATCCACATCGCCGACGAGGCGGCTCTTGCCGTCTTCCTTCGGGATGCGGTTGATGCCCACGTCGATCACCGTCGCGCCCGTCTTGACCCAGCCGCCCGGGATCATCTTGGGGCGGCCAACGGCGGCCACGAGGATATCGGCACCACGGCAAACCCCGGCGAGATCCCTGGTACGCGAATGTGCGATGGTGACCGTACAGCTATCGCCCAGCAGGAGCTGCGCCATAGGCTTGCCAACGATGTTGGAGCGACCGACGACGACGGCGTTCAGCCCGGACAGCGAGCCGTGATGCTCGCGCAGCATCATCAGGCAGCCGAGCGGCGTGCAGGGGACCATGCTCTTCTGACCAGTGCCCAGCAGGCCGACATTGGAGATGTGGAAACCATCAACGTCCTTGGCCGGGTCGATCGCGTTGATCACGAGGTCCGAATTCATGTGTTCCGGCAGCGGCAGTTGCACGAGGATGCCGTGGATCATCGGATCGTTGTTCAACGCCTCGATGAGCTCCAGCAGATCTCCCTCGGAGGTCGTGTCGGGCAGCCGGTGCTCGACCGAGAGCATTCCGACTTCCCTGGTCTGCTTGCCCTTGTTGCGCACGTAGACCTGGCTGGCGGGATCCTCGCCCACCAGCACCACGGCCAGGCCAGGGGTGAGCCCATGTTCTTCCACCAGGCGGGCTACGTGGCCGGCCACTTTCTCGCGCACGCTGGCGGCAAAGGCCTTGCCGTCAATAATCTGAGCCGTCATCGGTTTCGTTCCTTCTGTCGGTCGCCCTCGGTCAGGGACAACAGAGCGGATATCCAATTCCTCCGGCATGGGCCAGATCGGATCATATTGGTTTGCTGTCTCCCGATGCGCCCGCGTCG
Source organism: Aliiruegeria lutimaris (assembly GCF_900099935.1). Classification (GTDB taxonomy): domain Bacteria; phylum Pseudomonadota; class Alphaproteobacteria; order Rhodobacterales; family Rhodobacteraceae; genus Tropicimonas; species Tropicimonas lutimaris. The sequence continues at coordinate 14,268 of NZ_FNEK01000026.1, read as the reverse complement.
CGGATACCCGAACCCCATGGCCGGCACCGGGCATGGGGCGGCGCTGTCCGGCCTCAGAAGAGCCCTTCGACCTCGCCGGCCTCGTTCAGCATGATCGCTTCGGCGGCCGGTGTTCGGGGCAGGCCCGGCATGGTCATGATCTCGCCGCAGATCACCACGATGAAACCGGCGCCGGCCGAGAGGCGGACTTCGCGGATCGGAACGCCATGCCCGGTCGGCGCGCCGCGCAGGTTCGGGTCGGTCGAGAAGCTGTATTGCGTCTTGGCCATACAAACCGGCAAGTGTCCGTAGCCCTGCTCTTCCCACTGGCGCAGCTGGTCGCGGATCTTCTTGTCGGCCAGCACTTCGTTGGCGTGATAGATCCGCTTGGCGATGGTCTCGATCTTCTCGAAAAGCGGCATCTCGTCATAATAAAGAGGCGCGAATTGCGACAGGCCGGAATCTGCGATCTGCGCCACGCGGGTGGCCAGTTTCTCGGTGCCCTCGGAGCCAAGCTCCCAGTGGCGACAGAGGATCGCCTCCGCGCCCTGCACCTCGACAAAGGCCTCCACGGCGGCCACCTCGGCCGCGGTATCCGAGACGAAATGGTTGATCGCGACCACGACGGGCACGCCGAAACTCTTCACATTGGCGATATGGCGGCCGAGATTCGGGCAGCCGCTGCGAACAGCCGCCACGTCTTCCGATCCGAGATCCTTCTTGGCAACGCCGCCATTCATCTTGAGCGCGCGGATTGTGGCGACGATCACCACGACGTCGGGTGCGATCCCGGCCTTGCGGCATTTGATGTTCATGAATTTCTCGGCACCGAGATCAGCGCCGAATCCGGCCTCGGTCACCACGTAATCGGCCAGCTTCAGCGCCGTTTTCGTGGCGATGACCGAGTTGCAGCCATGGGCGATATTGGCGAAGGGGCCGCCATGGACGAAGGCCGGGTTGTTCTCCAGCGTCTGAACGAGGTTGGGCTGCATCGCGTCCTTGAGCAGCACCGTCATTGCGCCGTCCGCCTTAAGGTCGCGGGCATAGATTGGCTCCCGCGTGCGGGTATAGGCAACGATGATGTCGCCGAGGCGTTTTTGCAGATCCGCCAGATCGTTGGCGAGGCACAGGCAGGCCATGACCTCGGAGGCAACGGTAATGTCGAAACCGGTCTGACGGGGGAAGCCATTGGCCACGCCGCCGAGCGAGGTCACCATGTCGCGCAGCGCGCGGTCGTTCATGTCAACCACCCGGCGCCAGGTAACGCGGCGTTCGTCGATGCCAAGCTCGTTGCCCCAGTAGATGTGGTTGTCGATCAGCGCCGAGAGCAGGTTATGCGCCGAGGTGACGGCGTGGAAATCGCCGGTGAAATGGAGGTTCATCTCCTCCATCGGCACGACCTGTGCGTAGCCGCCGCCGGCAGCCCCGCCCTTCATGCCGAAACAGGGTCCGAGCGAGGCTTCGCGGATGCAGATCGCGGCTTTCTTGCCGATGCGGTTCAGGCCGTCGCCGAGCCCCACGGTGGTGGTCGTCTTGCCCTCGCCGGCCGGGGTCGGGTTGATGGCGGTCACGAGGATGAGCTTGCCGTCTTCACGGTCCTTCAGCGATTCGATGAAGTCCTGGCCGACCTTGGCCTTGTCATGGCCGTAGGGCAGCAGGCTTTCGGACGGGATGCCGAGCTTTGCGCCGATCTCCTGGATCGGTTTCTTCCTTGCCTCCCGGGCGATCTCGATATCGGATTTGAAGCTCACGCTGTGTCCTCCCAGAATTTGCATGCGGGTCCCTAGAACGCTCTTAGCCTTGCGTGACCTGCTCCGAGCGGGGGATTGCGACATTTCCACCGTCGCGAGCGTCGTTCGGCGGGCGAGGTTTTCCGATCGGAGACGCAGCTATAGGAGCGTGCCCGTCCGATTGCACTGCAAAAAAGGTCCTCAACCGGTCTACGATTCGGGACCTTGGCGCAGAAGGGTCAGGAACAACCGCCGGAACGGGTACAGGACGGAACCGTCAGGCGCCCTCGGGTAGAGATCGGCCAAACGCGCGTCCACCACATGCAGGTATTGCGCCGCTTCGGTCTCCGACAGCTTCTCGAGGATGGGACGCGCCGCGGTGGATTGCGAGAAGAGCCGCACCGGGTGGCCGACGGAGGACGGGTCCAGTCGCTGGAAATAGGTCGTCTCCCAGAGCGACAGAGTGCCGAGCGGGCTCAGCAGCAGCGCGTATTCCTCCGGGTTGGCGACCGGCGCCTGCCAGCTGGAAAAATCGAAACGGTCCGGGAAGAGCTCCTGCGCGAGGGCACGCAGCGCCTGCTGCGCCGGGGCGTGGTGCTGGCGGGGCATCTGGACGGCGAGCACGCCGCCGGGCGCGAGCGCGTCGAAGAGGCGTGGCAGAAGGTAGCCATGCTCTGAAACCCATTGAAGGGCTGCGTTGGAGTAGATCAGGGCGGGGCGCCGATCGGGTGTCCAACCGCCGATATCCGCGCGTTCCAGCCGGTCATAGGCCGGAACGCGGCGGGCCTTTTCGAGCATCGCGTCCGACAGGTCGACTCCCACGAGGCGGTGGCCCTGGAAGCGGCTGGCCAGCGCAGGGCCAACCGTACCGGCCCCGCAGCCGAGGTCGATGATGTCGCCATTTGGCAGGGAGGGAATGGCGGAAAGCAGGTCCAAGGCGGGCCGCAGGCGCAGGTCGTTGAAGGCGAGATAGCTCTCCGGGTTCCAATCCTTGGTCATGCGGCCGTTCCTTCCATCTGTGATCGGGAGCCTATCCCCGCATCGGGTCGGGAAAAAGGCCTGTCTTCGCGGAAGATTGGGGCGATGCCGGTGACAGCGGGAGCAGGAACAATCCTACGGATTGTGCCTCCGGCGGGGAAATTTTCAGGAAAGAGGAAGGAGGGCGGAGAGGTCTGGCGTTGGAAACGCGCGACGCGAAAACAAAACGCCCGGCGGGCTGCGGGAGCCTGCCGGGCGTCGAATGTCATCGGACCTGGATCAAGCCGTCGGATCGGGTTCCATATCCGGGTCGGCTTCCGGCTTGGACGGCTTGGGCTTGGTCTTCGGGATCGCCGTCAGCGAGGGCGCGTTGCCGCTGCCGGTGGAGGTATCGTCGTCATCGCCACGGTTCAGCGGCTCGCCGGCGATGACCTTGCCAATCTCGGGGCCTGTCAGCGTTTCGTACTCGAGCAGGCCTTGCGCGAGGTTTTCGAGATCCTGTGCCTTTTCGGTCAGGATGCGCTTGGCGGTCTCGTAGCCCTCATCGACCAGCCGGCGGACCTCCTCGTCAATGCGCTCCTGCGTGTCGGGCGAGGCATTGGCCGCGGCCTGGTAATTGCCGAGGTAGCTCTGCTGCTCATTGGCATAGTCGATATTGCCGAGCTCGTCGGACATGCCAAACTGCGTGACCATCGCGCGGGCGATCTTGGACACCTGCTGGATGTCGGAGGCCGCGCCAGAGGTGACGTTTTCCTTGCCGAAGATCAGTTCCTCGGCCACCTTGCCGCCCATCGCCATGGCGATCTTGGACTTGTACTTGGTGAAAGTCACCGAGAGCTGGTCGCGCTCGGGCAGCGACAGAACGAGGCCAAGCGCGCGGCCACGCGGGATGATCGTCGCCTTGTGGATCGGGTCATGCTGCGGGACGTTGAGGCCGACGACGGCGTGACCGGCCTCGTGATAGGCGGTCAGCTTTTTCTCATCCTCGGTCATGACCATGGAGCGGCGTTCCGCACCCATCATGACCTTGTCCTTGGCGTTCTCAAAATCTTCCATCGTCACGAAACGGCGGCCGATGCGGGCAGCCGTGAGCGCGGCTTCGTTCACGAGGTTGGCGAGGTCCGCGCCGGAGAAGCCCGGAGTGCCGCGGGCGATGATGCGAAGGTCCACATCGGGCCCAAGCGGCACCTTGCGGGCGTGGACGCCGAGAATCTTCTCGCGGCCCTTGATGTCCGGGTTGGGCACCTGCACCTGACGGTCGAAACGGCCGGGGCGCAAAAGTGCGGGGTCGAGCACGTCGGGGCGGTTGGTGGCCGCGACGATAATGATACCCTCGTTGGCCTCGAAGCCGTCCATCTCGACCAGGAGCTGGTTCAACGTCTGCTCGCGCTCGTCATTGCCGCCGCCATAGCCGACGCCACGGGAGCGGCCCACGGCGTCGATCTCATCGATGAAGACGATGCAGGGGGCGTTCTTCTTGGCCTGTTCGAACATGTCGCGGACACGGGACGCGCCGACGCCGACGAACATTTCCACGAAATCGGAACCGGAAATGGTGAAGAAGGGTACGCCCGCCTCGCCAGCGATGGCGCGCGCCAGAAGCGTCTTACCGGTGCCCGGCGGGCCGACAAGCAGCGCGCCTTTCGGGATCTTGCCGCCGAGGCGGGAGAATTTCTGCGGGTTGCGGAGGAATTCGACGATCTCCTCGAGCTCTTCCTTGGCCTCGTCGATACCGGCGACATCGTCAAAGGTCACCCGGCCGGACTTCTCCGTCAGCAGTTTCGCCTTGGACTTGCCGAAGCCCATCGCGCCGCCACGTCCGCCGCCCTGCATGCGGTTCATCAGGAAGATCCAGATACCGATCAGGATGATGAAGGGCAAAAGCGTGCCAAGATAGGCCAGAAGCCCGTTCTGCTGCTGCGCTTCCGCCGTCACCTCGACCCCGGCATCGATCAACCGGTCGGTCACATCGGTGCCCTCGGGCAGGACGGAGGAATACATGTTGCCATCGGTGCCGCGAATACGAAGGCGCTCGCCATCGATCGTGACCGACGAGACCGTTCCGTCTTCCACCTGCTGGATGAAATCGGAATAGCTGAGCGTGCGTGTGGCCATGGTGGACTGGCCGCCGCTGAACAGGTTGAACAAGGCCAGGATCAGCAGGAACAGCACGATCCAGAAAGCAAAATTACGGGCATTTCCCACGGGGGTGAATCTCCTCAATAGCCGCGCGCGGTGGCACCGACCGGTTCCCTCTAAGATAGTGGATCATGCGCGAGGTTCAACGCGATAACAGGGACTGAATGAAATCCGTTCGTTTCTGCACGCTTACCGCCTGCCAACCCTCTCCGATCCCGGCAAGCGGCGCCGCGATCAGCTCTCCGCCGCGCCAGATCGCGGGCGAGGCCATCAGGCTGGTGCGGGGAATGTTGCTATCGCGGGTCTCGGGCAGCCGGCCAAGGGCGGCCTTGCCCATCACGCGGACCACGTCACCGGGTTCCGCCGGGCCGGTCAGGCGGAAGCGTCGATCCCAGATCTCGCCCGGCGCAGCAGTCACATTCTCCAGCGCGGCGGCCTCGCGGGCAATACGGATCATGCCACCGCGAGTGGTGACCCGGCAGCCATACAAGACGCCGTCTCCGGCCGCGGCCAGTTCGGAGAGCGGTTGGAAACGTGGCCGGTATTCCTGCCCCGACAGGGAGCTGAGGGCCGAGGCCAGAAAGCGGTGCCTAGTGTCGCGCGGCGCCGCGCGAAACACGGCTTCGGGCAACAGCACATCTCCGCAATGAAGCTCGATCTTCTCGGCCAGGGTCGCCATGCGATCCTGCAGGACCTCCTCGGCATCGCGCATGCGGCCGGCCATGTCGAGCAGGCGCTGCCGGGTAAGCCCTAGCGGCTCAAGCTCGGTGAGGATCTGGCGGATTCGGACACGCGCATAGCGAATATCCTCGTTCGACGGATCCTCGACCCAGGCCTGTCCGAGCTCTTCGAGATACTCCCGCAAGCCGGCCCGGGACACCCCCAGAAGGGGACGAACGAACCGCATCCCGTAGCGGGAGAACTCCTGCGGCATTCCGCACAGGCCGTCCACACCCGATCCGCGCATCAGGTTCATCATCAGGGTTTCGGCCTGATCATCGGCCGTGTGCCCGATCATGACCACCGCGATACCTTCGTCCTGCGCCCAATCCGCCAGAAGCCGATAGCGTGCCGTGCGCGCCTCGGCCTGAAGGTTTCCGGTCGGATCCCGGTCCGTCCAGCGCAGGGTTTCATGCGGGATCCCAAGGGAGGCCGACTGTTTGGCCACGAACTCGGCCTCGTCCGCCGCCGCGTCCCGCAGGCCATGATTGACCGTGACGGCCGCGAGGCCCACGCCTTCCGGCTTCGCAATGGTGTGCATGTAGCGCAGTAGCGCCATCGAATCGCCACCGCCCGAGACCGCGATCCCGATGCGCCGGACGGTTCGTCCCGCCAGGATATCCCGAAGTGGCAGCGCGCCCTTCATTTCCATCAAGTCACAGGCACCCCAGGTTGATGCGCGATGTTTCCGCCTCGCTGGCCGCTTCGCCACCGGGGAAACGGGTACCGACCTCGCCCAGGGTGATGCAGGCCTCGTTGGTCTGGCCCAGATCGCCGAGGCTTTGGCCGAGACGCAGCAGCGCCATCGGTGCCTGCTCGCCATCGGGATCAGCCGAGAAGGCGTTCAGGTAAGCCCGCGCGGCCGGGGCGGTTTCGCCCAGCTGGCTGAGCGCATCGCCCTGGTGGAAATGCGCGGGCCCCGTCAGGGGACCGGCCGGATAGGCCTCGGTAAAGGCGGCGAAAAGATCGGCGGCGCTCCGGAAGGAACCATTGTCCAACTCGCCCTTGGCGCGGTCGAAATCGGCCCGCTCGCCCACGGCAAGCTGGGGCGCGCTGGTGTTGTTGGTGCTTTCCACCGGTGGCAGGCGCGGCGCCTGCGGCAGCGCCCCACCGCCAAGAACGGACGTTTCGCCAAGCTTGGAGAGGTCACAGGACGGAGTGATCTCACAAAGACGGAACTCGATATCTCCAATCCGGTTGGTGCCATCCTTGACGATGGAATTGATGCGGAACTCCAGCTCCTCGGACTTGGCGGTGAGGCGCTGCAACTCGCTCTCGATCACGTTCACCCGGTCGAGAATCGAGGCCGATTGCTGCAGGGTCTGCGCGCCGCCGGTAGTCGACAGCTCGCGGGTAAGCTGCTGCAATTCGACGTGAAGCACCGAGAGCTCCTGTCTTATATCCGCAAGCGTCTGCGAATTGTCCTGCGCCGCCAAAGGCAGCGGCAAGAGAAACGCGGCAAGCGTTGCAATGGTCGTCAGACGCATAAGTCAGGCTCCTCAGCTGCCGGCAGCCGCCTGCAGAACGGTCACCGCACGGCGGTTCTTGGCATAACAGGCTTCCTCGGAACAGATCTCCAAGGGGCGCTCCTTGCCATAGGAAACGGTGTTCAGCCGGGTTCCGGCGACACCGCGCGAGATAAGATATTCCTGCACCGAATTCGCACGGCGCGCGCCGAGCGCGAGGTTGTATTCGCGCGTGCCCTGCTCGTCGGCATGACCTTCGATCTGGGCGTTAAAGGCAGTGTTGGTGTTCATCCACGCGGCCTGGGCATCTAGCGTACTGCGCGCCACGTCGGTCAGTGTCGACTGGTCCACCGGGAACAGGACACGGTCGCCGACGGCCGCCTGGAAATAGGCCGGGGAATTGGGATTGCTGGCATCACCCGCGCCGTATCCGCCGCCGGCGCCGGCCCCATAGTCGGAGCCACCTCCGAAGCGGCTGTTGTTGGAACAGGCGGCAAGGCCCATTACCCCGATCAGAACGAGTGTCTTGACTGCACGATGGGCCATTCTTGTGTGCTCCTTGGCTGGCATTTGCCCCGCTCCCTTCTATCACCCCGATAACGCCATGAAAACGCCTCGCGGGCTTGGTAACCATTTCTTCGTGGTTTTTTGCCTAGGCTCGCCCGCCATCGCCGGGACGCGGCCGGGGCGGGCAAGCCATGAAGATATCTCGACGGTTTCAGGAGGTCGGAAAGTGAACAGGGCAACAAGCAGAATCTGGTTTCGTCGCACAGGTTCGGTGATCCTGGTTTTCTGGGCGATTGCGTTCTTTGGTTCTTTCGTGGTCTTCGCGATCACCCCATCAACGGATATGGGCTTCACCACCGGTGTGAACCGTGTCCTCGCTTTCCTCGGCTGGCAGGCCGCGGCCGGCACATTCGCGCTTGTCGGCTGGGTCGTGCGGGCCAGTTTGCGCCCGGGCTCCACCCTGCGAAAAATGCTGCTGCTGCCGGTCGGGCTGCTCGGCGTGCTCGTCGCAGGGGTCGCGGCGCTGGTTTTCTGGGCCAGCAGCCAGGCGCCCGTAGAGTTACAGGCCACCCTCGCCCCCACCGAGCCACCGACGGAACAAACCGCGGCACTGGAATAACCTCGCACCCGATCCTTTCTACGGCAACAACGGAGACCAGGCCGGGTCCGACGCCGCGCCAGGCGTGGGCACGCGACGCAGGTTGCGCCCGGTAATGTCCACCGAGTAGAGCGACGGCTGGCCACCGGCGCCCGCGCTCTGCCGGGTGAACATGATGACCCGGCCATTGGGCGACCATGTCGGCCCCTCGTCGAGGAAGGACGCGGTCAGCAGCCGCTCCTCGGAGCCATCCGTCCGCATCACGCCGATATGGAACCGGCCGCCATGTTGCTTGGTAAAGGCGATCAGGTCACCGCGCGGCGACCAGACGGGCGTTCCGTAACGCCCCTCGCCAAAGGAGATTCGCCGCGCCTCACCACCACGTGCCGACATGATGTAGAGCTGTTGCATTCCCGAACGGTCGCTCTCGAAGACGATCTGGGAGCCGTCGGGCGAATAGCTCGGCGCCGTCTCGATGGAGGGCGTGTTGGTCAGCTTGGACGCACTGCCACCGATAGAGGTGACGAAGATGTCCGTATTGCCGCCCCGGCTCTCCGAATAGACCACGGTGTTGCCATCAGGGCCGAAACGGGGCGCAAAGGTCATGGCGCCCTGCGCTTCGATCAGCTTCTGCGGACGCAGCGCGCCGACCTGCATCATGTAGATCTCCGGCACGCCGGAGGAGTAGGAGGTGTAGAGCACCCGGTCACCCGTGGGCGAGAAGCGCGGCGCCAGCACGATGGAGGAACTGTCGGTCAGGTACTGCACGTTCGCGCCGTCATAATCCATGACCCCGAGCCGCTTTTGACGGGCGTTCTTCGGCCCCTCTTCATGGACGAAGACCACGCGGCTGTCGAAATAGGCCCCCTCGCCCGTGATGCGGGAATAGACCTGGTCGGCCACTTTGTGCGCCAGTCGCCGCGCGGCGCTGGAGGCGCCGCCGAGTTGCAGCCCCTCGCCCAGCTCGTTATCGGCGAAGACGTCGTGAAGGCGGAATTTCACGTTGGTCCGCCCGCTGCCATCGACCGATACGGCACCGGTGATCAGCGCCTGAACGTTGATCGCCTTCCAGTCGGGATAGGAGACGGGGGAAGAGAAACTGGTGATACGCGCAATATGGGAACTTGCCGGAACCTCCCGGAAGAGGCCGGTGCCGACGAGATCGGCAGCGATCACACGGGTGATGTCATTCGCCAGCTGTGCCGCCTGCGGCGTCTCGGCCTCGAAGGTGGGAATGGCAAAGGGCAGCGGCTCAATCACCCCTTCGGTGATCTCGATACGCAGACGGTCCTGCGCTGCGGCCGGAAGGGCCAGCGGCAGGAGGGCGGCCACAGCCATGACGGCGGCTTTTGCAAGGGAACGCAGGAACATCATCCAATCCTCATTTTCACGGGTTTGAAATTCATATCGATCAGGCCACGCATGTTTACCGGACCCTCATATAGTCTGGATTGAAAACCACTTCGACCTCGCGCCACTGGTCGTACTTCTCCGGCGGTAGACCGTATCCGCTCACACCGCAACGGATGATCGCGCGGCGAGCGGCCTCGAAAGCCTGGTTCGCGGCGGCAGCCGAACCGCCTTCGGAGTCCAGCATCCGGATCGTACCGGAAACAGGACGGGCCGTCTGGTCCATCTCGAAATAGACCGTGATGGTCGTGCGCAGTGCGTCCGTGGAGAGCGAACCCACATTCCAGCAACGCTGCACGCCCAGCCGCAGCGCATCCTTTTCCCCCGCACTAAGTGGCGGGCCGGTGCGCGCCGTGCCCTGCCCCGCGGCCTCGGCGGGCGCGCTGGCGGTGGCTTCGGCCACCGCGCCGGCGATGGCATCGGCCAGCGGGTCCCGGGCAGGCTCCGGCTCTGCCGCCGGAGCGGGAGCTGGCGGCGTGGGGCGATCGGGGCGGCGCAACGGGCGCGGCGCTCCCGGCGGCGCAAGCTCGGACTGCGCGGTGCCGCCAGCCTCATCGGTCGCCTCGGTCTCGATCACGGTGCCGGCTTCCTCCGGAGCGGTGGTCTCCTCGGGCGCCTCGGGAACCGGCGGCGCTTCGGGAGCCTGCTCACGGCGCGCCGCCTGCTGGACCTGCTCGGCAACATTGGCATCGGGCTCGGGACGTTCGACCGGGCGCGGCGCGACGCGCGGCGCGGCATCGGGGGCCGGCGGGTTTTCCGGCGCAAGCACGGGCGAGGCCCCTTCCGGCGTGTCGGGAGCGACCGGGGCGGGCGGGGCGACGGGGCTCAGTTCCGCGCGCGGGGTCTCGAAAGCCTCCTCAACCTGCGGCTCGGTTTCCGGCTGCACCTCCTCAACAGCTTCCGGTGGCGTGGCCTGTTCCGGCGCGGCCTCGGGAACCGGCGTCTCCAGCTGTTCGGCCTGTTCGGGCTGCGCGGGCGTCTCGGGCGCGGCGGAAACCGCCGGCGCCTGGCTGCCCGCCGCCAGCATCGCTGCGAATTGCTCACCCGTGATCAGCGTGACCTCGGACACTTCCAGCGGCTGGTCACGATCGAACGAAAACAGCCCGCCGATCGCCATCCACAGGAGCAGCCCGATATGAGCCAGGCCGGAGATCTTGACCCCGGTATTCATGTGCGGCCAGCTAGCCATCCCTGCCGTCGAGTGTCGGGCCGCCGGTATCGGTCACCAGACCGATATTCGAGAAGCCACCCGCATTGAGCGCGCCCATAACCTGCATGACCCGCTCATAGGGGATCGCGCCATCCGCGCGCAGGAACACCTTGTCATCGGCCCGCTCGACCGCGATGCCGCGCAGGCGCGTTACCAGCTCGTTTTCAGGCACCTCGGTGGTCATGATGGTCACGCGCCCATCCGCCGTGAGCGAGACGACCAGCGGCTCCTCCTGCTCCGTCGGCAGCGCCTCGGCTGCCGTCTTGGGCAACTCGACCGGCACGCCGACCGTCAGCAACGGCGCGGCGACCATGAAAATGATCAGCAACACCAGCATGACGTCGACAAAGGGCGTCACGTTGATTTCGGACATGGCGGCAGGGTGACGTCCCGCCCGGCGCCGCCGGCGCGTGCCTCCGCCCTCGTCTGCCTGTTTGACGACTCCCGCGCCCATGGCTCAGGAATCCAGTTGGCGCGAGAGAATCGTGGCGAACTCGTCCGCAAAGCTCTCGTAGCGGCCAATGATCCGGTCGCTGTCGGAATTGAGCTTGTTGTAGAAGATCACCGCCGGAATCGCCGCCAGAAGGCCGAGCGCGGTCGCGACCAGCGCCTCTGAGATACCGGGAGCAACCACGGCCAGGTTGGTATTCTGCGCCATGGCGATTTCCTCGAAGGCGTGCTTGATACCCCAGACGGTACCGAACAGCCCGACAAATGGTGCAGTGGAACCGGTCGTGGCAAGGAAGCCCAGCCCGCGGTTGAGGTCCTCGGCCTCCTTGGCGATGGCAACATCCATGGAACGGTCGATCCGCGCTTGCGCGCCCGCGATCAACCCGCCATCCTCGCGATGCGAGCGCCGCCACTCGATCATGCCGGCGGAGAAGATGCGCTGCGACGCCCCCTTGGGATCGCTACCCACCTGGTCGAACAGCTCGTCCAGCGGCTCGCCCGACCAGAATTGCTCGTCGAACCCCTCCACTTCGCGGCGGGCCAGCCGATAGGTGACGTGCTTCTGGATGATGATCGCCCAGGCCCAGAAGGAGGCTCCGATCAGCATCATCATCACGATTTTTACGGTGAAGGTTGCGCGCGCGAAAAGCGCCCACAGGGAGAAATCTATCTCCTGCGCCATCGAAAGGGTCGAGGGATCCATGCTGTCTGCTCGTGTTGCTACCGTTCTGACGACGGTGTTGATTGCCGAAAACCTATACTGTTTGAAGGGGAAATGCCAACACGAAGCCGCGAGGCGACGTAGGAAAGGCCAGTTTTTCTTCGTCGCGGCGGCAATCCGCCGCCGATGTACCCTTCACCAGCCGTTTTTCGCCCGATCCTGACGTGGAGACGCGCCGCTTCAGGGCGAGCGGGGCGGCGAAAAGGGCTTTGCGTCCGCCATGGGAAGCCATTAGACACGGGCTCGGGCGGCGGTTCGGCCGTTCCGCCCGACGCGGCCCCGTGGCTCAACTGGATAGAGCAATCCCCTCCTAAGGGATAGGTTACAGGTTCAAGTCCTGTCGGGGTCGCCACGAAACTCCATTAAATTTTTGTTTTTTTTCGCAATTCCGGGCCATCCGGGCGTTCGCCCCCAGTGGCTCCCCACTCGCGCTCGGAACCGACAAGAAACCGGCCCGATTTGTCGCAGGCTGAATCGCGAGACAGACGAAGGACAGGAGCCAGCGGCCGCAGAGCCGGTCTCGGGCGCTGACCTGCAATCCTTGAATCGCAGATACACGCAAAGGCTGGGGCGCATTGATTCCTGGTTCAAGGCCCTGAAAATCCAAGCCCCCCCCTCTACCCGTATTAAGTTGAAGCGTCAGCCTTGCCGACTTTGGAGACATCGGAAGGAAATACTCAGATGTCTCCTCCGAGCCGAGGCTGTGTGGAAACTCTGTTTGAGGCGTCCTGCAAATGCAGTTCCGATGGTTTCCGGCGTATTTTTCCATTTCCGGTCCAAGTGCTATTTCTGAACGGCTGCGGAGGCGCCAGAAGCGGCCTCCGTTGCGTTAGACGCTGGCAATCTGAAGATCGTGCCCCGGTTCAGGCCGGAATGGCGGCAAGAAGCCCACGCACACCGATCAGGTTGATCATCCGCTTGATGTTGTAGGCGAGGACATGGAATGCCATCTCGGTGCGGACATTCTTGAGCTTGCGCATCCGGAAGTGCGTCGCACCCATCCAGGCTTTGATTGTGCCGAATGGGTGCTCGACGGTTGAGCGACGTAGCGCCATCAATGTCGGGTCTCGGCTCATGCGGTCGCGCATCTCGTCGACCAGGTGCTCATGCTCCCATCGGGTGATCCGGCGCTCTTTTCCTGTGGTGCAGCGCGCCTTGACTGGGCAGGTCTGACAGACGTTGGCCCGGTAGCGCCGCACCATCAGGCCGCCTTCCTCGGTCGTGTAACGGCGTGTCAGCGTCTCGCCTGCCGGGCAGCGGTAGACATCCGCATCCGCGTCATAGGCAAAGTCGGCCTTCACATACATGCCCTTCTTACGGTTGCCCGAGGTCTCGGGGCGCGGGAGGGTCGTAGTGATGCCAGCCTCGTGACAGGTCAAGATTTCACGGCCGCTGAAGTAGCCTTTATCGGCGACTGCGCTCATCTCCTCGCATCCGAGCGCGGTCTTCGCGCCCTTGGCCATCGGCGAGAGCTGCTCGCGGTCATGCCCGGTATTGATCACATCATGCGTGACGATCAAATGGGTCTCTGAATCCACCGCGGCCTGCGCATTGTAGCCCACAAAACCGCTCCCCTTGGCGCTGGTGGCCATGGACCGGCTATCCGGGTCGGTCAGGGATATCTGGCTTTCCGGGCTCTCCCTGAGCGCCTGGCCGATATCCACCAAGCGCTCGATCTCCTGACGGATGCGCTCGCAGCGTCGCGCCAGATTGGCAATCTTCTCAGCCCGGACCTCACCCTCCTCCTGACGGTCGATCCGGACCATTTCATCAAGGTAGCGTTCAATGCTCGCTACAAGGTGAGCGGTGCGGCTGGCGATCTTGCCCTTGGTGAAGTTCTTGTCGCGGTTGTTCACGGCCTTGAACTTGCTGCCATCAATGGCAACGCAATCCCCTTTCAGCACCCCGATCCGCCGGCAGAACTCCACGAACTGCGCGCAGGTCTTGCCGATGGCCGGACCGTTGTCGCGCCGAAAATCCGCGATCGTCTTGTGGTCCGGGACGAGCCGGCCCGTCAGCCACATCACCTCGACATTACGCAGAGCCTCCCGCTCCAGAGCGCGGCTCGAAGGGACGCGGTTCAAATAGCCGTAGATGAATAGCTTCAGCAGGACCGATGGGTGATAGCCGGGCCGTCCCGTTGGCGCCGGCGCCGTCCGCAGAAATCCAAGTTCCCCAAGATTGATCTCGTCCACGAAGAGGTCAATCACGCGGACCGGACTGTCCTCGTCGATCCAGTCTTCCAAACGGTTCGGAAAAAGCGTCGCCTGACTTCGGTCCGTCCCCTCGATATACCCCGACATGCCTGCCTCCGGTCTTTGCCGAAAAGCATACCGCATTTGGAGTTTTCACACACCCTC
>NZ_FNEK01000132.1 GCF_900099935.1 Aliiruegeria lutimaris | reverse complement strand
CCATGATCGCGCCATGGGTGATTAAGGGGGCAATGGACGGCCCAGCCCTCGCTGCCTACGTAGAAAAGGTGCTCGCCCCGGAGTTGGACCCGGGCACAGTTGTAGTCCTCGACACCCTGGCCACCCATCGCAACAAAGATGCAGAAGCTGCGCTCAGGGCGCACGGTTGCTGGTTTCTCTACCTGCCGCCGTACAGCCCCGACCTGAATCCCATCGAACAGGCGTTTTCCAAACTGAAGGCGCATCTACGCAGGATCGGTGCGAGGACCTTCTCCGGGCTCTTCAACGCAATCGGCGAGGTCTGCGATCTCTTCAGCCCACAAGAGTGCTGGAACTATTTCCAAGCCGCCGGTTACGCTTCAACGTGAACTGGAACCGCTTTAGGCGGCCGCATCGCGGCCACGGTCCCTTGAACTCTTGAGCCGAGCATTCTCTCTCTCAAGGCCGCGCAATTCCGACAACTGCGACTTGCCTATCCCTCCGAACCGACGCCGCCAATTGTAATAGGTGGCGTCGCTGACGCCGACCAAGCGACATCCCGTCCTGACATCATCTCTATCCGCAAGCTTCAGTTCGATCTCACGCAGCAGCTTCAGAACATCTTCGTCCGAATACCGTTTCCGAGCCATCTCCCGCAACCCTTTCGTGGTCCAAACAATGGCACAGTTTTAGGGGGCAGATACACTCGGGCAATTTGCTGGGCTGCCTGATCTCGGCATCAGGTCCGACAAGCCCCCCCTGCACTCAAATTCGAGGAGAGGTGGATGCAGGCGGGTGCCACAGCGGCTCTGCCTTCCGCCCGTAAGTATTCAGTAGTGGTAGCCGTACATCTCGGTTTCCCGCGCCGCTGCATCCTTGCGGCGCACCATCGTCATGACCACCCCGGCCACGCAAATCCCCGCCGCGCTCTCGAGCCGGTGGATTGAGCGGCGCACAACCTTTGCCGGGGTCGACGCGCAGCGAACGGTGTAGAGTGTGGCATCGGCGTTTTTTGCAAGCACTATAGCATCCGATAGGTGCAGAACCGGCGGCGCGTTGACGACGATCACATCATAGCGCGACGACATCCGCATCATCATCCCTTCGAACAGCTTCGAGCCCAGCAGGTCGCCCGCGTTGTCAGCGCGCCGGCGCGGCACGATCACGTCCGCGTTGAGCAGCTCCGAATGCTGCGGCAGGTCCATAAGCTTTTCACGTCGCTCCAGGTAGCCCACAAGGCACGCGCCACCGGACGGCAGCTTCAGCACGCTGCGTACGTCCGGATGATGCAGGTCGGCATCAAGCAAGAGCACCGATTTGCCGCTGCGGCTCAAACTGTTGACCAAGGCGCAGGCGACGGAGGTCTTGCCCTCTCCCGGCAAAGACGAGGTCACCAGCAGCACCTCCGGCGGGGTCCCCTGCCCCAACTCGAACAACTCCACCCGGATCGAGCGGATATGTTCCATGAAGTTCGTGTTGCCTTTCCCCGCAAGCGCACGCCGCAGCCAGCGATAACGGCCGATTCCACGCACGAAGGGCAGCGGGGCCAGTCCAGGGCGGCGGCTGACAGCACGCAACTCGTCCGAATTCGTGATCGGCGCCTTCACGAGGTTGCAGATGAAAACCCAGGCAATCGCCGCCGACATTCCGAACACTATCGCCATTAGCATGAACAGAGTCTTGCGCGGACTCGACGGCACCGTCGGGATCTCGGCCACGCCGATGATTCGCGCCTCGGGCGTCTGGAAACCAGCCTGCGCACTCGTTTCTTTGAAGCGCCCGAGGAAGTTCCCGTAGATCGCACGGGTTGCCTCCGAGGCACGCTCGAGCTGGCTCAGCCGCACCGACGCCTTGGACAGCTTATCCGTCCGCTCGGAGACCTCTTCGATCTGCTGTTTCAACGCCGCTTCGCGATTGCGTGTCACCACCACATCGCTGCGCATCTCCTCAACACGCCGTGTCAGTTCCGCCTCGATCGAACGGTCGATATTGGCGATCTGGGCCGAGATACGGACCATCTCCGGATGCCGCCGTCCGAACGTGCTTGCCAGCTGCGCCTGGTCCGAAGCCAGATCCGAGCGATGCCGCAACAGCGTCTCCAGCAAGGGCGAGGTCACCACGTCGGCCACGGCCGCCAACCCGCCGACCTCCTGCAACGCCTCGACTTGGCCGAGCCGAACTTTTGCGTCGGCGTGCGCGGTGGAACCGGCCACCAGCATTTTGTTCAGTTCCACCAGAAGCTGGCTGATGCTCTCCTCCGAGCCGCCCGCCGCGTCGATCATCCCGGACTTGAAAGCGACGACCTCCCCGTCCGCCGCCTCGACCTGCGCGCTAAGTTCCAGCAACTGTTCCGAAAGCCAGGCGTTGGCCCGCATCGTGGCCGCCAGTTTCTTATCCAACTGGCTGTCGATATATCGTTCAGCCACCCCGTTTGCCACTGCTGCCGTCGTCGTCGGGTCGCCGGAATCGAAGCTGATTTCAATCGCGTAGGACACACCGAGCCGCTCCACCGCCAATTGGCTGCGCACCGTCCCGATCACCCAGGAGCGCAGCTGCTCCTCGGACAGCCGCGCCGCCACCACGTGCGGCGGATCTCCACCGCGGACCATCCGTTTGGCCCGGGTAAAAACGCCCTCGCTCCGCGGCACGCGCGGATCGAACTTGGGATGCTCCATCAGGCCCAGTTGATCCACCACCTCGCCGATAAGCACGTTCGAGCGTATCATCTCCACCTCGCCGGCAATCACCGGGTCGGAGGCGCTGAGATCCGAAACGACTTTCTCAACTGGTGTCGCCCGCTCTTCGCGGGTATCGAGCATCACCTTTGCACTTGCCGTGTAGATCGGCGGCACAACTTGCAGGTATACGAACATCGCCGACGCGCTGAGCAGCGTGACAAGTACGATCAGCCAAATATTGGCCCGCAGCACCGAGAGCAGCGCCGACAGGTCCGTGTATTGCAGCACGCCATCCGGTCGCCCGTACGCTACCGGCTCGCCGCTCGAGAGATTACTGTACCGTGTAGTCTCGTTCATCCCGAATCCCCATGCCCCTCTGGCGGCTTGACAACGACCACCAGCAGATCGCCCGGAACCAACTCGTCATAGGGCGCGAGCGACAACGTCACCACCTCGCCCCCGGTGCGGCGCCGCACCTTGAACTCGATAAGCAGTTCTGCTTCCAGCCCCGCAGCCGCGCTCATCCACTGCCGGATCAGCCCCAGACGATCCTCCAGCGAATCACGGGTGGCGATCGTCTTGCTGATGTCCCGGCGGAAGGCTTGCGCCTGCGTGAGCAGTGTGTTCTCCCGCGTCGTATCGAAACCTGAAAGCTGGCCGCGCAGGTCCGCAAGCTGCAACAGCGCCTGCGAACGCTGCTCGCGAACCTGCAGAAGCTCGTTCTCGGCACGGCCTACAGAAAATGCCGTAGCGTTGGCATCCGCCTTCGGCACCAATCCCTTGTCCGCGAGCGCCAACTGGCGCTCGCTCTCCGCAGCGGTCATTGCGGCCATCTCCTCCAGCACGACCTCACGCTGGTCCATCAGGCCGATCCGTCGCTCCGCCTCAGCCACCCCGTCCTCCAACAGCTCGCGCCGCGTGCGCAGATCTGCCGCCTCCAGCCGGATGATCTGGTCCTCCCGGGTCTTGTGCTCGTCGAACAGTTCCCGGTTCACACCGGACCGGATCTCCTGCGGAACGCTCGACCACTGCGCACTGTCCAACCCGACAAGCTGCGCCTGGACCCGCGCAAACTGCGCCGACAGCAGCGCGAGATCGTATTCCAGTTCGTCCAGGGTCCCCTCGATGTTGCGCTTTTCGAGGATGCGCGCCTCCTCGTTATTGGCAAAAACAGCGGGCCCACCGGCCAGCCCCACCGCCTGCTCGGCGGTCAGGAAGGGCTGGTAATCGTAATTCCCCGGCTGCTTCACATCGCCAAGCACGAAGATCGGCCTGAAGCTTGCGATCGAGAGATCTATACCCGGACTGATGAAGATCTCGCGATCCACGTAGGTCCGCCGGATCATCTCCCGTGCCTCGCCTACCGGCAACGAGGCCACCCGCACGCCGCCGATGAAAGGCAGTTGCACTAGCCCGTCGCTGCCGATGACGAACCGCTGCGGCGGGGCGTCATCGTCGAGTATATCGAACTCAAGCTCGTCGCCGACATTGATCGTGTAATTGTCAGGAGCAGGCGTCTGCGCCGTGGCCGCGCCCCCTCCGGAAAGCACCGGAATCAGAAGGAGAATAACCACAAAAACAACGCCAGCGATGAAATAATGCACCGTTTGCACGACAATGGACGACCGGTTGGCCTTCGGGATGGAAACGATCAGTCGCATTACCGAACCCTCGGAATGGTCGGGAATCCGCCCAGATCAGAGTGTTGAGAGCTTGAGGATTGACCGCCATCCGATTTGGACCTAACCCAGACACCAAAAGAGCAGATCACGAATTCCGAGAGCATGTCCGGGTCAGACATCCCTTCGCATGAGGCGGCGGCGACCGCCAAGGTAATCCCAACGCGTCCGCCTGTCGGCGCCACGCGATCCGGTGCAGGTCCTTCCGCGCCGAAACGTATCCTCAGGTTCACCTCGCCCGGTTTCCTGCGCAGGGCCATCGTTGCCGGCTGTATTCTCGTTTGGATGGCGGTCATCTTCTTCCTGTTCCTCTGATCCTTCCCTCCGGCGCGAAAGCCACTGTTTAACAGCGGCCGACCGAAGCGATTGTCGGAGTCGGCCAGCCCTAAAAGGGTCTTCAGTTGCTGCTCAGCGCGCGCCGTCGCCGCTCACGACAATCGTGACTGTCTTTAGAATGATGCGAAGATCACCAGTGAAGCATCGGTTGTGAACGTACTCAACGTCCATCGCAACGCGCGACTCATATGTGGTGTTGCAGCGGCCATTGACTTGCCACAAACCAGTGATCCCGGGCTTGACTGAGACGTACTCGCAGAAGTGGTTGCCGTAATGCGAGACCTCCGAGGCCACGATCGGCCGCGGCCCGACGATGGCCATGTCGCCCAAGATCACGTTCCAGAACTGCGGCAACTCGTCGAGGCTAGTCCGGCGGAGAAATGTCCCGATCGCCGTTACTCGCGGATCATCGTCTAACTTTTGGGTCGCTTCCCACTGCGCCCGCGCCGCCGGATCTGACTCCAGAATCTGCTCTAGGCGGGCCTCGGCGTCGCATACCATTGTCCGAAACTTGTAACATCGGAACGGGCGACCGTTCTTTCCAACGCGCCGGTGAGCGAAGAACAACGGGCCACCTTCGAACACGAAAATTAGAATTGAGACTAGCACCAGAATGGGTGCAAAGAACAGGAGCGCACAGATGGCAAACACCTTATCGAATAGCGATCTTCCCCATTCACGTCCCGTCAGCGCAAACTCGATCCCGACCACGATCAGATGCCGTAAATATATGCCGCCAGAAGCGCCTCTCGCGCGATAATCAGACCACATGACCCAACCAATCTATACTATATCTACGTGGCATGTGTCAGAGCCATTCTTCCACTGATCGAGGTTGTAACTCGCTCGGTCTGTGAAGGAGTAATGGGCGCTGTCCTCGCCGTCTGAGGTGCCATAGATGTCTGAGGTTCCGTAGATTCTGTCACCGCCCGGATCGGATACATGTTTAATTTTGAAGATGACTGTGCCGCCGACGTCTAAGCCGCTCGCAGTGGTCTCCCCTGTATCGCAAGGGGCATAGTCATCTTGATCCGTTGAAACGGCCAGTATGTCTTCGGAGTTGACAGGTTCAACGGTGACAACATCACCAGTTTCTACAAAGATTTCTTCATCCAACGAAATAGTATCGACGAGATTTCGCATAAGTTGCAGTCTCCACAGCGAACATCCCATAGGTAACTCCGAAGATCATCGACCAACTTGCACTGCTATCAACTCGGAAAGCCTATAGGTTCCTCAAACGATGCCCGGGGTTAGATTGCCTGAAGTTCTGCGCTCTACTTGGTTGTTCCAGAGTAACGGTCCAAAACCGTTGGGATACTCTGTTCTTAAGAATCGATATTATTATGGTTAACAGTAGGCAGCCTGCCAAGAATAAGTCAACAAAATGCCACATAGCTGCCAATTTGAACTCTAGTAGATAGAATTTTCAGTTAATATTTCGAGATGCTGGACAAACGGGGATCGAGACCCCGAGACCCTGAACGCGCACACGGCGTTCCTGTCGAACTGGGGGCCTTGCTCCCGGTGTCGCCCTGCCTATCACTGCCAGGCATAACGTCTGCGTGACTTCGTTGTAGCAAGGCTTGCTGTCTAGGTCGTGTTGACAAAAGGGATTCACACTCGGCGATAGGCGTGATTCAAGCTGGTATCTGCGATGGAGACCAGCTTGGCACGAGACCTGATGTCGGACGAGGAGTGGGCGTTCTTTGAGCGTTTCATCTTGTCTGTTCGCGCCCCGAATGGGCGCAAACCCACAAACCACCGGCGTGTTCTTGATGGTGTTTTCTGGATCGCTCGGACAGGAGCACCATGGCGGGACTTGCCCGAAGAGTTCGGAAAATGGTCAAGTGTCTATCGGCAGTTCCGCCGCTGGACGCTCGCCGGTCTCTGGGAACAGATCCTGGAGGCGCTGACCGAGA
>NZ_FNEK01000072.1 GCF_900099935.1 Aliiruegeria lutimaris | reverse complement strand
TTGTTCATCTTCGCTCCTTATCAGCTTCGATGAACCAGAACCCTCCGTTGCTCAAACCCCTAAATCTCTCCGTCGGGTGCTGACGTCAGACACTTTGTTGTTTTTCTTTGTCCCGTTCCTGCCCCCTTGGGGGTGTTTTCCATGCATTTGAAGTGATCGCCATAAAAAGTCGACTAAAAAAGTCAAAGATAGATTTCCAACTAAAACAGTCTGATATATTCAGCCCTCGGAAAACACGAACAGGGACAGACATGACACTCAGAACCACCGCCCTTGCAGCGCTTCTCTCCAGCGCAGCTTTCGCAACCCAGGCCGCCGCCCCTGCCGAGGTTCTTGCCAACTATGCCGACATTGCGCTGGCCGGCTACGAGGATAGCCTTGAAACCGCCAAGGTGCTGAAGACCGCGCTGGAAACGCTCGTCGCGGAGCCGACCGATGCCAATTTTGAAGCTGCCAAATCCGCATGGCGCGCCGCCCGCGTGCCTTATCAGCAAACGGAGGCCTTCCGCTTCGGCAACCCGGTCGTCGATGACTGGGAGGGCAAGGTCAACGCCTGGCCGCTGGACGAGGGCCTGATCGACTATGTCGCGGGCGATGCCGGTTTGAACGACCAGAACCCCTTCTCCGGCGCAAATGTCATTGCCAACCCGATGCTGGAAGTGTCCGGCACCACGCTGGACGCCACCGTGATCTCACCCGCGCTGCTGCAGGAAATGCACGAGATCGACGGTATCGAGGCCAATGTGACCACCGGCTACCACGCCATCGAATTCCTGCTCTGGGGGCAGGATCTGAACGGCACCGATCCCGGCGCTGGCGCTCGTCCAGTGAGCGACTTCGACGCTGCCAACTGCACTGGCGGCAATTGCGACCGTCGGGCCGAGTACCTTCTGGCTGCCGCCGATCTGCTGATCTCCGATTTGGAAGAAGCGGTTGCGCTCTGGACCGAAGGCGGGCAAGGGCGCACGGATGTGACCGCCGACGACACGCAAGGCTTGATCATGGCCTTCACGGGCATGGGCTCGCTCTCCTATGGCGAGCAGGCGGGCGAGCGGATGAAGTTGGGTCTTCTGCTGCATGATCCGGAGGAGGAGCATGACTGCTTCTCGGACAACACCCACGCCTCGCATTTCTACGACGGCAAGGGCATCCAGAACGTCTATCTCGGCAGCTATGAGCGGATCGACGGCTCCACGGTCGAAGGCCCGTTGCTCTGTGACGTGGTCGCCACGACAGACCCGGCGCTGGCCGACGCACTGAAGGCGGATCTGGAAGACACCATGGCCAAGCTCGGCGCCATCGTCGCGCAGGCCGAGGCCGGCACCGCCTATGATCAGCTCATCGGCGCGGGCAATGAGGAGGGCAACGCCATAGTGCAGGCCGCCATCGACGCGCTGGTCGCCCAGACCCGCAATATCGAGCGCGCCGTGGCGGCGGTCGGCCTCGAGGCCATCGCGGTTGAAGGCTCCGACAGCCTCGACGATCCCATCGCCGTCTTCCAGTAAACCTCAACATTTGGGGGAAGCCCGGGGCTTCTCCCGCCAGCCGGGAAAAGACCATGATCGTTTGCCACTGCCAGAATATCTCGGACCGCGACATCCACGCCGCCATCGACTGGATGCGCGCCTCGGATCCGGCCACGATCATCACGCCCGGCAAGATCTACCATGCCCTTGGAAAATCGGCGGATTGTGGCGGATGCATGCCAGTTTTCTTGTCCACCATGCGGTCCAATGGCAACTTGGAAATACCCGCCACACTCCGCGACCTGCGGAGTCCAGCACGAAAGGAAGCCTGATATGAAGGGTGACGAGAAGGTTATCGAGTATCTCAACAAGGCGCTGCGCAGCGAGCTTACGGCGATCAGCCAGTACTGGCTGCACTACAAGCTGCAGGAAGACTGGGGCCTGGGCAAAATGGCGGCCAAGAGCCGCGAGGAAAGCATCGAGGAGATGAACCATGCCGACGAGCTGATCGGCCGGATCCTAATGCTCGAAGGCCATCCGAACCTCCAGAAGCTCGACTCGCTGCGGATTGGCGAGACTCCGAAGGAAACGCTGGAGGCCGATCTCGCCGCCGAGCATGAGGCCCATGCGCTCTACAAGGAGGCCCGCGAGTATTGCCAGAAAGCGGGCGACTATATCTCGATGGAGTTGTTCCAGAAGCTGCTCGGCGATGAGGAAGGCCATATCGACTTCCTCGAAACGCAGCTGGATCTGCACAAGCGGATCGGCGCGGAGCGCTACGCCCAGCTGAACGCCTCGACAATGGACGAGGCCGAGTAAGATGCACCACGCCGTCGCGGCGCTGGCCGTCGCGACCGGCCTGATTGCGCCCCGGATCGCCCCCGCCGACGGGTGGGGGCAGCCGCATCTGAAAGTGGTTCCCCTTACGCAGGCGGAGGCGGAACGCGTTCGGCATGTGCTGGCCCCCGTGGAGGCTTTCGACCGTGCCGAGCCCTTCGAAAACCGCTCCGCCGGGGCCGCGACCCATTTCGACAGCCACACCGCAACGCCCTTTTCCCTGCCTTCGGCCAATATGGATAAGGCGCGCGAGATGGACTTCCGTCTTGGCAACGGCTTTTTCGAGAAGCACTGGGTCGCCGCCCCCTCCGCGACGACCGCCAGCGACAGGTTGGGGCCGCTCTATAACGGACGTGGTTGCAAGTCCTGCCATCTACAGGATGGGCGGGGACACCCGCCGGACGGTCCCGATGATTTCGGCGTTTCGATGGTGTTGCGGCTCTCCGTTCCGCGGGAGGTATCGGGTCTGGCCGCCGACATTCTGGAGCAC
Organism: Aliiruegeria lutimaris; assembly: GCF_900099935.1. Taxonomy (GTDB): domain Bacteria; phylum Pseudomonadota; class Alphaproteobacteria; order Rhodobacterales; family Rhodobacteraceae; genus Tropicimonas; species Tropicimonas lutimaris. The sequence goes on along the minus strand of NZ_FNEK01000072.1, from coordinate 24,338 downwards.
CTGCCCAACGCGCCCGAGCCGCGCTACGGGCTGCAACTGCAGGACAAATCCGTTGCGGGTTTTCCTGCGGGGGGGCGTGCGCGTGTCGAGTACACGGAGTTTCCGGTTGCCTATGCCGATGGCAGCGTCGAGATGCTCCGCAAGCCCGGCTATTCCATCTACCGCGAAAACTACGGCCCGCTTCACCCGGACTTGCAGATCAGCCCCCGCGTCGCGCCGGCCATGATCGGGTTGGGGTTGCTCGAAGCGATACCGGAGGCCGACATCCTGACCCATGCCGATCCCGAGGACCGCGATGGCGACGGGATTTCGGGTCGCCCCAACCGGGTCTGGTCGCTGGAATATCAGCAATGGATGCTCGGGCGGTTCGGCTGGAAAGCGGGGCAACCGACGCTTGCGCAGCAGGGCTCGGACGCTTTCGCGCATGATATCGGGATCTCGACGCCGCTTCACCCATACCACTGGGGCGATTGCACGCCGGCTCAGGAGCATTGCCGCACGGCCCCGCACGGTTCCACCGGCAATGACGAAGCGTTGGAGATACCGGTGATCGGCCTCGATCTCGTGACCTTCTACACCCGAAACCTCGCCGTGCCCGCCCGAAGGCAGGTGGACGCGCCGCGGGTCCTGCAGGGAAAAGCGTTGTTTCACGAGGCCCGCTGTGCGGCTTGCCATAGCCCCAAACACGTCATCCACCGGCTCTTCGACCAACCGGAGCAGAGCTTCCAGCTGATCTGGCCTTATACCGACCTGCTGCTGCATGACATGGGCGCGGGGCTGGCCGACAATCGTCCGGAATGGGAGGCAACCGGGCGCGAATGGCGCACGCCGCCACTCTGGGGGATCGGACTGACCGAAGCTGTCTCGGGCCACAGCTATTTCCTTCACGATGGCCGGGCGCGCTCGTTGAGCGAAGCGATCCTGTGGCACGGAGGAGAGGCGGAAGCTGCGCGAGAAGCCTTTCGAAGCATGACAAGATCAGAGCGCGATGCGCTCATTTCCTTTCTGGAGTCCCTTTAGGATGTTCAAACTGATCACCGCGGCAATTGTCGCCATGTGCCTTTGGGCACCGTCGATCCACGCCGCCGAGACCGATCATGCAGCGTTGCGGGAGGATTCATTGCAGGTGCTGGAGGCGCAGTTCGGCGCGTTCCGCACCGCAACGGGGCAATTGTCGGAGGCGTCCCGGGCGCATTGCGCCGGGGAAATGGACGAGGCTGCCTACGAGGACGCCTTTCGCGCGACATGGCTGGCCTGGGCGCCGCTGGATGCCTACCAGTTCGGACCGGTCGAGCAGAATGCCGCCGTTTTGACCGTCGCTTTCTGGCCCGACAAGAAGGACTTTGTCGGGCGCGGGCTGAAATCGCTACTGGCGCAACCGGAGGACAGCCTGTCCATGCCCGAGACCATCGCGGCCCAGTCGGCGGCGGTTCAGGGCTTGCCGGCCATCGAAAGGCTGCTCTTCACCGAGATGGCGGCCTGCCCGGCGATTGTCGGCATCTCGGCCAATATCGAAAACACCGCGATTGCGCTTTATGACGGCTGGTTCGCTGAAGACGGATTTGTCGATCTGGCCCGGTCGGCGGGGCCGGAGAACCCCTTTTTCGCGACCGATGCCGAGTTTACCAAGCTGCTCTATACCGCGATCGATTTCGAACTGACCCGGATCGCCGACACCCGGCTTGGCCGCCCGCTGAACAGCTACGACAAGCCCATGCCCCGTCGCGCGGAAGCCTGGCGCTCCGGCCTGAGCCTCCAGATCATCGACGCGCAGCTTGCGGGCATCCAGATGTTGCTGCGGGACGGGTTCGGCAACAACCTCTTCAGCCCGAGCAAATTCTGGGTTGATGGCGCCATCGACGATACCCGCGCGCGCATCGACGTGATCGGGGCGCCGCTTGGCAGCGCCGTCAGCGATCCCCTGCAACGGGCGCGTGTCGAGGCTCTGCAAACCAGGATCCTCGACCTGCAACAACAATTCGCCGAGGATGTCGGGCCGGAACTCGGCGTCGATACCGGCTTCTCGGCGGCCGACGGAGATTGATCGATGAAGAGACGCCATTTCCTATTCGTGGCCGGGGCTGGCATCGCCTCCGCTAAGCTCGCCTGGGCTGATATCGGCAGTTCCCTCTACCTGACTGCCGGCAACCGGCCCGATAACTCGGCGTGGCTTGTGGGAGTGTCCTTGTCGGGCGAGATCCGTTTCACACTGCCCCTGCCGAGCCGAGGCCATGCCGCCGCCGCCCATCCCTTCCGGGCCGAGGCCGTCGCCTTCGCCCGCCGTCCGGGAAATTTCGCGCTGGTTCTGGATTGCGGCACCGGCCGGGAGATCGCGCGGCTGAGCACACCCGAAGGTTCGCATTTCTATGGTCATGGAGCGTTTACCGCCGATGGACGCCACCTTCTGACAACGGAAAACGCCTATGACGTGCCCGAAGGCCGGATCGGCATCTGGGATGTCGAGCGCGGCTACCAGCGGGTGGGCGATGTCCCCTCTGGCGGGCTGGGCCCGCACGAGATCATCCGGTTGCGGGATGGCCATTTCGCGGTGGCCAATGGCGGCATCCAGACCCATCCCGATTTCCAGCGCGCCAAGCTGAACATCCCGACGATGCAGACGAACCTGTCGATCCTGTCCGAGAGCGGCGAGATCATGGAGAAGACGGAATTCCCCGACGACATGCGTCAGAACTCGATCCGGCATATCGACACGGACGGGCAGGGCAACGTCATCGCCGCCTTGCAATGGCAGGGAGCCCCGGGCCGGGTTGTCCCGCTCGTCGCGCGCTTTGCGCCGGGCGGCGAGTACGAATTCCTGTCTCATCCCGACACGGCCCGGCTCAAGCAATATGCCGGTTCGATCTCGGTTTCCGCCCTTGGGGACAGGATTGCCGTGACCGGGCCGAAGGGGGATCACGTTCTGTTTCTCGACGGCGATGGCCGCCCGTTGGAGGCCTCCTCGCTACCGGTCGCGAGCGGCGTGGCCAAGGCGCCGGGGGGCTTCCTGATCACCTGTGCCGGCGGGCTCGTGCATCGGCAGCAGGGGCGGACAGTTGAGCTGCCGGTTGATGGTGGATGGTCCTGGGACAATCACCTCGTCCGAGTGTCCTAACGGTCGGGCGGAGGGCTTCATCCGTTCCCGAGATAGCGCGCAAGGGCGGGCGGCGGATCGCGCAGAAGGGCCTGAGTCGGCGTTGGCAGGTCCACCCGTCCCTCGGCGACGACGGCGGCCTCCGATGCGATCCGGGCGGCATCCTGCGGATCATGCGAGACCATGATCACCTGCAGGTTTTTCTCCGACGCGACTTCGGCCACGAGGTCGAGCATATCGTGCTTCAGTGCGGGGCCGAGCGCGGCAAATGGCTCGTCCAGCAGCATCAGCGGGCGCGCTTGTAGCAGGACGCGCGCAAGGGCCACCCTGCTTTGCTGCCCGCCCGAGAGTTCGGCTGGCTTGCGGCCCTCGACACCCTGCAATCCGACGCGGGCGAGCGCCTCGGCGATGCGGGCGCGTTCCGCCTCGTTCGGGCGCTTGCGGGTCAGCGCGAGGGCGAGATTCCGGCCAATGTCCAGATGCGCAAACAGGTTGTTGTCCTGAAACAGCATCGCCACCGGGCGCGTGGCCGGGGGTAGGACGGTGATGTCCTGCCCACGCCAGAGGACTCGCCCGGACGCAGGCGGGATGAAACCGGCAATCACGTTGAGAAGGGTGGACTTGCCCGCTCCCGACGGGCCGACAAGGGCGGTGATGGGCGCGCTCATCGTGACATCGGCGGCAAGATCGAAACTGCCCTGCCGAAAGGTTAGGTGGTCAAGCTGCAACATGCCCCCGCCCTCCCCGGTCGAAGCCCCAAAACAGGCCGAGGCTCAGCACCAGCAAGAGCAGCGCCGCCGCGCGGGCCGCCTCCATCTGGTAGCTTCCCATCAGTCGGTAGATTTGCAGCGGCAGGGTGGCGTTGTCCCCATCGGCAAAGAGCGTGATCACCCCGAGATCCCCCATGGAGAGCGCCGCCGTCAGCCCGGCGGCAAAGCCGAGCGGGCGGCGCAGGCGCGGCAGGTAGACGATCCGCCAGAGCCGCCAGCCGCTCAGCCCGAGCGCGGCGGCAAGGCGCCCGTAATCGGCCCGCGCGCTTTCCAGCCCGGGGCGCAGGATACGGATGACAAAGGGCAGCGCCATGAGCGCATTGACCAGCATCGTGACCGGCAGCGCAACATCGCCCGGCCGGATGATCGGCTGGAGCAGCAGGAAATAGCCCGTTCCGAGCACCAGCCCCGAGACCGCGATGCCCAGCAGCGCGGCGGTCTCTCCCGGCGCGGTCAGAAGCGGCAGCGCGAGCGCGAGTGTCAGCGCGGTGGCGCCGAGCGCGAGTGCCAGCGAGCGTGCTGCCGCGCTCCAGACCTCGGCCGGCATCTGGGCGAGGCCCGGCAAACCTGCGACCGCGACGGACAGTAACGGAAGCAGAAGGAAGGCGGCGGCGAAGGTGATCCAAAGCCCATCGGCAGCCCGCGCCATGGGCGTCGCTCCGTCCCAGCGGTCGCGCTGTCGGTCGAGGCCGATCCCGAAACCACCGCTCGGGGCGACTCGCAGGGCGAAGGCTCCAGCGGCCAATCCGAGCACCAGTTGCAGCGCGGCCAGCGTCGCGGCCTTGCCGAGATCGAAGTCGAAGCGGAAGGCCTGGTAGATGGCAAGCTCCACTGTTGTCGCTCTGGGCCCGCCACCGAGCGTGAGCGCAACGGCAAAGGAGCCGAGGCAGATGACGAAGATTACCGCGAAGGCGCCGGGGCACACCCGCCGCAGCATCGGCCATTCGAGCACCCGCCAGACCGGCGCGTCCAGCGCGGCGGCGAGGCGAAACCGTTCGGCCGGGATGTCCAGCCAACCTTGCAGCAGCAGCCGCACCGCGAGCGGCAGGTTGAAGAACACATGCGCAAGGATCACGCCGTGATAGCCATAGATATCGAGCCGGGGCACGCCAAGCGGGGCGCCGATCCGGTTGACCAGCCCGCTGCCGCCGAAGACGGCCAGCAGGCCGAGGATCGCCACGATCACGGGCAGGATGAAGGGCGCACCCATCAGCGCAATGAGAGTGCCACGGCCGGGAAAGGTCCGGCGTGCCAGCCCGCGCGCCACCGGCACGGCCAGCGCGACCGACAGTGCGGCGGAAACCGCCGCTTGCCAGAGCGTGAAGCGCAGCGCCGCCCATTCCGCCGGCCCGAGCGCCCCCGGACCGCCGCCACGCCACAGCACCGCCGTCACGGGGAGGATGACCATCCCCGCGACAAGCAGCGCCGTTGTTATTGGGAGAGCGCGCTGCGCCATGCCTCGACAGCCTCGTCCCGCATCGCCGCGGCTTCGTCCTCGTTATAGAAAAGGACCTTTTCGGGCACTGGCAGGTTCTGGAAACCCTCCGGCCATTTCTCCTTGGGCAGCGCCGCCGGGAAGGACCAGTTGGAGGTCGGGATCATGGACTGGAATTCCTCTGTCAGGATGAACGCCATGAACTGGTCGGCCAGATCGGGGTTGTCGGTCCCGGCCAGTTTGGCGGCCAGCTCGACCATGAAATAATGGCCTTCGGGGAAGATCGCCGCCGATTTGCTCAGGTCTTCCTCGGCCATGATGTGATAGGCCGGCGAAGTGGTGAAGCTCAGCACCATGTCCGCCTCGCCATCGGTGAACATACCATAGGCCTCCGACCAGCCCTTGGTGACGGTGACGATCTTGGGCGCGAGCTTCGACCAGGCCTCCGCAGCCTTGTCGCCATAGACATGGTTGACCCAGAGCACGAGTGCGAGGCCCGAGACCGAGCTGCGCGGGTCCTGAATCACCAGCCGCAAATCATCGGGCGCTTCCAGCAAGGCGTCGAAACTTGCCGGCGGCTCAGTGACCTTGGTGTTGTCATAGATGAAGGCCGTGTGGGAATAGTTGAACGGCAGGAAGGTGTCGTCCATCCACTCGACTGGCAGGGTGAGCGTGGAGAGATCCAGCCCATGCGGCGCGAACAGCCCGCTGTCGCGCGCCTTCTTCGTGATGTCCGAATTCAGCCCGATTGCGACATCTGCCTCCGTCCGCGCGCCCTCCAGCAACAGGCGCGGCAACAGCTCGCCGGTCTTGTAGACAAGGTCACAGCCGCAGCGCGCCTCGAACGCGGCTTCGATGCCGGGGCCCGGCCCCCATTCGGAGGCGAAATAATCGGGGGCATAGACAGTCAGGACGGGTGTTTCGGCCACCGCAGAGGTGGCGATCATCAGGCCCGCAACAAGAGGAAGCGCCTTCATGGCAAACTCCTTGGGTTGGGGGCGGAGTTTGGTTGGTCACCTTTAGGGCGTCAGCCTTCCCTCCGCCGGTTCTAACCGGTTCAGGTTCAACGGGTTCGCGTAACGCATCTCAGCTTTTCAGCACCCCGAGGTGCGCTCTGGATAGATCAAACCGGGCTCCGCAGCAAGAGAGCGCAGGCGGCGCAATGCCGGCAAGCCGCTGCCGCGACTCAAAACGCGCCCTCTTTCGAAGGGCGCGTTTGTCACTCGGTGTCGTCGTGGAGGCCTACGAGCCTCCGCCCGCGGTCGGCGGAACGGCATTCTTCTCGGCGGCGAGCCCCTTGACGATTGCCACGCACATGAGAAGCAGGACGAAGGTGAAGGGCAGCCCGGTGGAGATCACCATGGCCTGAAGCGCCGAGAGCCCGCCGCCCAGCAGCAGCACGATCGCCACGGCGCCCTCGAAGGTGCACCAGAAGACCCGTTGCGGCAACGGAGCGTCGATCTTGCCGCCAGCGGTGATCGTGTCGATCACGAGGCTGCCGGAATCCGACGAGGTGACGAAGAAGACGATCACCAGAACGATCCCGAGGGTGGAGGTGATCGAGGCCAGCGGCAGCCCTTCCAGCATGGCGAAAAGCGAGATCGGCGGGTTGTAGCTGTCGATCACCTGTGCCTTGACCGCGCTTGTCGTTGGATCGGACAGGACCTGGTCGATTGCCACGCCACCGAAGACAGCCATCCAGAGCACGCAGACAAGGCTTGGGATGATCAGTACGCAGATGATGAATTCGCGTACCGTGCGCCCACGGCTGACCCGGGCGATGAACATGCCGACAAAGGGCGACCAGCTCACCCACCATGCCCAGTAGAAGGAGGTCCAGCCCTGCATGTAGCCGGTATCCTCCCGGCCGATCGGGTTGGAGAGCGCGACGATCTCGGTCGCGTAGGTGCCAAGTCCGGCGAAGAAATCGGAGAAGATCACCATTGTCGGCCCGGCCAGCAGGACGAAGAGCAACAGCAGGGCGGCCAGCACCATGTTGATCTCCGAGAGCACCTTCACGCCGCCATCGAGTCCACGCAAGACCGAGACCAGCGCAATGCCGGTAATGATGGTGATGAGGACGACCTGGACATTGGCGTTGTTGGCGATGCCGAAAACATGCTCCAGTCCGGCATTGGCCTGTTGCGCGCCGAAACCGAGCGATGTTGCCAGCCCGAAGAGCGTGGCGAAGACCGCGAGAATGTCGATGACATGGCCGGTCCAACCCCAGACGCGATCACCGAAGATCGGGTAGAAGGCGGAACGGATGGTCAGCGGAAGGCCCTTGTTGAAGCTGAACAGCGCCAGCGCCAGCGCCACAACGGCATAGATAGCCCAGGGGTGCAGCCCCCAGTGATAGATCGTCGCCGCAAGCCCCATGCGCTTGGCCGCTTCGACATTGGCGTCGATGATCGTTCCGTCCTCGGCGAAGGGCGAGGGCACGCCGAGCGGCTGCGAGATCGCCATGTGGTAGACCGGCTCCAGAACACCGAAGAACATCAGCCCGATGCCCATGCCGGCGGCAAACAGCATCGCGAACCAGCCGGAGTAGGAATAGTCCGGCACCGCGTCCGCGCCGCCAAGTCGCACGCTGCCCCATGGGCTCACGATCAGGAAAAGGCAGAACAGGACGAAAATATTGGCCGAGGTCAGGAAGACCCAGTCGAAAGTGCCGGTCAGCCATGGCCGCAGCGCACCGAACGCGGCGGTCGCCTGCTCCTGGAACACCAGCGCGTAGAAGACGAAGGCAACGATCGTGAGGCCCGAGATCAGGAAGACCGGGTTGTGCACGTCGAAGCCGAAGGGGCCGACTGTGCCTTCTACGTTGTCCTGGCCGATCTCGAAATCGGTGTCGATGACCTCGGTATGTCCCTCCGGTTCGGGAATGCCCTGGTCCGTTGTTACATCGCTCATGGCGTAATCTCCGGTTTGTTCCGTTCAGTTGCGCACGACCATGACGGTTGCCTTGGCGAGCTTGGCGACGATGCCGCCGTCGGATGGCAGGAAATGGTCCAGCACGTTCGGAACATGTCCTTCCATCACGATGAGATCGGCGCCGATTTCCTCTGCGGCGTGGACCAGCCTCGCGTCGAGTTCGACCCGGGGGTCATGGCTGATGATCGCATGGTGCGCGGTCGAAATTCCCGAGCGTTCCGCCTGTGCGGCGGCGAATTCGGCAAGGTGACTGGCGAATTCTTCGGGCGTGTGCCCTGTTGCGCCAGGAGCGGTGCCGGTGACACCCACATAGACGACCGGGATGTCGAAATGACGCGCCAATTCGGCAGCGCATTCGAGAGATTTGGTCAGTTTGTCCTGATGTGCCAGATCCACCGGAACCATGATCTTCGTGAACATTTCTTCCCCCCGGTATTTGTTCGGCGTGAACGAAGATGCAGTCTCCCAGTCGATAACGGGGTGCCGCTTCGATGGTCGTGCAAATCGCCTTTGGTATTGGAACAGGCTAACAGGTTCGCCTTGCATCGCAACCTTTGCGCCAGCCATTGGGGGGGGGATTTTTTATAAATTATTGAAAAATATATGCTTTGCACACTGCAGGCGGGCAGTCGATCTGCGCGCAAGCCGGGGTCGCGGCTTCGAATGTGGCCATCGTCGCATTGCTGTCAGCGTTTGAACAGTCTCAGACGGTTCCGATATCCTGAGCCAGCCGGTCTTCGAGTTTAGTCAGGGTTCTGGGCGCGGTCGTCATGTCTGCTTTCCGATCATCATGGTTTGCGGACCTGTTCGGGGCTACGCCTTGGGCGACACAGTGGCATGGCCAAGCGGATGCGTCAGGGGGGTCGCCCAGCCGAAGATCGCGACGGCATGGATAAGTTCGACGATTTGCGCATCGTCGAACTCCGGATCCTCGGGCATTGGATATTCGCCTATCAAGCCAGGTTGGGCGGAGCGGACGGCCATGCGCAGGGCGCGGCTGAGACCGAGTTCATCCTTTGGCTCCAGAACCGAAAGCCGGCAGGCCTCGGCGCCCTTGTCCGTTGCCGGTCAGCTCGAACTCGCCAAACGAATGAGAGGACCTCACGCCGTGGATTTTCGCCAACTCGAAGCTTTCGCGACAGTTGTTTCCACCGGCAGCATGACTGCCGCTGCCAGAGTGCTCGGGACATCGCAGCCGACCATCATCCGGCTCGTTTAGGACCTCGAGAATTCACTGGGCCTGAATTTGCTGATCCGAAGCAGCCCGCGGATCACACTGACGCGGGAGGGGCTCGATTTCTGCGCTGAGCCCGAACGGTTGCTGGTGGCGGTCTCGCGGTTGGAAGCCCAGGCGCGCGACATCGCGAGCGGCGCGCCGCGTTCCTTCGATGCCGCCGCCATCTCGGCGGTGGGGCTGTCAGTCATTCCGCGTGCGCTGGCACGGCTCGACCGAAGCAAGCTGCGCGGAGCGGTGCGCCTGAGCATTCAGAGCGCGCAGAGCGTGCCGTTCATGCTGACCAGCGGACAGGCGGATATCGTTTTTTTTAACCCGCCGCTGCAAGGTATCGCGATCCGGCCTCTTGCCGAAGAGATCATGTTCACCTGGAGCGTCATCGTGTCTGATGGCCATCCCCAGAGGGGCGCGCTCGGCGAGCTGGTAACGGCGCATGAACAGGTCGTCGCCGAGACGATTCCCGGCTTTCGCCGACTGGATCAGACCGAACTGCGCATATTGCTGAGCGCGGAACGCAAGTAAGCTTCAGGCCGCCGCGCCGCGCGCCTGGCCCGAAAAGCGACAGCCCAAACCACGCCACCTTTGCGGTATTCCTCGAAAATCCCTCGGTCCCAGGCACAGATATCCAGTTCGTCGATCAGGATCGCTTTGTCGTGCAGGGCGGTTGCGTTTGTCATGGTGCTTACAGAGGCCTCCGCCATGCGTGGGCGAAAAGGCCACCAGGCAGCGGGGCTGTACTTCGTACATACTCTGGCTTGCATGATGTAAAAAATGAGTAAGCGCGCAGCCGGGCCGGGCTGCGCGCCTGTTGGTTTGATGGAAGGTCGGGATCAGGCGACGCCTTGAAGGCGCGCCGGGTCTCTTGCCGTGAAATGAGCGGTTTTCGGGTCGCAGTCATAGGCCGTCGCATACTCGCGGGACCGTTCTGCCAGCTCGGTAACCGCGCCGAGGATTCGCTCCACCTGCTCGTCGCCATGCAGATAGCTGAAATTCAGGCGCACCCAGCCCGGCTTTTCAAGCTCGTGCCCGTTGCTGAGCCGCTGGAAAAGCGCTTCGGACCGTGCTTCGTCGAGGTCGAGCAGCGCGTGGGCATAGGGCCCGGCGCAGGCGCAGCCGCCGCGCACCTGGACACCATGAATGTCCGACAGCATCCGCGTGAAAAGATGCGGATGCACGGGTTCGCCGGCCAAGTCAGACACCTGGAAGGAAAAGATCGGCAGCGCGTCCACCTCTTCGAAACGTCCCAGAATTTTGATGCAAGGATGTGCCCCGAGCCGTTTCATCGCCCGCGCGCGCAGATCCGCATCGCGTTGAAGAATGGCTTCCGTGCCGATGGCGTCCTTGATCAACATGACAAGGGCCGCGCGAATGTCGCCGACGATATTTGGCGTCCCGCCCTCTTCCCGTTCCTCAACATGGGCAGAATAGTCGGTCCGCCACGGCGAGACGAACCAGACCGTGCCGCCGCCGGGCGCCGTGGGGGTCCTGCGTGCGATGACCGTGTCGCGGATCACGGCGACACCCGAAGCTCCGGGGCCGCCCGGAAACTTGTGCGCAGAGAAGACGATGGCGTCCTTGGCGCAATCGGGCGCAGGCGACATGTCCATCGGCAGGTATGGGGCGCCGCCGGCATAATCCCAGATTGCCAGGGCGCCATACGCTTTCAGAAGGCGCGTCACCGCGTTTGTATCGGTCAGAATACCGGTGACGTTGGACGCGGCAGAGAAGGAGCCGATGATACGCCGTGCCCCATCTGCCGCGATCAGCGCGGTTTCGAGCGCGTCGAGATCCACGCCTCCACCGGGCTTTTCCGGAATGGTCACCAGTTCGGCACCGCTCTCCCGCCACGGAAGGATGTTGGAATGGTGTTCATACGGGCCGATCAGCACCACGACCCGCTCCCCCGCCGCGACAATTTCCTCGATACGTAGAAGGCGCGCGATCCGGTTCAAACCCGCCGTCGCCCCCGATCCGCAGAAGACAACATGGCATTCTTGATCGGCATTCACGAGCCTGCCGATCGTGTTCCGCGCTTCCTCGCGCATGCGCGTCATGGTCATCCCGCAGAAGGATGTCTCGGTATGGCTGTTGGCATAGAAGGGCAGCACCTTCTCCATCACGAAATCTTCCACCTGCCGAAGGGCGCGGCCGGAGGCAACGTAGTCCGCGTAGAGGAGGCGTTTCGTTCCGAAAGGGGTCTCGAATTCGATATCGTCACCGATCAGCCCCTGGCGCAGCGCGTTGAGCAGATCGGGCCGGTTCAGGTTTTCGCGAAACTCGGTCAGGGCGGTCATGGGATGTCTCCAGGAAGCACTTTCCCAAAATACAGCCCACAAAATCGGAGAATTCACCTTCAAATACTTGGATAAATCCGCAAAAGAGTGTGGGTTTGATTGGAGTATTCACGAAGAAATAGATCAAGCTGGCGAAGCGACTCTGCGCGCGGCACAACGGAACAACAAGCCTTCGGCGGCTTCACGACGAACCGAAAAGCCCTAGATGCCCTGGCAGAGGAATATCGTAGAGACTACGGCGGGTGAGTGGAGATGGTGTTTCTGCCCATTTCAAGCATCAGGACGATCCCGGGGATTTCGTATTTCCGGAAACGAAAACGCCCCGCCGAAACCGGCGGGGCGCGTTCTGTTCATTCCGGGTGAGCGGGATCAGAAATCCCGGCTCTCCGGAGTGTTCACGATGAACGGATCGCTGACATCGTTCCCCGAGAGGTCCTCGGTCGGCGCCGCGAGGGCCGCGGCGGCTTCCGCTTCGGCCTGACGCTCCTCGATGACCTTCTGGTCGCGATCCTGCGCGATCCGGCGGACCCGCTGGGTCGCACCGCCGGTACCGGCCGGGATCAGACGACCGACGATGACGTTCTCCTTCAGGCCGACGAGCTTGTCGCGCTTGCCCTGGACAGATGCCTCGGTGAGCACGCGGGTGGTCTCCTGGAAGGAGGCCGCCGAGATGAAGGAACGCGTCTGCAGCGAGGCCTTGGTGATGCCGAGCAGGATCGGCTCGCCCTCGGCCGGGCGCCGCCCGTCCTTGATCGCCTTGTCGTTGGCCGCGTCGAACTCCGCCTTGTCGACATGTTCGCCCTTGAGCAACGTCGTCTCGCCGGAGTCGTTGATCTCCCACTTCTGCAGCATCTGGCGAACGATCACCTCGATGTGCTTGTCGTTGATCTTCACGCCCTGCAGTCGATAGACGTCCTGCACCTCGTCGATCATGTAGTTCGCGAGTTCCTCGACACCCAGGATCGACAGGATGTCATGCGGCGCCGGGTTGCCGTCCATGATGTAGTCACCCTTCTGCACGAAGTCGCCTTCCTGCACCGGGATGTGCTTGCCCTTGGGCACCATGTACTCGGTCGGTTCCTGGTTCTCGTCGGCGGGGACAATGGAGATCCGGCGCTTGTTCTTGTAGTCGCGCCCGAACTTCACATAACCGTCGGCCTCGGCGATGATCGCGTGATCCTTCGGACGACGCGCTTCGAAGAGTTCGGCAACACGCGGCAGACCACCGGTGATGTCCTTCGTCTTCGCGCCCTCGCGCGGGATACGCGCAACAACGTCACCGGCCTTGACCTGGGTGTTTTCCTCAACCGAGAGGATGGCGTCCACGGACATCGGGTAGGTGACCGGGTTGCCCGCCTCGTTGCGCATCGGCTCGCCGGTTTCCGGATCGAGGATCAGGATCTCAGGCTTGAGCTCGTTGCCCTTGGGCGCGGAGCGCCAGTCGGACACGATCTTCTGGGTCATGCCGGTGGCATCGTCGGTCTCGTCACGCACCGAGATACCGGTGATGAGGTCGACGAACTTAGCCGTACCGGCCTTCTCCGCGATGATGGGCAGCGTGTACGGGTCCCACTCGAACAGCTTGTCGCCGCGGGCGATTTGCTGGCCTTCCTTGACGAAGATCTTGGAGCCGTAGCCGATCTTGAAGTTGCCGCGCTCCACGCCGTGATCGTCCATGATGGCGATCTGCATGTTGCGACCCATCACGACCTGCTCACCGGCTGCGTTCTCCAGCAGGTTGGCGTTGCGGAACTCGATCTTGCCGTTGCCGTTGGCTTCCTGGAACGACTGCTGGCCACCCTGGGCAACGCCGCCGATGTGGAAGGTCCGCATCGTCAGCTGCGTGCCCGGCTCACCGATCGACTGCGCCGCGATGATGCCTACAGCTTCGCCCTGGTTCACCATCGTGCCGCGCGCGAGGTCACGGCCATAGCACATCGCGCAGACGCCCTCTTCCGACTCGCAGGTCAGCGGGGAGCGCATACGGATGGAGACCAGGCCCGATTGCTCGATCTCGTCGGCCTTGCGCTCGTCGATCAGCTCGTTCTTGGCAACGATAACCTCGTCGGTGCCCGGACGCAGGATATCGTCCGCCGCGACACGACCAAGCACACGTTCGCCGAGCGAGGCGACGACTTCGCCGTCATTGACAGCCGGCTCCGCCGTGATCGCTTTTTCGGTGCCACAGTCGTGCTCACGAATGATGCAGTCCTGCGCCACGTCCACCAGACGACGGGTCAGGTAGCCCGAGTTCGCCGTCTTCAGAGCGGTATCCGACAGGCCCTTCCGCGCGCCGTGGGTGGAGTTGAAGTACTCCAACACGGTCAGACCCTCTTTGAAGTTCGAGATGATCGGCGTTTCGATGATCTCGCCCGAGGGCTTGGCCATCAGGCCACGCATGGCGCCCAGCTGTTTCATCTGCGTAACAGAGCCACGCGCCTTGGAGTCGGCCATCATGTAGACCGAGTTCGGCTCCATTTCGGCGCCGTTCTCGTCGAACCGCTTGGCGGAGATGGTGTTCATCATGGCGTCGGTGACGAGGTCGTTACATTTCGACCAGGCATCGACGACCTTGTTGTACTTCTCACCCTGCGTGATCAGGCCGTCCATGTATTGTTGTTCGAAATCCTTGACCTGGTCGCGGACGCTGTCGACGATCTCCCACTTGTTGTCGGGGATGACCATGTCATCCTTGCCGAAGGAGATGCCGCCCTTGAAGGCTTCGCGGAAGCCCATGCCCATGATCTGGTCACAGAAGATGACCGATTCCTTCTGGCCGCAGTAACGGTAGACGGTGTCGATGACTTTCTGAACGTCGCCTTTCTTGAGCAGGCGGTTGACCAGCTCGAAGGGCGCCTTGGCGTTCTTGGGCAGCAGCGCACCGAGGCGCACCCGGCCGGGCGTCGTCTCGTAGCGTTTCTGAACTTCCTGGCCATGCTCGTCGATCTGCGGCACGCGGCACTGGATCTTGGCGTGCATGTGCACTTCACCGGCGTTCAGCGCGTGCTCAACCTCTTCGATGCCGCCGAAGACCATGCCTTCGCCCTTCATGCCGTCGCGCTGCAGCGAGACATAATAGAGGCCAAGGATCATGTCCTGAGACGGAACGATGATGGGCGCGCCGTTGGCGGGCGACAGAACGTTGTTCGTCGACATCATCAGCACGCGCGCTTCCAGCTGGGCTTCCAGCGAGAGCGGTACGTGGACGGCCATCTGGTCACCGTCGAAGTCGGCGTTGAAGGCCGAGCAGACGAGCGGGTGCAGCTGGATCGCCTTGCCTTCGATCAGAATGGGTTCGAACGCCTGGATGCCGAGGCGGTGCAGCGTGGGCGCGCGGTTCAGCAGAACCGGGTGCTCGCGGATCACCTCGTCGAGGATGTCCCAAACCTCGGGACGTTCCTTCTCCACCAGCTTCTTCGCCTGTTTCACGGTGCTGGACAGGCCCTTGGCCTCCAGACGCGAATAGATGAAGGGCTTGAAGAGCTCGAGCGCCATCTTCTTGGGCAGGCCACATTGGTGCAGCTTCAGCTCCGGACCGGTCACGATGACCGAACGGCCCGAGAAGTCGACCCGCTTGCCCAGAAGGTTCTGGCGGAAGCGGCCCTGCTTGCCCTTGAGCATGTCGGAGAGCGACTTCAAGGGGCGTTTGTTGGCACCGGTGATGACCCGGCCGCGACGGCCGTTGTCGAACAGAGCGTCAACCGATTCCTGCAGCATCCGCTTTTCGTTACGGATGATGATGTCCGGCGCGCGAAGTTCGATCAGCCGCTTGAGGCGGTTGTTCCGGTTGATGACGCGGCGATAGAGGTCGTTCAGGTCCGACGTGGCAAAGCGGCCACCGTCCAGCGGGACGAGCGGGCGCAGTTCCGGCGGAATGACCGGCACGACGGTGAGGATCATCCATTCCGGACGGTTGCCGGATTCGAGGAAGTTCTCGACGATCTTCAGGCGCTTGATGATCTTCTTCGGCTTCAGTTCGCCGGTGGCTTCCTTCAGCTCCTCGCGCAGCGTCTCGGCGGTCGACTCCAGGTCGATCTGAGAGAGCATTTCACGGATCGCTTCGGCGCCGATATTGGCTGTGAAGGCGTCCATGCCGTACATGTCCTGCGCATCCATGAACTCCTCTTCGGACATCAACTGCCCGTAGGTGAGATCGGTGAGACCCGGCTCGATGACGACATAGTTCTCGAAGTAGAGAATGCGCTCGAGATCCCGAAGCGTCATGTCCAGCATCAGGCCGATGCGGGACGGCAGCGACTTCAGGAACCAGATATGCGCAACCGGAGCGGCCAGTTCGATATGGCCCATGCGTTCGCGGCGCACCTTCTGCAGCGTGACTTCCACGCCGCATTTCTCGCAGACAACGCCGCGATACTTCATGCGCTTATACTTGCCGCAAAGACACTCGTAATCCTTGATCGGGCCAAAGATACGGGCACAGAACAGGCCGTCGCGCTCCGGCTTGAAAGTCCGGTAGTTGATGGTCTCGGGCTTCTTGATTTCGCCATAGGACCACGAGAGGATCCGTTCCGGGCTCGCGAGGCTCACCTTGATCTCGTCAAAGACCTTCGGCGGCGTGAGCGGGTTGAACGGGTTGTTGGTCAGTTCCTGGTTCATCTTCAAATCCTTGAAATGGTGCGAAAAGGGAGGAGCCGGGCGACCGCGAGGGCCGCCCGATTCAGGCGCCGGGCCTTATTCCTCATCCTCCGCATCCAGGAGTTCCATGTTCAGGCCGAGGCCGCGGACTTCCTTGACGAGCACGTTGAAGCTCTCCGGAACGCCGGCTTCGAAGTTGTCCTCGCCCTTGACGATCGACTCGTAGACCTTGGTCCGGCCAGCAACGTCGTCCGACTTCACCGTCAGCATCTCCTGCAGGGTGTAAGCGGCGCCGTAAGCTTCCAGAGCCCAGACCTCCATCTCCCCGAAACGCTGACCGCCGAACTGCGCCTTACCACCGAGCGGCTGCTGGGTGACGAGCGAGTACGGGCCCGTGGAGCGGGCGTGGATCTTGTCGTCGACAAGGTGGTGCAGCTTGAGCAGGTACTTCATGCCCACGGTGACCTGGCGGGAGAACTTCTCGCCCGTGCGGCCGTCGAACAGGTCCGACTGGCCGGAGAGATCGAAGCCCGCACGCCTGAGCGCGTCGTTGACGCCCTCTTCGCGCGCACCGTCAAAGACCGGCGTGGCGATCGGAACACCGCGGGTGACGAGCGAAGCGCTCTCCACCAGATGTGCCTCGTCCATATCGGCGATGCCTTCTTCGTAGACATCGTCCCCATAGACGATCTTCATCGCGTCACGTACCGGCGTCAGGTCACCCGAGCGGCGATACTCGTCCAGCGCCTCGTCGACCTTGATGCCCAGGCCGCGCGCGGCCCAGCCCATGTGGGTCTCGAGGATCTGTCCGACATTCATCCGCGAAGGCACGCCGAGCGGGTTCAGCACGAAGTCCACAGGGGTACCGTCGGCAAGGAAGGGCATGTCCTCCATCGGGACAACCTTGGAGATGACACCCTTGTTGCCGTGACGGCCGGCCATCTTGTCGCCCGGCTGAAGCTTGCGCTTCACCGCGATGAAGACCTTGACCATCTTCATCACGCCCGGCGGCAGGTCGTCGCCACGGCGGACCTTCTCGACCTTGTCCTCGAAACGCGCTTCCAGCGCGCGTTTCTGCACGTCGAACTGTTCGTTCAGCGCCTCGACAATCTGTGCGTCGGCTTCTTCGCCGAGCGCCAACTGCCACCACTGACCCTTTGAAAGGGTCCCCAGCAGCTCTTCGGTGATCACGGAATTGGACGGAACGCCCTTCGGGCCTTTCACGGCGGTCTTGCCGAGGATCATGCTCTTGAGACGCGCGTAGATGTTGCGCTCGAGGATGGCCATCTCGTCGTCTCGGTCACGGGCCAGGCGCTCGACCTCTTCACGCTCGATCTGCAGCGCGCGTTCGTCCTTCTCCACACCGTGACGGTTGAAGACGCGGACTTCCACGACGGTACCGAAATCCCCCGGCGGCAGGCGCAGGGAGGTGTCACGAACGTCGGAGGCCTTCTCGCCGAAGATGGCGCGCAGGAGTTTTTCCTCCGGCGTCATCGGGCTCTCGCCCTTCGGCGTGATCTTGCCCACGAGAATATCCGCCGGCCCCACTTCGGCGCCGATATAGACGATGCCCGCCTCGTCGAGGTTGCGCAGGGCTTCCTCGCCAACGTTGGGAATGTCGCGGGTGATCTCTTCGGGTCCAAGCTTGGTGTCACGGGCGGCGACTTCGAATTCCTCGATATGGACCGAGGTGAAGACGTCATCCTTGGCGATCCGCTCGGAGATCAGGATCGAGTCCTCGTAGTTGTAGCCATTCCACGGCATGAACGCGACGATCACGTTCTTGCCAAGCGCCAGTTCGCCAATATCGGTGGAGGGACCGTCGGCGATGACCTCGCCCTTGGTGATCAGATCGCCCACCTTCACCAGCGGCCGCTGGTTGATGCAGGTGTTCTGGTTGGAGCGCTGGAACTTGCGCAGGCGGTAGATATCCACGCCCGGATCGCCCACTTCGAGGTCTTCCGTCGCGCGGATAACGATCCGCTGGGCATCCACCTGGTCGATGATGCCGGCGCGCTTGGCCATGATGGCCGCACCGGAATCGCGTGCGACCACTTCCTCGATGCCGGTGCCGACGAGCGGCGCCTCGGCACGCAGGAGCGGCACGGCCTGACGTTGCATGTTCGAGCCCATTAGAGCGCGGTTGGCGTCGTCATTTTCCAGGAACGGGATCAGCGAGGCAGCGACCGAAACCAGCTGTTTCGGCGACACGTCGATCAGGTCCACGCTCTCGCGCGGCGCCATGGTGTATTCGCCCGACTGGCGGGTGTTCACCAGGTCGTTCTCGAACCGGCCCTCGGCATCGAGATGCGCGTTGGCCTGGGCCACGGTGTGCCGCATTTCCTCGGTGGCGGACATGTAGTGGACCTCGTCGGTCACCTTGCTGTCCTTCACCACCCGGTAGGGGGTTTCGATGAAGCCGTACTTGTTCACGCGGGCAAAGGTGGCCAGCGAGTTGATCAGACCGATATTCGGGCCTTCCGGCGTTTCGATCGGGCACATCCGGCCGTAGTGGGTCGGGTGCACGTCGCGCACCTCGAAGCCTGCACGCTCGCGGGTCAGACCGCCCGGGCCAAGCGCCGAGAGACGACGCTTGTGCGTGACCTCGGAGAGAGGGTTGGTCTGGTCCATGAACTGCGACAGCTGCGAGGAACCGAAGAACTCGCGCACGGCCGCGGCGGCGGGCTTCGCGTTGATCAGGTCCTGCGGCATGACCGTGTCGATCTCGACGGAGGACATGCGTTCCTTGATCGCGCGCTCCATGCGGAGCAGGCCGACGCGGTACTGGTTCTCCATCAGTTCGCCAACGGAGCGGACACGACGGTTGCCGAGGTGGTCGATATCGTCCACGTCGCCATGGCCGTCCCGGAGCTCCACAAGCGCCTTGATGCAGGAGATGATGTCCTCGTTGCGCAGCGTCCGCTGGGTATCGTCGGCGTCGAGCGCGAGGCGCATGTTCATCTTCACCCGGCCAACAGCCGAGAGATCATAGCGCTCGCTATCGAAGAACAGGCTGTCGAAGAGCGTGGAGGCAGCTTCGACGGTCGGCGGCTCGCCCGGGCGCATCACCCGGTAGATGTCCATCAGCGCGCCTTCGCGGCCGATGTTCTTGTCCGCTTCCATCGTGTTGCGGATGTAGGGGCCGACATTGATGTTGTCGATGTCGAGAACGGGGATCTCGGTGAAGCCAGCGTCCAGCAGCTCCTTGAGCGTGCCGCCGGTCACATCGCCGTCCTTGTCCACTTCCCAGGTCAACTCGTCGCCGGCCTCGACATAGATCGCGCCCGTATCCTCGTTGATGATATCCTTGGCGACATAGCGGCCGACGATATGGTCGAACGGCACCAGAAGCTCGGTGATCGTGCCCTCTTCGATGATCTTCTTCACCGCGCGGGGCGTCACTTTCTTGCCGGCCTCGCAGATCACTTCGCCGGTGGCGGCGTCGATCAGATCATAGGTCGGGCGCGTGCCACGGACACGCTCGGGGAAGAACTTGGTAACCCAGCCCTTGTTCTTCTCCAGCTTGAAGTCGACCGTGTCGTAATACTTGTCGCAGATGCCTTCCTGGTCGAGACCGAGCGCATAGAGCAGGGTCGTGACCGGCAGCTTCCGGCGACGGTCGATACGGGCATAGACGATGTCCTTGGCGTCGAATTCGAAATCGAGCCAGGAACCGCGATACGGGATGATCCGGCAGGCGAAGAGCAGCTTGCCCGAGGAGTGCGTCTTGCCCTTGTCGTGGTCGAAGAACACGCCCGGAGAGCGGTGCATCTGGGAGACGATCACGCGCTCGGTACCATTGACGATAAAGGTGCCGTTGGGCGTCATCAGCGGCATGTCGCCCATGAAGACGTCCTGCTCCTTGATGTCCTTCACCGATTTCGCGCCGGCATCCTCGTCCACATCGAAAACGATGAGGCGAAGTGTGACCTTCAGCGGGGCGCTGTAGGTCATGTCGCGCTGCATGCATTCCTCGACGTCGTACTTGGGCTTTTCCAGTTCGTACTTGACGAATTCGAGAACAGCGGTCTCGTTGAAATCCTTGATCGGGAAGACCGACTGGAAGACACCCATGATGCCTTCGCCGTCCTTCGGCTCGGTCGAGTCGCCGGATTTCAGGAACAAGTCATAAGAAGATTTCTGAACCTCGATGAGGTTCGGCATTTCCAGGACTTCCCGGATCTTGCCGTAATACTTGCGGAGTCGCTTCTGGCCAAGGAAGGTCTGCGCCATGTGGTAAGTCACCTTTCGTCTGTCACGTCTGTGCATGCCGTCGGGCTCCGGCTGCACGCCGCTCACGAATGAAGGGGGTCAGGTTCTATTCCCGCTGCCGTCCCACCGGCAACTCCCGAACCATTTGAACCGCGCCTTGGAAAGGGCTCGTCTATTGAGCCCTTTCCAAGACAGGTTCGGCAGGAGCCGGTTTTCACCGGCTCCTGCCTCACAAATCACATCGAAACTCGGATTACTTGAGCTCGACTTCGGCGCCAGCTGCTTCCAGCTTGCCTTTGATTTCTTCGGCCTCTTCTTTGGAGCACTGCTCCTTGACGGCCTTGCCACCAGCTTCGACGAGCTCTTTGGCTTCCTTGAGGCCCAGGCCGGTGATGGCGCGGACTTCTTTGATGACGTTGATCTTCTTGTCGCCAGCGGCTTTGAGGATCACGTCGAACTCGGTCTTTTCTTCCTCGGCAGCGGCGCCAGCGCCGTCAGCCGGACCGGCCATCATGACAGCGCCGCCAGCAGCGGGCTCGATGCCGTATTCGTCCTTGAGGATGGTTTTCAGTTCCTGGGCTTCGAGAAGGGTCAGACCCACGATCTCTTCAGCAAGTTTCTTCAGATCAGCCATTGTACTGTTTCCGTATTTCTAGATGTGTTCCAACGCGAAGGGTAACTCTCCACGAAGGTCTCGCGATCACGCGGCCTCGCCGCGCTCCTCGATGGTGCTGAGAATGCTCGCGATGTTCGAAGCAGGTGCGCCAATGGCCCCGGCAATGTTGGATGCAGGCGCGCCGATGCAGCCGACGATGGAAGCAATGAGCTCCTCGCGCGACGGCATTTTCGACACGGCCGTGACACCAGCACGGTCCAGGGCGTTCTCTCCCATGGCACCGCCGAGGATCTCGAATTTCGAGTTGTCCTTGGCGAAGTCCTCGGCGACCTTGGCCGCAGCCACGGGGTCTTCCGAGAAGGTGAGAACGGTCATGCCCGTCAGATACTCGCCGATGCTTTCGCAGGGCTGTCCTTCAAGGGCGATCTTGGCGAGCCTGTTCTTGGCAACGCGAACGGATGCTTCGGCGCCGCGGGCGCGAGCACGAAGATCCTGCATCTCTGCAACCGTGAGACCTTCGTAGCGGGATACCACCACGACGCCAGAGCTTTCAAAGATCTGGCCGAGTTCCTCGACCACTTTCTCTTTCTGGGCTCTATCCACAGTTTCACTCCAAGTATGGGAAGCTTGCACCCCCCGGCTCTACTTTGCCGGCGTGAGCCGGCGTTAAGGTCCGTTTTACGGGGCTGCGCCAATACGCCCGAGGACACCCTCGGCCAATCTTGTCGTATCCCGTCTCAGGCAGGATTTATGGCCACGGTCGAATTGATGAGGCCACCCACCGTCTTGGACGAAACGCAAAACAGCGCACGACGAATCGCACGCTGGATTGCGAGAGTTTTAATTAGTTGCAAACAGGGCGATTGCCAAGGGCAAAACCTTACCCTGCGATCGAGTTCACGAAACCGTCAAGAAAGGCCGACAGTTTCTCCGCCATTGCATCGTCGGTGAGCGTTCCTTCAGCATCAAACACCTTTCTGGCTCCGGAAACAAGCAATCTGCCCCCGTGATACTGCCTGGCCTGAAGCGCGCGCAGCACTTGGAGCCACTGGGTTTGCGCCATGATGGTTCCGAATCCGCCCGGAGACGCCCCGATCACGGCCACCGGCTTGCCCTTGAACACATCCGCCCCCGGCCCGCTGCCGATCCAGTCCAGCGCATTCTTGAACACGCCGGGAATGCCGTTGTTGTATTCCGGGGTCACCAGCAGCAAGCCGTCAGCCGCCGCGATCTGCTCTCGCAGTTCCAGGACGCGCTCGGGCACACCCTCCGCCTCCACATCCGCGTTATAAAGCGGAACACCGGCAATGGAGCCGATCTTCAGCTCCGCCCCAGTCGGCATCTTCCCCTTTGCCGCCTGCAGCAAGGAGGCGTTGAAAGACGCGCGGCGCAGGCTGCCGCTCAAACCGAAAATCGTCGTCATTTTCTCACCTCAGCGCAGGCTGTTCAGGAGCGCCATGGACGGTTGACCCGTCACGGCCATTCCCTTGCTGCGCTCATAGTCCGAGATTGCCGCTTCCGTCTTGGACCCGATCACGCCGTCGGGCTCGCCAACGTCATAGCCCTTCGCATTCAGCCGCCGCTGCAACTCCTTGCGATCGTCGATGCCCATGCCGTAGCGATCCGGCGCGAAATTGCCCTGGATTGGCGGCTTGCCGACCAGCCGGTCCGAAAGGTGACCGACGCCGATGCCATAGCTCTCGGCATTGTTGTAGCGCAGGATGACGTTAAAGTTGTTGAAGACCATGAAGGCCGGGCCGCTCAGCCCGTCGGGGGCAAGAATGGCGGCAGAGCCGTGATTGGGCACCCTGTTCCCCTTCATGTCCAGCACCCCGGAAGCGGCCCAGGCATCCGGGGTGCGCGTGCTGCCGCGCCCGGTCGGGCCAGAGAAGCCCGCCGGAAGCCGCACTTCGACGCCCCAGGGCTGACCGCGCTTCCACCCGGAACGCTGCAGGTAGGCCGCCGTCGAGGCCAACGCGTCGGCAGGGTTGTCCGACCAGATATCGCGCCGTCCATCGCCGGTGAAATCGACGGCATAGGCTTCGAAGGATGTCGGGATGAACTGGGTATGGCCCATTGCGCCGGCCCAGCTTCCCAGCATGTTTTCCGGAGTGGTATCGCCCCGCTGCAAGATGCGGAGCGCTGCCATCAGCTGTTTTTCCATGAAGGCGCCGCGCCGCCCGTCATAGGCCAGCGTCGAGAGCGAGGAGATCACCGGAATGTCGCCTCGCCGGGTTCCGTATTTGCTCTCCAACCCCCAGACAGCTGTCACCACCTGTTTCTCGACGCCGTATCGGCTCTCGATGGCAGACAGCGTGCCATTATGCTTGCTGAGGGCGGATTTCCCCATGCGGATCCGTTCGTCCGAAGCGGCGATGGCAATATAGTCCTCCAGCGTGCGGGTGAACTCGGTCTGGTTGCGGTCCTTCTGGATGACATCCGGAAGATAGCCGACATTCCGGAATGCCCGATCAATGGTGGATTGCGAAATACCGTTTGCTGCGGCGCGCCCCTTGAAGCTCGCAACCCAGGCGTCGAAGGCCGGGTTGGGCACCGCCTTTACCTTTGCCGGAGACGCGCGCGACACGCTGCTGCTGCCACTAGAACAGGCCGTCAACGCCAATGCGCCCAGCCCAAATGCAATCGTTCTTCTGGAAATGCCCATGCTCGCCACCTGATTTGCAATTCTTTGAAGAAACCCTAGCGCATCCGTTGCAGACGTCACAGACGTTGCGTGGGCCGCCGCTATCAATTTCTTCGGACTTCGTGCCCCGGTCGGCCCGTCCGCACGCGCAGGCAAAACCTGGGCGGAACAGGGGGCAACGCCTCTTTAGAGCGTGTCGCGTTTAATCGGCCTCATAGCCTGCGGCTTTGAAGTAGTTGTAGCATTCTTCGTCCGAGAAGAGGTTGCAGACCTGTCCGACGGCGGCCCAGAGTTGGTCATAGGTTCGCGCGGCGGCCTTCCTGATCAGTGTCTTGAGTTTCGAGAAGGCCATCTCGATGGGATTCAGATCTGGGCTGTAGGGTGGCAGGAACAGGAACCATGCACCAATCGCGCGTAGGGACGCCGCTGCGGCCGGGGCTTTGTGGCTCGACAGGTTGTCGAGTATGACAACGTCGCCTTCGCGCAGCGTCGGCCCCAGTTGGGTTTCGATG
>NZ_FNEK01000016.1 GCF_900099935.1 Aliiruegeria lutimaris | reverse complement strand
GATCTTCGCGTGTAGGGAGGTGATGTCGATTTCCGGTTCCTTGCTCTTCGGCTTGTCCTCGAACACATCAGACACGCCATCGAGCAACTGGTCTTTCCACTGCTTGATCTGGTTCGGATGCAGGTCGAACTGGGTGGCCAGTTCGCTCATCGTCTTGTCGCCCTTCAGCGCCGCCAATGCGACCTTCGCCTTGAACGCGCCACTGTGGTTTCTTCTCGGACGTCTTGCCATCTTTCGCTCCTTCTTCCCGGCATCGCTGCCGGATCGGGAGCAGAAAATCCACCTAACTCAACCGTTCAGATTTCCCGAGCCACCTCTCCAGTCGTTGCCAGATCGTCGACATGGGCAATTCCGAAGCTCGCGCCGATGCGACACTGGCGTCCGTCGTAGATTAACGGTTCTGCCAGTTTTGCCTGGATCCGTTCAACGAGCGCACTTGCGTCGTCTTCAGCCTGACCTTCGGCCAGAAGGATCGAGTATTCGTCTCCACCGATTCGAGCGGCAAAATCGCTGGACCGGATACTGTCCCGCAGCACCTCGGCAACGCGAACCAGCACCTTGTCTCCGGCCTCGTGTCCCAACGTGTCATTGACATTCTTGAAATGGTCGAGGTCCAGCCGGATCCTCGCCTATGCCGACAAGCAACCGGAATTTGCCACGCTGCGCGAAGCAGAATCGTGGTTCCGTGGGGTTTACCAGCCCTTCGGCCCGGCCAGCGACGGGTTCTGGACCCGCATGGCGCGCACTTCGCTGCGCCGGCGCGGCGATGGCGTTTTCACGACCCACTACGATCCCCGCATCACGGTCCAGTTCCGGGCCTCGCCAGACGAACTTTCCACTTGGGACAGGTTCGGGCGCATCACGCTCCCGGTTCACGTCATTCGCGGCGAAACCTCCGATCTTCTGCCGGCGAACATGGCCGAACGCATGAAGACCGAGGGACCGCGCCCGGAGGTTACTGTGATCCCTTCCTGCGGGCACGCGCCGTCGCTTTCGCGAGCGGAAGACACACGCATGGTCCGGGAGATGATCGGAAGCATGGTCTGACCGTCTCGCCGAAGGAGATATCCGCGCGCCGGCCGCTCGGCGCTTCGCCTACTGGAGCATGTCGGCCCTGCTCCCGTGGCTCACCCTGCCCTTTCGCCCGCGCGAAAGGCGCTTGGCGAAAGCCCAGTCCACTCGTTGAAGGCCCGCCGAAAACTCCTTGGTTCCGTGTAGCCCAACGCCTTGCCCACTTCTTCGATCGACATATCCGTTCCGAACAGCAGCGAACGCGCGCGTTCTTCCACGAAACGCAACCGGACCTGCCGGAAGGACGTACCCTCTGCCTTCAGGGCGCGTTGCAAGGATCTCGCCCCGATTGCGAGCAGCCGGGCGACGGCCTCCTGGGACCCGAGGCCGGTTGAACCGGCGATGGTCAGCATTTGGGCGACCGACTCCTGCATCGTCTGAACCGGCGAGACACCCATGAGCGATTCCATTTCCTCCAGAGAGATCGTCTTCTCCGGCTGGGGCGGACCGGGGTTGATCGCGGCGAGGTCGCAGCGCCGGACGGCGACCGCCGGCATCATCGCATCGACTCGGACCGCGGTGCCCACGAACGCGCTGAGTTCCGCCACCTCGCCCGGGCTTGCATTGGGGATCTCCGCCCAATCGGGCCGCCAATCCGCCCCTAGGAAGTGGCGGACCACGTGGCCGATCACGAACAGCGCGCCTTCGTCGAGATGTTGGTGTCCGATCACGGAAAGACCTTCGGAATTACGTCCGACAACGAGGTGATTGTCCGTTTCCCGGAGCCCGATTTCGGATCCGGGATGCGTCAGCGACAATGCCCGGCGCCCGCGATCGAGCGCCGTTGCGAGGTCGGGCGCACCGAGCACGTAGCTCGAATAGGCGCCGTAGGTCGAGTAATCGAAATCCCGCCCCACCCGTGCGCCCAGATGCCTGTCTCCAATCGCCCTCGCGACGAATTCGAGCACAACGGCCTCGGCGGCATAGGGTATGAACCCCGCCGTTCCGCCAAGCATGGCACGGTCCAGACCGGCGGCCAGAAGCGCCCGGTCGATGACCGAACGCGCGGCATAGCGCTCGAGCAAGTCGATCACGTGGGTCAGCTCGGAGAGGTTTACCATTTTCCGCTGCACGACAGAGGATTGTCGCAAAATGACCGGCTCGACAATGGTAAACCGGCGGCGAACGCGCAGACATCCGGAGTTCGTTTATGCAAAGGCACTTTCCCAGACTTGCAGCCATTTTATCGACAACGGTCCTCGCCGCGATACCCGCCAGTGCGGACTTCGCCAGCGATAACCTCGCAGCCCAACTCGAGGCTCGCGAGATCCCGGTTACCATCGACAATTTCGTGCGCGCCGCGACGGATATCGAGCTGGCCAAATACGTCGCGCTCGCCGGCGGGGTAAACCGGTTCTACCATTTCCGCGAACCCTCGCCGGTCGACAACCAGCCGACGATCCGGATGAACCGCGACACGCTCTACAGCACCGTGGTGATCGACATCAGCGAAGGCGCGACCCTTGTGCTGCCGGATGTCGGCGAGCGGTACATGTCCGCGATGGTCGTCAACCAGGACCATTACGTCGACGCGGTCTTCCATGGGGGTGGCTCCTACAGGCTCGACATGGAGACCTTCGGTACCCCCTATGTCATCGTCTACATGCGCGTATTGCTGGACGCCTCGAACCCCCAGGACGTGGCCGACGTGAACGCGATCCAAAACCGGATGGAGATCGAGGCCGCCTCGGCCATGCCCTTCATCCTGCCGCCCTATGACCATGATGAATACGAGGGGCTCGTGCGGGCCATCCTCGGCCTCGTCCCCTACATCCCGGACAGCGCGCGCGTGTTCGGCGCAAGGGACGACGTGGACCCGCTGCGCCATTTCATGGGAACCGCCATCGGCTGGGGCGGCCTGCCGGAGGAGGAGGCTTTCTATATCGGCATTGATCCGCAGCTCCCGGTTGGAGAATACAAGATAGACGTGCCCGCCGAGGTGCCGGTCGGCGCCTTCTGGTCGGTAAGCCTTTATAATGCCGGCGGTTTCTTCGAGCCGAACGCGATCGGGTCCTACAACATCAATTCGATCACCGGCAAACGCAACGACGACGGCAGCATGACTGTGCATCTGGGCGGCTGCGACGACGGTCGCGTGAATTGCCTGCCGATCATGGGCGGGTGGAACTACACCGTGCGGCTGTACCGGCCGAAGCCGGAGATTCTCGACGGGTCCTGGAGCTTCCCCGCGGTGCAGCCGGCCAACTGACAGGAAAGGAAACGAGCATGAGACCCCTTCTGATACTCGCGCTTTGCGCTCCGAGCTTCGCTTTTGCCGAGGAAATCACGCTCGACACGCTCGTGCGGGCAGAAAGCGACCATATGTTCCGGGTGAACATGGCCGCCAATGACATTGATGTGGGCGAGTTCGTTCACTTCCGCAAGCCGATTGCGGCAACCGACATCCAGCCGGTCATCCGCGCGAACCAGGACACGCTCTACAGCGCCGTCGTTCTCGACCTTTCCGAACCGGCGGAGATCACGTTACCGGAGATCGAAGGCCGCTATCAGTCGATGCTGGTGATCAGTCAGGATCACTACATGCAATCGGCGGAAACGCCCGGAACCTACCCGTTGACCGAGCAAAGCGTCGGCACGCGTTTCGCCATGGCACTGTTCCGCACCTTCGTGGATGCCAGCGATCCCGAGGACCTTGCGGCCACCCACGCAGCGCAGGATGCAATCAAGGTAAGCGGTGGAGGCAACGGTCCGTTCGAGGCACCGGACTGGAATCTCGACAGCCTCGCCGTTGCCCGCAAGGCACTGAACGACCTGGCGGCCGAAATCAGCTTCGACGCCAGTCGCGCGTTCGGCAGCAAGGACGACGTTGATCCGCTCGCGCATATGGTCGGCGCGATTTCCGGCTGGGCCGGGCTGCCGCCAAGCGCGGCGATGTATGCCGTCGACAGCGTCCCGGCCAATGACGGGGTGACCCCGCACGCGGTCACGGTGAAGGACGTGCCCGTGGACGCGTTCTGGTCGGTGACCGTCTATAATGCCGATGGCTACCTGGAGCCAAACGAGTTGAACCGGAACAGCTACAATGACGTCTCCGCCAAGCCGAACGACGACGGCTCGTTCACGCTCCATTTCGGCGGTTGCGACGACGGGCGGGTCAACTGCATCCCCATCAGTCCCGGCTGGAACCACGCGATCCGCCTCTACGCGCCGCGCGCGGAAATCCTCAACGGCAGTTGGACTTTCCCCCCTCTCGAACCGACGGAGTGACCTGAAGGGAAGCTTGCCTGAGCCGCTGCGTGCCCCGGGTTTGAACGAGAAACAAAGCCAGCCTCGCGGCCGTGCCAGACGGTCCGCCGGGGCGGTATCCGCAGCGGAGCGGGGCATTTACGCGGGCCCACCGTTCCGTTCGATCAGGATAGCGTGCAGCGGAAAATCATTCAGAAACAAATATATAGACGCCGGGCGGACATTGCTTAGGCCGCCCCGGATCAGGGGCCGTTTGACAGCCACCGGGGGGCGGAACTCGTTCGGGAGTTCACTCACAGCGCAATCTTCTACCGACGCGCCTATTGCGCGGAAACGAAGTCCAGCCCGATATCGAGTGTCGCCGCGCTATGGGTGATCCAGCCAAGCGAAATCAACTGAACCCCGGAGGCCGCGACAGCCGCGGCGGTCTCCGGCGTGATGCCCCCGGACGCCTCGGTGATCGCGCGGCCATCCACCATGTCCACCGCCCGGCGCAGCGTTGCCGGGTCCATGTTGTCGAGCAACACCGCGTCGGCGCCAATCTCCAGCACCTCGGCGAGCTGCTCCAGCGTGTCGACCTCGATCTCGACCTTGACCATGTGGCCTACGGCAGCGCGGGCGCTGGTCAGGGCCGGGGCGATGCCGCCGGCAATGGCGATGTGATTGTCCTTGATGAGCATGGCATCGGCCAGCGAGTAGCGGTGGTTCATGCCGCCGCCCGCGCGCACCGCGTATTTCTCCAGCGCCCGCAGGCCCGGCGTGGTCTTGCGGGTACAGACGATAGAGGCCTGGGTGCCCGCCACGGCCTGCACCAACTCCGCGGTGACGGTGGCAATACCCGAGAGATGACCGAGGAAATTGAGCGCGGTACGTTCGGCCGTCAGCAGGCTGCGGGACAGGCCTTCGAAGCTGGCGATGCGGGTGCCCGGCGCCACTGGGCCGCCATCCGCTACATGGCGGGTGACCACGATGGAGGGATCGACGAGCGCGCAGGCCATTTCGGCGCAGTCGAGCCCCGCGATCACGCCGGGCTTGCGCGCGACGGCGGTGACGACCGAGCGGTGCCCGGCAGGGATCACCGCGTCAGAGGTGATATCCCCGGCAAGGCCGAGATCCTCTTCCAGAGCGCGGCGCAGCGCGGGTTCGATGATAGTACGGGGCAAGGGAGCAATCGTCATGTCATGCACTTCGCAATAGGGGGTGGGCACCGAGCGCCTGCGCGGCGGCCCTGATATCGTCAAGGCGCATCCTGCGGCAGGTTTGCCCGGGCATGGGTTCGGGGAAGTCGGTTCGCAAATGGGCGCCACGGGATTCCCGGCGCAATTCCGCGAAAACCGCGACGGACAGCGCCACGATTGCCGGGTCAGCTGCGGGGCCGTTGCCCTCAGCGATCGGCAGCAGGGTGCGAATGGCCTCGCGCAGCCCGGCTTCCTCCCGGATCACGCCGAGCGTTTTGGAGACCACTGGACGGAGCGGAGCCGGATCGGCCTGCGGCAACAGATGTGGAACATGGGAAATGGCCCGCAAGCTCGGGGTGGCCTGTCCGACGACATCCTGAGCCGCGCGGCGTGCCATGACCACGGCTTCCAGCAACGAGTTGCTGGCCAGACGATTGGCGCCGTGCAGACCGGTGGCCGCGCATTCGCCGACGGCCCAGAGGCCGTCGAGGCTGCTGCGTCCACGTTCGTCCGTGGCGATCCCGCCCATGTGGTAATGCGCCGCCGGCCGGACCGGGATAGGCATGCGCGCGGGGTCGATCCCGGCCTCGCGGCAGAGTTGGTCGATCCCCGGGAACCGTTTCGCGAACCCGTCGCCGAGCGCCGGGCGCGCATCGAGAAAGACCGGTCTGTTGCGGGCGATTTCGGCGTGGATGGCACGGGCCACCACGTCGCGCGGGGCAAGCTCGGCGCCGGGTATGTCGGCCATGAAGCGCCGCCCCTTCGCGTCGAGCAGGATCGCGCCCTCGCCGCGAACGGCTTCGCTGACCAGCGCCAGCGGGGTACGCGGCACGTCGAGCGCGGTCGGGTGGAACTGCACGAATTCCATGTCGGCAAGCATGGCCCCGGCGCGGGCGGCCATCATCACGCCCTGCCCGAAATTGCCCGAAGGGTTGGTCGTGGCGTCGAAAAGCCCGCCAAGGCCCCCGGTGGCCATGATCACCCGGCTCGTGGGCAAAACTTCCACGCGATCAGACCGTTGCAGGAGCACACCGGTCACGGCACCGTCCCGAACGAGAAGACGCCGCGCCTCGACACCCGTCAGTCGTTCGATGGAGGGACAACGGCGCGCTGCGGCGGCCAGCGCCTGCGTGATCGCAGCCCCGGAACCATCGCCACCCACGTGCAGCACTCGCCACCGAGAATGCGCCGCCTCGCGGCCAAAGGCATAGCTTCCATCCGCCTGACGGTCGAAACGGACACCATGCCCTTCGAGATCCGAAATCGCATCCCCGGATTCCCTCAGGATACCGGCGGCGATGGCCGCGTCGCACAGCCCCGCGCCCGCTTCCAGCGTGTCGGCAAGATGCAGATCGGCACTGTCGTCCGGCCCGAGGCTGGCGGCAATGCCGCCCTGCGCCCAGTTGCTTGAGCTTTCCTCTCCCAGGTCGGCCCGGGAGATCAGCACCACCGGTTGCGGCGCAAGGCTCAGTGCGGCCATGAGCCCGGCAATGCCGCCACCGATAATGGCGATGCGCCCGTCGAGCCCGTCCAAGCTCGGCATCAGATCGCGAGCATCCGCTCGACCGAGCGCCGCGCGTCCTCGGCAATCGCCGGGTCCACCGTAACCTCGTGCAGCCCGTTTTCCAGAGCCTCGCGGATATTGCGCAAATCGATCCGCTTCATATGCGGGCAGAGGTTGCAGGGACGAACGAATTCCACCGCCGGGTGGTTGACGGCGACATTGTCGCTCATTGAGCATTCCGTCAGCAGGCACACGCGTGCCGGCTTCCGTTCGCCCACGAAATCGGACATCACCGCGGTGGAGCCGGAAAAATCGGCTTCCGCCACAACTTCGGGCGGGCATTCGGGATGGGCCAGGATCGTGACCCCGGGCCAGGCCTCGCGCATCGCGCGCACGTCTTCGCGGGTGAACAGCTCGTGCACTTCGCAGCGTCCGCGCCAGGCGATGATCTCCACGTCGGTCTCGCGTGCCACGTTCTGGGCGAGGTACTCGTCGGGGATCATCAGCACTTTCGGCACGCCGAGCGATTCCACCACCTTCACGGCGTTGCCGGAGGTGCAGCAGATGTCCGACGCCGCCTTCACCGCCGCCGATGTGTTCACGTAGGTGATCACGGGCACACCCGGATGCGCCTCGCGCAGCAGCGCGATATCTTCGGGCGTGATCGACTCGGCGAGCGAACAGCCGGCATACGTGTCGGGAATCAGCACGGTCTTTTCCGGATTGAGCAGCTTGGCCGTCTCGGCCATGAAATGCACACCGGCCAGCACGATCACGTCTGCATCGACCTTGACGGCTTCGCGCGCGAGCGCGAGGCTGTCGCCGACGATATCGGCAACACCATGGAAGATTTCCGGCGTCTGGTAATTATGTGCGAGGATCACGGCGTTCTTCTCGCTTTTCAGCGCGAGAATTGCCTCGATATCATCCTCGAACAGCATCCAGTCCGGCGCGGGGATGATCTGGCGTACCCGGTCATAGAGATCCGGCAGTCGAAAGTCCTTCATGGCGTCCTTCTTGTACTCGGTTTGAGTATATCGACGCCGGCATATTCTCTAAACGAGTTTATGTCAACCGCGTGACACCGGAAGGCGCGTCCCCGACAAGGATTGTGCCTCCAGGATCGCGGGCCTGTACCGGAACAGCTTGGCCGGACGGCCACCGGTGCCGCTCGACATCTCCCCGGTCTCTTCGATCAGGTCCTGCTGGTCGATCTGCCGGCGAAAATTCGGCTTGTGCAAACGCAGCCCGGAGAGCGCCTCGACCGTGCGTTGAAGCTCCAGCAGGGTGAAGCTCTCGGGCATCAGTTCGAACACCACCGGGTGATACTTGATCTTGGCGCGCAGCCGCGCGATGCCGGTAGCCAGAATGCGACGGTGATCGCCCACCATCGGTTGCCCGAACACGGCACGGCCTTCGCCGCCGGCGCCATCGGCAAGGCCGGCTTCGAACATCATTTCATAGCGTTGCAGCGCGAGATCCTCGTTCCAGGCCTTTCCGTTCAGGCCGAAGAGATATTCGGCGCGCTGCTGGCGGAGCGGGTCGCCCTTGGCCCAGTGCTCCAGGTGTTCAGCGATGGCATCGAGCGCCTCGGGGCGGCGGTCGCGATGATCCTCCCAAGGAAAATACCGGTACCAGTCGTGCCAGGCGGGCCGTCCATCCCCGGCCGCATCCTGCTCGCGCACCAGCCCCAGATATCCGATCGAAATGTGCCGCGCACCATTCGTGTCCTCCGGGTTCTGCGGATCCCGGTCGCGGTCGGCAAAGGTATAGAGCTGTTCGAGATAGCCCACCGGGTGGCCGGTCTGGCTCTCGATCCATGCCCGCAGCCCGCTTTGCAGGCTACGATGTTTCGATTCGAAAGGACCATATGGCAACACTTCGCCGCCGCGCAGGGTCATCACGCGGGGTTCGTTCGCCGTTACGGCGACCAGCACGGCGATCAGTTCGGCATGTGCAATTCCGGAGGGCAAGGGGACTCCTGTTTTGAGCGTCCCCCTCGGATAACACGAATGCCGCGCGAGGCAAGGTTTCAGCGCTTCTGCCGCAACGGGATGCGGAATGCACGAGCGCGCCAATGCGCTCAGGAACGTTTCACCTCGGCCGCACGCAGCGCGCGGGCGAGCCGCTCGATGCCTTCGGGGATCCGGGAGGAGGAGATCGAGGAATAGGCCAGCCGGAAATGCCGCCGCTCGCCCTGCTCGGGCGAGAAGAAGGCCTCGCCGGGCTCGATCAGCACCTGCTCCTCGCGCAGGCGCCGGGCAAGCTCCGACGTGTCCACGCCCTCGGGCGCACGCATCCAGAAGGATGAACCGCCAAGGGCGGAGCGGTTGACGATCTCCAGTTCCTGTTCCTGCAGCGCCTGCTCCATGATCGCTCGCCGCTTGCGGTATCGCCGGTTCATCCGCGCGATCTGGGTTTCGAAATGCCCCAGCGAGAGGAAATAGGCGACGGTCCGCTGAATATGCCCCGGCGGATGGCGCAGCACTGTGCCGCGTAAAGCGCGCGCATGCCGGATGAACGGTTCGGCGGCGACGATGTAGCCCAGCCGCAACCCGGGAAAGAGCGACTTGGAAAACGAGCCGACATGGATCAC
The DNA here is from genome assembly GCF_900099935.1 of Aliiruegeria lutimaris. Lineage (GTDB taxonomy): Bacteria > Pseudomonadota > Alphaproteobacteria > Rhodobacterales > Rhodobacteraceae > Tropicimonas > Tropicimonas lutimaris. The sequence continues at coordinate 84,120 of NZ_FNEK01000016.1, read as the reverse complement.
GCGGCCCGTCTGATCGAGCGATTTCAGCGCCGGAGACGGCGCGTCCAGAAAGGACATCTCGAACTCGTAATCATCCTCGACGATCACGAACCCCTCGCGCGCGGCCCGTTCCAGCAGTGCCTTTCGCCGCGCCAGCGGCATGGTGACATTGGTCGGGCACTGGTCGCTGGCGGTGGTGAAAACAACGTCGACGCCCTGTGGAAGCGCCTCCGGCGGCAGGCCCTGACCATCCACATCGACCGGGACGAGGTCACAGCGGGTCTTCAGAAGGATATCGCGCAACCCCGGATAGCAGGGATTTTCCATGGCCGCCTTTCGGTCGGACGAGAGCAGGATTTGCGCCGCCGTCCAAAGCGCGTTCTGCGCCCCCATCGTCAGCAAGATTTGCTCAGGCCGGGCGACGATGCCCCGTCGCGGCAGGATCTTGCGCAGGATGAACTCGACCAGGACGGGATCGTCGCGTTCGTAGTAATCGGTGGTGAGCGACTCGATATCGGTCCGCCCGAGCGCCTGCAGCGCGCATTGGCGCCAGTTGCCGTGATCGAACAGTTTCGGATCGCATTGCCCATAGATGAAAGGAAAGCGATAGGAGCGCCAATCGGGCGGCCGATAGACGGCCAGCGGAGCGCTGCAGCTGTTGGCGATCGCCCGGGACCAGTCCGGGCCCTCCGCGCTGTCCTGTACCGCGGGCTCGAAACTGGGCAACCGCGGCGCGCTCGGTGACACGTAGTAGCCGGACCGACCGCGCGCCGTCAGGTAGTCATTCGCGACAAGCTCGGTATAGGCGAGCGCCACGGTGATCCGGGCCACGCCGAGATGCCGGGCGAGGTTGCGCGTCGAGGGCATCCGCTCGCCGGGCACGAAGCGGCCGGCAAGGATGGCGTCCGAGATGGCCTTCTGCAATTGCTGCTGCAGGGTCCGTCCGCTGTCGCGGTCGAGGAAGATGGATTCAACCGGAACGCTCATTTTTGCCCCTATCATCTTGCCGTTCTGGCTCTATCGCCAGCCCAAAGCATGGCCTGTTGGCAAAGACAAGCGCCCCTGCGCAGTCAGCGCGTCTCGCTGCCGCCCCACATCTGGCCCCATTGAGAATCCAAGCCTGGCCCTATGCGCCAGCGATATTCCGTGCAGTCTTTCAGCCAACGTCACGGCGCGTCAACGCCGTGCGCTCCCCTGTCCCGAACTCTCCACTTCCGAGGATCCCTCAATGAATCTTTCGATCCCCGCCAACGACCTGTCCGTTGCCATCGAGGCCGACCGCGCGCATGTCTGGCACCACCTGACCCAGCACAAATCCCTGGAAACGAACGATCCCAAGATCATCGTCGAAGGCAAGGGAATGCGGATCTGGGATGCGGCCGGGCGCGAGTTTCTCGACGCGGTTTCGGGCGGTGTGTGGACCGTCAATGTCGGCTATGGCCGCGAGAGCATCGCCGACGCGGTGCGCGACCAGCTGGTGAAGATGAACTATTTCTCGCAGGCTGCAGGCTCGATCCCCGGCGCGATGTTCTCCGAAAAGCTGATCTCGAAAATGCCGGGGCTGAGCCGGGTCTATTATGTCAACTCCGGCACCGAGGCCAACGAGAAGGCCTTCAAGATGGTCCGCCAGATCGCGCACAAGCGCTATGGCGGCAAGAAGCACAAGATCCTTTTCCGCGAGCGTGACTATCACGGCTCCTCGATCACCGCGGTTTCGGCGGGCGGGCAGCCCGAGCGCAACGCCCAGTATGGCCCTTTCACCCCTGGCTTCGTCGAAGTGCCCCATTGCTGCGAATATCGCGCCCAGTGGGACGTGGAGAATTACGGTGAGCGCGCCGCCGACGCCATCGAGGAGGTGATCCTGCGCGAAGGCCCCGACACCGTGGGCGCGCTCTGCCTGGAGCCGGTCACCGCAGGCGGCGGGGTTATCGCCCCGCCCGAAGGTTACTGGCAGCGGGTTCAGGAGATCTGCCGCAAATACGACATCCTGCTGCACATCGACGAGGTCGTCTGCGGCGTTGGCCGGACGGGCACCTGGTTCGGCTACCAGCACTACGGGATCGAGCCCGATTTCGTGACCATGGCGAAGGGTGTCGCCTCGGGCTATGCCGCAATCGCCTGCATGGTCACGAACGAAAAGGTCTTCGAGATGTTCAAGGACGACGTCGAGGACCCGATGAACTATTTCCGTGACATCTCGACCTTTGGTGGCTGCACCGCCGGGCCGGCGGCGGCGCTGGAGAACATGCGCATCATCGAGGATGAGGGCCTGCTGGAAAACACAACGGCGATGGGCGAGCGGCTCATGGGCAATCTGCACGCGCTGATGGAGCGGCACGCAGTGATCGGCGATGTGCGCGGCAAGGGGTTGTTCTGCGGCGCCGAGTTGGTGGCCGACCGCGCGACCAAGGAGCCGGTGGCCGAAAAACGCGTTCAGGCCGTGGTCGCCGAATGTGCGGCCCAGGGCGTCATCATCGGGGCGACGAACCGCTCCATTCCGGGCCTCAACAACACGCTGTGCCTGTCACCGGCCCTGATCGCCACGCCCGACGATATCGACCGGATCACCGACTCGATCGACGTCGCGCTCGGCCGGGTCTTCAGCTGATAACGACTGGTCCTGCCGCCTGGCAGGACCCTTCAATCACCGCCCCCCAGCCCCGCATGTGCGTTCTTAGGATAGGAAAAAGCCCCACCGGTTCCGCGGATCCGGTGGGGTCTTCGCGTCTGCGTGAGTGGTGGGGTGGTGAAACCCTGGATCAGAATTCCTTCTTCAGTCTCCGGTCGACCGAGAGGTAGCCGCCGCCGAACGCCGCGATCAGCGCGGTTCCGGCCGCCCAGAAGACGGAAGTGTAGATTGCCTTTTCCTGGATCCGGAAACCGAAAGCGGCACCGCCGTCTCCGAGCAGCGCCCGCTGCGCCCCTTCGGTCAGAAGATCGGGATTGGCATTCAGGTAGGCGAGGCCTTCGGCGGTGAGGAACGGCTCGGGATACGGGTTGTTGATGTGGAACGAGATCGTCACCAGCATCATCACCGTGTTGGCAACCGCGATCGGCCGCGTGTAGAGCCCGACGATGATCATCGCGCCGCCGAAAAACTGCAGGATTGCCCGCGTCGGCGAGAAGAACCAGCCCGGCGCGAGACCGATCGACTCCAGGAAACCGGCCTGGGCAAGGGGAGCGGTGATCTTCGGCCATCCCGAGATCATGAAGCTTACGCCGATGATCCGTCGGAAAGCGGCCCAGCCTATGGGCGCGGCGAAGAATTGGTAGAACTTGCCCATGAACGGTATGTAGAGCCGCTCACGGGGCGGGAGGAAAGCGTCAGCCTTTATGGCCTCCATCGGGTGGGGGGGTACGTTTGGTAACGTCTACGAAACGCGCCGAGTTGCACAATTTCAGATAGATCAACGACGTTTGTGAGAACCCGCGCACAACCAAAGCGAGAAGATTGATCCATACCCACGACACTGACCTTTATGTCGCGCTTCTCGCCCAGATGCCTGTTTCTATTGTAGTCTCCAACCAGACCTGGCTGGTTGGCCTGGGAAAAACCGCTTCGCGTTGATACAAGGCGGCGCCTTTCAGGCGACTGCCGCGCAGGATTACTCGATCAGGCCAATCTGCTTGTAGAAGGCATGATTGTCCCAGAAGAGATACTCCTCGTCCATCGTGCCCTCCTCGGTCCAATGGCCGATCGTTGCCATTGTCAGCTTGTAGGCCTTGCCGGTGGGATCGATGAACTGGCCCTCGCCAATCGGCATCGGCTCGGAAAAGGTACCTTCGATCACGCCGACAACGCCGGTCCATTCACCCTGACCGATCCGGATCGGATGCTGCTCGATGCGCGTGTCGGGCGCGAAGACGAAGAACGCCTTCAGATCGTCGATATGAACGTCGAGCCCTTCGGTGATGTGGCCGTCCGGCCAGTGCACGACGATGTCTTCGGCGTGGCTTTCATGCAGACGATCCCATTTCTGGCCGGTGAAGACCTCGAAATCGAGCGTGTCGAAACTGTCCAGATTGGCGGTGATGCGCGCGTCATCGGCTTGATGCAGCGCGAGTTCGGCCAGCGCAGCGGTTACGGCCGCGTTATCCTGGGCGAGGACGGGGGCGGCCAGCGACGCGGCAAGCGCGGCTGCGGCGAGGGCGGTGGTCGGTTTCATGAGGGGGTCTCCTTTGAACTTTTTCGGCACCACGGTGATGCGATAGCTCAGAGGATATGTTGCGCATATTGCCTTAAAAATGTGGATTTTAATGAATGACTTCCCTCATTTCATTCTCAAAAATCTCGATCACAAGATACCTGCGGACCGAATGTCTTCCACGGCGAAGTCGATCAGCGCCCGCACCTTCCGGGGAAGCGTTCTGCCTTCAAGATAGACCGCGCTGACAGGGCCGCTTTCGCCTTTGCACCCCTCCATCAGCTCGACGAGGGCGCCAGAGGCGAGGGCATCGTGGACGGCGAGGCGCGGTGCATTGGCAATGCCCAACCCGTCGATGGCCAGCCCGGCGGCGGCGCGGGCCGAGTTGACGAGAACCTTTCCCTGCACGTTGATGGCTATCTCGTCCCCGTCCCGCCGGAACACCCAACGTCGCGGGGACCGCCGGTTCGTGTCCACGATGCAGTTATGCCGGGACAGGTCTTCGGGGGAAACTGGCGCACCGTGGCGCGCAACATAATCGGGGCTTGCCACGACCACGCTCTGGAAGGTTCCGAGCTTGCGGGTCTTCAGCGACAGCATGTCGGTGCTGCCCATGCGAAACGCCAGGTCAATGCCGTCGGTCGCAAGATCGACATAACGATCGTTCAACCGCAGATCGAGGGTCAGGTCCGGATTGCGCTGCGCGAACCGGCCCAGCATCGCTCCCACATAGTATTCGCCGAAAGTGACCGGGGCAGAGATCCGTATGGTGCCGGAAAAGCCCTGTGAGCCTTCGGCGACCTCGGCCAGAAGGTCGTCCAGGTCATCCAGCAAGGCCGGGGCGCGCGCCAGAAGGTCCTCGCCCGCCGGCGTCAGTCCGACCCGACGGGTCGTGCGTTGCAATAGCCGCACGCCCAACCGCGACTCGAGTTCGGCGACATATTTCGATGTCAGCCGGTTGGACACGCCAAGCTGGTCCGCCGCGGCCGTGAACGATCCACTCTGGGCGGTTGCGACGAAGGCCTTGAGTTCATCGACGATATCCATGGCAAATCCATTCAGAACATTTTGAAGATATTCTTTCGTCAACATCATCATTTCGAAGAACGGCCTCAAGCCCTAATTTCCCTTCAGGACAACGAAGGCCGCCGGCTGGCGGCGAGAGAAAGGAAAAGAGAAATGAAAATCGCAATCATTGGAAACGGCAATATCGGCTTTGGTCTGGCCGGGGTGCTGGCCCAGGCCGGACATGACGTCATCGCCCATGGCCGCGACGCCGATATCGGCGCAGCGGTGCGCGGGGCCGAGCTGGTGATCCTCGCCACGCCCTACGGTGCCGCTGCCGATCTGGCCGCCAAGGCCGATTTTGCCGGCAAGGTGGTGGTCGATGTGTCGAACCCGATCACCGAGGATTTCTCGGGCCTGCAAGTCGGCCATGACAGCTCTGCCGCCGAAGAAATCGCCAAGCTGCTGCCGGGCGCCTCGGTCGTCAAGGCGTTCAACACGATCTTCGCCCAGCACTACGCCACGGGTCTGACGGTCGCGGGCAAGCCGCTGCAGACCTTCGTCGCCGCCGATGACGAGATTGCCCGCGAGAAGGTGAAGCGCCTTGCAGCCGAGATCGGCCTTTCGGTCGTGGATGCCGGTCCGCTGAAGAACGCCCGCTACCTCGAACCGCTCGGCTTCCTGAACATCCAGTTCGGCTACGTCCTCTGCCAGGGCACCGAGATCGCGCCCCAGTGGCAAGCCGCCTGATAACCGCTTTAAAGGACCACTGGCATGGTCACGCGCCCCTGCCCCATGCGTGACCATGCCACCCTTCCTGTTTGACGAGGCCCAAGGAGAATTTGAGATGCTGATTGATGGGAAATGGATGGAAAACTGGCAACCGGTGCAGAAGGCCGACGAGAAGGGCCGCTTCATCCGTCAGGTCTCGGGCTTTCGCAACTGGATCACGACCGATGGGAGCGACGGCCCGACCGGAGAAGGTGGCTTCAAGGCCGAGGCCGGGCGCTACCGGCTCTATGTCGCCCTTATATGCCCCTGGGCCTCCCGTACGCTGATCGCGCGCAAGCTCAAGGGACTCGATGAGGTGATCCCCGTCACCGTGGTGAACCCGGTCTTGAACGATCAGGGCTGGCAGTTCGGCGGCTATCCCGGCGCCGAGGAGGACCCGCATTTCGGTGCGAAATACCTGCACGAGATCTATACCCGCGCCGATGACAGCTACACCGGCCGCGCCACCGTGCCCGTGCTATGGGACATGAAACGCAACGTGATGGTCAGCAACGAGAGCGCCGACATCCTCCGCATGTTCGACACCGCGTTCGAGTACCTGGTGCCGTCCGATCTGCGCCTCTATCCCGATGATCTGGCGGACGAAATCGACACGCTCAACCCGCGCATCTACGACATGCTCAACAACGGCGTCTACAAGGCGGGCTTTGCCTCCTCGCAACTGGCCTATGACGAGGCCGTGGACGGCGTCTTCGCCATGCTCTGCGAACTGGAGGACCGGCTCACCGGGGAATACCTCTTCGGGGATCGCCTGACCGAAACCGACGTCCGCACCTTCGTCACGCTGATCCGGTTCGATGCTGCCTATCACGGCCTGTTCAAGACCAACCGCGCGCAGATCGCAGATTATCCGCGGCTGTCGGCCTATATGGCGCGTATCCTGCGCCTGCCGGGGGTGGCCGAAACGGTGAACATGGACCACATCACCCGCGGTTATTACTCGATCAAAGCGCTGAATCCGACGGGTATCCGGCCGACCGGGCCGGACCATATCGGAAATCTTCTGAAGTTGGCCGCCTGACGGGACTGAGGGGCCTCAACCGGCATTCGGCAATCTGCGGATCCGGGCAATCTGGGCGTAGCCCCTGAAGATCTCGCGATGCTGCACCTCCACGGCCTGCCCCTCCGCGAGATCCCGGATTGCCGCGCCCAGATCGGTTCTCGGGGTGACGTGAAATTGCTCCAGCCATCTGTAAAGCAGGCTCTTCAACGGTTTCGGCAGGCCCGCCTGATCGCCGAAACCCGTGTCCGCAGCGCCGCCATGCCGACGACCAAGTCCTCCCAGATCTGCGCATGGACGAGGCCACGAAAGAGCTGACCGAAGGCACGTTCCATCAGCCCGTCCCAGCTGGGAGCGGCATTCTGGTTCACCGCATCATGGATCTGATCGGTGATCATATCGGCCCGGGTCATTCGAATCCGTTGCTCTGAGGTCTCATGAAGCAGTGAATTCCCAGCGTTTTCGTGCCCTTTCGCGGGCAAGTTTTCGGGCCTGCATCCGTTTGCGCGCGATGTGTGCCTCCCAGTCGATGAGCCGCGCGCGCCATCCGCGTCGTCGACGACGGCCGTGCAGTTCTTCACCCAGTCGCCCGTGTTGACGTAGGTGATATCGTCGATCTGGCAGATATTCGCGTGGTGGACGTGGCCGCAGATGACGTCGTCATAGCCGCCGCGCCGGGCATCATCGGCCAGCACTTCTTCGCAACGGCCGATGAAAATGACCGGCTGCGTGACCTGCTGCTTGGTCCATTTGGAAAGCGACCAGTATTGCCCGCTCCACAAGCGCCGGGCATGTTGATCTTCGGGTTGCGCCAGATCAGGAAGCTGAGCAGAAGCTCGGCCTGGCATCCCCCGGTCCCCAGATGAAGTTCCGAAAGGAAGATCGTACGATACCGCAAGAACACGTCCCGTCAGCGAAACGACGCCCTGCTACGCGGCTATTGTTACATTCGCGTGACGGTCTGCATCTGTTCTACGTGGATGTGACGCTAGACACCCAGATGCCGTTCCGAATGCGCGCGGGACAGCTCCGGCATCGTCCCGGTCCAGACGGTTCGCCCACGCTCGATGATCGTCGCGCGATCGCAGACCTTGCGCAATTCCTGTATCGACTTGTCGATCACGAGGATTGCCAGCCCCGCGCCGGATTTCAGCTCGTCGATCGCTGTCCAGATTTCCTGTCGAACGACAGGCGCGAGGCCTTCGGTCGCCTCATCGAGCAGGAGCAGGCGCGGGTTGGTCATCAGCGCCCGACCGATGGCCAGCATCTGCTGCTCCCCGCCCGAAAGCGAGGAAGCGCGTTGGCCCTGCCGCTCCTTCAGCCGCGGGAAAAGCCGGGTGACACGGTCGATATCCCACGGCCCCTTGCGCGCCGACACGATCAGGTTTTCCGACACGGTGAGATCCGCGAAACAGCGCCGGCCCTCGGGAACGAGCCCGATCCCGAGCCGGGCGACCTGATCGCTGGTCAGGCGGGTCAGGTCCTGACCGGCAAAGCGCAACGTTCCGCTGGCCGGGATCATGCGGCAGATCGCCTTGACCGTCGTTGTCTTGCCCATTCCGTTGCGCCCCATCAGGGCAACGCACTCGCCCTCGCCGATCTGGAGTTCGATGGAAAACAACGCCTGGCTGGCGCCGTAGCTCGCCGCCACGTTGGAGAGCGAAAGCAAGCTCATGATTCTTCTCCGAGATAGGCTCGGCGGACTTCCGGATCGCTGCGGATCTCGGCCGTGCTGCCGGTGGCAATGACGCGGCCGTAATTCAGCACCGTGATCCGGTCTGCCAGCGAGAAAACGACATCCATGTCATGCTCCACCAGCAGGATCGGCGCTTCCTGGCGCAGCTCATCAAGCAGCGCTGTCAGCTCCCGCGTCCCCTCGGCGCCCAGCCCGGCCATCGGTTCGTCCATGACGAAGGCCTTCGGAGAAAGCGTCAGCGCAACCGCCACTTCCAGCCGCCGCCGCTGGCCGTGGCTGATCTCCCCGGTCCGCAGGGACGCCAGATCGGACAGGCCGACCCGTTCCAGCGCCTGTTCGGCCTTCTGCCGGATCGTCAGGTCCTTCATTGCCGGACGGAGAAAATGCCAGACAGTCCCGGCCGCCCCCATGGCGCCGAGCACAACGTTCTGAAGAACGCTGTCCTCCATTGCCAGCGCGGAGATCTGGAAGGTTCGGCCAAGCCCCGACCGCGCACGCGTCCGGGTGCTCTGCTCGGTCACGTCCCGGCCGAGGAACTGCACGCGCCCCTCGTCTGGCTTGATCGCCCCGCAGATCTGGCCCACCAGCGTCGACTTGCCGGCACCGTTGGGCCCGATCAGCGCATGGACTTCGCCGGGGCGGAGGTCGAGAGAAACCGCCTCGTTCGCCACAAGCGCGCCAAAGCGCTTGGTCAGCGCATGGGTGGAGAGGACAGGCTCAGTCATGGTTGCGGGCCTTTCCCGCGAAAATCCCCACCAATCCGCCGCGACCGTACAGAACCACCAGCAGGAGCAGCGCCCCGAGGAAGGCGAGCCAGTAATCGCTGATGCCGCCGAGCAGGTATTCCAGCAGTACGAAGAGCATCGCACCGGCCACCGGGCCGAACAGGCGCCCCGTTCCACCGAGGATGATGAACACCATGAGTTCGCCCGACATCTGCCAGCTGAACATGGTGGGCGAGACGAAGCGGTTGAGGTCGGCGAAGAGCGCGCCGGCAAGCCCCGTCACCGCGCCGGATATCACCAGGGCAACCAGCTTGAGACGCACCGGATCGAGCCCGATGGCCTCAACGCGGTGCGGGACCTGCCGCGCCGCGTTGAGGGCGAGGCCGAAGGGCGCGCGGGCAAGCCGCGCATTGAACCAGAGCACCGCGCACAGTAGCACGAAACAGACCGCGTAGAACTGGATCGGCACCAGCGTGTTCAGCCCCGGAAAGGAATTTCGGACATAGATGGACAGCCCATCCTCGCCGCCATAGGCCGGCCAGCTGATGGTGAAGAAATAGAACATCTGTCCGAAGGCCAGGGTGATCATGATGAAATAGACCCCCGTCGTGCGCAGTGAGAGCAGGCCGATCACGAAGGCAGCCAGCGCGCCCCCACAGATGGCGACGAGCCAGATGATCGGCATCAGCTTGGTCCCCTCGATCACGAAGGGTCCTTCGAATAGCGGCGTGTAGCTCTGGGCATGGAAGGCGAGGATGCCCATCGCGTAACCGCCGATGCCGAAATAGGCCGCGTGGCCGAGGCTCACCAACCCGCCGATGCCGAGGGCGATATTGAGACCCACGGCCGCAAGGGCCAGGATGACCGCTCTTGTCGCGAGCGTGATGATGAAGGGCTCGTCCGTCGCCAGCGCTCCGAGCGGGACCGCGATCAGGAGGGCGAAGAGTGCCGCGTTCACGATGCTTTCCCGGCTCATGCGCGCGCTCCGAACAGGCCGGTCGGGCGCCAGATAAGCACACCTGCCATGAGAATATAGATTGCCATCGACGCCAGCGACGATCCGACGGTGGTCGCGGCGGCGGGTTCCATGAAGAGCTTGAAGGCTTCGGGCAGGAAGATGCCTCCGAGCGTGTCCGTCAGCCCAACAAGCAGGCTGCCGACAAGCGCGCCGCGGATCGAGCCGATCCCGCCGATGACAATGACGACAAAGGCGAGGATGAGGATTGGTTCTCCCATCCCGATCTGCACCGACTGGATGGCGCCCACAAGCGCGCCGGCCAGCCCCGCCAGCGCCGCGCCGAGCGCGAAGACCAGCGTGTAGAGACGCGAGATATCGACCCCGAGCGCGGCGATCATCTCGCGGTCGTTTTCACCGGCGCGGATCTGGATGCCGACGCGGGTTCGGGAAATGAAAAGCGCCAGCCCGGCGGCGATCGCGAGGCCGATGACGATCAGCACGAGCCTGTAGCGGGGGTATTCGATGCCGCCCGGCAGCGTGATCGGCCCTGCAAGGGCGGACGGAATGTCGAGAAACAGCGGGAAGGAGCCAAAGATCCAGCGGGTTCCCTCGGAGAAGATCAGGATCAGGGCGAAGGTCGCGAGAACCTGGTCAAGGTGATCGCGTGCATAAAGGCGCCGGATCACGGTGTATTCCACCAGCGCGCCGACCATGGCCGCCGCCGCCATGGCGCCCGCCAGTGCGAGCACGAAGCTTCCAGTAGCGGCCGCAACCGCCGCGGCTGCAAAGGCACCGATCATGTAGAGCGAGCCATGCGCAAGGTTGATCAGGCCCATCACGCCGAAGACCAGCGTGAGCCCGGCGGCCATGAGAAATAGCATGATCCCGAACTGCAGGCCGTTCAGGATCTGCTCCACGAGGAGAACTGTTGTCATCTGGGTTTGTCAGAGCCGGACCGCGCGAACGGTCCGGCGTCTCATCTTACATCTTGCACTCGCCCGCATAGGCATCGGAGTGGTTTTCGAGCGCGACGCCGATGATCTTGTTGGTGAACACACCGTTCTCCTCGACCACTTCTCGGGCATAGATCGTCTGAATCGGATGGTGGTTCGGCCCGAACGCGAAATCGCCGCGCACGCTGTCGAAATTGGCGGCCTCAAGCGCTGCCCGGAAGGCATCCGCGTCCGAGACATCGGCGGACTCGACTGCCGAGATTAGCAGGTTGGCGGTGTCGAACCCCTGGCTGGCATAGAGCGAGGGCAAGCGGCCATATTCGGCCTGGAAACTCTCGACGAAAGCCGCGTTGGCGGGGTTGTCGATATCCTTGTTCCACTGGCTGGTGTTGACCACGCCGAGCGCGGCCGCGCCGACAGCCTGAAGGATGCCCTGGTCGAAGGAGAAGGCGGGACCGACAACCGGCAGGCCGACACCGCTGTCGGCATATTGCTTGAGGAAGGAAATCCCCATGCCGCCGGGCAGGAAGAAGAACACGCTGTCGGCGTCGGAGGCCCGGATCTGGGCGATCTCGGAGGCGTAATCGGTCTGGCCGAGCTCGGTATAGACCTCGCTTGCAAGCTCGCCTTCAAAGAAGCGCTTGTAGCCGGTGAGTGCGTCCTTGCCGGCCGGGTAGTTGGGTGCCAGCAGGAAGCTCTTCTTGTAGCCCGCGGAATTGGCATAGGCCCCTGCGGCCTCGTGCAGGTTGTCGTTCTGCCAGGCAACGTTGAAATAGTTGTCGTGGCATCCCTTGCCAGCGAGCGCGGAGGGCCCAGCATTGGGCGAGAGATAGAACTTGCCCTGCGCCGTGACCGACGGAACCACCGCCATGGCGAGGTTGGACCAGATGATGCCGGTCAGCACATCCACCTTCTCGGACTGGATCATCTTGTCGGCGAGTTGCACGGCAATGTCCGGTTTGCGCTGGTCATCCTCGATGACAACCTTGATGTCGTCGCGCCCGGATTGCTTGACGGCGAGCATGAAACCGTCCCGAACGTCGATTCCGAGCCCGGCCCCGCCGCCGGACAGGGTCGTGATCATCCCGACCTTGACCTCGGCCGAGGCCATGCCCGCAACCAGGGCCAATCCGGCCGCAAGCGCTAGTTTCGCAATTTTCATAGCGTTCCCCATTGATTTGGCAGTTTTGATTTTCTTTTTTTCGCCCCGCGAGCGTGATCTCGGGACGTTTTGCGGAGCAAACAGAATGTCTCCGGTCGTCGTGTATTGTCGGACTTGGTTCGACCCTCGCCTTCGGAAGTACTGCCCGCGATTAGAGAATCCTCGACAGGACTTGTCGAGAAACTTTTCGATTTCACCGAAAACACCCGCGTCTGACATCTCCGGAGAGCACCCGAAAGACGCGTAGAAACTTCCGACGCCCTTCGCGATCCACACCCATTTCGGCAGCGTGGTCGCGCCCGGGTTGTGAAACAGCTGCGCCCATGACGATGCGTAGGAACGCAGCGTCGATAACGGCTGAGTGCTTTGCCATAAGCCCGACGCCAATCGTTGAATGTGCCGTCATTCGGTCGCTGGCATTGCAAAGGAACCGTTAGCGGGAATGCTCAAGCTCGATATGGCCGCTCTGCACGAGCGTCGTGATCGTGGACAGGTGTTTATCCAGCACCCGCAACCGCCCGAGCCGTGCCGCGATGACCGGGTCGGGCCGGTCGACGTAATCGAACTGAACCCGTGCCGTTCCGAAGCTGATCTCGCCCAGAACCGGGCTGCAAGCGGCCTGCCCGCCGAAATAGTCCGGCTCGCCTCTATCGGCGGCGCAGTCGCAGAGCATCTCGTTGCGATAATCGATGCTGTTGCCGAACTTGCCGCTCTCCTTCGAGAGGCATCAGCTCACGGTGTCAGACTGGCCCGTCCACGGCTCGTCGCGGCATTGATCGCCGAGCGTGGTCGAGAGGTACTCGCTCGCCGCGACCGGAAGGCCAGCCAGCCGAAGAAATTTCATCTAAAAAACGTCGTCGGCAACAAACCAGACTGCAAAAAGTGTAACCAGGGCGCGGTTTCGCTGCCTACGGAGCGCCAATCAGGCAGCGTATCGTCGCTTGCCGGGGAAAGTTTCACGCCTGCTGGCGCAAGTAATGAGCGAAGCAACTCGGATCACGCTCTGGTGTATCCGCCCACATGCTTTCTGTTGGGGCTTTGTCAAAGTTTCGGCTAGGCTACCGATAACGCGAACAGAAGCGCCGCGAGGCGCGAAGGAAACGGTATGAATTTTGCTGCGTATATTTCTGCGCTGTCATTTTCCCTCGGCTTGTCAATTTCGGCAACCGGAGCTTGGGCTGCGCCCGATCCATTTGCCGGCGGCTGGACGCTCGACGCGGAACAATCGGCCCTGTCCTTCCTGTCGATCAAGGACGCGACGAAGGTGGAAACCAGCAGTTTCGCCGCGCTCGACGGGACAATCGAGGAAACGGGGGAGGTCGAGATAACCGTCCACCTGGAATCCATCGACACCAAGATCGATCTCCGCAATGTCCGCATGCGCTTCCTGTTCTTCGAGACATTCCTGCACCCGCGCGCAACCATCCTTGCGGAGCTCGATGCCGCCGATTTTGCCGACCTGCCGGAGGTGGGGCGCAAGCGGATTTCGCTGGAATACGTTCTGGACCTGCACGGGGTGCAGAAGACATTCGTATCCGATGTGATCGTGACCCTGCTGAACGAGAACGAGGTCTATATCTCCGCGGCCGCACCGGTTTCGGTCTCGGTTGCCGATTTCGGCCTCGAAAACGGGTGGAAGAAACTTGAGGAGGCCGCCGGCCTGCCGATTATTCCCTCGGCCACGGTCAGCTTCGATTTCCGTTTCCTGCGCAACGGGGCGGGTAATACGCCTGTTCGGACAGCCGCGGCCACTGCCGCCACGGGATCGCGTGCGCTTGAAAGCAGCGGCCAGCTGGCGTTGGAAGAATGCCAGAACCGGTTCCTGACCGTGTCCGAGGCCAACGAGATCTACTTCGCCTCCGGCTCGGCCCGACTCGAGGCGAAAAGCGCGCCAATGCTCGACTCTCTGGCCGAAATCGTCGGGCGCTGCCCGGACCTGTCGATTGAAATCGGCGGACACACGGACAGCGTCGGTCCCGAGCGCGCCAATCTGCGCCTTTCCGAGAGGCGTGCGAAGTCGGTTGCCGCCTATCTGGAGGGCAAGGGCGTCGAGAACGCACGGATGCAGATCGCCGGCTATGGCGAGATCCGCCCGGTTGCCGACAACAGCACCGAGCGCGGCCGCTGGCGGAACCGCCGTATCGAATTCTCGATCGTGGAATAGCACCGCATGATCCCTTTAATTGTTCCGATCCTACGGCTGTTTCTCGCTGTGACGGCATTTCAGGCATTGGTGACCACAGCCATTGCCGAACCCCGGCTCGCGCTGGTCGTGGGCAACGAGAGCTACATGTCCGTCTCGCCGCTCGACAACCCGGCGTCCGATGCGCGCCTTGTGGCAGCCGCGCTGACCTCCAAGGGGTTCGAAGTCACCTTGCTGACCGATGCCGACCAGGTGAGGCTCAACCGAGCCATTGCCCAGTTCGGACGCGATCTGCGGGCGAATGGCGCGGAAACCACCGGACTTTTCTACTATGCCGGGCACGCGGTGCAGAGTTTCGGCGCCAACTACCTGCTGCCGGTCGATGTCCTGCTCACCGATGCCGCCGACCTCGGGCTCGTGGCGGTGCGGGCAGACGCGATCCTGCGCCAGATGGCGTCGGCGCGAAACCACGCCAACCTCGTCATCCTTGATGCCTGCAGAAACAACCCCTTCGTCGACGTGCCGGACATGAACGACAATGGTCTCGCGGAGATGAAGGCGCCGACCGGCACATTCATGGCCTATTCGACCGCGCCGGGCAGCGTCGCCATGGATGGGGTCGGCTCCAATTCCCCCTTCACCTCGGCGCTCGTGACCGAGATGGACAGCCCCGGCCTGCCGGTGGAACAGGCCTTCAAGCGGGTGCGCAGCAAGGTGCTCGAAGCGACCAATGGCCGGCAGACGCCGTGGGACACCTCGTCGCTGACCGTCGATTTCCAATTCACGCCTGCGCTCCAGGAGAAGCCGGAACAACTTGCCGCCGACGAGTTCTTTGAATCGATCAGGGCCTCCGGAGACCCGGTGCAGATCGTGCTTTTCCTGCGAACCTATCCCGAGAGCGAGCATTTCGATGCCGCGCGCGAGCTTCTGACGCAGGCGCTGGATGGCGAGCAGGAACCGGAAGCGGAAAAGACGGCGGCCGCCGCCCCGGCAAGCGCGCCGCCTTCGGACGCCGATGCGCGCGAGCGGGAGATGATCGAAGCGGCCCAGATCTCCGGCCGGATCGAGGAGTACCGCGCCTATCTCGACGCCTTCCCGACCGGCGTCTTCGCCGAATTGGCCACGATGGAGATGGCCGCATTGGCGGCAAAGGGCGCCGAGCCCCAGACCGTTGCACGGCAGCCCTCACAGGTTGAGACACCGCCCGTGACACCGACCGCCCCCGGGGATGTGACGCTGGAGGCGCTGCTGGCCCATGGCGACCCGGTACTCAATGGCAAGTCCATCGCCATGCTCGTGGACAGCTCACCGCTCTTTCCGCCCATCCCGGGATTGCCGGAAGGGGTTTGGAAGAACCGTCCTTGCGCATCCTGTCACGAATGGACGGCTGAGGCGCTGTGCGATCAGGCGAAAACCTATCTCGCCGATGCCGGGACACGCGCGCTCAGCAAGCAGCACCCTTTCGGCGGCGGCTTCAAGGACGTTTTGCGCAACTGGGCCGGCGGCGGATGCCGCTAGGGTTCAAACGCCCGGCAGACTGGTCACTGACCAAGAAGACTTGAAGCCATCAGATCGCTTTTTCGGCTGCGCGTTCCAGGAACACGTAGCCGATCCCGTGCACCGTGATGATGAGATCGGGATTCTTCGGGTCGCGCTCGATCTTCTTGCGCAGTCGCCCGACGAGAACGTCGACGGTTCGGTCGAACGGATCCCTCTCCCGGCCACTCAGCGCATCGAGCAAGGCATCGCGCTGCATGACCCGGCCCCGGTGCCGCAGCAGGGCAAACAGCAGTTCGTATTCGCCGCGGGTCAGGTGGACATCGCTGCCATCGGGCGCAGTCAGCCTTCGGGCGGCGGGGGTGAGCACCCAACCGTTGAAACCGTAATTCTGGTCCTCGCTTTCCGGCGCCTGGGCGGAACGCCCCACGCGCCGGAGGATATTGTTGGCGCGCGCCAGCAACTCGCGGGGATTGTAGGGCTTCTGGAGGTAGTCATCCGCTCCGACCTCCAACGCGACGATTCGGTCGACATCCTCGGTTTTCGCGCTGATGACGATGACCGGCAGATCGGAGGACCGCCGCAATTCGCGCAACAGGCTGAGGCCGTCGCGGCCCGGCAGCCGGATATCCAGGCACAACAGGTCCACGTTGGCTCTGCGCAGGGCAACATCCATCTCGTCGCCATCACTGGCCCGGAGCACCCGGAACCCCTCGACCTCGAAATAGCCGGCCATGAGCTCGAGGCTGGTCGGATCGTCCTCGACGATCAACACGCGCTTTGGGGCGTCCATCCGCGATACTCCTTCCTGTTCACATCGTGTTTACAATTTTCTACAGGCCATTCAAATCCGGAAAACAGCGGATTTACAGTGATCGTCTAACAAACTCCATGTCTGGTGCAGGCGGAATGTCCTCTGCGCCCTTTTTCGGAGGTGTGCGGCATGAAACGATTCTGGACCTGGCTTTGGACCCCTTCGGGTGTGCTGTCCACTGGCTTCCTGCTGGCGATCGGCATCCTGATCGGGGCCATCGGGCTCGTCGGCGCGCATACCGCGCTCGAGGCGACGGAAAATACCGAGTTCTGTGTCTCCTGTCACGAGCTGGCGCCCGCCTACGAGGAATACAAGCTTTCTGTGCATTACTCGAACGCTTCAGGCGTACAGGCCGGCTGTGCCGATTGCCACGTGCCCGAACCCTTCGTGCCATGGGTGGTCGACCATTACCGCGCGCTCGGCGAGGCCTATAGCTCCTTCAAAGGCACGATCGACACGCCGGAGAAGTTCGAAGCACACCGGCTGGAAATGGCGGAACGGGTCTGGGACGAGATGAAGGCCAGCGACTCGCGCGAATGCCGGAGCTGCCATGTCGAACACGCGATGGATTTCGAGAAACAGGACCCCGAGGCAGCCAAGCTGATGCAAGCCGGATTCGAAAAGGGCGAGACCTGTATCGACTGTCACAAGGGCATTGCACACAAGCTGCCGGACATGTCGCAAGGCTACAAGAAGACCTTCGAGGACCTGACGGCGCGGGCCGCCGAGCAGGACGCGAAGGCTGACGAACTCTACGTGCTGCAAACCAAACCGCATTACCTCTCCGCCGAAGACGCAAAGGCGGACGACAACAGCACCGGCCAGATCCTGGCGGCGACGCATCTGCAGGTACTGGAGCGCAGTGGCGACCTTCTGAAGGTTCGCATCGACGGCTGGCAACAGGACGGCGTGGACAAGGTCATTTACGAACTGCGCGGCCAGCGCATCTTTACCGCGACGGCCAAGACAGACGCCGCCGAAAGCATCACCCGCCACAGCACCGAGACGGACCCCGACACCGATCTGGTCTGGCATAAGGTGAGCCTGGATGTGTGGATCGACAAGTCGGACCTTCTCGACAGCATCGACGATCTCTGGGCCTACGGCTCCGAGATGAACAACGCCACCTGCGGGGTCTGCCACTCCGCCGTGCCGCCCGAACACCTGCTGGCCAACCAGTGGATCGGCACGCTGAAGGCAATGGAACGCTTCATCGCGCTCGACAAGGAACAGTACCGCTTCCTGCAGAAATTCCTGCAGATGCATGCCAGCGATACCGGCGGCGCCGGGGCGCACCACTGACAGATCCCGGCGCGGTTTCGCGACCGCGCCGCGGACAACACAGGGTGGTATCGGCCACGTCCGTTTACATCCTGTTTACAGAAATTTACAGCCGGTTCACCTCCTTCCGGAACCCTGTTTACACCACGTCTCTAACCTTACGGCATGCGCGCAACGCCTGAGTCTCGGCCTGTGTCCAGACATGTTGCGCCGCGGGAGGAATGCATCCGATGAACGGAGGAAAACAAATGTCCGGCACGAAAACTCACGGAATGACACGGCGAACCTTGCTCCAGGGCGCAACCGCGATCGGTGCGCTCGGCGCACTTGCGCCGGCGGCCTGGGTGAACCCGGCACGGGCGGCAGTCGCCGATGGCGAGGTACTGACCGGATCGCACTGGGGCGTATTCTACGCCAAGGTCGAAGGCGGCAAATGGGTCGACGTACGGCCCTGGGAAGGCGACCCGCACCCCTCCCACCAGCTGCCTGGCATCATGGACTCGGTGATGTCGCCGTCGCGCATCCAGTATCCGATGGTGCGCCGCGCCTTCCTCGAAGGCGGTGCCGGCGCCAGCCCGGAAACCCGCGGTGCGGGCGATTTCGTGCGCGTGAGCTGGGACGAGGCGCTGGAGCTTGTCACCAATGAACTCAAGCGCGTCTCGGACACGTACGGCCCGACGGGCATTTTCGGCGGTTCCTATGGCTGGAAGAGCTCGGGCAAGCTGCATAACTGCCAGAGCCTGATGCGGCGGATGCTGAACCTCGGTCTGAACGGTTCCTTCGTGAACGCCTCCGGCGACTATTCCACCGGCGCCAGCCAGATCATCATGCCGCACGTGATGGGCACGCTGGAGGTCTACGAACAGCAGACCGTCTGGCCGGTGGTCGTTGAATCGACCGATGTGCTGGTCTTCTGGGGTGCCGACCCGGTGCGCACCAACCAGATCGGCTGGACCGTCGCCGATCACGACGGCTACACCTACATGGAGGAGTTCAAGAAGACCGGTAAAAAGGTCATCTGCATCGACCCGTGGAGATCCCACACCGCGAAGTTCTTCGATGCAGAGTGGATCCCGATCCGGCCGCATACCGACGTCGCATTGATGCTCGGCATGGCACATGCGCTCTATTCCGAAGGGCTGCATGACGAAGAGTTTCTCGACGAGCACACCACCGGCTTCGACAAGTTCCTGCCTTACCTGACAGGTGAAAGCGACGGTGTACCGAAGACGCCGGAATGGGCCGCCGAAATTTGCGAAGTGCCGGCCGAGAAGATCGTCGAACTTGCCAAGCTGTTCCAGTCCAACCGCACGATGCTGTCGAGCGGCTGGTCGGTCCAGCGTCAGCACCATGGCGAACAGACGCACTGGATGCTGGTCACGCTCGCCTCGATGCTTGGCCAGATCGGCCTGCCCGGCGGCGGCTTCGGCCTCAGCTATCACTACGCCAACGGCGGTGCGCCCTCGGCCAATTCGATCGTGCTTCCGGGCATCTCCGATGGCGGTGCGGCGGTCGAAGGGGCGGCATGGCTCACCGAAGCCGGTGCGGCATCGATCCCGGTCTCCCGCGTTGTCGAAATGATCATGAACCCGGGCACGGACTTCAACTTCAACGGCAAGACCCAGAAGTACCCGGAAGTGAAGATGGTCTACTGGGTGGGCGGCAACCCCTTTGCCCACCACCCCGGCACCCCCGGCATGGTCGAAGCCTGGCAGAAACTGGAAACCGTCGTCGTACAGGACTTCCAGTGGACGCCGACCGCGCGCTTCGCCGATATCGTCCTGCCGGCCACTTCGTCCTACGAGCGCAACGACATCGAGAATGTCGGCGATTACTCGGCCCGCGCCATCGTGGCGATGAAGCAGGTGATCGAGCCGATGTACGAGGCCCGCAACGATTTCGACATCTTTGCCGATATCTCCGAGAAGCTCGGGGCGCGGGACAAGTTCACGGAAGGCAAGGACGAGATGGGCTGGATCCGCAGCTTCTACGAGTCTGCGGCCGAACAGGCCCCGGGGCGCGGCATCGAGGTGCCCTCCTTCGACGATTTCTGGGAGAAGGGTATCATCGAGTTCGAGATCCCCGAGTCGTCCAAGCAGTTCGTGCGCTACGCGGACTTCCGCGAGGATCCGCTGCTCGAGCCGCTCGGCACGCCATCCGGCCTGATCGAGATCTATTCGCGCAACATCGAGAAAATGGGCTATGACGATTGCGGCCCGCACCCGATGTGGATGGAACCGATCGAACGGCTTGGCGGGGAAGGGGCGAAATATCCCTTCCATGTCGACACGGCACACCCGAACTCGCGGCTGCACTCGCAACTTTGCGGCACCTCGCTGCGCGAGACCTACGCGATCGCCGGACGCGAACCTTGCCTGATCAACAGCCAGGACGCGGCAGCCAAGGGGATCTCGGATGGCGATATCGTCCGCATCTTCAACGACCGTGGGCAGATGCTCGCGGGCGCGAAGGTCACCGACGACATCCGCCCGAGCGTGATCGTGGTCAACGAGGGCGGCTGGTACGACCCGGCACCCGGCGGCGAAGTCGGCGCACTGTGCGTCTATGGCGACGTCAACACGCTGACGGTCGGCATCGGCACCTCCAGCCTCGCTCAAGGCAATTGCGGCCACACCGCGCTCGCCGATATCGAGAAGTTCGAAGGCGAAGTCCCCGCGACGACCGTCTTCACGGCGCCTGCGGGATAGGCAACGCCAGTCGGGGGCCGGTTACGGCCTCCGACGTCGCGGTATGCTGCGATGGATAAGCGCCCGCAAACCGTTTTCTTCCCGGACTTGGCCGCGCTTCGGCGTGGCCTTGTTCCTTTGATGTTTGCAATATCACTTGCTGCCGGAACAGCGAGGGCGGAGCCGCTTTATGCCTCTGCCACTGTCCCGCTGACAGACACACCCGGCGCCCAAGCAACCCGGCTTGCGCAGGTCGCCGTGGCCGCCGAACTGGACCGGATCGAGACCCGCGACGGCTATCACCGCGTGGCGCTCAAGGCTTGGGCGCGCGCGGGCGCCGAACAAGTGCTTTTCAGCCTTCCCGGCAAGCGAATCCTGGCGGGCCAGATCCCGAAGCAGAACATCGGCCTGGCCGAGCCCTTGGAAAGCCTGCGCGATCCCGAGACGGGCATTACCTGGAACCGGGTCTCCATCGAGGGTTGGATTCCGCAATCGGCCGCGGAGCCGCGCCTCGATCCGATCTGGGCCGCCGCATGGGAGCTTTTCGCCGAACGCTGCACCGCCTGCCATCAGCGCCGCGTGCCCGAACATTACACCGCCAACCAGTGGCGCAGCCTGATCAAGGTCATGGGCCCGCGCACCGGTCTGCCCAAGGAAGAGCAGATGCTCATTCTGGCCTTCCTCCAGAACCATGCCAGCGATACCATCGACCAACAGCCCAAAGCAGGCGCCCGCGCCGACACGGACGCCCGGAGGTGACGCATGAAGACGCTCGAAACGCTGATCGTTGAAAACGAGGACTGGCTCGTGGACCGGGTCGTCCAATACGCGGTCGAACGGGGCTACTCGGAATATACCTCGACCCTGCGCGAGGCCTGGCGGGCCTCCATTTGCGGCCTGTCGGGACCGATCCTCGAAGCGATTGCGGCGGCCGACACGACGTCGCCCCGCGAAGCCGGCTTCGGCAGGGCGCGAAACAGCATCGTCGAATTCGGCGTCGAACAGGCGCTTCGCCACCGCGCCCGCGGCGTGCAACTCACCGACTTTCTCGGGCTGCTGAAATACTACCGGCGCGCCTATCTCGATCTCATCTACGAGAACCAGATGCCGGAGGCAGACGCCCGGCGCTATCGCGACTACTTTCTGGATTTCTTCGACCATGTGGAGATCGGCTTGTGCGGCGAGTGGAACTCGGCCTCCAACGCCGATCGCCTGCGCGACCTTCAGAACCGTGCCCGGAACCTGACCAACGAGAAGAACAAGTACCTGACGATCTTCGAGAGCATCCGGGAACCGGTCGTGCTGCTCGATGCCAATCACCGCCCCACCCATCTCAACCATGCGGCGCATCGCCTGTTCTATGGCGATGTGGCCCCCGGTGCGTCCTATTACGGCGCCCTGAACAGCCCGCTTCTGAACGCCCAGATCGCGGCCCTGCTCGAAGGGGCCTCCGAAGGCAGCTATGACACGGTAGTCGAAACCCTGTCGGGCCCGCGGGAGTTCAACGTCAATATCCAGAAGATGCTGGATATCAGCCACAAGTTCGACGGAACCGTCATCATCCTGAACGACGTTTCCGAGTATAAGCGCGCCTTGCGCCGGGCCGAGGCCGCGGACCACGCCAAATCGACCTTCCTCGCCGCGATGAGCCACGAGATCCGCACCCCGATTGCCGGCGTTCTGGGGCTTGCGCGCCTGCTGCGGGATACCCCGCTTTCCCCCGACCAATCCCGGCATGTGGATGGCATCATCTCGTCCGGGGAATTGCTGGCGGGCGTGGTCGGCGATATTCTCGACTTCTCCCAAGCCGAGGTCGGCGGGCGTGTCCCCGTGCCGGAGGATTTCGACCTCGCCGGGCTGATACGCCAGGTCCTCATGGTGGTGGATCGGCCCGCCGCCGAAAAGGGCCTGAGACTGGAAACGCAGATCGCCCCTGACCTGCCGGCGAAGCTGCGCGGCGACACCTCCATGATCCGGCAGGTGCTGCTGAACCTTTCTCACAACGCCGTCAAGTTCACCGAAACGGGCGAGATCACGGTGCGCGTAACACCGCTGGCAGTCGAAACCCGCCCGGACGGCTGGGTACGTTTCGAGGTGATCGATACCGGCGTGGGCCTGCCGGACGGGCCAAGCGACTGGCTGTTCGATCCCTTCACCCAACATGACAGGCACGGCGGAACGCTTAAGGGTGGTGTCGGGCTTGGGCTCGCGATCTGCCGCAAGATTGTCGCGTCCCTTGGAGGGGAAATCCGCTGTGGCGCCAATCCCGACGGCGGCAGCGTCTTCGAGGTGGACCTGCCGCTGGAGCTGGCCGCATCGGAAGCCGAACCTATCGCGCCGCCATCGGAGCCGGTAGGAGCGCGGGTGCTGGTGGTCGACGATGACGAGGTGAACCGGGCCGTTGCCACCGGGTTCCTGGAAAAACTCGGCCATGTTGCGACCTCCGTCGCCTCGGCGGCGGACGCGATCGAGCAGCTTCGGTCCGGAACGTTCGACCTCGTGCTCAGTGACAACCGCATGCCAGGCGTCTCCGGTCTGGAACTGGTTGCGCAGATCCGTGCCTTGCCCGAGAGCCCCATTTCCGATGTCCCGATCGTCATTGTCACGGCGTCGGTTGGCGACGTGAAAGCCGGGGCAACAGGTGGGACGGCACCGGACGGCGTGCTCGGCAAACCGTATGATACGGAGGACCTGTCGCGGGCGATCCGCCACCTGCTGCCCGCGCATTGCCTGGCCGAAACGCGCTCGGAAGCGCCCAGCGAGGTGACGGCGAGCGTGGCCGATACTGATCTTTCCGCGCTCCGCCAGCACATGTCCTATCTCGGCCCGGATCGGAGCCAGCGGATCATCAATGCTTTTGCGACCTCCACCCCGGCCCGGCTGGAGGCCCTGCGCAACGGCGTCTCCCGGGAAGACCGGCAGGAGGTCTCGGCAGCCGCCCACGCCATTGCCGGATCTACCGGAATGCTTGGTTTGAACGAGATATCGCAATGGGCCCGCGATATCGAAACCCGAGCCGACGAGGGAGAAGAAATCCTGTCTGTCGAAGAGGTTTCCCGGCTGGAACTTCAACTCCTCGATCTCCGGGCCAGGCTTCTGGAACTGTCCGCTCGGAGCTGACGCCCCCCTAACGGCCCTGCTTCATCCACGCGAAGCCGTTGCAGGGGTCATCCAGCAAGCCGGCGAGTTCCTCGTCCAGCGCCATCAGCGTGATCGAGGCACCGACCATGTCGAGCGACGTGAAATAGTGCCCCAACAGCGTCGTATGGACGTCGACCGAGCGCGCGGAGAGCCGCTGCATCAGTCGCCGGTTGAGGATGAAAAGCTCCATCATCGGCGTGCCGCCAAGTGAATTGACCAGCACCGCGAGCTTGCCGCCCTCCCCCGGTCGCATCTCGTCGAAGATCCGGTCGACGATCCGGTCGACGATCCGGTCCGCGCTCTGAAGCGGGATACGGCTGACGCCCGGCTCTCCGTGCACACCGACACCGAACTCCATGTCGTCCGGCCCGAGGCTGAAGCTCCTGCGCCCGGTATCGGGCATCGAGCTGGGCTCCAGCGCGGCACCGATCGTGTAGCAAGCGGCATTTGCCTTGCGGGCCAGACGCTCGCATTCATCGAGCGGCAACATCCGCGCCGCGGCCGCGCCCGCCACTTTGAACACGAAGATATTGCCGGCGGTCCCGCGCCGTGCGGCGCGCTCATCGGCCCCGGCAGAGGCGATGTCGTCCGTGGTCAGGATGGTCCTTGCCTCGATGCCCTCGGCGGCGGCCATGTCTGCGGCCATGTCGAAGTTCATCACGTCGCCGGTGTAGTTGCCGTAGATATAGAGAACCCCGGCCCCCTGGTCGGCATCGCGGGTACAGCTCAGGATGCGGTCGGGCGGCGGCGAAGCGAAGACATTGCCCACCACCACCGCATCGGCAAGCCCGCGTCCGACGAAGCCGATGAAGCCGGGTTCATGGCCGGCCCCACCGCCGATCACCACGCCCACCTTCCCGTCTCGCTTATCGGCCCGGGCGCGAATGGCCCGCAGACTGCCGCCAATCGGCTCGATATGCTCGGGAAAGGCCGCCAATGCGCCGGTGAGCGCCTCGTCCACGGCGTCTTTCGGCCGGTTGATGAATTTTTTCACATGGTCACTGCGGGTGAGCGCCGGTTCGGACGGCGTCGGGGCGCGCCGTTTCGGCGCGATCTTTTCGGGCTCAAACCCCTCTGCCCGCAGGATGCCTTCTCCCGTCGTCGCATCGGTGATCAGGGTTGAAACGAACCCGCCCCGAAGGGCGGCAAGTATCGGGGGAACCTTGTCCAGACCGCCGGCCACCAGGATCCGCCGGGGCACCTGTCGCAGCCGGTCGAGTTCCATCCCCATGACACGGTCGTCGAGCGGGCTGGGGATCGCCGCGCCCTGCGCGTCGATGAAACGCCCCATCATGGCGCCGACCGCATTGTCGAAATAGCCCTTGTTCTTCAGCGCACTGTCGAAGAACCCGCTGGTGTGGATCGTTGCGTCCGGGCGCATCGAGGAGATACCGAACAGCACGCAGGTGACCCGGTCGAGCTGCGCGAGCTGCTCGGCGATGACCGGCTCCCGCAGCAAGATCTCCCGCGCTTCGGAGGAAGAGACGATTGCCGGGGCCGAGATCGGCACGAAACGTGCGCCGGTGTTTTCCGCAAGACGCGTGGCGCAGGCTTCGGGGGTGTAGGGGATCGTAGCGGTCGTGCCACCCGTCGCCTGCACGACCACGAGATCGCGCGCTTCGGTGCCACTCACCGCTTCGGCAAGCGCCAGCATGGTCCGGCCCCAGGTGATCGCCACCGTGTCGCCGGAATGGAGATGGGAACCCAGCGATTGGGCAGCGGCGGCCCCGAGCCGGTCGATCAGCGGGCGTGGCCCGCCCTCGCCCGGCACGACGAGACAGCTTTCAAGCCCGAACTGGGCTTCGAGCGCCTGCGCAATGGTCACCGCGCGCAACCGGGCTTCCGAGATCGAGATATTGACGATGCCCTTGGCGCGGGCATCCGCGAGGTAGGAATTGACGGTCGGTCGGGAAATGCCGAGCTCGTCGGCGATCTCGCCCTGGGTCAGGCCTTCCTGGTAGTAGAGCCAGCTTGCCCAGAGCAACGGATCGTCTCCGAAACGCAGCGGCGCCCGTCCGCTTCGAGACTCTTTCGACACCCGCTTGCGCGGCTGGCCCATCAGTCCAGTTCTTCGCGGGACTCCGCGAAGGCTCCGATGATGAGGGATGCGGAAACGGCCCCGGGATCCGGATGCCCGATGCTGCGTTCCTTCAGGCGCGCAGCGCGGCCGCGGGACGCGATCAGGCTCGTGGTGGCGGCAGCGCCCGCTTCGGCGGCCTCGGCCGCCGCACGAGCAATTTCGGCAGGGCTCCCGCCCTCGGCTGCAACGCGCTGCGCGGCATGGCTTGCTGGCAGCCACGCGTCGAGCATGGTCTTGTCCCCGATCCCGGCCTTTCCGCGCATGGCAATCCCTCTTGCGAAAGCGGCAAGAAGGTCACCAAGTTGACGGGCATCCAGCGGACCCTCTTCAAGCATGGCTGCGCCCTGCAGAAGACCGGTCGCGTAAAGCGGCCCGACGGTAGCGCCGACCTCGCCGATAAAAGCCGAAGCGGCTTCTCGCAAAAGCCGCGCCGGCGGTGCCGGCTCCGCGGAAAGATCGCGCAGGCGCGCGTTTATGGCCGCGAAGCCGTTTGCCATCGAAGTCCCGTGATCGCCATCGCCTATCTCGCCGTCGAGCGAACAGAGCGTTTGACGCTGCTCTTCCAGCCGCTCACCGGCGAGACGG
This sequence comes from Aliiruegeria lutimaris, assembly GCF_900099935.1. GTDB lineage: Bacteria > Pseudomonadota > Alphaproteobacteria > Rhodobacterales > Rhodobacteraceae > Tropicimonas > Tropicimonas lutimaris. The sequence continues at coordinate 57,477 of NZ_FNEK01000016.1, read as the reverse complement.
AAGAAGGCCATCAGGTAGGTGCTATCGATCTCAGACATGTACCCTTGATGCGCGGATTCTGCGCCGGGGGGCAAGCCTTCTACGATAGTCTTGCCGTGATATCCTCGGCGAAAGCGCCCAGAATCATCGCGCAGGATGTCGCACCTGCATCGAGGACCCCACGCGACCGCTCACCGAGGCGCGAAGAACGGCCCACCTTGGCGACCATGTCGATCGTGCTGTCGCGTCCGGTCTCCGCTGCCGCCTTCATCGCCACCAGCGCCTCCGGGAAGGTATTGCCTGCCGCAATGGACGCATCGAAGGCATCCACGGCGGGGGTGAAGGCATCCAGAAGCGTCTTGTCACCGACCTTGGCCGAGCCGATATCTTGCACGCCTTCGAGCCCGGCACGGATCATTGCCCCGAACTTCGCCGCGTCTATCGTCTCCGCCTCGCCGAGCGAGTCGGCCATGTCCGAGAACATCATGCCATAGAGCGGGCCCATGGAACCGCCGATCTCGGACATGAGCACGTCCGAGAGCACTTGCAGCGCCTCGGTGAGCGTGCCCTCGGGATCGAGCCGGTCAGCGGCCCGCCCGAACCCCTTGGCCATGTTCACGCCATGATCGCCATCGCCGATCTTTCCGTCGATCTCGGAGAGATAGGCCTTGTTGTCGACGATCACGGCGGCGACACCAGAAATGATGCCGCCAGCGCCCTTGTTATTGATTTCCTGCATCGATTTCTCCTTCAGAAGCCCGGGCAGGCCGTGTCCATGTCCAGAAGCGGCTTGAGTTCGTCATCCAGCGCCAGGACCGTGAGGGTCGCGCCAACCATTTCGAGCGAGGTGAAATAGTTGCCGACATAGGCCTTGTAGACCTTGAGCCCGGCAGCCTCGATCTGGCTCGCCATCCGGTCGAAGAGGACATAAAGCTCGTCGACCGGCGTCGCGCCGAGACCGGAGACCAGCACCGCCACTTCCGTGCCCGCGGGCAGGTTGTGGTCGTCGAGCACGATCCTGGTCATGTCGTCGGCCACTTCATTGGCCGTCTTCAGTTCCTCGACGCGGGTGCCCGGCTCGCCGTGGTGGCCGATGCCGACTTCCATCTTGCCCGGCTCGATCTCGAAGTTCGGATGACCGACAGCCGGCAGCGTGCAGGGGCCGAGGCCAACGCCGACGGAGCGGCAGTTGTCGATGGCCTTCTGCGCGGTGGCGATGACCTCGTCGAGCGATGCACCGGTCGCGGCCTTGGCGCCGCCGATCTTCCACATCATGATTTCGCCGGCCACGCCACGGCGCTTTTCGCGCTCGGTGGCAGGTGCGGAGCAGACGTCGTCATTGGCAACAACCGTCTTGACCTCGATGCCGTCCCTCTTGGCCATCTTGGCGGCCATCTTCACGTTCATGTTGTCGCCGGCATAGTTGCCGTAGAGAACAGCCACGCCCGCACCGCCATTGGCGGCCTTGATGCAGTCATGGAAGCTCTTGGCCGTCGGCGAGGAGAACAGCTCGCCCACCGCGGTGGCGTCGACCATGTTCTTGCCGGTATAGCCGATGAAGGCCGGCTCGTGGCCCGAACCGCCACCGGTCACAATGCCGACGCGGTCCTTCTCGCCCGCCCATTGCGAGAGCACGACCCGGTTGTTCTCGGCGTCGAGCTTCACCATGTCGGAATGTGCCCGGACGAAGCCCGCGACCGTTTCGTCGACGATGTCGTCGGGATTGTTGATAAAACGTTGCATTTTCAGTTCCTTACTTGATCGTGTACCCGCCGTCGATGATCAGGTCGGCGCCATTGAACATCGCTGCGCCTTCGGAAGCAAGGAACACCGCTGCCGCAGCAATCTCGCAGGGTTCGGCGAAGCGTCCGACGGGAATCTGCGCGATGGCCTTCTCGCCTTTCTCGCCGGCCCAGGCGTTCTTGCCGAGTTCGGTCAGAACGACCGTGGGCGAGATCGAGTTCACGTTGATCCCGCATTCGCCCCATTCGATGGCGAGGCACTTGGTCAGGCCGAGAACACCGAATTTCGAGGAGCAATAGGCGACGTGCTCGTCGATGGCGACGGAGCCGGCCTGCGAGGCGAGGTTGATGATACGCCCGCCGCCCTGCTCGATCATGATGCGGCCGATGGCCTGGGCGACGAGGAAGCTGCCGGTCAGGTTGACGTCGATCGTCCGCTTCCAGAAATCGAAGGAGATGTCTTCGGCCGGGGCGAGGGCCGCGATCCCGGCGCTGTTGACCAGAATGTCGATACGGCCGAGTTCGGCCTTTGCGCGATCAGCGGCTTTTTGAACAGAGGCGGGGTCGGCAACGTTGCAGCCGATGGCGATGGCGCCTTCGAGGCTGTCGGCCCGGGCCTTGGCGGCCGCTTCGTCAAGGTCGACGACTGCTACACGGACGCCTTTTTCGGTAAAGGCCTCGGCGATGGCGGCACCGATCCCGGAAGCGCCTCCGGTCACGAAAGCCGTCTTCCCCTCGAGCGGAAAATTGAAGTTCAGTGTGTCGGGTCCCGAAGGCATTGCGAAGGTCCTCTATTAGAAGTTGAAGGGCCCCGGTCCGAACCCCGCGAACGGGTGTCCGGGCCGGGGTGGAGGGAGGTTACTGGCGCATTTCGAGCAGCGCGTCCACGTTCTCCAGGGTCACCGGAGTCCACGGAACGTTGTACTCGGCATCGGCGCCGTCATTCCACGGCATGTCCGGATATTGTTCCCAGATCGCCGACATCGGCTCGTAGGAAGGATCGACTGCCTTGATGGCGAGGTCGAGCGCACCTTGTGCCTGGGCGAAGCCGTCCTGAAGGATCGAAGCCATTTCGTCGGCCTTGACCGCGTTGAGCGCGTCGGTGACGCCGTCGATACCGGCAATGGCGAAATCGTTGACGTTCAGACCGGCGGCCTTGATCGCTTCGATCGCACCGAGCGCCATTTCGTCATTCTGGCCGATCACGCCGGCGATGTCGCCGGGATGGGCGGTCAGCCAGTTTTCCATCAGCGTCTGGGCTTCGGCACGCGACCAGTTGGCGGTCTGCTGCTCGACGACCTTCACATCGGGGCATTCGGCCAGAGCCTTCTGGTTGCCTTCGAGGCGCTGGATCTGGGCCGACTGGCCGATCGGGCCTTCGATGACCACGACGTTGCCGGTGCAGCCGATCTTGTCGAGAACGTATTTGGCTTCCATGTAGCCCGACTGTACGTCGTCGGAACCGACATAGGCCTTCAGCTTGTCGCTGTTGACGCGGGTGTTGGACCCGAAGACGGGGATGCCGGCCTCGTCGGCCAGGCGAACGGCTTCGGCACCGGCTTCAATGTCGATAGGCACGAAGATGATCGCGTCGAAGCCCTGGGTGATCATGGTCTCGAACTGTTCTTGCTGTACGAGCGCGTCATAGCGGCCGTCGAAGATGGTCACGTCGACCTTGCCCTCGGTTACCGCCGGGTGCTGTTCGAGCGCCGCCGCCCAGAGCTGCATGAATTCGGCGTTCAGGCCGTAAACGGCTGCGCCGATCTTCGGCGTGTCAGCCAGAGCCGCAGTTCCGCTCAGCAGCGCGGCTGCCAGAGTCATGGTTTTCATCAGTTTCGTCATGGTGCTCCTCCTAAGTGTTGCACACTTCACCCTGCCGCCCGCAGAACACGGACGCCAAAACACTGAATTTATTCACTTACTCCGCTTTATGCCGAGCCTGGTCCAGCATCACCGCGGCCACGATCAGGGCGCCCTTGATGACTTGCTGGTAGTAGGATTCCACGCCCATCAGATCGAGGCCGTTATTGACCACGGCAATCAGAAGGGCACCGATAAGCGTTCCGGTCACCTTGCCGACGCCGCCCGAGAGCGATGTGCCGCCGATGACCACAGCCGCGATGGCATCGAGTTCATAGGCGATGCCTGCCTGTGTCAGCGCCGAACCTGTCCGCGCCGCCAGGATCATCCCGGCGATGCCGGCAAGCGCCCCGGAGATGACATAGACCGTCAGGCGCACACGCCGGATGTTGATACCCGAGACCCGCGCCGCATGCGGGTTGCCGCCCACCGCGTAGACCGTCCGCCCGAAGCGCGTCGCGCTGAGAACGAAGAGCGCCGCCAGAAAGATCACCGCGAAGAGGATGATCGGCATCGGGATACCGAGGATCGAGCCGGTACCGATATAGCGAAAACCGTCGGTCAGCGCCGGGACGGGCTTGCCGCCGGTGTAAAGCAGCGTCATGCCGCGCGCCGCAGACAGCATGCCGAGCGTCGTGACGAAGGCCGGCACGTTGAAACGTGCGACGATCACCCCGTTCACCCAACCGCAGGCAAGGCCTACCGCCACGCCCGCGGCAAGCGGAATCGCTGCGAAATAGGGTGCGCCTAGGACCGCGGCTGTCGTCGATGTCGTGGCGAGCGAGGCCGAAACGACCCCGGCAAGGGCCACGACCGATCCCACCGAGAGGTCGATCCCGCGAGTCAGGATGACGAAGGTCATGCCAATCGCAAGGATGCCGTTGATGGATGTCTGGCGCAGCACGTTGAGAATGTTGCGTGTGGTCAGGAAATACTCGTTGGCGAAGGTCAGCAGAACGCAAACCAGGATGAGCGCCATCAGGATCCCGTATTTCTGGCCGTATTCTGCCGCCAGCGCCTTGAAGTCACGGTTCTGGCTTGCCGCTTCTGCCATCGTGGATTCTCCTTGAATAGTCATTGTCACGCTGCCAGGTGCACGAGTTTTTCTGCCGACAATTCGTCACGCGTCAGCATTCCGCTGACCCTCCCGTCACGCATGATGAGCACGCGATCCGCCATGCCGAGCACTTCGTCGTTTTCCGAACTGACCATCACGACAGCCCCCCCGGCGCGGGCGAAATCCGAGATCACCCGGTAGATTTCCCGCTTTGCGCCGACATCGACGCCACGAGTAGGTTCGTCGAGCAGCAGCACCTTGGGTTCGGTCAGGAACCACTTGCCAAGAACGACCTTCTGCTGGTTCCCCCCCGACAGGCCAGAAACGGGAAGGCGGTCATTGGGGGTCTTGATGTCGAACATCTCGATCATCCGGCTTGCGGCGGCGCTTTCGCGCCCGCTCTGCATGACCGGCCCTACAGAGAGTTCCTCCAGTTGGGCCATGCAGATGTTGGACCGCACATCGGCGTCGAGTACCAGCCCGGTGCCCTTGCGGTCCTCGGTCACCAGCGCGACCCCCCGTTTGATCGCTTCGGATGGGGTGGCCATACGGACCTTTTCACCGAAGAACTGGATCTCGCCGCCTTCATCCTGTGTCAGACCGAAGATCCGCTCGAAGATCTCGCTGCGCCCCGAGCCCATGAGCCCGTAGAGCGCAAGGATCTCGCCCTTGCAGACCTCGAAGGAGACGTCCTTGACCCAGCCCGCTGCGTTGAGGCCCGATACGGAGAGAGCGACCTCGCTCGTTGCCTGGTTCTCCTTCACGAATTCCTCTGTGAGAGGCCGGCCGACAATCATCTGGATCAGTTCTTCGCGGGAGACGTCCGCGATCTTGCCATCGGCAACGAAGCGCCCATCCCGGAACACGGTGTATTCGTCTGCCACATCCATGATCTCGGAGAGACGGTGGCTGACATAGACGATCCCTTTTCCGGCGGCCTTGAGCCGCTCGATCGTCTCGAAGAGCTGATCGACCTCCGCCTCACCGAGCGCGGAGGTGGGTTCGTCCATGATGATGACTTCGGCGTCGTAGGACAGCGCCTTCGCGATCTCCACGAGTTGCACCTCGGCCACTGTCAGATCCATCATCAGGGTCTTGGGCGAGATGTCGAAACTGAGGCTGTCCAGCAGCTCCTGCGCATTATGGTTCATGGTTGCGAAATCGACCCGGCCGAACAAGCCCACAGGCTCCCGGCCAAGAAAGATGTTTTCGGCAACCGACATCGCGGGAACGGGGCTCAACTCCTGCTCGATAATGGTGATCCCGGCGGCGCGGGCATCGGAGGGTTTGTCGAAATCGACCTCCCGCCCGTTGAGCCGAATGACACCGCCATCGCGATCCTGAATTCCCATGACGATCGTAAGCAACGTCGATTTTCCCGCGCCGTTCCCCCCGCAAAGGGCGTGGACCGTTCCAGCACGCAGGGTGAATTGGCCATTACTCAGGGCAGCGACACCTCCGAAGTTCTTCGTAAGATCGCGCACCTCCAAAAGCGCCTCTGGCACCGGCTCCTCCCATGGTTTTCCGGATCTGCATCCGCTCGTTCCAAACGCAGTAGCATCAAAAAACCTTACTTATGTCAATCATAATCCAGCAAATGTAAGGTCATGCAAATTTTCCCAAATTTTTCAAATTATTAATATAATGTATTTTTGCGAAAATCTCTCGATTCCCGCAGAAAATCGGACCGGATCATTGCCAGTTGCGCACGACTCGGACGGTGCGCGCTGCAAAACCTGGACAAAGCGGATCACTCAGGAGCAGCCAAACAAGACCGGCCGACAGTCTGGTAACGGCTCCAGCGCGACAGCGCGAAACCGGCCATTCCGGCGCAAGTCCGGGCGGTCAGCGGGCTTCAAGATTGCCGTTGGGTTCGGCTCCTTCCGGCACGGATCCCTGCGCGGATCCATCGGGGAAGCGAAACGCCCCGCTTCCAGGGGTCAACCCGATTTCAGGATACGACCGATCAGCTTGCCCTGGCTCACCAGGTCGCGGACACACTCCTCCAGCAGTTTCTTGACTGCTTCGGCTGCGGCAGAGAGCCTGTCGCTCTCGCTCCAGGCGATCGACAGGACCCGTTCCACCGCCGGGTTGACGATCTCCTTGGCCTGAAGGACGCCGGTTTCGATCTCCTAGGCGAAGGCCGAATAGGGAACGACCGTATAGGCGGGCCCGGAAAGGATGATGCTGCGATAGACCGGGATCGATTCCTGCTCGACCAGGATGTTCAACGGCTGATTCTCTCCGATCGCAATAGTCTCAAGCGACACCCGAAAGTGATTGTTGCGCGTCCCCATCACGAGCGGGAATCGCCTGAGATCGCGGAACTCGATCGTGGCGCCTATGCTGTCAGGAAACTCTCTTCCGACCAGATAGAATTTCTGGCTGACCAGCGGAAAGGACCGGACATGATCCAGCGCGGCAACATTCGGCAGCAGCGCCACATCGATGGCGCCGCTCCGCACGAGGTTGCTGGTCATGACGGCATGGGAATCGCGAGTCCTGAGATTGATGCCCGGATGGGCGGATCTGGTTTTCCAGAACAGGTATCCCGACAGGACGGGCGACAGCGATGCCGCGATGGCAATGCTCACGTCGCCAACCATCGACTCGCCCGTGTCGATCACCTCCTGGTGGATCTGTTCGACCCGCCGCAACAGCGCCGTGCCGCGCTCGTAGAGGCGTTCGCCCGCTTTCGTCAACGCCACGCCCCGCACGGTGCGCTCGAACAGGGCAATCCCCATTTCGTCTTCCAGCGCCCGCATGTGCTTGCTGAGCGCCGGTTGCGCCAGGTGCACCTCGCGCGAGGCTGCGGTGATGGAATGGCAGTCGACGACCGCCATGAACAGCTTGGGACGATCCAGTCGCATCGGGGGGGGGCACCTATCAGGGTTCCTGTCAGTGCCATACCAAAACGTTATGAAACTCATAGTTAAGTAATCTTTTTCATATGCAAAACAGGGCGCTACCACTGACCGAAAGCCGCACTGCCGTGTGATGGGCTCCACAGCCGAAAGCAAAACCCGCGTCGAAGGTCTTAGGGGTTGGTGTCCACGCCATGAGCGGGCGTGGCAGACTGATGCTTTTTGCCTTGCCACACAGGGCTCGATCGTCGGCGCTGACGCAAAGTTTTGATGGTAAGGTTTGTGAAATACAGCCGAAAGATCGAAGAGGTGTTTGCCGGAAGACTGAAGAAGAGCGACCGGCTCTTCTCTTTCTGGACGCATCTTCCCGACATCGACCGTGACGCTGAGAAAATCGCCGCGGCGACGGTGGAGTTTCAGAAAACCTTCGATCTCGACTTCGTCAAGAACATGCCCAACGGCATGTATGCCATTGAGGATTAGGGAACCGAGATCGACGTCTCGGACATTCCCAACTGCGGCGTGGTCAAGGTCGTCTCCACGCCGTTCCAGACGGTGGCGGACTGGACTAAACTCGCGCCCGCCGATCTCGACAGCGGCGCGTTCGAGCGCGAATTGCAGGCGATCAGCCTGATCCGGGAAGCGCTTCCGGATGTACCCATCCTGTTCACCGTCTTCAGCCCGATTTCGATTGCCAACAAGCTCAGCGAGGGGCGGGTACTGCAACAGCTTGCCAATCCGCAGAACCACGCCCCGATCCACCGGGCGCTTGCCATTCTTGCGGAGGACGTCGCGCGGCTAAGCGAGCGCGCACTGGCGGCCGGTGCGACGGCGGGGCTGAACCGGATCGTCGGTTTGCTCGATATCCGCGAGCGGGTCCTGCAGGGGGAAAAGATCACCGTTCTGATCGGCCCCTACGAGCACCACTCGAACATCCTGCCCTGGCGCGAGACCGGCGCCGAGGTGCTGGAAATCGACGAAGGGGTGCATGGTGGGGTGGATCTGACGTACCTGGAGAGCAAACCCGCCTCGCTCGACGCGCGCGACCTTGTCGTCGGTAGCTTCTCGGCCGCCTCCAACGTGACCGGAATACTCACCGATCCAGATCCGGTCTGCAGACTGCTCAAGCGCTACAACGCACTGTTCGTCTGGGACTATGCCGGCGGCGCCCCCTACCTGAAGATGGACATGAACCCCGCCGCCGATTCCGCCAAGGATGCCATTGTCTTCTCGCTCCACAAGTTCCCCGGCGGCCCCGGTGCCTCTGGCATCATGATCGTGCGCGACAGCGTCGTGCAGCGGCAGTCTCCCACCGCGCCGGGCGGCGGCACGGTGAGTTTCGTCTCCCCAAGGGGCGAGAGCTACAGCAGCAAGTTGGAAGATCGCGAAGAAGGCGGCACGCCCAACGTGATCGGCGACATCCGCGCCACGCTGGCGATTCTGGTCAAGGACGCGGTCGGCACCGATCATATCCACGCCCGAGACGTCGCGCTGCGAGACCGGCTGACCGCGGCATGGAAGTATCACCCCTGCATCGGGTTGCTCGGGCAGGTTCCGGGCGCGGCGGCGCTGCCGTTCTTCTCCTTCCGGGTTGTCGATACCGAAGGAAACCGCATCCACCACCAGCTTTTCACCCGTATGCTCAGCGATCATCTCGGCATCCAGGCGCGCGACGGGTGCGCCTGCGCGGGGTCCTACGCACACCGGCTGCTCGGGCTGGACCCGGAAACTTCCAGGGAGCTTTACGCCCAATTGGAGGCGGGTGACGAGTTGAAGAAACCGGGCTGGATCCGGCTCAACCTCAATTACCTGCACAGCGATGACGAGGCGGATCGGATCATAGACGAGATCCCGAAGCTTGCCGCCCGGGCCGCCGCGCTTCGGAGGCTCTACAAGGCAGATCCCGCCACCGCGAGATTTGCCGTGGCGACCTCCGCAATCGACAGGACCATGGCTTGAAAAGGGAGCGTTTCCATAGCATCCATGAATTGTCTGGCCGCGGGATAACTCTGGCTCCCGTAACAAAAAAACAGGCGGACCCAACCGCCCGACGACCAAACTACGGAATCCAACGCACAGGAGACCCCAATGACGAATTCCACCGCTCTCGGCCGCATGATCGCTGGTGTACTGACGGCCGGTATGCTGGCCGCGCCGGCGCTCGCCGAATACCCCGAAAAGGCGATCGACGTGATCGTGGCCTTCAACCCCGGCGGGGGCACCGATGTTGCCGCGCGCACGATCGAACCCTTCATCGAGAAATATCTCGACGAGGATATCGTGATCCTGAACAAACCCGGTGCCGGAGGCGAGGTCGGCTTCTCCCTGCTCGCAACGTCGGATCCCGATGGCTACACGATGGGCTTTATCAACTTGCCGGCGATGTTCGCCTGCTCCTACACCCGCGAGACGGCTTGCGTCGCGATTTCTGGTCCTTCGTGCCGACATGGCTGCGCAGCAGCCTGATCGGCGTCTGGGTCGGCATCCTGCCCGCCACCGGCGGCTCGATGGCGGCTTTCATCGCCTATAACGAGACCAAGCGCGTATCCAAGGAGCCCGACAGCTTCGGCAAGGGCAACCCGCTGGGCATCGCGGCAGCCGAATGCGGCAACAATGCCGACAACGCCGCCGCCATGATCCCCGCGCTCACGCTCGGTGTTCCGGGCAGCGGCGTTTCGGCCGTGATCCTCGCTGGCCTGCTGGTGCATGGCCTGCAACCGGGGCCGCAGCTTTTCCGCGACAGCCCGGATATCGTCTTCGGCTTCATGTGGCAGATGTTCCTGACCTCGATCCTGCTCTTCGCACTGGGCGGCAACGTGGCCATGCGACTTTTCGCGCAAGTGATGCGCCTGCCACAGCCGGTGCTGGCGCCGATGATCCTGTGCCTGACCTTTGTCGGGATCTATGCGCTCCGCAGTTCCATGTTCAACATCTGGCTGATGTTCGCCATCGGCATCGTCGGCTACATCCTCGACCGGCTCCATTTCCCACTGGCGCCGATTGTGCTCGGGCTGATCCTCGGTGACCTTGCGGAGCAGAACCTGCGCCTGACGCTGCTGATCAACCAGGGCGACTGGTGGTCGCTGGTGCATTACCCGCTCTCCATCCTGCTGGCGGCACTCAGCTTCCTCATTCTCTCACTGCCGCTGATCGGAATTCTGCGGCGTAAGCTGGCCGGGAATGGCGCGGCTGCGGACGCCTCGTCCAACTGACTTTCCGGGCGGGTCGACGACACAACACGGGGGCGCGTCGGCATTGATCCGGCGCGCCCCGAAATTTGACATCCGCGCGCAAGGGCACGGCAGTTCCGAAGCGATCTGATTGGGAGAAACGGCATGAAGATTTCAGTTCTCGGCGGCGGACCGGTTGGCCAGACCTATTGCGCGCTCCTGCTTGAGGCGGGCCATCACGTTCGTCTCTACTCTCAAAGCGGACGCGCGGAACACGAAACGCGGTTCTTCGGCGCCATCAACATGACAAAGACGATCACCCCGGTCCGGACATTGCCGGAAGCCGTCGCCTTTGCCGACGCCCTCCTGATCGCGCGGCAAGCCCCCGGCCTGCAGCCACTGCTGGACGCCATCGCCCCGCTGCTGAAACCTTCGCAAAGTGTCATCTTCAGCGCCGAGCTGTCCTTTGCCTCTTTCCACCTCGCCCGCAAGCTGCGCGTGGCTGGAAGCGAGGCCCGATTGATCTCGTGGTCGACAACCGCCGCAACGGCGCACAGACGGCCCGAGGGCATCCGCGTCGGCACTTTGCGGGGAACCGTCGACATGGCCTCTTCCGGCAATTTATCCCCGTTGGATGCGATGGCACTGTGCAGGGCACTCTTTGGCGATGTGTTCCGCGATGTCGGCTCCCCCCTCGCAATCGGGCTGAGCAACCTCAACCCGGAGGTGCACCTGGCCAATGTGCTCGGCAACCTGACGCGCATCGAACTGGCCGAGGACTGGGACAATTACGGCGGCATCACGCCTGCCGTTGGCCGCATCATCGAGGAACTGGACGCGGAACGGCGCGGGCTTGCCGCCAGATTCGGGCTCGACGTTCGCAGCGTGTTGCAGCATTTCCAATTGACTTTTCCCGACATCGAGATCGGCAATGTCCACGAGACGACGCAACGGATTGCCGCACGTGGCCGTGGCCCGAAGGGCCCGGTTTCGACGGATACGCGCTACATCACCGAAGACCTGCCCTATGGTATCGTCCCGCTCTGCGAACTGGGGCGTCGACGGAACATACCGCTCCCCCTGCACGAAGCGGGGGTGCGGTTGCTGTCGGTCGGGCTCGGCGCCGATTTCACCACCGAGAACGGCATGATCGGTGAGGCCCTGGACGAGATCTGCGGCGATGTCAGCGACTGAGAACGGCTGCAGCAATAGCGTGCCCCCCCGAGACGCCCGTTTTCGGCGCGCCGGGGGCGCTTGGCGTCATGCCCATTCGTCTTTCCTCAGCGGCAAAGGTGTGAATCTCCAACGAATACTGGATTGAACGCGCGAACCCGGCCTAGGATCAGGAAGCGCGGGCACGAATCGTGGGGAGGCTGATCATCGGATCCCGCAGGGCATTCAGGCCGGATATTTCGGGGGCCGAACGGGCCTTTCCCGACAGCAATCGCTCAGGCCGGCGACGGCGGGCCGACCGCGGCTGCGCGCGGCCCGCCCTTGGAACGCTCCAGCCTCGCCACCCCACACCCGGCAAGACGCATAGCTGTGATCATTTCATCTCCCGTCTGGGAAAGACGGGAAACATGTCGGCGGAGGACGAGCCGACAACAGGAGGACAACATGCCCAGAATTGAACTCGTGGCGCCGCTTGATGGCGTAATGTTGCCTCTCGAACAGGTGCCCGATCCGGTTTTCGCGGGCAAGATGGTAGGCGATGGTGTTTCGATCGACCCTCTCAACCAGCTTCTGACAGCGCCCTGCGCGGGTACGATCAGCCAACTCCACCGCGCCGGCCACGCGGTGACGATCACTTCGCCCGAAGGGCTCGAAGTGATGCTGCATATCGGGCTCGACACGGTGAAGCTGAAGGGCGAAGGGTTCGAGCCCAAGGTGACAGAAGGGCAGAGCGTCGCCGCGGGCGATCCATTGATTGCCTTCGACGCGCAGATGCTGGCGATCAGAGCCAAGAGCCTGCTGACGCAGGTGATAGTCACCAATAGCGACGTGGTCGCCTCGCTGACGCCTGCCATCGGCACGGTCTCCGCCGGGCGGGACATTATCATGACCGTCGAAATGGCCGCTACTTCCGAGCAGGCCGTTCAGGGTGGCGAGATGATCGTCTCCGAGGCCATCGTGATCCCGAACCCGACCGGGCTGCATGCGCGGCCCGCCGCGGTACTGTCGAACATGGCCAAGAAATTCGCTTCGCGCGTGCTGTTGCAACGGGGCGAGGATCAGGCAAACGCCAAGAGCGTTGTCTCGATCATGCGGCTGAACCTCGAACAGGGGGCCAAGGTGCAGATCGTCGCCGAAGGGCTCGACGCGGCGGAGGCAATAAACACGCTGGCCCCGGAACTGGCCTCCGGGCTCGGCGACGAGGGCACGCCCCCTGCCCCGGCGCCCGCGACCACCGTCATCAAGCCGGTCGCGGCACCCGTTCCCAGGCGGCGCTCCGACGACCCGAACCTGCTCCTTGGCGTCTCCGCCTCTCCTGGCCTCGCCGTCGGAAAAGTGTTCCAGCTCAGACGCACCGAGATCGAGGTTCCCGAGACGGGTGCGGACCCGCACACAGAGCGGCGCCGCCTGGATGATGCGATCGACGTCGCCAAGGTTCAACTGGAAGCGCTTCAAGCCGAGTTGCACGCACAGGCAGACCCGTCCAAGGCGGCGATCTTTGCCGCGCATATGGAATTGCTCGAGGACCCGGACCTTATCGACGTCGCCGAAAGCGCCATCGCAAAGGGCAAGAGTGCCGAATACGCCTGGCAGCAGGCCTATTCCTCGCAGGCGCTGCAACTTGAAGCCTTGCCCAACGAATTGCTCGCCGCCCGCGCGAGCGACCTGCGCGATGTGGGTCGCCGGGTGCTGTCGATCCTGACCGGGGAACCGCTGGAGCAACCGGAACTGCCCGAGGGCACGATCCTCATCGCCGAGGACCTGACGCCATCCGACACGGCCAGCCTCGACCGCAACCGTGTGGTCGGCTTCTGCACCATTGGCGGCGGGGCGACTTCCCATGTCGCCATTCTGGCCCGCGCGCTGGACCTGCCCGCCGTGGCCGGCATCGAGCCACATGCGCTGGACATCGCACCCGGCACGATGGTCGTGATCGACGGCGCTCGCGGTACGTTGCGGCTCAATCCCGACGGCGACGAGGTCGATCGGATCCGGCAGGCGACCGAACGCGCCGAGGTCAAGCGCAAGGCCGATATTGCCGCTGCGCACGAGGATGCCACCACCACGGATGGCCATCGCATTGAGGTCGTCGCCAATGTCGGCGGCGTCGCCGAGGCCGAGGAAGCGGTGCGGCTTGGCGGCGAAGGGGTCGGCCTTCTGCGCTCGGAATTCCTGTTCCTCGAGCGCGCCACCGCCCCCACCGAGCAAGAACAGCGGGCGATATACCAGGACGTTTCCGATGCGCTCGGGCAAAGGCCGCTGATCATCCGTACGCTGGATGTGGGCGGCGACAAGCCCTTGCCCTACCTGCCACTTCCGCGCGAGGAAAACCCGTTCCTGGGCGTGCGCGGCGTCCGCCTCGCCATCGACCGCCCCGAGATCCTGCGCACACAGATCCGCGCGATCCTTCAGGTTCAGGACAACTCACGGCTGGGCATGATGTTCCCCATGATCTCCTCGCTCGATGAATTCCGCTCGCTCAGGGCGGTGGTTGACGAAGAAACCCGGAATACCGGCCGCAGCGAGCCGGTACAGGTCGGCATCATGGTCGAGGTTCCCTCTGCGGCGGTCATGGCCGAGCAATTCGCGCGCGAGGCCGATTTCTTCTCCATCGGCACCAATGACCTGACGCAATACACGCTGGCAATGGATCGCGGCCACCCCAAGCTCGCTCCCCTGGCGGACGCGATGAGCCCCGCCGTACTCAAGCTGATCGGCCAGACCGTCGAAGGCGCCCATGCCCATGGCAAATGGGTCGGCGTCTGTGGCGGCATCGCCAGCGACGAGCAGGCCGTGCCGATCCTTGTCGGGCTGGGCGTCGACGAATTATCGGTCAGCGTGCCCGCACTGCCCTCGATCAAGGCCGCCGTTCGGCAATATTCGATGAGCCAATGCCGCGAATTCGCCGAGAAGGCCCTCAAGGCCGACAGCGCCGCCGAAGTGCGCGCGCTTGTTCCGCTCGATTACTGATCCCGGAGACTGACAATGGCAAATGCATTTATCGACAAGAGCTTCGGGACCCTCCAGAAGGTCGGCAAGGCGCTCATGCTACCGGTTTCGGTGCTCCCCGTCGCCGGTATCCTGCTCGGCGTCGGCGCCTCCATCGCCGGTTCCGACAGCCTCGCGCCATGGCTCATAACCGTTGGCGAGATCATGGAAGCCTCCGGTGGTGCGGTCTTCGGCATCCTGCCGCTGATCTTCGCCATCGGCGTCGTGGTGGGCTTCACCGACAATGACGGCGTGGCCGCGATGTCCGCCACGGTGGGCTATTTCGTCCTGACCGCCGCGCTCGGGGTGATGGGGTTGCTCTCCATCCAGCTCTTTGCGCCGGTCGAGCCGATCAGTTTCCAGAACCAGTCGGCCTATGTCGAATATGATGTCGGGCGAGAACGCTTCGTCTGCCTGGACCCAGACGGCCGCACATTGGAAAAGATCCGCATCGCGGATCTGCAGGAGGAAATCGTCACCTGTGGCGACATCTCCATCCCCTTTACCCTGCAGGACGGCGTGGCGCATCTGTCCACCGGCGAGGGCGCGATGCAGCCCTTCCCGGCCGCGCAGAGCCGGGCCGAGATCAAGCAGATCTTCGGTTTCGAGAGCATTGATACCGGCGTTTTCGGCGGCATCCTGATCGGCCTCGTCGCAGCCTCGATGTTCAACCGGTTCTTCCGGATGAAGCTGCCGCCCTATCTCGGCTTCTTCGCCGGCAAGCGCTTCGTGCCCATCGCCACCTCCTTCGCCGCCATCGCGCTGGCCGCCGTACTGGCCGTCATCTGGCCGCCGATCGGTGCGATGATCCGCGATTTCGGCGACTGGGCGGCCTATGGCAACCCGGCCATGGCGGTGACGACCTATGGTGTGGTGGAACGGGCGCTGATCCCATTCGGCCTGCACCATATCTGGAATGTGCCATTCTTCTTCGAGGTCGGCTCTTACACCACGGACTCCGGTGACGTCGTCCACGGAGTCATCAACCGCTACTTTGCCGGCGACTACGAGGCCGGCATTCTCGGCGGCGCCTTCATCTTCAAGATGTTCGGCCTGCCGGCCGCGGCCTTCGCGATCATCCACACCGCGCGCCCCGAGAACCGGGCGCGGGTGTCGGGCATCATGATCTCGGCGGCGCTGACCTCGTTCCTGACCGGCATCACCGAACCGCTGGAATTCGCCTTCCTCTTCGTCGCCCCGCTGCTTTACGCGGTGCACGCGGTCCTGGCCGGCCTTGCGCAGCTCATCACCTTCCTGCTCGGGGCCCGGCTCGGCTTCTCCTTCAGCCACGGCTTCATCGATTTCGCCCTGTTCTGGGTTACGAACATCAAGCCCTGGGTGATCCTGATCCTCGGCCCGATCTTCGCTGCGGTCTACTACCTCACCTTCCGGACCCTGATCGTGAAATTCGATCTCAAGACGCCGGGCCGCGAGACCGAGGACGCGGGTCCAGCCATGGCTGGCGTCGCCTCTGCCGATCAGATGTCCAAGGAGCTTGTGCTGGCCTTTGGCGGGCGCTCCAACATCGCGGGACTCGATGCCTGCATTACGCGCCTTCGGATCGAAGTGAATGATGTGACAAAGGCCAACCAGGACAAGCTGAAGGCGCTCGGCGCGGCCGGTGTGGTTCAGGTCGGCAACAACCTGCAGGCGATCTTCGGGCCGCAATCGGAGGGATTGATGACCGACATGAAAGACTACCTGCGGACGGCGGGCGACGAGGCAGAACTGCCTGAAGGCTCGGCGGCACCAAAAGTGGTCTACAAACCCGACGCGGCGAAGCCACGCGTGGCCGATCCGCACGCAGCCGAGAAGGCGCAGGCCATTCTCGCGGCCCTCGGCGGTGCCGGCAATGTCCAGGTGGCGGAAAGCTGCGCCGAGACGCGCTTGCGGGTGACGCTGGCGGATGACGCGAAACTCGACACGGCGGCGCTCGCCGACGCGGGCGTTCGTGGCATTCAGCGCTTCGAGGACGGTGTCATGCATCTTCTGGTCGGTCTTAACGCGGACCAATATGCCGGAGAGCTACGCGGGGCGATGGCGTCCTAGGAACTGCTCTGTTCCCAAGGTTGGGGTTGGCGCGTGGCGAAGCGTGCTGGGGGCCTTGCCCCCCGCGCCTTCCGGCGCTCCCCCGGGATATTTCCGGTCAGAAGACGTGCCGGACACTCCAGTCTTCTTCTGACGTCAAATATCCCGGGGGTTTGGGAGGCCCCCCAACGGCTACAAGATTGGCGATTCCGACATCCACTTCCCTCTCCCGGTCTTTTTTCATTGAATGTCCCGCGCGTTTCTGTAGATTGCGCCATCGCCTTTCCAGCGGCTCCAAAAAGACGGGCCGCACGTTTCAGCCGAAAGACCTCCCGTGAAAAAAGCCCTTGCCGATGCGCTCCAAGAGCGCGGATATACCAATCTCACACCTGTTCAGGAGGCGGTGACGCAGCCTGAACTGGAGGGAGCGGACCTGTTGGTCTCGGCACAGACGGGGTCCGGAAAGACTCTTGGCTTCGGTCTTGCCATCGCTCCCACGCTCCTGCGCAGCGACGAGGTTTTCGGCTCCGCCGGCGCACCTCTCGCACTGGTCATCGCGCCGACGCGAGAGCTGGCACTTCAGGTCAAACGCGAGCTTGCCTGGCTCTACGCAAAGGCCGGCGCGTTGGTTGCCTCCTGTGTCGGCGGGATGGACATGCGCGACGAGCGGCGCACGCTGGCACGCGGCGCCCACGTGGTCGTTGCCACGCCGGGGCGGCTGCGGGACCATATCATGCGCGGCTCGATCGACCTCAGCGCGATCCGCTCCGTGGTTCTCGACGAGGCCGACGAGATGCTGGATCTCGGTTTCCGCGAGGATCTGGAATTTATCCTCGACGAGGCCCCCGACACTCGGCAGACGCTTCTGTTCTCCGCGACGGTTCCAAAGCCGATCGAGCAACTGGCCCGCAGCTATCAGAAAGAAGCCGTACGTATCGTCACGCGTTCCGAGGCCAGCCAGCATGCCGATATCGAGTATCGCGCCATGCTGGTTGCCGATCGTGACGCCGAGAGCGCGGTCATCAACACGTTGCGCTACCACGAAGCACCCAATGCCATTGTCTTTGGCAACACGCGCGAGATGGTGAACCGGCTGACCACACGCCTGTCCAATCGCGGCTTCCAGGTGGTGGCGCTGTCGGGCGAGCTCTCGCAGACCGAACGTTCTCACGCGTTGCAGTCGATGCGGGACGGGCGTGCTCGCGTCTGCGTGGCGACCGATGTCGCCGCGCGCGGGCTCGACCTGCCGAACCTCGACCTCGTGATTCACGCCCAGTTGCCCTCCAACCACGAAACCCTTTTGCACCGTTCGGGACGCACGGGTCGTGCCGGGCGCAAGGGCGTCAGCGCGTTGGTCGTTCAGCCCAAGTTCCGCAAGAAGGCCGAGCGTCTTCTGGCCGCGGCCAAGATCAAGGCCGAATGGGGCGGCGCGCCGACGGCTGAGGCGGTCCTGACACGCGACGAGGACCGGCTTTTTGCCGATCCGGTCTGGCAGGAAAGCTCGACCGAGTCCGAATCCGAGGTGATCGAAAGGCTCGTACGGAGCTTCCCGGCCGAAAAGATCGCCAACGCCTTCCTGAGCCTCTACCGCGCGCAGCATTCCGCTCCCGAGGAATTGACGGAAATGGACGCGGCTCCGAAACCGCGCCGGGAATTCGGGCCCAGCGTCTGGTTCTCGCTCTCCATTGGCCGCGATTCCGGCGCCGATCCGCGGCGCATCCTGCCGATGATCTGCAAGGCGGGAGGAATCACCAAGACCGAGATCGGCGCGATCCGGCTCAAGGCAGACGAAAGCTATGTCGAGATCGCCGAAGCCAGCGTTGACGGGTTCTGCGAAGCGCTCGGCCCCGACATGATCGTGGAAGACGGCGTCACCGCAACTCGGCTGACCTCGCCGCCCTCCCTGCCCACCGGGCCGCGCAGCGCGCCTTCCAACAAACGCTTCGACGCCGGGGATGGGCCGCGCAAGCCACGTCCGGCAGGGGCTGGCAAACCCAAGTCCGACTGGAAAGACAAGCCGAAGGCGGACTGGAAGGACAAGCCGAAAGCGGACTGGAAGAACAAGCCCAAGCCCGACTGGAAGGACAATCCCGTGCGCGCGGCCGGCGCCGACGGCGACGAGGCCCCCGCGCCGCGCAAGCCTCGCCACAAGGCAAGCAAGCCCGGAAAGACGTGGGAAAAGAGCGACGCCGGCACCTTCGAAGGCAAGGAAATGCCGCGCAAGCCGCATGTGAAGAAAGGCGCGGCGCCGCCGCCGGGCAAACCGTCGAGCAAGAAGAACAAGGCAAGGGCCAAGGCGGTCGTGAATAAGGCCCCCCGTGGCGGCGACGCGTTGCCGCGACGCAAGAAGTAATCCGTCCGGCCGCGCGGCACGCCTTGTTCGATCAGCCGCGCACGGCGCCTTTTGACAGCTCTGCGTAGATCTCCTCGGCCTCTTTCAGCAGGCCGGGAGAAAAGGCGCTGGCATTGAAACTGTCCGCCCCGGCCCGGAAATGGCCGGTGAAATCGGCGCCGTTATCCGGGATTCCGCTCGCTTCACACAGTGCCTGCATCGTGGCTTGCGGTCGCGCACGCAGGTCGTCTTGCGTGACGAAAAGGCAGGCATCGCGTTTGCGAGCGATCTCGTTGAAAGCCGCGATCCAGTAGGACAGCCAGAAATCCGGCTCAGTTGCGTCCCGTTCGGACAGCTCAAAGCCATCAAAGGCGATCGGTTTCAGAAGCGAGCCGAATTCCAGGTGGCCGATATCGCGCATGTAGCGGCGGGTGAAGGCATCGGTCGCGTGCCGTTCGAGGAAATTGCGGTGCTGACGCAGGAGCGAGGCCGCATGCGCGCCGGGGCTGCGCAGCGGCACGACGATCCGGCAACCGGGGAACATCGCGGGCAAAAGCGAGAGCCGCGCGATATTGGCGTTGTTCTTGGACAGGTAATGCACGTTGCCGTCCGACGCGGTCTCAGGCCGCCGCAGATGTCCGATCTTGGCAAAATGGCGGTCGAAGACATCTTCTGCCCGCGGCCGCTGATCGCTCTCCTGCCAGAGCGAAATGCTCCGCGCGCCATATTTCTCCGGCCAATAGAGACGCCACAGGACCTCGTCAAAGGCTTCCGGGCTGTCGAGATCGATCTCCATGCCGTCGCCATGGGCGCGTTCCCGGCGCGCGACCGCACGGGCGCGGCTGCCATAGACGCGCGACCATGAGAGCGGTGCGGTCATGAAGGGCATGTCGCGGTAGCGATGGGTCGCAACCGAGGGCAGCCCGTGCAGCGCGTTCAGAACCGCTGTCGTGCCACCGCGTGCCAGCGAAGTGATGAAGACGGGGTGAGCGAGTTTGACCTCGGAGATCGTCCGGGCGAACAGCCGGTCGTCCAGACGCCCCAGTCCACGCATGACCGCCGGAGAGGCGAATGCCAGCGTGTGCACCAGTTGGTCGCCCGCGTTATAGGGCTCGTCACTTGCCTCCGTCTGTGCGGTGCCAAAGCTGCGGGAGATCCCGCCGCCAACAAGAATGGCGACAATCGACACGCCGATGATGAATTCCGACCGCAGCATCATGTCCATGCTGGCCGCATAGGGAACAAGACCGGCCAGATCCGCCGCGAAGATTGGCAGGGCGGCCAGCGCGAAGGTCGCCAGCAGCCGGGTCGTCAGCCCGAAAGTCTTGCCGATCAGCGAGAGCCCGGCCTTCTGCACCGCGCGTTCCTTGGCCGCGTCGTCCATATCCGGGTCCGACATGGCCGAAACGCCGGCCTGAACAGACGACAGGACGCTCTTGGCCGAAGACGCAATGGCGGTTTTCCAAAGGCCGATGCCGAAACACAGAACCGCGACAAGGCAGACGGCAAGCGGCGCCAGGACGCTCATTTCTCGGCGCCAGCCCCTTGGTCAGCCTGCTTTTTACCCTTCAGCATACGCTTGAGCGGATACCAGAGAAAGCCGACGACCAGCAGCACGACGCCCACGATCAGCGCCCCGGTGATGACGATGGCGCCAAGCCCGGCCCCCGGGCCGATATAGGCCAGCGCCGGATTGGCCGAGATCAACAGGGCCGCACAGAGCATGGCGGCCAGCTTGCTTAGTTTCCGCATCTCGATTTCGCCTCTTCAAAGAATGTCTTGTCCAGTTGCGGCGGCAGCACCTCGGCCCAGAATGCCCGCCAGACGTCGCCGCCTTCGGTCTGGTTCTGGAACCGCCACGCCAGTTTTCCATCAGCGGTATATTCCAGAACCCGTCCTTCGCCAGCCGATGTGACGAGGATATTTCCGCCCGGCAGACGCTGATGCATCCCCATGATCTCGGTATAGAAGCCTACCTCCGGATCGGCACCGTCAATCAGGACGGAGAGCTCCCCGGTTGCAGCGTCGATCTCGACGATCCGGCTGGCGGCCGTCTCCAGCCCGTCCGACTTGGTGAAACTCCTGTTGTCGAAGATCGAGATCCGGTTTCCGCCTGCGAAATCCGGATCGTGGTGCCGCATGACACGGCCGGAGCTGACGAACTTGACGCGTTCCAGGTCGGCATCGAAAACGATGATCGTATGGATGTTTCTCAGCGAGAGCATCACGTCGCCGGGCGCGAACAGGGTGGAATCCATGCCTTCCGGGAAGACCTCGACATCGTTCAGATGCAGGGTGTCGCCCGTCACGGGCAAGGCCAGGTTGTTGAGGTCCGACATGAAGAGCAGGCCCTCGTAACCGGCCTTCATCAACAGCTCCAGGATCGGGACGGTTTTCAGGATCTCGCCGTCCGGGCTAATCTTCTCAAGCGTCCAGTTCAGCACCTGCGGCTGGTGCAGCGGATAGGGCATGGGCGCTTCCGAGGGGCGGATTTCGGCGGGAACCCAGATCGTGCTGTCCTTGTCGATATGGATGGAATGGTGGCCAAGATTTTCCAGTTTCCACAGGATCTCGCCGCAGACATCCATGCGAAAGGTGCTCTGGTGGTCGAAATTTGCCACCAGCGATCCGTCCGGCAGGAAACCGACGCCATGCAGATACATGTCCTGCACGGGCCGGCGCGGGAAATCGCCCTCCCCGTCGGGCCAGATCTCGGTCCAGTTGGTCGCGTATGTGTGGATCAGATTGCCCGCGCGATCGATCACCCGCACCTCGGCGATGCGCTCGTCCAGACCCGCGGCCATGGCGACAAGCCCGGGCTCCAGCGCATCGGGCAGCAGGGTCGCAACCGGCTCCGGCAGAGGCGCGGTCGTAGTCTCCAGGATGCTGTCGCTCGGGGAAATCACCTCCCGGACCGTGTTGTGCAGCTTGATGACCGCCGGAACGGGCGGCCAGGCATTGCGGTAGCCATAGACGCCATAAAGGAAGGACCCCGCGATCACCGTGACGGAAACCGATGTGAAAAAGATCGTGCGCGACCAGTCCGTCAAGACGTCACCATGGCATCGCGCCCTTTCCGGTTTCGAATCTCCGACGGCATTTGGCGGCTGAACAGGGTATATCTCTCACGTCTTTTCACGTCTCTTGCGTCCCTCAAGCTGGCTTCATCCGAGCGTCCGGAAAGACGAATTTCCGGTCGAGTTTGAACTTCACGACATATCCGACGCTCAGGCCCAGCACCGCGCCGATCTCGCGCGCCAGATCCGTCTGCCAGATCGCCCAGGCCGTCGCCTCTGCGCCCCAGAAAATGGCCGTCGTGACAAGACCCATCGCGGTATAGAGGCTGAACTTGCGTCCGTGCACGGCGACTCCGGTGCTTTGGTCGAAAAAGATCCAGCGCTTGTCGAGGATGTACTTGATCACCAGTCCGGCCAGCGTTCCGGTCGCAATGGCCGCCATCAGCCACAGGCCACCTTTGCCGCCGAGCAGCACGACCCGTTGCACGCCGAGGTTGGCCAGCGTCGCGATCACGGCAAAGAAGGCATAGAGGATCACAAGCCGCGCCGTTGTCACAACACTGCCCCCCCGACCGCGAAGCCTAGGATCACCAGGAAGGCGATGCGACTGTTCTTGTCCCGTACGGCAAAGACGACCGGGTCATCATGCATGTGACCGCGATGGGTCAGCATCACGATGCGGCTGATCCAGTAGAGCAGCACAAGGCAGACGCCCCAGAGCGTGCCAGGAAGTGAGTAGAGCTGGGTCACCGAGGCGGAGTTGACGTAGAGCGCCAGCACAAGCACGGCCACGTAGCCGGAACTGATCGCCATCATCGAAATGACCGGCAGATCCTCGGTCTGGTATCCGCGCCCGGAGACGTTGAGCTTGCCGCGCTTTTCATTGTCCACCAGTTCCGCCTGCCTTTTCACCGCCGCGAGCGACAGGAAGAAGAAAATCGAGAAGGCCAGCAGCCAGACCGAGAGCGGGATCGCCGTGGCCGCCCCGCCCGCGACGATGCGCAGCGTGTAGAGGATCGCGAGTGTGCAGATGTCGATCACGACCCGGCGCTTGAGCGTCATCGAATAGGCCGTGGTGGTCGCGAAATAGACCAGCATGAAAAACAGGAAAGAGCGCCCGAGCAGAAGGGAAATCACGACGCCCAGGCCGAGCAATCCCGCTGCCAGCCAGGTTCCATGTTGGATCGGGATCGCACCGGCGGCGAAGGGGCGGGCTTTCTTGCGCGGGTGCGCCCGGTCCACCGAAAGGTCCAGCAGGTCGTTGAGTACATAGACCGAGGAGGCCACCGCCGAAAAAGCCACGAAGGCCAGCACGCTTTGCAGAACGCTCAGGGCGGTGAAGTTATGCGCCGCCAGCATGGGCAGAAAAATCAGCAGGTTCTTCATCCACTGATGCGGGCGAAGCGCCTTGAGATAGGTCCGCGCGGGCACTTTCTCGGCACCGACATGCTCGGCTTCCACGCCCAGCGATGCCGCCGCCTCCCGGAGCTGTCGCGGCGCGTTCACGGTGATCGCCTTGGCCGCCTTTTCCCAGACAGGAAGATCCGCCTCCGCGTCGCCCATATAGGCAAAGCCGCCTTCGCCAAAGCGCTCGACAAGGAAACGCGCCTTTTCCGGGCCTTTCAGATTGGTTGTGCGGTCCGTTCCGTGCACCTCGTCGAAGATGCCCAGATGCGCGGCGATCTCCTCCGCGATGGGTTGGGTCGACGCCGTCACCAGGGCCGTCCGCCCTCCCTTGGCACGCCATGCCTCGATATAGGCGATGACATCCGCGTCATAGGGCAGCGTAGAAATATCGACCGAGGCCACATCTGAAAGCGCCTGCTTCAGCTGTGCCTTTCCATACGAAAGCTGGCGGACCGCCTTCAGCGTTCCGCGCAGATCCTGCCCGAGCCCGGACCAGAAGCATTCGAACAACATATCCGAGCGCAGCAAGGTACCATCGAGGTCGACAGCCAGAACCCCCGAGCTAATCTCATGATCTGTCAAAATTTTTCTCACACTGCTCTTTTTTTGCGACGAAGTGTAGCAAAGAGGGAGTCGGCATGTATCCCCTCAATTGCCAAGCTTTTCACCTGTTGCGCCGAAGCCCCGCTACCGCGATCCGCTGGCAGGATACCCTTGGCCGAAGGCACAAAAAAGCCGGCCTGCCGGGGAAGACAGCAGGCCGGCAGTGCTGCCGTTTCCGGCAGACCTGCTCACAGCGGGACGAGTCAGGATTTGGGCGGTTGCGGCGCGCCTTCCGGCAGGCAGGCGACATTGTTGTCTGGCGTGTCGATGCATTGGCCAGAAGCGCTGTCACCCTTGCCGCGAATGGTCATCTGGCAGGCATCGCCGGTCGACTTGCCGCTGCAGGCCGACAGCGCTTCGGGCGGCGCCCCGTCCGGGCGGCCCTGCCGGGATTGCTGGGCCTGAGCAATGCCGATGAGAAGCCCGGCCATCGCCACGGTGACGGCAATGGCAATGAGGCGCGACAAGATAAGCTGGCGGGCAGCTCTGGGGAGACGGTGCATGATGAAACTTTCCTGCTGGTTCGGATATCTCGACAGGCCCGCTTCTGACCGCGCTCCGTGCAGGTAGAATGAAGGAAAAGTGAAGCTGCCGTTTTTTTCGCGTCTGACCGCCGAAGGCCATGTTCGATCACTGCCGATGCTGTGGATGCTCGACAACCGGTCGGCGGTCCCGGATGCAGGGCGAATAACATTTCGCCTGTGCCAAATCGCTCCGCCGATTGCCGCGAACTTCATTTTCCCTGCAAATTGCTCGATAGAGTGGGCAGCATGAATCTGTTTCGCCGCTCCCTCGCCCTGCAGTTCTTCGCCGCCTTCGCTCTGACCGCCGTTCTGGTCGTGGCGACGCTTGCCGGGCTGGTTTCCTATTCCATGCGGGACGGGTTCTCGCGCTACCTGCTGCAAGGCGAATTGCAACAGCTGGACAATCTGGTCGAGAATTTGTCCCGGCAGCACGACCCCACCCATCCGGGATGGCCGGAACTGGCGGCAAGTCCCGAAGCATGGGCCGATTTTCTCATGACCAATCTCATGCCCGAGCCGAGGCCGCCAAGACTGAGCAGGAAGCCCCCCCCGCCACCGCATGATGCAAGCCCGATGCGACTCGACGCGCGCATGTTCCTGATGGCGCGGGATGGCACCTTGCTCATTCCGCCGCGAGCCCCCGGCAACCTTTCGGAACGCCGCGAGATCCCGGCCGCGGACGGCAGCGGAACGCTCGGCTATGTCGGTCTGACGGCCCCGCGCGGCGGGCGCAGCAAGACCGATCTCTTCTTCCTGAAGGGGCAGACCAAGAATCTCCTGCTCGCCTCGCTTTTTGCCATGGGTGTCTCGGCATTGGCCGCGAGTCTGCTCGCACGCCACCTTCTGAAGCCGATAAAGGCGCTCGAAAGGGGGGCACGAACCCTGACGCAGGGCGAATTTCACCACCGCATTCCCAGTGACCGCAAGGACGAGTTGGGCCAGTTGATCGAACATACCAACGTCCTCGCGCAAAGCCTGCAAGACGCCCGGGATGCCGAAAAGCAGTGGATTTCCGACACGTCTCACGAATTGCAGACCCCGCTCGCGGTGCTCAGGGCCGAGATCGAGGCGATGCAGGATGGCATTCGCAAGGCCGACACGCCCACCCTGGACGAGATGCATGATGCGGTCATGCGGCTGTCCCGGCTGGTGGCGGATCTGAAGACGCTGTCCCTTTCGCGCGAAGGCCGTACTGCCGTCGCCACCCGCCTCACCGATTTCAGCGATTTGCTCAACCTCCGGCTGGATCACGCCGAAATGCGCCTCAACGAGACCGGTCTGGCGGTGGAACGCGACATCGAAGAGGGGCTCGACCTCTTCTGCGATCCCGATCGCATGGAGCAGGTCATGGACAACCTGATCGAGAACACGATGCGTTACACCTCTGTTCCCGGAACAATACGGCTCACCGCCTATCAGCAAGGGGAGGAGGTGATCGCCATTGTCGACGACACCTCGCCCGCGCCCCCCGAGGACGCGATGGATTTTCTCTTCAAGCGCTTCTATCGCGCGGAAGCCTCCCGCAGCCGAAGGCTTGGCGGTTCGGGTCTTGGCCTGTCCATCTGCTCGGCCATCGTCACCGCGCATAACGGCACGATCACGGCGGACGTCTCGCCGCTCGGCGGGCTGCGGATCAGGATAGCGCTCCCCAAACAAGGACCCGCACATGAACACGCCTAGCCACATTCTCGTTGTCGAGGACGAGCCCGCCCTCTCCGACATTCTGCGCCAGTATCTCGAACAGGCCGGTTATCGCGCCACGATCCTGAACGCGGGCACCCACGCGACCGAGACGATCTTGGAAACAGCGCCCGACCTCGTCATTCTGGACCTGATGCTGCCCGGAAAGGACGGGCTGACGATCTGCCGCGAGGTGCGGGCGAAAAGCGATGTTCCGATCATCATGGAAACGGCAAAGGTCGAGGAAATCGACCGGCTCCTGGGGCTGGAACTGGGCGCGGACGACTACATGTGCAAACCCTTTTCACCGCGCGAGCTGGTTGCCCGCGTGCGGGCGATCCTCCGGCGATCGGCGCCGCGGGATGCCCGCGAACAGGCCAATCCTCATGGCATCGTACTGGACGAGAACTCCTGGCGAGCGACTGTCGGCGACGAACCGCTAGACCTGACCCGTCGGGAGTTCCAGCTGCTGCAGGTGCTGCACCGTCGGCCTGGTCGGGTCTATTCGCGCTCGCAGCTGCTCGATTTCGCCTTTCCCGAGAACGCGGCCATCATCGACCGCACGATCGACAGCCACATCAAGAATATCCGTCACAAGATCAAGGCGGTGAGTGGCGATTGGGATCCGATCCGATCCGTCTATGGCGTGGGCTATTCCTACGAGGAATAGGCCGAACGTATTGCCTTTCGGAGATGTTCATTCCTGCGCTTCCACGCGGAGTTGGACTCCCCTGGGGCAGCGCCCAACAAACTTAACCCGGTAGTAACCACTATCGGCGCAAAACCACGGTGAGCTGTCCAACTGGGCAAATGCAAGAATCGCCGGCCCTTGCCGGCCCCACCCAAGGCATGTGGATCGGTGATCCGTTACCGCACCGACATTGACGGGCTCCGTGCCCTGGCGATCCTCCCGGTGGTCCTGTTTCACGCCGGCATCCCCGGATTTGACGGCGGTTTCGTCGGAGTCGACATCTTCTTCGTGATCTCGAGCTTCCTGATCACCTCGATCATCCTGCGCCAGACCGACAATGGCCAGTTCTCGTTGCTCGATTTCTACGAGCGTCGCGCCAGGCGCATCCTTCCGGCCCTCACGGTGGTGATTTTGACCACCTTCGCGGTCGGAAGCCTCGTCCTGTTGCCTGCCGAAATGGACGCGCTCGGAAAATCGGCCGTGGCCACGGTCCTGTTCGCCTCGAATTTCCATTTCGCAGCGAACCAGGACTATTTCGCCCCGGCAGCCGAACTTTCACCGCTTCTGCACAGCTGGTCCCTCGCCATCGAGGAGCAATTCTACCTGCTATTCCCGTCGCTTCTCCTCGCACTGCTGAGGTTCAAGCGCATCGTCGTGTTCGCCAGCCTGCTCCTGCTGGCAACTACGTCGCTTCTTCTGGCCGCCCTTACGCTGCCAGCCCGCCCCGAGTGGGCCTTCTATCTCTTGCCGTTTCGCGCCTGGGAATTCGCGCTCGGCGCAATCCTGGCCCTGCAACCGGCGCGCGGGGCCATGGCCCGCTGGCAGGCGGATGTGCTCGGGGCACTCGGGTTTGGCTGCATCCTTCTTCCTGTAATCTTCTACGGCACTGAAACGGCGTTTCCGGGCCTGGCCGCCCTGCCGCCGGTGTTCGGGACCGCCGCCATCATTCTTTCCGGCAGGCATCACGGCACCCATGTGCGAAACATGCTGTCCTGCCGCCCGTTGGTCTGGATCGGGCTGATCTCCTATTCGCTCTACCTCTGGCACTGGCCCGTGATGGCCTTGCTGCGCAGCGTCCGGGGATCCGTGGAACTGCCCTTGCCTATCGGCTTGTGCGCTGTGGCACTCTCGGTTGGCCTTGCCGCCTTTTCCTATCGCTTCATCGAGCGACCGTTCCGCCATGTCCCAACGGCGGGAAGGGGGCGCAGAAGCGTCTTTGCCCTGTCGGCAGGTTCCCTCTGCATGACCGCCGGAATTGGCGCGGCGCTGGCGCTCAGCGATGGCGCACCCTGGAGAATATCAGGTCATGTTCAGGCGGTCGCCGCCGCCGCACAGGACACGGCGCCGCAACGCGATGCCTGTTTCGGACCCCTTCCCGCCGAAGGTCTTTGCCGAATTGGCGCCTCGCAGACCGAAGGCAAGGCCGATTTCCTGCTATGGGGCGACAGCCACGCGCTGGCAATCCTGCCCGGGCTGGAAAAGGCGGCGCGGCGCGCGGGGCTGAGCGGACTGTTCGCCGGCAGGAGCGCCTGCCTTCCCGTACCGGGTTTGCGCCGAATCCCCGAGGACCGTGCCTGCACCGAGCTGAACCAATCCGTCCTGGCCTTTCTGGAAACACGGCAGGATATGCCGCTGGTCATTCTCTCCGGCCGTTGGACGCTATCCGTGGAAGGGACGCGTTTTGGCGAAGAGACCGGCCGCGATGTTCACCTGCAGGAAATCGCCGGCACCGGCCTTCCGAGCACTCCCGCGCTGCGAAATGCGGAAATCGTGGAGCAGGCGCTCGGCGAGACAGTCGCGGCGCTTCGGGCGAACCACCGTCGTGTGGTGATCCTTGGCCCCGTGCCCGAGGCTGGCTGGGACGTGCCGATCCGAATGGCCAGGAGTGCGCTCACCTTCGGGCGTCCGACGCCAGAACCTTTGAGCCGCGCCGCCCATCTTGCCAGGTCGGGGCGCACCGAGACCCTTCTGGCGCGGGTCGCAGACAGCGATGAAGGCACCAGACACATCTCGCTCAGCGGTGTCTTTTGCGGTGAATTCTGCCGGACGACCGACGCCAACGGTATTCCGCTCTACTCCGACGACAATCACCTGACCCGCCGGGCGGCCGAGGCGCTGCTTGAAGAACCACTTCTGCCGGTGCTGATCGCGGCCCGTCAGTAACCGGCACGGACTTGCTCCCAACGGCGCGATGAGTCAAAGGCTGGAGACGCGAAATGCTGTGACCGCGAAAGCAAACGGAGCGCACCCGATGGTTGAATGGATCACGAGTCCGGGCCTTGTCCCCTATCCCGAGGCAGTTGCCGAGATGGAAAGGCGCGCCGCGGCCATTCACGCGGGCACCGAGGACGAGGCTATCTGGCTTCTTGAACATCCGCCGCTCTACACGGCGGGTACATCCGCGAAGATCGAGGACCTGCGGGAGCCGGAGCGTTTCCCGGTTTTCGACTCCAAGCGCGGCGGGCAATACACCTATCACGGCCCGGGCCAGCGGGTTGTCTACGTGATGCTGGACCTGAACCGGCGTGGACGCGATGTGCGCGCCTTTGTCGAAGCGCTCGAAAACTGGGTCATCTCGACGCTCGATACCTTCAACATCAAGGGCGAGATACGCCCCGGGCGGGTCGGGGTCTGGGTCACGCGACCGGAAAAGGCACCGCTGCCGGATGGCTCCCCGCGCGAGGACAAGATCGCCGCGATTGGCATTCGCCTGCGCAAATGGGTCAGTTTTCATGGAATTTCGATCAATGTCGAACCAGATCTGAGCCATTTCGACGGGATCGTGCCCTGCGGCATTACCGGGCATGGCGTCACCAGCCTGGTCGATCTTGGGCTGCCGGTGACGATGAACGATCTCGACGTAGCGCTCCGCGCAACCTTCGATGACGCCCTGCCTATGCCCGAAGACGGCGGGGCGAGCGAGCCCCAATGAAAGGCGCGCCAAACCGGCGCGCACCTCCATTTCATTTCGGCAAAGTCTGCTCGCGCTATTGCGCGATGTTGAAGCTCGGCACCGAATTCGCGGCTGCCGGCTGCGGCACTGTCCCCATCGCGGCACCGGTGCCGCCGCCCCTCATCTCCGTCGCGGCGGTCAGGATGAGTTCTGCACGTCCGGCCTGTCCCGGCGCAAAGACCTGCGTCGCGCCGCGCGCGACGGCATCCGAACTGGCCTGATACCATTCATAGGCGAGATCGACTCGCGAGGACGTCCCGAAACCTGCCGTCAGGTGATGCCCGAGAAGCTCGCCATAGACCGGCTCGCCCAGCACGACGAGGATCAGTGCCGAGGCGAGGGCCACATCCATGTCATCAACCCGGTAACCGTCGCCGAGGCAGATCCGCGCCGTCTGCGCCATCTGGCTCGGCGCCATGCCGGTGGAGAGCACGAAGGAAGAAACCTTGTCGATCACGGCCGGACGGTTATTGACGGAGACCGACGCGACCTGCTCCTTGAGCAGCGGGGCCAGTTGCTTGCATTGCGCCGTAACGTCGGCAGCGCTCACGCCCTGCACCTGGGTCATGAGCTTCTCACTCTGGGCAATCGCGTAGGTCCGCGCGAGGCAGAACTGCTCGTTCAGCACGATCGTCGGATCGGACATCTGCGATACGTCGGTGAAGCCACCCTTGGCATTGGTCATCAGGTTGACCGCGTTGCAATGCGAGGCGAGCTACCGCTGGCCCACGCCGCCGAAGAAAGACGGCATCTGCGGCGCCTTGGAAGCGGCGGCGGCAAGCTGCGTGTTGGCCGCTCCGGCCACGGCCCCCGCAACCCCGGCAGTGACGGCCGCCGGGCCGGTGGCCTGCGGTTCCGCTGGCGGCGCTGCGACAACAGTCGCCACGGGCGGCGGCGCGCTAACGGTTCCCGGCTGCGCGGTCATGATGCCGGCGGCCTGATCGCGATAGGTAAGCAGCAATCCACGCGTTCCCATCGGGTTCGCCGCGATCATCTGGCTGGTCGCCGGCCCACCGGCCAGCGCGCGGTTATGCGAGGTAAGAAGGAAGTCCTTCTCGTACGTGGTCAACTGCCCCGTGGCCGGATAGCCCAGTTGTGCCTGGTACGCATAGACAGCCGAACGGGAGTTGCGCCCCATCACGCCATCTGGCGTACCTGCATTGAAGTCAAAATAGTTCAAGGCGTGTTGGACAGAGCGGTTCTCGGCGCGTTGCGCCGAAGAAACGGTCGACTTCTTGGTATAGGTTCTCTTGGTGTAGGTTTTCTGGCGCGGCTGGCTGGCAATGGCGCTGCCGATAATGCCGCCGATGATGGCACCTGCCACGGCGTCACCTGAACCGGCATTGGCGCGAGATACCGGATTAAGTGCTAAAGCGACCATGACAATGGCCGAAGTGAGAATGGAACGATGCATGGAACTCCCCCCCGGATGACACAACAGCGGAAAACACCCTCATTTTACGCCATCCGCGGGTATTCACAGAGTCCAAATAGTGGTCAATCCACTGGTTTTTCGGAAAGTTCTAGGGATTTTCAATTGGTTCCGGCACCACAGGCGGCCTCACGTGGGTTTGGTGGCCAAAACATGGGAAGCGAGACCGGATCCTCCGACCGATCCGGATCAGCCACGAATCGACCGGAGCCGATCAGATCCTGCGCTGCCGGGGCGCAGATTGCCGTATCGAAGTCACCGCCATGAGGGCAGAAACCGTCTTCAAACACCCGATGGAAGCCCAAACGGGCGCAGATTCGTGACCCCGCCATCAATTGCGATGGTCTGACCCGTGATGAAACTTGCATCGTCCGAGGTAAGCAGGGCGGCGGCGCGCCCGACCTCGTCCGTGGTCGCGACCCGATGGATGGGCGTCGCCTCAACCCAATGCGCCCGGCTGCCCGGATTTGGCTGCATACCGCCGTCAACGGCACCCGGCGCCAGCATGTTGACCCGGATCCGGTGCTGCGCGAGTTCCGCAGCTGCCACCCGGCCAAGCGCTTCCAGCGCCCCTTTGGACGCCGCGTAGGCCGAGCGCTTCTGCACGCCGATCCGGCCATGCAGCGAGGTCACGAGGACAATGCGCCCTCCCCGGCCATTGCCGCTCGCCTCGGCTTCGACCATGCAACGCGCAACGTCCCGGACCACCCGGAAAGCGCCGATGAGGTTGACATCGAGATGCCCCCGCAGATCCGCCTCCGTAGTGTCTAGGAAATCGGACGTCCACATGACACCGGCGGCATGGACCAGCGCATCGATGCCGCCAAGCTGTTCGTTCGCCTGCCGGACCGCGCCGGTGACGGATTCGGGCTCGCCGAGATCGAAGGGCAGGAAGCTCATCCCGTCTCGACCGCTTGGCGTGCGGTCGAGCCCGACCACCCGGTCTCCACGCCGGAGAAGCGCATGGCAGACAGCGTCGCCGAGCGCGCCGGAACAACCTGTGACAACAGTACGGAGGCAAGCAGACATCGCGGAGATCCGGGCAGGGAATGGGCACCCTTCTCTTAGCTTCCAGCGACGCAAGGTGGAACGTTTTCCCGCCATGATCCCGGCGCAACGCCCGGATCAGCGAAATCCCGCATCCGCAATAATGTTTCGTATCGCGCATATTGAATGTTGCCGCCCCTGCCCTATCACCCTAGGGTAGCGGTCGAACGCGCGGGCATATCTCGGGAAAGGTATGCCCAGATAAACAGGACAGATTACCGGAGGAAATGCATGGCCGATGCTGCCATTCATGGGCATGACCATGAGGACGAGCGGGGATTTTTCACCCGCTGGTTCATGTCCACCAACCACAAGGACATCGGGATTCTCTACCTGATCGTCTCGGCCGCCGTCGGCTTCATAGCCGTCTTCTTCACCGTGCTGATGCGCATCGAGCTGATGACGCCGGGCGTTCAGCACATGTGCATGGAAGGCTTCCGGCTCTTTGCAAGCTCGACCGAGGGCTGTACGCCCAACGGCCATATCTGGAACGTGCTGATCACGGCGCACGGGATCCTGATGATGTTCTTCGTCGTCATCCCGGCGCTTTTCGGCGGTTTTGGTAACTATTTCATGCCGTTGCAGATCGGCGCGCCGGACATGGCGTTCCCTCGGCTGAACAACTTGAGCTTCTGGCTCTATGCCGCCGGCTGTACGCTCGCGGTCTGCTCGGTGCTTAGCCCCGGCGGCAACGGACAGCTCGGCTCCGGAGTGGGCTGGGTGCTCTACCCGCCGCTGTCGGTGCGCGAAGGTGGCCTCTCGATGGATCTGGCGATCTTTGCCGTGCATGTGTCGGGCGCCAGCTCGATCCTCGGCGCGATCAACATGATCACAACCTTCCTCAACATGCGCGCCCCGGGCATGACGCTGCACAAGGTGCCGCTCTTTGCCTGGTCGATCTTCGTCACCGCCTGGCTGATTCTGCTGAGCTTGCCCGTGCTGGCCGGCGCCATCACCATGCTGCTGACGGACCGCAATTTCGGCACCACCTTCTTCGATCCCGCCGGTGGCGGCGATCCGATCCTGTACCAGCACATCCTGTGGTTCTTCGGTCACCCCGAAGTCTACATCGTGATCGTGCCGGGCTTCGGCATCGCGTCGCACGTCATCGCGACCTTCTCGCGCAAGCCGATCTTCGGCTACCTGCCGATGGTCTATGCCATGGTCGCCATCGGTGTTCTGGGCTTCGTCGTCTGGGCGCACCACATGTACACGGTGGGCATGTCGCTCTCCCAGCAGAGCTACTTCATGCTGGCCACGATGGTCATCGCGGTGCCAACCGGCATCAAGATCTTCAGTTGGATCGCCACGATGTGGGGCGGCTCGCTCGAGTTCAAGACGCCGATGCTCTTTGCCATCGGCTTCCTGCTGCTCTTCACTATCGGTGGCGTGACCGGTGTGGTCCTGTCCCAGGCGGGCATCGACCGGGCCTATCACGACACCTATTACGTGGTGGCCCACTTCCACTACACCATGTCCATGGGCGCAGCCTTCACCATCTTTGCCGGGGTCTATTTCTACATCGGCAAGATGAGCGGCCGTCAGTATCCCGAGACCCTCGGCAAGCTGCATTTCTGGCTGTTCTTCATCGGGGTTAACCTGACCTTCTTCCCGCAGCACTTCCTTGGCCGCCAGGGCATGCCGCGCCGCTATATCGACTATCCGGAGGCCTTCGCCACCTGGAACTATGTCAGCTCGATGGGTGCGCTTCTGTCTTTCGCCTCGTTCCTGCTGTTCTTCTACATCGTCTATGCCACCTTGCGGAAAGGCGAGAAGATCACCGAGGCGAACTACTGGAACGAGCATGCGGACACGCTGGAATGGACGCTCCCCTGCCCGCCGCCGGAGCACACCTTCGAGACGCTCCCCAAGCAGGAGGATTGGGACAAGGGCCACGCCCACTGATCCCGCTCGGATGAGATCGGAGGGCCCCGGTGGAAACGCCGGGGCCTTTTTCAATTTGCGGCCAGATTTACGCGAAGCTTGGCCTTGCGGATGTTGCCGCCATTCGGATACGCAATACGATCCTTCGGATCGTGCCTTCGGCGAGGATATTTTGGGAAAGATGATGAGAGTCCAGGCTGCCGATCATCTTTCAGAAAATATCCTGGGGGGAGGCGCGGCTTGCCGCGACGGGGGGCAACGCCCCCCTTCTTGAATATCCGCTTCAAGCAGAGCAACCAGACCCCGTCATGCCCTACGAATGGATTTCCCCTTCCCCCGCTGACCCGCAGGCACCACTGCGGGAACTGCACTTGTGGCCGCACCGGTCGCTGCCCAAGCGTGGCTTTGCGGCCTTCATCGGCGGCACCTTCCTGCTGTTGCTCCTGCCGCTTTACCCGGCCATCGGCTCGCCGGTGCTCTGGGGCCTACTTCCTTTCCTGATGGGCACACTCTGGCTGCTCTACTGGGCGATCCAGAAAAGCTATCGGGACGGCGAAGTGCTGGAGGAGTTGCGGATCTGGGAGGACAAGGTGCGGCTGGAGCGGCATTCCCGCCACAGGGCCACACAGGACTGGGAGGCCAACCCGCATTGGGTAGAGGTCAAGCTGCACGAAAGAGGGGGCCCGGTGGCAAACTACGTGACCCTGCGCGGCGCGAACCGCGAGGTCGAGATCGGCGCGTTCCTCAGCGACGATGAGCGCGTTGACCTTTACAACGAACTGGCGCGATACCTTCCGAGCAGGGGGTAATTTCCAATGGCTCAGGTTCCCGCCACACCCAAACCGCGCCGGGCGTTAATCCGCGCCGCGGCGGCGACGCTCGGTCCGCGCTGGACCTATGAAAAGCTCGCGACGCAATGGTCCGAGCAGGAGGCTTTGGAGCGGCGTGCCCATGCGCGGCTGGGCCCGGCGGAGGAGCCGGCGGTCGTCTTCCTGATCCCGTTGGTAGGTCGCCATCACGTCGATGACTGGTGCAAGATCGAGGAGCGGCTGGCGGATACGGTGGAGAGCTTTCGCCGCCAGAGCAACAATTGCTGGCACGCCGTGATCTGCGGGCAGGACCGGCCAGAGCGGATACGGTTCGACGAGCAGGTCCGTTTCCTGCCCTTCACGAAGCCCTTCGTGGGCAATGACAAATGGGCCAAGCTGGAGACGCTTTTCCGCGCGCTGCCCGATCTGGGCGTCGCCTCCGGCTATGCCATGCCCTTCGATGCCGACGACATGCTGGCCCCCGGCGCCGTCGCCGAGATGGCCCGGCGCAAGCAGCGCGGCGGCTATCTCGTCACTCGCGGCTGGGTGATGGATGCACAAAGCCACGAGGTCGGCCTGTGCACGCCGCAGACGCTGCTACATCCGGGCCGCAAGGCGTTCTGGAAGATGTGCGGCTCCTGCGCTGCCTTCCGCTTCGATTTCAGCCAGGACCGTCGCGACGCCGAATACCTCGCCGCCGTCACCAGCCATGAACACCGCATGTTCCCCTATCTCGCCGCGCTGGCCGGTCGCCGGCTGACGCCCATGCAACAGGAGGCGGTGCTCTACGTGGTCAATCACGGGGAGAATTTCGGCAAGCGCCGTGGCCGCGTTGACTTCAAGACCCGTTACGTGAAGCGCTTCCCGGTCACCGATCCCGGCACGCTCGCGCGGATCGAGGCGGAATTCCCGATGGCGTGAACCCGAACGGACGGTGCATCACGGATGCAAACGCTTCTTCATGTGATAGAGCCGCGTCCCTTTCGGGCGATCTTCGAGCACGCCATAGACCTCGTAACCCATGGATTCGTAGAAGCCGCCCGCGCCCACTGTCTTGAGAAACGCAATGCCTGCGCCCCGTTCAATCGCGGCCTGCTCGACCTGAGACAGCAACTGCCGCCCCAAGCCCTCTCCCCGATGCTCTGCGGCAACCCACAGCAATTCGATTTCGACACCATCCCAGTAGATATTGGCTTCAATCCCCCCGATGATCACTCCTGCATCTGAACGGGCAAAGGCGGCGAACCGTCTGTCTTCGGATTCGGGCGGCAGACCCGGTATGGCCAATAGCTCATATTCTCGGAAACCCGCCTTAAGCCGGTCGAGATCAGAGCGGACAGGACAAAATGTAACCTCGATTTCTACCGGCATGAATCGCCGCCCCTTGCAATTTCCCACGCCTGTATCTTCGCACGGCGGTTACTAGGCTTGATGCGGGTCACAGAGACCCCATCGGCCCGCGTTTCTTGCGGCGGAAGACGAGCTTGGCGGGATCGGAGAAATCTCTGTCCGCCCTGTCGGCCTCCCGCTCCTCATTCGTGCGGCCGCGCTCGAAATAGCGCGCCACCAGATCGCGCTGCTCCCGGCCCACCGTCAACTCGACCTTCTCCCAGCTCGCCTTGATCGCCTCGCGCAGGTCCTGCCCCTCGTTCAGCGGCCAGAAACGCCGGCTGGCATCAGGGTGCTGGAATGGATCAGCGTCTGCGTCATGCATCCGCCTTTCCGGCCGTATCCCCGTGGCAAGGTTCAAGAGCCCTTCCGAGGCCTCCGCGGGCAGGAAACGGCAAATGTCGAGCAGCGTCTCGTCTGTCGCCTTGCGGACTTCGTCGAACCAGTCCTCGGGCACGCCGCAATCAAGCAATGTATCGTCACTTTCGTCCGCAAAGAGCGGCGACTTCGCAACCGTCTGCTCCACGACCCGCTGGATCACGACCTCTTCCACACGCTCGCGCAGCACCAGGATCTGGGCTGCCCCTGTGCGCGGATGGATTTCTAGCTTCCGCTTCTCGGCCCATTTATAGGCGTCGTCGTGATGATCGACATAGGCCAGCAGGACGGAGTCCCCGCGCTTATGGATTATCACCCGCAGGTCGCGGTTGACGCGAACAGACCAGAAATACTTGTCCTTCGACTTGTCGATCCGGTGAAAGGACAGCCCCGGATTGTCCGGGTTCACCTGCAAATCGAAGGCCGTCTGCTTGACGGCGGATTGTTCCTGCTTGGTCAAGTTCTCGAGGCTGTCGGCAAAAGTGTCGGCGATGATCAGTGGCACGCTTCGGCTCGCCCTCGGTTCGACTGCAATTAGGATCGACCATAGCCTGCTGTCCGTTTTCGGCAAACCCGGGGTCGTGCCCGGTGTTGAACCCAAGCCACAGAAAACGCCATTCACCTCCGAATGGTTGAACCCCGGAATGATCGGCATAGGACAGCAAGAGAAAGAGCGGTCCGTGAGTCGGCTCGCCCGCCAGCCGTTCCGGTTGCGCCACAGGCCCCGGGCCCGAGCCCGCCACCTGAGACGATCCGGTTCGCGGACAGAAAAAAGTCAGGCACAGGCATGAACCACATTCGCATTCTCCCGCTCCCCCGTCTCTTCCTGGCAGGTGCGCTGTTCGCGGCACTGTTTGCCCTCGCAGGCCCGGCCCGCGCCGAAATGGTGCTGTCCTTCTACCTCGGTAGCAACGCCTCGCCGGATTCGACCGTGGAGTACGACTTCGCCCGCGGCGACGGAGCGCAATCCACGACCGTCTCCTGGGACGGCGAAACCTTCAAGTTCCCGCCTTATTTCGGCCTGCGTGCGATCTGGTGGTTTGAAGACCATCCCAACTGGGGCGTCGGCATCGACAATGTCCATGCCAAGGTGGCCGCCGACCCGATGCCGGAAGAGTTCACCACGCTCGAGTTTACCGATGGCGTGAACATGATCACCGGCAACGTGCATTACCGCTTCCTGAACGGAACGCGTTTCACGCCCTATGTCGGCGCCGGTGTCGGTATCACCACGCCCCATGTCGAGGCCACGAATACCGATGGGACCAGTGAAACCTTCTGGTACCAGTTCGGCGGCTTCTCGGCACGGGCGCTGGTCGGGCTGGAGGCCCGGATCAATGACCGCTGGAGCGTATTCGGCGAGTTGAAAACGGCCATGTTCTGGATCGACGTCGACCTGCAATACGATGGCTGGCTGGAGACCGACATCCGCAGCAACCAGGTCGCCTTCGGCGTCAATTACACCCTCAGCCGCTGGTAGGGCCGGCGGATGCGCAAGACAGTCCGAGTTCTGAGTTCTGTGCTACTGCTGTCTGCGGCTGCTTGCGAGGTGCCGGAGCAAGCGGTGATGACGGAGTCAGGTGTGGAGGTTTCCCGGGCCAACGGGGAGCTAGTCTTCTGGGCGGGCGGATGCGCTTCCTGCCATGCCAGCCCAGGACGGCTGTCGAGCCGCGCGCCACAACTTGGCGGCGGCCATGCGATCCAGGCCGATCAGGGCCTGTTCCGTGCGCCCAATATCTCGCCGGATGAACAGGCGGGCATCGGCGCCTGGAAGCTTCAGGATTTCGACCGCGCGATGCGGCACGGCATCTCGCTCGATGGCCGGGCCTATTATCCCGCCTTTCCTTATACCTCCTATGCGCGGATGACGGACCGGGATATTGTCGATCTGTTTGCCTATCTGAAGGCGCTGCCTTCCGTGGACAGCCCCAGCAAGGCGAGCCGGGCCAGTTTTCCCGTCAACCAACCCGGCGCCATGCGGACATGGCAGACACTGAACCTGCACCCGGCGCCGGTAATGTCCTTCGAGACACCAAACGCAGAGCTTGCCCGCGGCCAGTATCTCGTTGAGGGGCCGGGCCATTGCGGTACCTGCCACACCCCGCGCAACGCGCTTGGCGGCCAGAAACTCGGGCTCTGGCTGAGCGGGGCGGAGATGCTCGATGGCAGCGGCTATGCGCCCAACCTCACCCCGCACGAGGACGGGCTGGCCGGTTGGAGCAGCGGCGAGATCATCGAGACCTTGCAGCCACATGAGGGGGCGGGTTTCGCTGGCATGGCGGCCATCCGGATCGACCTGACCCACCTGCCGTCGCGCGACCTTGAAGCGATTGCCGCCTATCTCAAGGCGCTGCCACCGGTCGCCACGCGGGACTAGAGGCCCTCGTCAGCCCTGCGTGGGAGGCGATTGCAGCGTACGGCTGCCCTCGCCCAGGGCGCGTTGCATATAGACAGTGTCCACCCATTGGCCGTGCTTGAAACCCACGGCCTTGAGGGTTCCGATTTCCTCGAAACCGAGCGCCCGGTGCAACTCGATGGAGCCGCGATTGGCGCTGTTGCCGATCACCGCGATCATCTGGCGGCGCCATCCGGCCTCGCAGTGCGCAACCAGCTCCGCCAGCAGCGCCCTGCCGACGCCCTGCCCGCGCGCGGTCTCGGAGACATAGACTGAATCCTCGACCGTGTTTCGATAGGCCGGACGCGGACGATAGAGCCCGGCATAGGCATAGCCGAGCACTTCACCGTCCCGTTCCGCCACCAGATGGGGCAGCCCCATCTCGATCACAGCCTGTCGACGCTGGCCAAGTTCGTCGGCGGAGGGCGGAACCTCCTCGAAAGTCGCCAGCCCATGCAGAACCTCGTAGGCATAGATCTTCTGGATCGCCGGCAAGTCCTCCGGCGCGCTGTCTCGAACAAGCAGATCCGCCATGCGGAGCCCTTTCGCGTTCAGCCGAGCTGAGATTTCACCTGCGGTCCAACAGAGCCGAAATCCATCTGGCCGGTATATTTCGCCTTGAGTGCGCCCATGACCTTGCCCATGTCGCGGATGCTCTCCGCGCCGGTGGCGGCAATGGCCTCGGCAATGGCCTTCTCGACCTCTTCCTCGTCGAGCTGGCGCGGCAGGAATTCCTCCAGAACGAGGATTTCATTGCGTTCCTTCTCGGCCAGTTCCAGCCGCCCGCCCTCTTCATAGGCCCGCGCGCTTTCCTGGCGCTGCTTGACCATCTTGCCGAGGATCTGGAGCACATCGGCATCCGTTGCGCCTTCCGTTGCGCCTTCGGCGCGGGTGGCAATGTCGCGGTCCTTGATCGCGGCCGTAATCAGGCGCAGGGTCGACAGCCTGTCGGCCTGCTTGTTGCGCATCGCGTCCTTTAGGCCAGCACTTACACGGTCTCTGAGCTGCATCATTTCGGATATCCTTGGGTTCCCCAACCACGGGCGGGGGTGATAGTAGTTTCGGCGGCATCTGGCAAGCCGCGAGCGGATTCGCCGAAATACGCCCCCACCGGCAACCGCTGCCGAAACGCCTGCTCGCTCTGCCTTGACGCCCCGCCGCCCGCCACATAGTTTGCCGCCGATTTGCCCGCAGGAGTTGCCAGATGCCCCAGTCCAAGCCCACCGCTTGCCTTGCCCTCGCCGATGGAACGCTGTTTTACGGACAGGGCTTCGGAGCAACCGGTCAGACCGTGGCCGAGCTGTGCTTCAACACGTCGATGACCGGCTACCAGGAGATCATGACCGATCCCTCCTATGCCGGTCAGATCGTGACCTTCACCTTCCCCCACGTGGGCAACGTTGGCGTGAACCCCGACGATGACGAGACGGGCGACCCGGTCGCCGCCGGGATGGTCGTCAAGTGGGACCCGACCGAACCCTCCAACTGGCGCGCGGCGGAGAACCTCAAGCCCTGGCTCGAACGGCGCGGCCGGATCGGAATCGGCGGCGTGGACACTCGGCGGCTGACCCGCGCCATCCGGCAGCAAGGTTCGCCCCATGTGGCACTGGCGCACGACCCGGAGGGCAATTTCGACATTGCCGCGCTGGTCAAGGCCGCCCGTGGCTTCCCCGGCCTTGTCGGGCTCGACCTCGCAAAGGACGTGACCTGCGCGCAGAGCTATCGCTGGGACGAGATGCGGTGGGCCTGGCCGGAAGGCTACGCGCCGCAGACCGAGCCGAAATTCAAGGTTGTCGCGCTCGATTTCGGCGCCAAGCGCAATATCCTGCGTTGCCTGGCCTCGGTGGGTTGCGACGTGACCGTGCTGCCCGCCACCGCTACCTCCGCAGAAGTTCTGGCGCATGAGCCCGATGGCGTGTTCCTCTCCAACGGCCCGGGCGATCCGGCGGCGACGGGAGAATATGCCGTGCCGATGATCAAGGACATTCTGGAGAAGACGAACCTGCCGGTCTTCGGAATCTGCCTCGGCCACCAGATGCTCGCCCTCGCCCTTGGTGCCCGGACGATCAAGATGAACCACGGCCATCACGGGGCGAACCACCCGGTCAAGGATCTGGAGACAGGCAAGGTCGAGATCACATCGATGAATCACGGCTTTACCGTGGACAGCCAGACCCTGCCGCAAGGCGTGGTCGAGACGCATGTCTCGCTGTTCGATGGCTCGAACTGCGGCATCAGGATGTCCGAACGCCCGGTCTTCTCGGTCCAGTACCACCCGGAAGCGAGCCCCGGCCCGCAGGACAGCTTCTACCTGTTCGAGCGTTTTGCCGCCGCAATGGACGCGCGTAAGGTCACAGCCTGACCTTCTCCGCGCGGCACGCCCCCATAGGTTAACCGCTCCTTAACCACGCTGTTCACAGAGTCGTCCCAAACGCAGGGATTCCGACTCGCAAATGACCGCGCCCACACGCCTTTCGCAACTGACCAACCTGGTCAAGCCGTCGGATCCGCCGCGTTTTCGAACTATCCGCAACGAACCGCGCGTCATCGACGGCGGCGCACCGGCCAAGAACCTGGTTGGACAGCGCCTGATCCATCGTGGCGCGGTCAAGCCGGGCGACCTGGTCAAGGCGCTGGCGATGCAGGCACGGCAGGATGCCCGGCTGGGCGACATCCTGCTGTCCAACGGCATGGTCACGCAATCCGCGCTGCTGGCGGTGCTGTCGGAGCAATGGCAGGCCGATGTGGTCGAACTGGACTCCCGCCCGCCCGACCCCGAGTTGATCGACGCCTATGGCGCAACGCGCTGCCTGACCGACGGGTTGGTACCGTGGCGCCGCGATGAATCCGGTGTGATCGTTGCGACCACGCGCCCCGAACGTTTCGCAATTTTCCGCGACGAGCTCGAGGCGATCTTCGGAACAGTCCGGATGGCGCTGACAACCGATCCGGAACTGCACCGGGCCATTACGCTCGTCCGCAACCCTCTGCTGGCCGAACGGGCCGAACAACGTGTTGCCTTGAACCTGTCCTGTCGCGCTTGGGACGGACGCAAGGCGGCCCGGATCATCACGCTGGCGCTGGTGCTGGTGACGCTTGTCGGGGTACTCTGGCCGATCGCCACCTTCTCGCTGCTTGCCGCATGGGCGATCGGCACGTTGGCCGTCACCCTCGCACTCAAGACGGCGGCGCTGTTTTTCGCTGTGCGCCGGCGCGCCGGCAATCGGCCGAACCTCTTTCACACGATGCGCCGCAAGGGGCCGACCATCGCTCGCCTGCCGACCGTTTCGGTCATGGTGCCGCTCTACAAGGAGGAGAATATCGCCGGAAAGCTGGTGAAGCGGCTGGAGCGGCTGGCCTATCCCAAGGAGCTGATGGATATCCTGCTGGTGGTCGAGCAGACGGATGCGCAGACGCAGGAGGTTCTGGAGCGCACGGAACTGCCGCGGTGGATGCGGGTGATCGTGGTGCCGGCTGGCGGCGTTCAGACCAAGCCGCGCGCGCTGAACTATGCACTCGATTTCTGCAAGGGCCAGATCATCGGCGTCTGGGATGCAGAAGACGCGCCCGATGCCGACCAGCTGCACAAGGTGGTGCGCCATTTCCACGACCGCGGGCCGGATGTGGCCTGCCTTCAGGGACGGCTGGATTACTACAACGCCCGCACGAATTGGCTCAGCCGCTGTTTCACCATCGAATATGCGAGCTGGTTCGGCGTCGTGCTGCCCGGCCTGCAACGGATGAAGCTGGCGCTGCCGCTTGGCGGCACGACGCTCTATTTCCGCCGCGCCGCGCTCGAAAAGCTGGGCGGCTGGGACGCGCATAACGTGACCGAAGATGCCGATCTCGGCATGCGGCTGGTGCGCATGGG
The DNA here is from genome assembly GCF_900099935.1 of Aliiruegeria lutimaris. GTDB lineage: Bacteria > Pseudomonadota > Alphaproteobacteria > Rhodobacterales > Rhodobacteraceae > Tropicimonas > Tropicimonas lutimaris. Next base: position 14,204 of record NZ_FNEK01000016.1, on the reverse strand, counting down.
TTACCGGACGGAAATGGTGGACACGACCACCCGCGAGGAGGCGAATTGCCGGGTCCTGCCATGGATCAAGCAGCGCTCGCGCTGGCTCAAGGGCTATGCCATGACCTGGGCGGTTCACATGCGCAACCCGGCCAAGCTCTGGCGCGAGCTGGGCGCATGGCAGTTCGCGGGCTTCCAGGTGCTGTTCCTCGGAACGCTGTCGCAATTCCTGCTGGCGCCGGTTCTGTGATCCTTCTGGCTGCTGGCCTTCGATCTGCCGCACCCGTTGAAGGGCATTATCCCGCCCGGCCTGTACCTGTCGATGATCGCGCTCTTCGTCTTTTCCGAAGCCATCACCATCACCCTCGGGCTTTTCGCCGTGCAACAGCGCGGGCGGCGGTTTCTCATGGTCTGGGTGCCGACCATGCATGCCTATTTTCCGCTGGCGGCCATCGCCTCCTACAAGGCGTTTTTCGAGATCCTGACCAAACCGTTCTACTGGGACAAGACCCGGCACGGCCTGCATGACGAGGCCGCCGAACCCGAACCGGTCTCGCCCGATCCGATGATCTGACCCGGATTGTTCTCAGGCTGTCAGAGCGCCTTGGACGCCTCGCTGTCCTGCGTCAGCCGTTCGATGAAGGCATTGGAGATATGAGCCTTCAGCGCGTCATAGGCGGCCTGCTCTTCCCGCGCCTTGATCGCGGAAACGATCGCTTCATGTTCCACCATCGCCGTCTCTCCCCGACCCTCGGCAGCCAGCGAGGTCGTCGCCATAAGCGCCATCGATCGATAGACGAGGTCGAGCTGCTGAACGAGGTAGCGATTATGGGACGCAAGATGGATCTGCCGGTGGAAGCGGCGGTTGGCGCGGGCAAGCGCCGAGGGATTGCTGATCAGCTTGCGGTCCGCCGCGATCATCTGCTCCATCACGCGCACTTCCTCGACCGCTGCATGACGCGCGGCCAGGCGGGCGGCGAGCCCCTCCAGTTCGGACCGCACCACGTAGAGCTCAGCCAGCTGGTTGTGATCGAGCGATGCCACGATCAGGCTGCGCCCATCGCGCGCCAGAAGCGATTGCGTCTCCAGACGCTGCAAGGCCTCCCGGATCGGCGTGCGGGAGACGCCGAACCGCTCGGCCAGCTCGGACTCGACCAGCCGGTCGCCGGGCTTGTAGACGCCGACGTCAATCGCCTCCAGGATAAGGTCATAGGCATCCTTCTGGGCCGGTTTTTCGTTCGACATCCCGTTTCCTCTACTGCGAGGCGTATAAGCTACAGCAATCGCATGTATATTCAAGAAGCCGAAGGCAAGCGCCGCGACACTGTGGCAACGGCTCCGCTTGCGCCCGTCTTCGCCCGTACATAGGTTTCGCCCCATGGTGACCGATCGCTTTTCTCACGTAACGACTTGGGTCTTCGACCTGGACAACACGCTCTATCCGCCGCATGCGCGCCTCTTCGACCAGATCGAGGTTCGCATGACCGACTGGGTGATGCGCACGCTTTCGGTTGACCGGGACGAGGCCGACCGGCTGCGTAAGTATTACTGGGCCCAATACGGCACGACGCTGGCCGGGCTCATGCGCGAACATGGGGTGGATCCGGCGCCCTACCTGCACGAAGTGCACGAGATCGACCTGAGCCACCTGGTACCGGACCCGGCCCTTGCCAGCGGCATCCGCGCCCTGCCCGGCCGGCGCATCGTCTATACCAATGGCTCGCGCCCCTATGCCGAACGGGTGGTCGCGGCTCGTGGTCTGGGGGGGCTTTTCGACGCGATTTACGGTGTGGAACATGCCGGCTTTCACCCGAAACCGGAACGTGTTGCCTTCGAGGCTGTCTTTACCGCCGACGGTCTGGACCCGGCCCGAGCCGCCATGTTCGAAGACGACCCGCGCAACCTGGCCGCGCCGTTCGAAATGGGTATGCGGACGGTCCATGTCGCACCGGCCCCGGCGCCTGCGCCCCATATTGATCACCACACGGACGATCTGGCGGATTTCCTCGGGCAGTTTTCGCACGCCTGAACTGGCGACGGCCCTCAGATCCGCTTGATGATCCGGATCAGAAGCAACACCGCGGCCGCCCCGATTGAGGCCGCGACGATGGAGCCGAAAAAGCCGCTCCCGAAACGCACGCCGATCATCGGCAACGCGAAATTGGCGAGGATCGCGCCGCCGATCCCCAGAACCGTGTTGGCCAGGAAACCGAAACCGCCGCCCGCCACCAGCTTGCCAGCCAACCAGCCCGCGATGGCCCCGATCACGATCGCGATCAACCACCCCGAGAAAACCATCGTCTCTGCCTGCGAAACTCCATCCATGCCGTTCATGCTCCCCAAGACTCCGATGGAAGAACCCTAGGCACTGCAGCGTTGCACACCAAGCCAAAAGCTCGGTCACATCATGGCACTCAAAAACGCACAAACTGGCGCCCCTGTCTCTTTCCGCCCGCTCCCGTGCATGTTACGGCGAGACCGAAGATTTAAGGATCTGTTTTCATGAAGCATATTTTCATCGTCACTTTCGGACGCACCGGTTCCACGGCTTTGCTCAAAACGCTCAATGCCATCGAAGGAGCCTGTATCCGGGGGCAGAACGGCGCGCTCCTGTGCAGCCTTGCCGAGGCTGCCGAAGCCCTCGCGGACCGGCACCGGGAACGCTCGGGAAACCGCGCGCGGTTCACCGGAAACCCCTGGTACGGCATCAATGAGGCCAACCCCGAAGCCTTCGCCCATTCCCTCGCACGAAGCTTCGTGCGCGACGTGCTGAACCCGCCGGAGGGGACCCGGATCACGGGGTTCAAGGAAATCAACTACACCGACGAGACGCTGACGGACCGGAATTTCGACGCCGTTCTGGGCTTCATGCTTCGCTATTTCGAAGACCCGCACATCATCTTCCTCACCCGAGATCCGGCGGAGGCGTCTCACTCGGGATGGTGGCAGGACCGGGACCAGGACGTGGTCACGGATGTTCTCGAAATGACGATCGAGCGTTTCCACAAGGCGCATGCGGCCAATCCGGAACGCAGTTTTCTCATCGACCACGCCGATTTCGACCGAAACCCAACCGGCCTGCTGCCCCTTTTGGACTGGCTGGGCGAAATGCTCCCGCCGGAGCTGTTGGAAGACAGCCTCGAAGAACGCCTTCTGCATCTGAACTGAGGGATTGGTTGGCTCTGGCAAGTCCCGGTGTGCCGTGGCGCGTCCTGCCCGCGCCCAATCGCACCCGCCCCGCGGGATTTCTCCCCTGCAACGCAGGCTATCACTTTGACAGGAGCCGCGAGGGCCTTGCCCGGCATTTTCTTGCCGCTCAGGCTCGGGTCCGACACCTGTGGATACCGGCACCTCTTGACCTTCCCGTAAACAAGCGATCTTTGACGGGGATCGACAAGGAGTCCCGCGATGTATCAGCCAGCGATCACCGGAACGGGGGTCTTCACGCCCTCTGAGATCATTACCAATGATGAGTTGGTCGCGGCCTTCAACGCCTATGCCGACCGCGTGAACACAGCGAATGCCGATGCCATCGCTGCCGGCGAGGTGGAACCGATACAGCATTCCTCCACCGAGTTCATCATCGCCGCCTCCGGTATCGAGAACCGCTACGTGCTGAACAAATCCGGCGTGCTCGACCCCGGGGTTATGGCGCCGATCCTGCGGGAGCGCTCCGACGAGGAACCCGGCGTGATGGCAGAAATGGCCGTCGATGCCTGCACCAAGGCGCTCGAACAGGCGGGCGTGGACGCCGCCGAGGTCGATGCCGTGCTCTGCGCCGCCTCCAACCACGAGCGCGCCTATCCCGCCATCGCGGTCGAGATCCAGAAACTGCTCGGCTGCGGCGGTTTCGGCTTCGACATGAATGTCGCCTGTTCTTCCGCCACCTTCGGCATCCAGGCCGCGGCCGACATGATCCGCGCCGGCTCCATCCGCAAGGCGCTGGTGGTCAACCCGGAAATCTGCTCGGCCCACCTCGAATGGCGCGATCGGGACTGCCATTTCATCTTCGGCGATGTCTGCACCGCCGTGCTGCTGGAGCGCGAAGAAGACGCGAAGGGGCCGCATTTCACCATCCGCTCCACGCGGTTGGCGACGGAATTTTCCAACAATATCCGCAACAATAACGGCTTCCTGCGTCGTACCCGCAAGGGCCACATGCAAGACCGCCGCGACATGCTCTTCATGCAGGAGGGCCGCAAGGTCTTCAAACAGGTGCTGCCGATGGTCAGCGCCCATATCGCCGCGCACATGGCCGACGAGGGTATCGCCAAGGAAGACCTGAAGCGGATATGGCTGCACCAGGCCAACAAGACGATGAACGATTTCATCGGCAAGAAGGTGCTGGGCCGCGTGCCCACGCCCGAAGAACAGCCCAATATCCTGCAGGACTACGCCAACACCTCCTCCGCCGGTTCCATCATCGCCTTTTCCAAGTTTTCCGAGGACATGCAGACTGGCGATATCGGCCTGATCTGTTCGTTTGGCGCCGGCTATTCGGTAGGCTCAGTCATCGTCGAAAGGAAATCCGCATGATCCGCATCTCCACGCTGACCGCCATGCTTGTCCTCCTGGCAGGCTGCGGCGGCGTTCCCCTCGTCCCCATCATTTGAAAAAGGGCCCCAAGGGGCCCTCTTCTTCTGTCCAAAAATATCCTCGGGGGGAGCGCCCCGACCGGGGCGCGCGGGGGGCAGACAGCCCCCCGTCCCCGGCCAATCAGGCGTGGATCGGTCCGTCGCCACAGGCCATCGCCGCCTCACGCACCGCTTCCGAGGTGGTCGGGTGGGCGTGGCAGGTGCGGGCAAGATCCTCGGCCGAGGCGCCGAACTCCATCGCGACGCAGATCTCGTGGATCATCTCGCCGGCCACCGGGCCGATGATATGGGCGCCAAGGATGCGGTCGGTTTCCTTGTCGGCGAGGATCTTCACGAAGCCGTCGGACTGCATCATCGCCTTGGCGCGGCCATTGCCCATGAAGTTGAACTTGCCAGCCTTGTAGGCCCGTCCCGCCTCCTTGAGCTGCTCTTCGGTCGCACCGACCGAAGCCACCTCGGGCGTGGTGTAGATCACGCCGGGGATGAGGTTGTAGTCGATATGCGGCTTCTGCCCGGCGATCATCTCGGCCACGGCGCCGCCCTCGTCCTCGGCCTTGTGCGCCAGCATCGGGCCGTCGATCACGTCGCCGATGGCGTAAACGCCGGGGATATTGGTCTGGTAATGCGCATCGACCTCGATCTGGCCACGCTTGGACATCTTGACGCCGAGTGCGTCGAGCCCCAGCCCTTCGGTAAAGGGCAGACGGCCGGTGGCGACGAGGACCACGTCGGCATCGACCGTGTGCTCGGCCCCATCCTTGCGCATCGCGTACGTGACCTTGGCCTTGGTCTTGAGCGTCTCGACCTTGGAAACGGCGGCGCCGGTGATGATATCCAGCCCCTGCTTCTTGAGGATCTTCTGGAAGGCACGGGCAACCTCGGCATCGGCGCCCGGGGTAATACCGTCCAGGAACTCGATCACGGTGACCTCGGTGCCGAGGCGGCTATAGACGGAGCCAAGCTCCAGCCCGATCACGCCTGCACCGACCACGACCATCTTTTTCGGGATCTTCGGCAGTTCCAGAGCACCGGTGGAGGTGACGACGATCTTCTCGTCGATCTCGACTTCGGCGCCCGGGATCGAGGCCGCAGAGGAGCCGGACGCGATGATGATATTCTTGGCTTCGTGGATCTCGTCTCCGACCTTGACCTTGCCAGCCTCGGGGATCGAGCCCCAGCCCTTCAGCCAGTCGATCTTGTTCTTCTTGAACAGGAACTCGATGCCCTTGGTGTTGGTGTCGATCACGCCCTGCTTGTAACCGAGCATCTTTTCGAAATCGACCTTCGGTTTGCCGGCCTTGATGCCCATTTCCTCGAAATTGTGCTCGCTCTCGTGCAACAGGTGCGAGGCATGCAGCAGCGCCTTGGAGGGGATGCAGCCGACGTTGAGGCAGGTGCCACCGAGGGTTTCGCGGCCCTCGACACAAGCGGTTTTCAGGCCCAGTTGGGCGCAGCGGATGGCGCAGACATAGCCGCCGGGGCCGGCGCCGATTACGATAACGTCATAGCTTGCCATGATGTGTTCCTTTGCGGTTGGCGCGCGCCTTTGGGCGGCGTGGGAGGGGGGCCGTCTGCCCCCCGGCGCCTTGCGGCGCCTCCCCCGAGGATACTTCAAGAAAGAGGATGCGACGGCCGCGGGATCGGCGGCCGCCGTCGGGATCAGAGATCCATCAGCAGGCGGCGCGGGTCTTCGAGCGCTTCCTTGACCTTCACCAGGAAGGTCACGGCGCCCTTGCCGTCGACGATGCGGTGATCGTAGCTGAGTGCCAGGTACATCATCGGGCGGGCGACGATCTCGCCGTTGATGACCATCGGGCGCTGCTGGATCTTGTGCATGCCGAGGATACCCGATTGCGGCGGGTTGAGGATCGGCGAGGACATCAGCGAGCCATAGACACCACCGTTGGAGATGGTGAAGGTGCCGCCCTGCATCTCGGCCATGGAGAGCTTGCCGTCGCGGGCGCGGCGGCCCTTCTCGGCGATGGCGGCTTCGATCTCGGCAAAGCCCATCTGGTCGGCGTCGCGGATGACGGGGACGACGAGGCCCTGTGGCGTGCCGGCGGCGATGCCCATATGGACGAAGTTCTTGTAGACGATCTCGTCGCCGTCGATCTCTGCGTTGACCTCGGGCACTTCCTTCAGCGCGGCGCAGCAGGCCTTGGTGAAGAAGGACATGAAGCCGAGGCGAACGCCGTGGCGCTTCTCGAACTCGTCCTTGTATTGCGAGCGCAGCGCCATCGTCTCCGTCATGTCCACCTCGTTATAGGTGGTCAGGATCGCGGCGTTGTTCTGTGCGTCCTTGAGGCGGCGGGCGATGGTGGCGCGCAGGCGGGTCATCTTGATGCGCTCTTCGCGGGCCGCATCCTCGGCCGGGACCGGCGCGCGCGGGGCGGCCGGGGCGGCGGGCTTGGCGGCCGGCTTGTTGAGCGCGGCGATGACGTCCTCCTTCATCACGCGGCCGTCACGGCCGGAGCCCTGGACGGCAGCCGGGTCCATACCTTTTTCGGCCATCAACTTGCGGGCGGAAGGCGCGTCCGCGACGTCCTTGGCAGACGCCGGGGCGGCGGCGGCGGGCGCAGGGGCCGCGGCAGCGCCTTCACCGGCGGCGATCACGGCCAGTTTGGCAGCGGCGTCGACGGTAGAGCCTTCCGGCGCGGCGATCTCGGTCAGGACGCCCGCGACCGGGGCCGGAACCTCGACGGAAACCTTGTCGGTTTCCAGCTCGCACAGCATCTCGTCCTGCGCGACAGTATCGCCGACGGCCTTGAACCATGTGGAAACAGTGGCTTCGGTGACGCTCTCACCAAGGGTCGGGACCATCACGTCGACCGAGGCGCCGCCAGAAGCCGGGGCCGATGCGGCCTTGGCGGGGGCAGCTTGTGCGGCGGGCGCCGGGGCCGCACCTTCGCCGGCCTGCAGCGTGGCCAGCAGGGCATCGACACCGACGGTTTCGCCTTCGCCGGCGACGATCTCGCCCAGCACACCGGCGGCCGGCGCCGGGACCTCGACCGTCACCTTGTCGGTTTCCAGCTCGCACAGCATCTCATCGACGGCGACAGCATCGCCAGGTTTCTTGAACCAGGTTGCGACGGTGGCTTCGGTGACGCTTTCACCCAGGGTGGGCACGCGGACTTCAATGGTCATTTTTTCACTTCCCTTCGATGGTCAGCGCTTCGTCGATGAGCGCGGCTTGCTGTGCTTTGTGCATGGAGGCCAGGCCGGTAGCCGGCGAGGCGGAGGCGGCGCGGCCGGCATAAGCCGGACGGCTATGGGTTGCGCCGATGCGGGTCAGGACCCATTCGATATTCGGCTCGATGAAGGTCCAGGCACCCTGGTTCTTGGGCTCTTCCTGGCACCAGACCATCTCGGCGCCTTTGAAGCGCTCAAGTTCCTTGACCAGCGAGATCGCCGGGAAGGGGTAGAACTGCTCGATACGCAGCAGGTAGATATCGTCGATGCCGCGGGCGTCGCGCTCTTCGAGCAGGTCGTAATAGACCTTGCCCGAGCACATGACCACGCGGTTGATCTCGGAGTCCGGTTTGAGCTGGGTGTCCGAATTGCCCTTCTGCGCGTCGTCCCAGAGGACGCGATGGAAAGAGGATCCGGTGGTGAAATCCTCGCGGTCCGAGATGCAGAACTTGTGGCGCAGCAGCGATTTCGGCGTCATCAGAACCAGCGGCTTGCGGAAGGAGCGGTGCAGCTGGCGGCGCAGGATGTGGAAGTAGTTCGCGGGCGTCGAGCAGTTCGCCACGATCCAGTTATCCTGACCGCACAGTTGCAGCCAGCGCTCAAGGCGCGCGGAGGAGTGCTCCGGTCCCTGCCCTTCGAAACCATGCGGCATCAGCATGACGAGGCCGGACATGCGCAGCCACTTGCTCTCACCCGAACTGATGAACTGATCGAACATGATCTGGGCGCCGTTGGCGAAGTCGCCGAACTGGGCTTCCCAAAGCGTGAGCGCGTTCGGTTCGGCCAGCGAGTAGCCATATTCGAAGCCGAGCACCGCATATTCCGACAGCGCCGAGTCGATCACCTCGTACTGCGCCTGGCCCTCGCGGATATGGTTGAGCGGGTAGTAGCGCTCTTCCGTCAGCTGGTTCACGAAGCCGGAATGGCGCTGCGAGAAGGTGCCGCGCGTGGAGTCCTGACCCGCGAGACGCACCGGGTAGCCCTCGGTCAGAAGCGAGCCGAAGGCCAGCGCCTCACCGGTGGCCCAGTCGAAGCCCTTGCCGGTTTCGAACATTTGCGACTTGGCGTCGAGCAGCCGGCCAACCGTCTTGTGCAGCGGGTAGCCGTCAGGGGCAGTAACCAGTGAACGGCCGACCGCGTCGAAGGTCTCGTCCGGGATCGCGGTTTCGCCGCGCTGGTAGCTGTCGCCCTCGCGGTCGAGATGCGACCAGCGGCCGTCGAGCCAGTCTGCCTTGTTCGGCTTGAATTCCTTGCCGGCCTCGAACTCGTCGTTCAGCTTGGCCTGGAAGGCGGCCTTCATGTCCTCGATCTCGCCCTCGGGGATGAGGCCGTCCTTGACCAGCCGCTCGGTATAAAGCGCAAGCGTCGTCTTGTGCTTCTTGATGTTGTTGTACATCACCGGGTTGGTGAACATGGGCTCGTCGCCCTCGTTGTGACCGAAGCGGCGGTAGCAGAAGATGTCGATCACGACATCCTTGTGGAATTTCTGGCGGAACTCCGTGGCGACCTTGGCCGCGTGCACAACGGCCTCGGGATCGTCGCCGTTGACGTGGAAGATCGGCGCTTCCACCACCAGCGCGTTGTCCGTCGGATAGGGCGAGGAACGCGAGAAATGCGGCGCCGTGGTAAAGCCGATCTGGTTGTTCACGACGATATGGATCGTGCCGCCGGTGCGGTGGCCCTTGAGACCGGACAGCGCAAAGCATTCCGCAACGACACCCTGACCGGCGAAAGCCGCGTCACCGTGCAGCAGGATCGGGATCACCGAGGTGCGATGCGGGTCGTTGTTCTGGTCCTGCTTGGCGCGGGACTTGCCCAGCACGACCGGGTTCACGGCTTCGAGGTGCGAGGGGTTCGCGGTCAGCGAGAGGTGCACCGAGTTGCCGTCGAACTCGCGGTCAGAGGAAGCGCCGAGGTGATATTTCACGTCGCCGGAGCCGTCCACGTCCTCGGGCTTGAAGCTGCCGCCCTGGAATTCGTTGAAGATGGCCCGGTAGGGCTTGCTCATCACGTTGGCGAGCACGCTGAGGCGACCGCGGTGGGGCATGCCGATCACCACGTCGGTCACGCCGAGCGCACCGCCGCGCTTGATGATCTGTTCCATGGCCGGGATCAGGGATTCACCGCCATCGAGACCGAAGCGCTTGGTGCCCATGTATTTCACGTGCAGGAACTTCTCGAAGCCCTCGGCCTCGACCAGCTTGTTGAGGATCGCGCGGCGCCCCTCACGGGTGAACTGGATTTCCTTGCCGAAACCCTCGATCCGCTCCTTGAGCCAGGCGGCCTGCTCCGGGTCCGAGATGTGCATGTATTGCAGCGCGAAGGTGCCACAATAGGTGCGCTTCACGATGTCGAGGATCTGGCGCATCGTCGCCACTTGCAGACCGAGCACATTGTCGATGAAGATCGGCCGGTCCATGTCGGCGTCCTTGAAGCCGTAGGAGGCCGGATCGAGCTCCGGGTGTGGTGTGGCATCGCGCATGCCCAGCGGGTCCAGATCGGCAACCAGGTGGCCCCGGATCCGGTAGGCGCGGATGATCATCAGGGCGCGGATGGAGTCCAGAACGGCGCGCTTGATCTGGTCGTCAGAAACCTCGACGCCCTTTTCGGCCGCCTTGGCCTTGATTTTCTTGCCGGCATCACGAACTTCCGGTTCAGCCCATTCACCGGTCAACGCCGCGGTCAGCTCATCGGCGATGAAAGTGGACGGCCGCGCCCAGGACGGGCCTGTCGCCTCGGCCCGCACTTCCTGTTCCTCATCGCCGAGTTGGCGGAAGAACTCGCCCCAGGCTTCGTCGACCGAGGTCGGGTCCTGGGAATAGCGGGCGTAGAGTTGCTCCACATATTCCGCATTGTGGCCTTGCAGGAAGCTGGACGCATGGAAAATATCGTTGCGGCTGTGTTCGGTCATGGCGAGTCCTTGGCGCTTTTGTTGTGTTCGGACCTAAGGTTGTCTGTGGCGAAATTCCAGTTGTTCGGCACCCATTGTCGGAGACAATTTGTCAGGCACAAAGCCTTGCTCCACATGCCGAAACTCGGGCCGCATGGAACGGCCCGAGCAGTGATTGCGGGGGAGGATGTACAAGCGGTTCGCTGTCGCTCGTCCCATTGCGGGTTTACCCCCCCCAGCCGTCACTCAGCCCTTGTCGATGGCCTTCAGAACCGCCTGGCCCAGGTGAGCCGGGCTTTCGGCGACGGTGATGCCCGCGGAGAGCATGGCTTCGATCTTGTCCTCGGCACCGCCCTTGCCACCGGCGACGATCGCACCGGCATGGCCCATGCGGCGGCCCGGAGGGGCCGTGCGGCCGGCGATGAAACCGGCGGTCGGCTTCCAGCGGCCGCGCTTCTTCTCGTCGGCCAGGAACTGCGCGGCTTCCTCTTCGGCCGCGCCACCGATCTCGCCGATCATGATGATCGACTGGGTTTCGTCATCGGCGAGGAACATCTCCAGCACGTCGATATGCTCGGTGCCCTTGATCGGGTCGCCGCCGATGCCGACAGCGGTGGACTGGCCGAGGCCGGAATCGGAGGTCTGCTTAACAGCCTCGTAGGTCAGCGTGCCCGAGCGGGAGACAACGCCCACGGAGCCGCGCTTGTGAATGTGGCCCGGCATGATGCCGATCTTGCAGGCATCCGGCGTGATGATACCGGGGCAGTTCGGGCCGATCAGACGCGACCTGCTGCACTGCAGCGCGCGCTTGACCGTCATCATGTCCATGACCGGGATGCCTTCCGTGATGCAGACGATCAGCTCCATCTCGGCGTCGATGGCCTCGAGGATCGAGTCCGCCGCGAAGGGGGGCGGCACGTAAATCACGGTCGCGTTTGCCTCTGTCACGGCCTTGGCTTCGTGCACGGAGTCGAAGACCGGCAGGCCAAGATGCTCCTGGCCACCTTTGCCCGGCGTTACGCCGCCGACCATCTTGGTGCCATAGGCAATCGCCTGCTCGGAGTGGAAGGTGCCCTGCGAGCCGGTGAAGCCCTGGCAGATCACCTTGGTGTTTTCATCAACGAGAACAGCCATTCTTCTTATCCTTTCACCGCTGCGACGATTTTCTGGGCGCCATCGGCGAGATCGTCCGCCGCGATCACGTTCAGACCGCTGGAGGCAATGATTTCCTTGCCCTTTTCAACATTCGTACCTTCGAGACGCACGACCAGCGGAACCTGCAGGCCAACCTCTTTCACCGCGGCGATCACGCCCTCGGCGATGACATCACAGCGCATGATGCCACCGAAGATGTTCACCAGGATGCCCTTCACGTTCGGGTCCGAGGTGATGATCTTGAAAGCTTCGGTGACCTTTTCCTTGGTCGCCCCGCCGCCCACGTCGAGGAAGTTCGCCGGCTCGGCACCGTAGAGCTTGATGATATCCATCGTCGCCATGGCCAGGCCCGCGCCGTTCACCATGCAGCCGATGTCACCGTCGAGCGCGATGTAGTTGAGGTCGAACTTGCTGGCTTCCAGCTCTTTCGGGTCCTCTTCGGTCTCGTCGCGCAGCGCGGCCACGTCAGGGTGGCGATAGAGCGCGTTGCCGTCGAAGCCCATCTTGGCATCGAGGCACTTGAGGTCGCCCGTGTCGGAAATGATCAACGGGTTGATCTCCAGCATATCCATGTCCTTCTGGACGAACATCCGGTAGAGCGTCTTCATCAGGGCAACGCATTGCTTGACCTGCGGCCCCTTGAGGCCGAGCATGAAGGCGATGCGGCGGCCATGGTAGCCGTGATAACCTGTGGCCGGATCGACGGAGAAGGACAGGATCTTTTCCGGGGTCTCGGCAGCCACCTCTTCAATATTCATCCCGCCCTCGGTGGAGCAGACGAAAGAGATGCGCGAGGTCTGGCGGTCGATCAGCAGCGCGAGGTAAAGCTCACGCTGGATGTTGGAGCCATCCTCGATATAGACGCGGTGGACTTCCTTGCCCGCCGGGCCGGTCTGTTCGGTAACGAGCGTGCGGCCAAGCATCTTTCTGGCTTCCTCGGCGGCCTCTTCGACCGACTTTGCGATCCGTACGCCGCCCTTTTCGCCAGCTTCCGGCTCCTTGAAATGGCCCTTGCCGCGGCCACCCGCGTGGATCTGAGCCTTGACGACCCAAAGCGGCCCGTCCATTTCGCCGGCGGCCGTCTTGGCCTCCTCCGCCTTGTAAACGATACGGCCATCACTGACCGGGGCGCCGAAGTCGCGAAGCAGAGCCTTCGCCTGGTATTCATGGATGTTCATGAAAATGTCCCGTCTAGCTGCGATTTTTGCCTGATTGGCATACCTTCGTGTGCCGTCAAACCGTTTTTTGTCAAAACGGGGATCTGTTAGCGCAAAATCGTACTTTTGTGATCACACCCACAAAAAGTGTGATCACAAATTAAAATCAAGCGATTCGCTGCAGGTGAAATTCAACGCGCGACGTCGGTGGAATTACACCGTATTCGGGCCCGCTGGGTTCAGATAGGGCGACCACCGGGAGCCGCGCATCGTTTCCCGATCCAGCACATGATTCCGGCAGCGCCATCCCCCGCTCGGCCGACGCTTCGCGGTCGGCTCCGCCGAGGCACTCGATGGGAAGTGTCCATTATGCTATATTTTCAATCAATTTTATGTCAGAGAACTTACCCCACATCAACAGATGTTCTGAGTGGCGGGCATGGCCCCGAATGCCCGCAAACGCGAAGAAAATTCTCGGGGTCGGGACTGATAATCCGTGAAACTTCTTATTACAACCTCGCTTGCCGCCATGCTCTGCATTTCGGTTTCGGCTCCGGCCATTGCGGACAGCGAGAACTGAGACGCAGAGAAGGCTGCCCAGGTCGAACAAAGTCGCAATACCGATTCCGGACACGGAAATGGCAGTGAAAAGCTGCGCCGTGTCGAATGGCGAGACATTAACAACTAGGAAAACAGAAGAAACCGGGATCCGGGCAATTCCGGCGATCAGTGTCAGGGCGGGAAGACCGAAATAGCTGCGCTTGCTAGGTCGTGTTGACAAAAGGGATTCACACTCGGCGATAGGCGTGATTCAAGCTGGTATCTGCGATGGAGACCAGCTTGGCACGAGACCTGATGTCGGACGAGGAGTGGGCGTTCTTTGAGCGTTTCATCTTGTCTGTTCGCGCCTCGAATGGGCGCAAACCCACAAACCACCGGCGTGTTCTTGATGGTGTTTTCTGGATCGCTCGGACAGGAGCACCATGGCGGGACTTGCCCGAAGAGTTCGGAAAATGGTCAAGTGTCTATCGGCAGTTCCGCCGCTGGACGCTCGCCGGTCTCTGGGAACAGATCCTGGAGGCGCTGACCGAGAGCCGGATCGTCCCTGACGCCCTGCAAATGGTCGATAGCACCGTGGTTCGCGCCCATCATCAGGCAGCGGGCGCTAAAGGGGGACTCCGCGACAGGGTTTTGGCCGCTCAAAGGGTGGCTTCACGACCAAGATCCACCTCCGGGTGA
>NZ_FNEK01000004.1 GCF_900099935.1 Aliiruegeria lutimaris | reverse complement strand
AGCACCCGCCACTTCCGCTCGGTGGGTTTCGCGCCGCGCGAGGCGTAGACGAGGGCCTCGACGCCGCGCCCTACGCAGGCCTGCGCCGCGGCGATGACGCGCCCCACCGGCGGGTCCCCAGCGTCGATGTCCGCCGCCAATACGCCAAACATTCCCTGCTCGCGCTGCGTCGCATGGTTGCGCGCCTCCCCGCTTGCACAGAGCGTATTTCTTCGTCAGCCTCGCCGTTCCAGATAGGCGTGCGAGGGAGAGGCCATGGAAATCCTGATGCAAGGCGAGCATCTCGAAAGCCTGATTGCGGAGATCTTCCCGCAGGTTGGCGGTGATTTCAGCGTGGAAGAGGTTACCGAAGACGGGATCCGCCTGCGCCTGCTGGTGGCGGAGAAGCATCTGCGCCCCGGTGGAACGGTTTCCGGGCCGTCCATATTCGCTCTGGCCGATTGCGCGATGTATCTCGCCGTGATGAGCCGGATCGGGCCGGAGGCGCTGAGCGTGACCACCAATTGTTCCATCGACTTCATGCGCAAGCCGGAGGCGGGGCGGGACCTGTTCTGCGAGGTACGGTTGCTGAAACTGGGCAGAAGCCTTGCGGTTGGCGATTGCCTGATTTTCAGCGAGGGCACGGAAAGCCCGGTCGCCCGGGCCTCGCTCACCTATTCCATCCCGCCGCGCCGCTGAACGTCAGCTTCCAAAGAGCCCGGTCAGCGCGCGCTTGACGAGGGCCGAAACTGAAGGCCGCTTCAGCCGCGCGAAGGGCAGCGGGCGGCAAACCTCGATCGCGGCCACGCCGACGCGGGCCGTGAGGGCGCCATTCACCACGCCTTCGCCAAAGCGGCGCGAGATGCGGCTGAGCAGCCCACCGCCCGCGACGGACTGGATCAGGTCGTCGCCTACCGCGACCGCGCCCGTGGCAACCAGATGGGTCAGGACGGCGCGGGTGAGGCGCAGACTGCCGAGCGTTCCGGCGCGGCCTCCATAGATCTCGCCGATGCGGCGGATCATGCGGACCGTCGACAGCAGCGCGGTCGCGACATCGGCCAGCGCCAGCGGAACGATGGCGGTGACGGTTGCCACCTGCCGCGCGGCGTTCTCGACCTCGGCGCGGGCCGCGGCATCGAGCGGACTCATCAGCTCGGCCTCCGCCAGTCCGAGCAGGGCGTCGGCGTCAAATTGTTCTTCCGCCCGGTCCCGCAGCCGTTGCCGCGGCAGGTCGAGTTCCTTGCGCGAGGCATAGAGCTTGTTCAGCCGCTCGACGACCGATTGCGCCGCTTTCAGGTCGTTCGTGCTCTGGGCGCTGGCGGCATCGCGGTGAATCCGGTCGAGCCGAGCAAGGCGGAAGAAACCGGAAGCCTCCCGCAGGGCCAGCAGTACGAAGGCCAGCAGCAGCGCGCTCAACAGGCCGAGCGCGACCGTGCCGAGGAACGTGTTCCGCGTGAAAAGGCTGGTGACGAAATCCCAGGCCGCGACCGAGGCCGCGAAGGTAATAAAACTCGCCAGTGCGCCCCAGAAAAGCCGCCCCAGCGGCGAGGAGCGCCGGGTGGCAAGGCGAACCGCGCCTTGCATGGCCTGTCCCGTGGGGGCGTCTGCAAGCTCCGGCACCGGAGGCGCCTCGGCCGGGCCAGGGGACGGTTGGTTCTCTTCGGCGGTTTCGTCGATCTCGATCAGCACCGGCCCTTTTGGTGTCTCGCTCATTTGCGGTTCCATCCCTGCATCGTCATTTCAGCCGGTCCCCGAAGAGGAATTCCGCCGCGCGGTCGAGCCGGATATGCGGCGGGCCTTCGCCGGGTTTCAGCGTGCCGGGGGCCGGCGCGAACTGCATCACCGCGTAATCGTCATCGAGCCATCGCTCCGCGCCCTGCCGTGCCGGCACCAGCAGGTGCGAGGGGTCTTCCGGCAGGGTGCCGGGGTACAGAACGGCCTCCTTGCCGCTCTCCAGCCGCCCGCGGACCATGCCCAACTCGCGCCCCTCGACAGTGCGGGTTTCCTCCACCGTGGCGCGCAGCGCGGCAATCGCCATCGCACTGGTGCGGGCGCCTGCGAAATCGGCCCGGTCGCTGGCCTGGCGCAGCATCGCCTCCATGATCGCGGTCACCTGGCCGTGCTGGGTGTGATGGATGTGATCCGCCTTGGTAGCGGCGAAGAGAATACGCTCCACCCGCTTCGCGCCGAGCAGGCGCGTCAGCCAGGCGTTTCGCCCGGGCCGGAAGGCGCCAAGAATGTCGTTCATTGAGCGGCCAAGATCTTCCACCGCTTGCGGCCCGGCATGGATGGCGCCCAGCAGGTCGACCAGCACGATCTGGCGATCGATCCGGGCGAAATGATCGCGAAAGAAGGGTTTGACGACCTTCGCCTTGTAGCTCTCGTAGCGTCGCTCCATTTCGCGGCGCAGCGAGCCGCGTGGCGCGCGGGTCTCTTGCGGGGGCATCGGCGCGAAGGTCAACGCGGGAGAGCCTTCCATCTCGCCGGGCATCAGGAACCGACCCGGCGTGCAGTCGGAAAACCCTGCCGCGCGCGCGGCGCGCAGATAGCCGGTATAGGCCGTGGCCAACGCCTGCGCGGCAGGCTCGGTGACCTCTGCGTCGCCGTCAACTTTCTCCAGCGTTGCAAGGAAATCGGCAGCCGACGGACGGATCGCCGCCCGTTCCAGGATCTCGGCGGACCAGTCATCGAAACTGCGTTCAAGCAATTGCAGGTCCAGCAGCCATTCTCCGGGATAATCGATGATGTCGAGGTGAATGGTCCGCGGACCGGAAAAGCTGCCCATGAAGCCGCGCGGCTGCACTTTCAACGACAGGCGCAGCTCCGACACGGCGCTTGTCGGCTGCGGCCAGTGCGGGGCGGGGCCGGTCAGCGCCGCCAAATGGCGCTCGAAGGCAAAGCGCGGCACGGTGTCGTCGGGCTGCGGCTGCAACCAGGCGCTTACGATAGAGCCGTCCGCCGCCGAGATCAGTCCCGGCATCCGTCCCCGATCCATCAGGTTGGCCACCAGCGAGGTGATGAAAACCGTCTTGCCGGCGCGCGCGAACCCCGTCACGCCGATCCGGATGACTGGCTCGAACAGGGTCTCGGACAGGGCCGCCGACGCGTCCTCGACCCCTTGTACGATCCCGTCCGCGATACGACCGATAACCACCAGACCCTCTTTCTCTGTTCAGATCAGACATATGGCGTGCGACGGGTAATGCCTAGGGGGCAGGCCCGTTTCTCGCCGCCTGCCGAGGGTGTGGCACGGCCATCCGCCTTCATCTTTCCCGAAATACCCCGCCGGAGGCAGGCCGCGAGTCGGACTTCATCCCGGCGATGGACAGTGCATGGCACAGGCGATATTGCGCCTCACATGCCCCGCTACGCTTTCAAGATCGAATATGACGGCGCCCCCTTCGCAGGCTGGCAGCGCCAGAAGGAACACCCCTCCGTACAGCAAGCGGTGGAGGACGCCCTCGGCCGGCTGCAGCTCAAAGCGCCCGGCATCGCTGCCGCCGGCCGTACCGATGCCGGCGTGCACGCGCTCTCCCAGGTCGCCCACGCCGATATGGAGCGCGACTGGGATCCGTTTCGCCTGTCGGAGGCGCTGAACTACCATCTCAAGCCGCTGCCTGTCGCCATCACGGCCATGGCGCGGGTCGGCGATGACTGGCATGCGCGCTTCTCGGCGACCGAACGCCGCTATCTCTTTCGACTGCTGAACCGGCGCGCTCCGGCTGCGCTCAGCGCCGGAAAAGTCTGGCAGGTTTCGGCGCCGCTGGAGGTCGCGCCGATGCAGGAAGCCGCGCGCTTCCTGCTGGGGCGCCACGATTTCACGACATTCCGGGCCTCCGAATGCCAGGCCGATAGCCCGGTTCGCACCCTCGACCAGCTGGATTTGGAACGGGTGCAGACCCCGCTCGGACCGGAAATCCACTTCCATGTCCGCGCGCGTTCCTTCCTGCACAACCAGGTGCGCAGCTTTGTCGGCACGCTGGAGCGGGTGGGCGCGGGCGCCTGGGCACCCGAAGATGTGCGCGACGCGCTGGAGGCGCGGGACCGGGCGGCTTGCGGTCCGGTCTGTCCCCCGCAGGGGCTATACCTCGCAGGGGTGACCTATCCGGACGATCCGTTCGCGTGATCTGCGCGTAACTTCGATGGCCACGGTTTGTAGGGGCTTTGCCCTCCGTGCTCGTGCGAGCGCTCCCCCCAGGATATTTGCGGAAAGAGGAAACCTGCAGGATTGTTCACGCGCGGGGAGCGTGCACTAGAGGAGCCGCCCGACATGTCAGGGCTGGTTCCGGATCCGAGTTCCTCGGACCGGTTGGTAGCGATCAGGCGCGGCTTTCGGCGTTGCGGCTATGTGGCACTATCTGCTGCAAGATCCCCGCGCCGAGCAGGTAGATGCTGGACAAGACCAACCCGAGTCGTGCCCAGCTCTGTGGATCGAAGGACACCCAGGCCGCCCAGGCGGCGCAGATTGTCCAGATCATGATCATCGGCAGGGAAATTGCGCGCCAGCGCCGGGTTCGCACGGGATGGATGAAGCGCAGGCTGGTGAACATGGCAGCCGAGAGAAGTGCAATGACAATCATGCAGATCCAGACCGGCGGCTTGATGGCGAAGATCACCAGGACGACCATGTTCCAGCATCCGGGAAAGCCGGAGAAGGATTTGTCGGCGGTCTTCATGCCGGTATAGGCGAAATAGAGAGCAGAGGTGAAGGTGATCACGATCAGGGCAGCCCATCCCGTCCAGCCTGGCATGAGGTCCGAGGCGAACAGCGCGAAAGCGGGGATGAAGACATAGGTCAGGTAATCGATGATCAGGTCGAGCAGGGCGCCATCGACCTGCGGCGCGTTGGACGAGACATCGTATTTCCGCGCAAGGGGCCCGTCGATTCCATCCACCACGAAAGCGGCGACCAGCCAGACGAACATCATCGGCCAGTCGTAGCTGACCGCGGATATCAGTGCCAGCATAGCCAGAACGGCCCCGGTGGCGGTGAGAAGATGGACGGAATAGGCGCGGTGTTCGGGCTTCATTCGTTTCCAATGCCGAATATCGACCGGATTTGCAAACCGGATGGCAAAGGCAAATATCGCAACCGCGGCGAAAGCGGAAATCTGCCACGTCGATCGTCTGCGCGAACAGGGCGAGTGGAGGAGGCGCCGCGAGGCTCAACCTCCGCTTTTTCATTCAGTTTGCGCTCACGCGCCGAGGGTGGATTGCTCATTGTTGTAGAGAGACTCGACCAGCGCGGAATCAGCCGACAGGCTGAAGCTGCCGTTGCCTGGCACGCCCTCTGTGAGGCTCTGGAACAGATTCGCGGTATTCGGCTTGGTCATCTGGTCGGTGCTTTGTGCGCTCAATTCCTCGGCGCCTTCGGATGGCGGCGGGGGCGGCGGCGGGCGGTTGCCTTCCGGGGCGCCGATCTCATCGGCAGCTTTCATGGCTTCGGGGGCCTTGGCGCTGGAGAATATTTGCCCGGCCCCGACATTCGGTGCAAATGCCTGTTGCCCCTGTCCGGAAGGCGGCGTGCGGTGCGTGGCAGGGGAGTGCAGCGTCATCCCGCTGCCCATATTCGTCATCGTTCCAATCATGAATTGCCCCTTTCTTTGGGTGTGGTGCAGGGGCGTGTTTAGGCGCATCGTGTTTAAATCCGGCTGAAGCAGGGTGGTTCGCTCGGTGGAAAAATCCATAAAATAAAAGCTATCGGTAAAAACCACTAAGTTTTCAGAGCCTTCAACCCATCCGCGGATGGGCCATTTCATAGACTTCCATCAACCGCTCGGCATCCACGGCCGTGTAGGCCTGCGTGGTCGAGAGGGAGGCATGGCCGAGCAGTTCCTGAATTGCGCGCAGGTCTCCGCCGGCTGCGAGCAGGTGGGTGGCGAAGCTATGGCGCAGCGCGTGCGGGGTTGCCGAAGCCGGCAGGCCAAGCTGCATCCGGCTGCGCTCCATCACCCGGGTCACCAGGCGCGCATTGAGCCGCCCGCCGCGCTTGCCGCGAAAAAGCGGCGTTCCGGCTTCCGCGGGCCAGGGGCTGAGCGCGACATAGCGCGAGACCGCCTCGCGGGCGGCGGGCAGGACGGGCACGATGCGTTCCTTGCCGCCCTTGCCGCGAATGCGCAGGCTTTCACCTAGCGGCAGGCAGTCGGCTTCCAGTCCGAGCGCTTCGGAGATCCGTAACCCGCATCCATAAAGAAGGGTGACGACGGCCACGTCGCGCGCCGCGATCCAGGGCTCTTCCGATTGCAGCTCGACGGTCTCCAGCACCGCTTTCGCGGCGTCCTCGGCCAGTGGGCGGGGCAGCTTGCGGCGGTATTTCGGGGCGCGTGCGGCGAGAATTGCCGTGGCATCGAAGCCGTCGCGCTCCGCCATCCAGCCGGCGAAATTCTTCACTGCCGACAATTCGCGCGCCAGCGAGCGGGCGGCCACGCCGCGCCCGCGCTCATGCGCCATCCAGGCGCGCATGTCGGAAATGGTCAGCCGTTCCAGCGGCCTCTGGCCGAGGCTCTCGCCGAAATGCCCGGTCAGGAAGGCAAGGAAACCTGCGAGGTCGCGCTGGTAGGCGGTGAGCGTGTTCTCGGCCACGCCATCGACGGCGCGCAGATGGTCGAGCCAGCGGGACATGGCGTCCCGCAAACTATCGGATATCTGGATCAGCTCAGCCAACGGCGCATCTGGCGCTCGAAGACACCGGCGAAGAAGGCCAGCAGGTCCGTCGCCTGGTTGGGGCGGAACTGGTGCGGGTCCTCGGAGCCGAGCGCCAGCATGCCGGGCAGGGTGCCCGATCCGAAGTCGAGCTTGAGCAGGGCCTCGGAATTGACCCAGTCGGCCGCGTCGCCATAGAGGATTTCGCTCTCGGGGCGCAGCTGGCGCAGGGTGACCTGCCGGGTAGGTACGCCCTCGCGGCCCTGCGTGAGATAGGCGTCGATGAAGCCGGGCGGCACGACGCTGAGAACGTCTCCCAGCCGGCGCACGGCAATCTCTCCCTCGGCATTGGCCGTGCTCTCCAGCACCAGCTTGATGCAGTCGACCCGCAGGATCGCCGCCACCTCGCCCCCAAGCCCCTTGAGGAAATCCTCGAAAGCGACGGGGTCGAGCATGGACAGGATGGCACGGTGGATCTGGTTGGTGCCGGCGAGATTGTCATAAGCTGCGGCGATGACGGAGCGGTGAGTGTCTTCGAGCCGGTCGAGCCTGCTTTCCAGACGCTCCATCGCGATGCCGCGCAGGTCGATGATATTGCCGCCGAGCGATTTTTCGTTGGCCGAAATGAGCGCTCGCATGATCTCCCTGTCATCCAGGATCACATCCGGTTGCGCGATGATCTTGTCTTTGAGCTCTTCGAGATCTACCGCCACTTCGTTCATCTTCGTCCCGCTACATCAATGTCGTCCCGCAATCCTATAACAGATCACGGGAAAATTTGATCTGTTTTTGCCCATTTGTTCATGCTGGCGTCCAGCCTCTTGTCGATGAGGACGCGGTTTGCACCGGATTTGATCACGGCGGGTGGCGCGGTTGCCACATTGGCACGGAGGGAGAGCGATGGTTTTCATGGGGGGAGGCGGTCTGGAGCGCGACGGCGGGGAAATGGGGCTCGGCCCGCTATTCTTCTTGTGATCAGCTGGTATAGGCCGTTCTGGCGCGGTTCGCGGCCGTCCGCGATCACGCGCTCCACAGCGGCAAGCGTTGTTCCCGCCGAAAAGGGGCGCGGCGACGATCTCGCAGATTTTCCCGGTGAGTTCCTTGATGTCCGGAGCGGATTTCAGGATGATCGCCGGGTTGGTCGTTTCGCCATCGACCATGCCGGGACCGTTCCGTTCGGCGATGGCGTCGGTATCGGCTGCGTCAACGAAGAATCTCACCGCTTCCGGCCTCGAACAGGTCGGAATCGGCGCTGTGGGCTGCGGCCCATGTGAATTGGCGGCGGGCCGGTCCCGTCGGGGGGCGGGATGACGGAAAACGACTGGTTTGCCCAAGGGGATCTGGTTGCGGTTCTGACCACGCAGCCGCTGGATCGGTGCCTGGATTACGCGGCCCCCGAAGGCGGTTGTCCGACCGGGGCTTTCGTGGAGGTGCCGCTGGGGCCGCGCAAGGTTCTGGGCGTCGTCTGGGGGCCGGGCGCGGGCGATTTCGACCGCGCGAAAGTGCGCAGCGTCGACCGGGTGTTGGATGTGCCGCCGATGCAGGCGGAGTTGCGGGAATTCCTGAGCCGCTGCGCCGATTACACGCTGACATCGATGCCAACGATGCTGCGCATGGCGACGCGCGCGCCGGGACTGACGGATGCTCCCTCGATGCGGTGGGTCTATCGCCGGGGCGAAGGCCAACCGGAACGGATGACCGATGCGCGCCGGCGGGTGCTGGCAACTTTGGAAGAATACGGCGGGCTGGCCTTCACCATGTCGGAACTGTCGGCGACGGCAGGCGTGACCAACAGCGTGATCAAGGGCTTGGTCAAGCAGGGGGTGGTGGTGGAAGAGGCGACGCCGCGCGACCTGCCATACCCGCGGCTGGACCATGAGCGCGCGGGCTTGCCGCTGAGCGAAGCTCAGGCGGCGGCGGCGGCGGCGCTGCGCGCCACCGGAAAGCTCGGCGCCTACGGCACCACTCTTTTGAAGGGCGTCACCGGCTCCGGGAAAACCGAGGTTTACCTGGAAGCGGTGGCGGAATGCCTGGCGGCGGGGCGGCAGGCGTTGGTTCTGTTGCCGGAAATCGCGCTGACAGGGGAGTTCCTGTCCCGCGTGGAACGGCGCTTCGGCGCCCGGCCGGCGGAATGGCATTCCGGTGTGACGATGACCGAGCGGCGGCGTTGCTGGAAAATGGTGGCAGAGGGGGGCGCGGAGCTAGTCGTCGGTGCGCGTTCGGCGCTGTTCCTGCCGTTTCGTGACCTGGGGTTGATCGTGGTCGATGAGGAACATGACAGCTCCTACAAGCAGGAGGACATCGTCTTCTACAATGCCCGCGACATGGCGGTGCTGCGCGCTTCGCTTTGCGACGCGCAGGTGGTGCTGGCCTCGGCCACGCCCTCGCTGGAGAGCTGGGCCAATGCGGAGGCCGGGAAATATTCCCGGCTGGAGCTTGGCGCGCGCTTCGGCGCGGCGGAGATGCCGGACATGCGGGCGATCGACCTGCGCGCGGAGAAGATCCCGTCCGGGCGCTGGATCTCGGGCGAGTTGCAGCGCGCCGTCGAGGCGCGGATCGCGCAGGGCGAGCAGTCGCTTTTGTTCCTGAACCGGCGTGGCTACGCACCGGTCACGGTCTGTCGGGCCTGCGGACACCAGATCGGCTGTGATCACTGCGATGCGCGGATGGTGGAGCACCGGTTCCAGAAGCGGCTGGTCTGCCATCAATGCGGCGAGACCAAGCCGATGCCGGAGGTCTGCCCGAAATGCGAGGTCGAGGGGCGGCTGGCGCCGGTGGGGCCGGGCGTGGAACGTCTCGCCGAGGAAGTGGTAGGCCTTTTCCCCGAAGCACGGGTGGCGGTGCTTTCCTCGGACCTGTTTGGCTCGGCCCGCGCGCTGAAGGAAAAGATCGAGGAGATCGCGCGCGGCGGGGCGGATATCGTCATCGGCACGCAGCTGGTGGCGAAGGGCCACAACTTCCCGCTGTTGACGCTGGTCGGTGTGATCGATGCCGATCTGGGCCTGCAGGGGACCGACCTCAGGGCGGCCGAACGGACATTCCAACTCGTGCGGCAGGTCGCCGGGCGGGCAGGGCGGACGGCGGATCGGCAGGGCGTGGCCCTTCTTCAGAGCCATCAGCCGGATCACCCGGTGATAAGGGCGATCCTGTCGGGCGACGAGGAAGGCTTCTGGCGGGCCGAGGCCGAACAGCGCCGCGCGGTCGGCATGCCGCCCTATGGGCGGCTGGCCGGGATCATCCTGTCCTCGCCGGAGGTGGCCGAGGTGTTCGATTTCGGCAATGAACTTGCCCGCCGCGACGGCCCGCTGCGCGAGGTGGGCGCGCAGGTTTTCGGCCCCGCGCCGGCACCAATCGCGCGGGTGCGGGGGCGGCACCGGGTGCGGCTGCTGGTCAAGGCGGCCAAGGGCGTTGCGCTTCAGGGGGCCCTGAGCCGTTGGATTGCGCAGTTACGGGTGCCGAACAACCTGAGACTGAGCGTGGATATCGATCCGCAGAGCTTCTGGTAGCCGTTCGGCCACATATTCAGGAAACGCTTCGTTGCGCCGGGTTGCGATGCTTGCCATGCGCCGAACGGGCAGGGATGGTGCGGTGGGGAGGATGTCGATGGACGCGATCGTGATCGGGGCGGGGCCGGCTGGGCTTGCCTGCGGTGCCTGTCTGAAACGGCAGGGATTCGATGTCGAATTGCTCGACCGCGCGCAGCAGGTCGGCGCGCGTTGGCGTGGGCACTACGAGTCCCTGCGCCTGCATACGTCGCGCGGACGCTCCGGCCTGCCGGGCCTTGCCATGCCACGAACCTTTCCGCGGTATCCGACGCGCGCGCAGGTCGTGGACTATCTGGAAAGCTATGCCCGCTACTTCGAACTCGAACCGGTCTTTGGCGCCGAGATTCGCCGCGTGGAGAAATCCGGGGAACGCTGGCGGGTTACCGGGTCCATGGGCGAGCGGATGGCGGATGTCGTGGTCTTCGCGACCGGTATCAATGACAGGCCGCGCCAGCCGGTCATCGTCGGGCTGGACGAATTCATTGGGCCGGTGGTGCATTCCTCCGGCTATCGCAACCCCGAGGCGTTGCCGGGAAAGCGGGTCCTGGTGGTGGGTTTCGGCAATTCCGGTGCAGATATCGCGCTGGACCTGATCGCCGCGGGCCGCGATGTGCAGATCGTGGTGCGCAGCCCGGTGAATATACTGCCCAAGGAGCTGCTGGGGGTGCCGATCACGTCCTTTGAGCTTCTGACGCGACTGTTGCCGTATCGCTGGGCGGATCGACTGGTTGCGCCCCTTCTCCGGGCGGCCGTCGGGCGGCCGGAGGATTATGGCTTGATGGCGCATGCCAAGGGACCGGCGGCACGGGTGATCGAAGATGGGCGCATTCCGATGATCGATACAGGCGCGCTGGCGGCCATCCGGGAAGGAAAGCTGGTCCTGCGCCCCGGCCTGGAGCGATTCGAGGGGCAGGTCGCGCGTTTCGTTGACGGGGTGGGTGTCGAGTTCGACGCGGTGGTTCTGGCAACGGGTTACCAGCACGATCTGCGGTCGCTGCTGCCCGGCTTGCCGGGCGTTCTTGACGCCGCGGGGCGACCACGCCTGAGCGGGCAGCGTACTGCGGAACGAGGACTTTACTTCTGTTCCTATATTGTCTCGGCCAATGGGCAGTTGAAGCAGGCCGGACGGGAGGCCGAGGCCATTGCCCGGGATGCAGCCGAAGCGTTGCGGCGAAGGTGAGCCGCCCGCTCAGGCGAACCAAGCCGTTTACGCCGCTTTTTCGAAATTCGGAACGCACATGTACGCCAAGTGCGCGTGCGGAAACGATCCTCCGGATCGTGCCTCCGGCGGGGATATTTGAAGAAAGAGGAAGTCTTGAAAAGGCCAGGTCTTCCTCTTTTCTGAAGTATCCCGGGGGTTTGGGGGCGGCGCCTCCAACTCTTCGCTATCGGCGCGAAGGTCCCTGAACGATTGAGCGCTTCAGTTCGTGTACCGGTCCTGACGTCGCTTTACACAGTGACTGCTGCACCGCCTTTCTGGTCCACCAGGTAATCCGTCGCTACGGCGCCGATCCACATGCAGGTCAATGCGACCCAGGCCGTGCCCACGAAAATAGATGTGCCCGTCACCCCCGCGCCAATGGCGCAGCCTCCGGCGAGCATGCCTCCGAAGCCCATGGCGGCAGCGCCGATCATGGCGCGCTGCATGTTGCCAGCACCCTCGAAGCCCTGCGCCTTCAACTCGCCTCCCCAGGCGGCCGCGAGGAAGGCGCCGAGGAAGACGCCCGGCACCAGGCCAATGTCGAACTCCAGCACCGTGTCGGGCACCAGGAAGAACATCAACGTATGAGCCGAGGGTCCGGTGAAGGTGGCGCTCTCGATCTGCACTGGTTCGAAGGCGACTTGGCTGAGGCCGAAGGTCAGCACCCAGCCGACGGCCACGGCGAACCCGACACCTGATGCCATGAAGAGCTTGCGGGGGCCCAGCTCGTTCTTCTTCGACAGGTAGATTGCCAGCACGGCCAGCACCAGACCGAGAACAAGACCGGTCGCTTGCGGCAGGTGCAGTGCGGCCAACGCGTCGACATTGGTGCCGCCCGACGTGATCCAGAGCCCGGAGATCGCTTCGCGGACCGGCACAAGCCAGCCACCCAGCGTCATCTGGGCGACGACGGCAAAGACAAGCCCGGAAACGAGCGAGCGCAGGTTGCCTGTCGCCGCCAACACCAGCAACCGGCCTGAACATCCGCGCGCCAGTACCATGCCCATGCCGAACAGGAGCCCGCCAATGATCGCGCCGGACCATGTGCCCGGCACCGCCATCATCCGGGCGTCCTCGGCCCGCATCAGGCCCAGCATCTGCGCGCCCTGCACCCAGACCATCGCGGTGGAGAAGGTCAGCAGCCAGATCGACATGCGCGGCCCGATCTGGCCTCGGGCAAACTCCACCGTCGCCGCGCGCAGGCAGAAATTCGACCGTTGCGCCGCGATCCCGAAGATCATCCCCGTGATCAGCCCGAACAGCGCGGCGGTCGGTGCCTCGCCGATCCGTTCGACTATTGCCAGAATGTCCATCTTGTCCCCTCGCGCGCACGTTACATTCAAAAATTGCCATGAGATATGCCGCAGGGGCAATCCCGGTGCCTTGATTCAGATCAGTCCGCAATCGAAGCAGGGGGCACCTGCGCGGATGCACGCCCATTTTGCTTTTCAAATCGCGCGCGCGGGTCTATGCGCGGAATATGCAAACCATTTCGCTGACTCAGGCACGGGAGATGCCATTCTGGCGCCGACCCGTAACATTGCTTTTCGTCATGGCGGCGGCCATGCCGATAGCCTTTTCCACTTGGTCGGCGCTGCTGAACAATTTCGTCATAGAAGTCGCCGATTTCGACGGCTCCGATATCGGCTGGCTGCATACAGTGCGCGAAATCCCGGGTTTCCTGGCCATTGCCGTCATTGCCCTGATCCGGATCGTCCGTGAACAGGTGCTGGGCATTGTCTCGTTGCTGTTACTGGGCGTGGCCACGGCGCTGACAGCGTGGTTTCCGAGCCTCGGCGGAATCCTGACCATCACCATGCTCAGTTCGATCGGCTTTCACTATTATGAGACCGTCAACCAGTCGCTTCAGCTGCAATGGATTTCCAAGGAGCGCGCGCCCAAGGTGCTGGGCTGGATGCTGGCAACCGGGTCGGCGGCAACGCTGGTGGCCTACGGGCTGATCGTCACGACCTGGAAGGCCTTCGATCTCGACTACAACACCGTCTACATGACTGCCGGCCTGACGACAGCCGTGGTCGCCATCCTCTGCCTGATGCTCTACCCGCAATTCGAATCGCCCACGCCGCAGGTGAAGAAATTCGTCCTTCGTCGCCGCTACTGGCTCTATTACGCGTTGCAATTCATGGCAGGCGCGCGACGGCAGATCTTCGTCGTTTTTGCCGGCTTCATGATGGTCGAGCGGTTCGGCTTCCAGGTGCACGAGATCACCTCGCTGTTCCTGCTGACGCTGGTGGCCAACATGGTTTGTGCGCCCGTGTTTGGCTGGGCGGTCTCCCGTTTTGGCGAGCGCCGCGCGTTGATCTTCGAATATACCGGCCTGGCGCTTATCTTCGCCGCCTATGGCGGGCTCTATGCCTTTGGCTGGGGGGTGGTGCTCGCGGCCACGCTCTACGTGCTGGATCATATCTTCTTCGGTCTCGCGTTGGCGCTGAAGACCTATTTCCAGAAGATCGGCGATCCGGCGGACATGGCGCCAACGGCCGCCGTGGCCTTCACGATCAACCATATCGCGGCGGTCTTCCTGCCGGCCACACTCGGCTACCTGTGGCTGGAGTTACCGCAATCTGTCTTTTTCCTCGCGGCGGGCATGGCGTGCACCTCGCTTGGCCTGTCCCTGCTGATCCCGCGCAACCCCGAGCCCGGCAATGAAACCGTATTTGCCCGCTACCGCAGAAAGGCCGCTCCGGCCGAATAAGCCATCACAACCGTATCAGGCAGTAGAGCCCACGCTGGACCCGCGTGCCAGCCGGCCCCATATTCGATGCGATACCCGCGACAGCGCCATGGGAGAGAACGATGTTGCTGACGAAAGCCGCCAAGATGGAAATGGTCCGCCCCGAAGACGCGCTCCCAGGGCGCCCGGAACCGATCCCGACCGCCCCGAGCCACCATGTCTTCGACCGTCCGCTCACGCTCGATATCCCCGAGGGGATGGACGCGGTGATGCTGGGCATGGGCTGCTTCTGGGGCGCCGAACGGCTGCTGTGGCAATTGCCGGGGGTCTGGCTCACCATGGTCGGCTATTCCGGCGGCACCACGCCCAACCCCACCTACGAGGAGACCTGCACGGCCAGGACCGGCCACGCGGAAGTGGTCCGTGTCGTCTTCGATCCGGCGGTGATTTCCTTCGATGACCTGCTCCGTTGCTTCTGGGAAAGCCATGACCCGACGCAGGGCATGCGCCAGGGAGGGGATGTAGGCACGCAATACCGCTCTGCGATTTATGCAAGTCGGCCTGCACATCTGGAACTGGCGCGGGCGAGCCGATCACGCTATCAGAAAGCGTTAACACTTGCCGGGCGTGGACAGGTCACCACCGAGATCGCTGCTGCCGGCCCGTTCTACTTCGCCGAGGACTACCACCAGCAATACTTGGCGAAGAACCCGGGCGGCTATTGTGGAATCGGTGGGACAGGGGTCGCTTGTCCGGTCGGAACGGGAGTTTCTCCCGTTATCTGATCTTATCGGAGAGGCGATGGCGGGTAATCGCATCCACATCTTTGGCGCCAGCGGGGCGGGGACCACAACCCTCGGTCGCGCACTTGCCTCTGCCCTGGAGAGCCAGCACTTCGATACAGATGACTTCTTCTGGTATCCGACCGACCCGCCATTCCAGGAAAAACGCCCCGTCCCGGAACGCCGTGACCTTATGGAGCAGGTCTTCCTGCCGCGTCGTGATTGGGTGCTGTCGGGCTCGCTCGACAGCTGGAGCGAAGGTATCGACTACCGGTTCACCTTCGCCGTATTCCTGACATTGCAAACCGAAACCCGTCTGCGCCGCCTGCGGGCGCGCGAGAGCTGGCGCCTTCAGGATCCGGCGCAAATGCCCGAGATGGAAGCCTTCCTCTCCTGGGCCGCCGCCTATGACGATGGGCTGCTGCCCGGTCGCAACCGCGCCCGCCATCTTGCCTGGGCCGATACGCTCGACTGTCCGATCATGAGCCTCGATTCCGGTCGGCCCGTTTCGATACTTGTCCACGACATCCTCGAAACCCTTGACCAGGCCCGCACGAGGCCCTAGCGCCTCTCCAATTCACCTTTCGAGAAATATCCCCGCCGGAGGCATCCGCCGCTTTCCACGCGCGACCGGCACAACGAGGAGCACGACATGCCCACCTTCACCGCCCTGACGACCCTTGCCGGTAAGGTCAGGGCCGAGGCCCTTGCCGAAGCGATTGAAAACCTCTCTCCCGAGCCCACCGGCGTCGGCGTCTTCGAGATCGAGGATGGATCCGGTCTTTTGGAAGTGGGCGGCTATTTCGTCGAGCAGCCCGACGAGGTCGCCCTGGCGCTGTTGGCAGCCGCCCATGGCGCAAGGGATTTTGCTATCTCCGAACTGCCCGAAACCGACTGGGTGGCCAAGGTCAAGCGCGAGCTTGCCCCCGTCCGCGCGGGGCGCTTCTATCTCTATGGCAGCCACGATGCCGAAACCATTCCCGACGATGTCGAGCCGCTTCTGATCGAGGCCGCGATGGCCTTCGGAACCGGCCATCACGGCACCACGCTGGGCTGCCTCAAGGCGCTGGACCGGCTCGTCACCGCCGGCCACGCACCGCTTCCCGTGGCCGATATCGGCTGCGGCACCGCCGTTCTGGCCATGGCCGCAGCCCGGATCTGGCCGGGAACGGTGCTGGCCTCCGATATCGACCCCGTCGCCGTGGAGGTGGCACGGGCGAATGGCAAGGCGAACGGGCTGGTTGACCGGTTGCACTGCATCGAGGCCACCGGCTTTGATCATCCCGCCCTTGCCGCGGCTGCACCTTTTGGCCTCATCTTCGCCAATATCCTCAAGGCACCGCTCATCGCCCTCGCCCCTGCCATTTCCGAGGCTCTTAAACCCGAAGGCTTCGCGATTCTCAGCGGTTTGCTCAACGAACAGGCCGACGATGTCGTTGCTGCCTATGCCGACCAGGGGATGATTGTGCACGACCGAGAGGAAATCGGGGAGTGGACAACACTTTGTCTTAGAAAATCCTAAGTCTGGGCCGTATTCACGCCGTAATTCTGCCCTACTGTGTTCGCTAACGGGGGCATTACAGCTTTGGGATTACGCGATGAGCAATCCACAGATGAATGATTTTTCTGGGCGTTTGCGCCGTATCGAGAAGATTCAGAGGCGTGGTGGCGGCTTTGAGGCCACCGGAACGCTTGGCCAGTCCTATTACACGAAACTGCGCTTGCGTCACCAACGGCGCCCGCTTCTGCGCCCGGCAGTCGTGTTCGTCTTCGTGATCATGCTGTTCAAGGGAGGCCTGCTGGCCGCTATCGGCGCAGAAGCTTATACGCAGAAGCTCTCGGTGCTCCACCAGGGCGACACCGTCGAAAAAATCGGTGCCTTCATCATGGCAATCGACCCGTTCACCGCGACGATCGCCAAAATGATTGCCCCGATAATCGGCGGATAGGCCGGTTCGGTCTCAAGCCCTGTGAAAATTCCGGACCTATTTGAGCGGGCCGAGGCGTCAAAAGGGGGCTTCGCCCCCCGCGCTCTCGCGAGCGCTCCCCCCAGGATATTTTCGGTCAGAAGAAGGCCGCGAATTCTCTCGGGTTTCTTCTGACAACAAATATCCCCGCCGTATGCACGATCCGCAGGATCGTTCCCGCGCGCGAAGCGCGCGCCCTGAGGGCTGCCGGGGCCGTAATGCTGCGCCGGTCCGATCCTGTGCGTCTATTCGAACAGTTTTCCTTGTCCCGGTTTCGGAGAATCCGGTTGTTGCGGAATTTCCAGCCCGAGATGGCGCCAGGCCTTTTGCGCCAGCATCCTGCCACGCGGTGTGCGCTGGATAAGCCCTTGCTGCAGCAGGTAGGGCTCGATGACTTCCTCGAGTGCGTCACGGCTTTCGCTGAGCGCTGCCGACATCGTCTCGACCCCAACCGGTCCGCCGCCGTAGTTCTCGGCTATCAGGCGAAGATAGCGCCGGTCCGCGCTGTCCAGGCCGAGAGTGTCCACGCCCAGGCGTGTCAGCGCGCTGTCGGCAAGCGCGCGCGACAGGTGGCCATCTCCTTCGACAAGAGCGAAGTCGACCACCCGGCGCAGGAGCCGGCCGGCAATCCGTGGGGTGCCGCGGGCGCGGGAGGCGATCTCGCGTGCGCCCTCGGCTTCGGCCGGAATGCCCAGAAGGCGGGCATTTCGGGTGACGATCTCGTGCAACTCGTCGATCGTGTAGAATTGCAGTCGCGTCGGGATGCCGAAGCGGTCCCTCAGCGGGGTTGTCAGCAGTCCGAGGCGGGTCGTGGCGCCGATCAACGTGAAGGGTTGCAGTTCGATGCGGACGGTGCGCGCGGCGGGACCCTCGCCGATGACGAGATCCAATTCGAAGTCCTCCATCGCGGGATAGAGCACTTCCTCGACCACCGGGTTGAGGCGGTGAATCTCGTCGATGAACAACACGTCACGGGCTTCGAGATTGGTCAGGATCGCGGCGAGATCGCCGGGGCGCGCGAGCACGGGGCCGGAAGTCATACGGAAATTCACGCCGAGTTCGCGGGAGATGATATTGGCGAGCGTTGTCTTGCCGAGGCCGGGTGGGCCGTGAAACAGCGTGTGGTCCATCGCTTCGCCCCGGCGGCGGGCGCTTTCGACGAAGACGCGCAGGTTGGCGCGGGCCTCGGCCTGGCCGATGAAGTCGGAGAGCTGTTGCGGGCGCAGGGCGCGGTCTTCGCCCTGTTGCTCGCCGGGCTGGGGATCCGGGCGCAGGAGCGGGTCTGGGTCGGTCATTCATCGGCTCCGGTGGCGCGCTGGCTGAGGTTGCAGGGGGGGGCTGTCTGCCCCCCGCGCCTTGCGACGCTCCCCCCGAGGATATTTTGGGAAAGAGGATGCATTTTCAGCCCTTGGGCGCCAGTGATTTCAGGGCGGCGTGGATCAGGGCGGATGTGTCGGCCTCCGGGTCGTCGGTGAGAATCCGTGCCACGGCGGCGGCGGCTTCGCCCTGTTGGTAGCCGAGATTGGTGAGTGCGGAGAGTGCCTCGGACTGGGCGGCTGCGCGGGGGCTGGCTGTCGGTTTCTGCCTGGTTTCGGCACCGGATTGCGCCGTTGCCAGGGCGTTTATCGGCTTCGGCTCGATGACCTGGTCGAGGCTGCCGGCCATCGCCATGATCGTCGGTGCCTTGTCCTTGAGTTCGTTGACGACACGTTGGGCAAGTTTCGGGCCGACACCGGGGGCTGCGCGGATGGCCGACCAGTCGCCGAGGGTAATGGCTCGCGCGGTTCCATCCGGGCCGAGCGCGCCGAGGATCGCCATGGAGGCCTTGGCGCCGATCCCCTGCACGGAGGTCAGGAGGCGGTGCCATTCCTTTTCCTGAAGCGAGGGGAAGCCATAGAGCTGCAGCAGGTCCTCGCGCACGACCAGATCCGTGTAGAGAGCGGCAAACTCTCCGGTTGCCGGCAATTCCATGAGCGTGCGTTCAGAGACGTATACAATATAACCCACACCGTTCACATCGAGCAGCACGTGGTCGGGGCCGCGATAGTCGATCCGCCCGGCCAGCCGCCCGATCATGAGGCCCTCGCGATGGCTTGCGACAGCCGAGAGCTCGATTGCAGGTGATGGGCATGGGTGACGGCGATGGCGAGCGCATCGGCGGCGTCGGGACCAGCCAGCTTCACGCCGGGAAAATGGATGCCGATCATGTGGGCGATCTGGTGCTTCTCGGCATGTCCCACGCCGACAATCGCCTTTTTCACCGCATTTGGGGCATATTCACCGATGTCCAGCCCGGCCTGCGCCGGTACCAGCATGGCGATGCCGCGGGCCTGGCCCAGCTTCAGGGTTCCGGCGCCGTCGCGGTTGACGAAGGTCTGTTCGACGGCGGCTGCCTCGGGCGCATAGCTGTGGAAGACATCGGTGAGCTGTTCGTAAAGTGAGAGCAAGCGCGCGCCGAGGTCCTTCCCCGCGGAGGTGCACAGTCCATTTGCGATGTGAGTGAGTCGCGATCCCTGTTGTTCGATCACGCCCCAGCCGAGATTTCTGAGTCCCGGGTCGATGCCGATGACACGCATGGCTGTTGCAATCCTGCCTCTGTTATTGTTTTGCCTTTCGTATCGGTTAGCACGAAAAGTGAACATCGACCAGAGGAAAGGCCGTTCGCCCAAGGGAGGGTTGCTCGCGTCGATGTCCGTTTTCGACGGTCCCGCAATTGAATGCGTCACCTATGGATCAAATACGACATTCTCTGATGTCGTAAATGGAATAGACCGGTTTTCCCCTTATTTTCTTGGGTCAGTTATGATTTTTACGCATGGGAGGCATGATGTTTTGGCAGTTGTGCGGCGTTTTTTTCGTCCTCTAGCTGCAAATGATCGGGCGTTTTTATTTCGCCCAAATTTTGTGCAAATCAACCGGAGGGTATCATGGCCTTTTATGACATGTCGCAAACCGCCACGAGCAAGCGTCTTGGCCGGATGGTTACACAGCTTGTCAGTAGCCTGATGGCCTGGCGCGAGGAATGTGCGACCCGCGATGTCTTGGGCAAACTGACGGATCACGAACTGAATGACATCGGGCTGTTGCGCGGCGACCCGGATCAGGTGTCCAGTGCGCGCCAGCCCGACGATTGACCTTTTCGCCGGGGCTTTCCTCTCGGCCCGGCCATCCCGATGTTCCGGCGGGTCCGTCTGACCTGGCCGTCTTGACGATTATTCCTCAACTCGGATGGCTGCGACCGCACAGGTCGTGGCCTTTTTCCATTCGGCATGGCGTGGATCGACCCTTTAGGAGCCCACGAAGAGCATCAGGGATTAATGCCTTGTCAGGGAGCTGACAGAAAAGGAAAAAAATCGAAGGTTGCAAATGCTGCAATGCCGCAATGCAGAGGTGTTGGTAGAAATGTTGGCGCTAACGGTTATCTTGAAGCTCAGAAAACGAATTACACGAAGGGAGCTTGAAATGTGCATCGCACATCAAGAAATCGAAGAAGTCCGGGTCGATTGGCGCAACGTCGAATTCGAAATTCGTTCGGAGCAAGCCAAGGTTGCCCGCGCGATCGGATCTTCGGTGGCCTCCCTCGTTGCCCGTATCTTAAAAACCCCGTCCGCGCTGTTCGGCGGCCGTGTGGCAACCAACGCTCAGGCCTGATTGCCGAAAGCGTGGCCAAGGTGCCTTGAGGGTTGATTGTCCGCTCCGGTTCCGGCAGGCCGCTAGAAAGCGTCTAAGCAGAAAAAACGCTGGCAGGATATGCCGGCGTTTTTCCGTTTTGAATGGCCTTCTTCCGAAAATTCCCTTGCCCGCGCCGAGTAGACGCGAGGTGGAAAATTCGAGAAGGTCCATTTTCATCATCTTTCGCAAAATATCCTGGGGGGAGCGCGCGCAAGAGCGCGGGGGGCAAAGCCCCCTCTATCCGTCCTCCAAAGGTGCTCCGGGTTCCAGATCCGGGCGAAATCCTGCTCTTCTGCCAGTACCCTTTCCAGAAACTCGCCTGAACACATAGCTGAGGCGAAACCGCCGGTTGCCGACCGCAACGGCGGCGTCTATCAGGCGCGGACATTGCCATGATACCTTAACCTTAGGTAAGGTTTTGGCCGGGGTCGCCCCCATCAGGAGGACACATGCGCAAGAACAATATACCCGCCGAGAAGGTCAACACGCTCTACCAACTCCTGCGGGAACGCACGCGTATATCGCCGAAGCTCACGGCCTATCGGCAATACGATCGCAAGACCGGCAAATGGCGAAAGTTCACCTGGCCGCAGGTGCTGGAGCGGACGGACCGTTTCGCGGCTGCCTTCATCGCGGCGGGGATGCGTCCGGGCGACCGGGTCGGGATCCTGCTGCAGAACTGCGTGGACTGGGTCTGCTACGACATGGCGGCGGCACGCTGTGGCCTCACGGTGGTGCCGCTCTACACAAATGACGCGAT
This sequence comes from Aliiruegeria lutimaris, assembly GCF_900099935.1. GTDB lineage: Bacteria > Pseudomonadota > Alphaproteobacteria > Rhodobacterales > Rhodobacteraceae > Tropicimonas > Tropicimonas lutimaris. Next base: position 132,918 of record NZ_FNEK01000004.1, on the reverse strand, counting down.
CTCCAACGGCGCCTTCATGCTGGCGGATTCGCGGCCCCGGATCGTCCTGATCGATACCGACCGGCGGTGGCGGGAGCTCGAAGGATCGTTGTCGGATCATTCCTTCATCGAGCGTGTCTGGCTGCAGGACGTGACGGCGGACTTCGTCTACGGCGAGGAAGAGAACGTCGATCATCTCGAAGCGATTCTGCCGCCCGCGCCGCAGGACCTTCCCGAGCCCGCCAATGATCCGCTCGCCCCGGCAACGCTGATCTATACTTCCGGCACGACGGGCACCCCGAAGGGGGTGATGCTGTCCCACCGGGCGATTCTGGCAAATGCCGAGGCGACCGCCGCAGTCGTTTCGCCGCTGGAGGGCGATGTCTTCCTGTCGATCCTGCCGCTTGCGCATGCTTTCGAGCGCACGCTGGGCTATGTGCTGGCGGTGATGTCAGGGGCATGCAATGCCTACCCGCAATCCTTGCTCCGGCTGCGGCAGGACATGACCACCGTGCGCCCCACGGTCATCATGGGCGTGCCCCGTTTCTACGAGACGATCTTTAACGGCGCGCGGCGCAGTGCCTCCACCAGCAAACTCAAGCAGCGGCTCTTCGACATGACCGCGCGGATCGGCTACGCGCGCCACGCCGCGCGTGCCGGCCATGGGCCGGGGCCAAGCTTTGTGGAACGGCTGATCTGGCCGCTGCTGGACCGGCTGGTGGCCAAAAAGGTCCAGGCGGCATTCGGCGGGCGCATGCGTGTCGCCGTTGCGGGAGGGGCCAACCTGCCCGAAGAGATCGGACAGGCCCTGCTGGGGCTCGGCTTGCCGCTTGTCGAGGGTTATGGGTTGTCGGAGGCGGGCCCGGTGGCCACGGCCTCTGTGCAGGAAGATTGCGTGCCGGGGACGGTCGGCTATCCGTTGCCCGGGTGCGAGGTGAAGCTCGGCGAGCGCAACGAGCTTCTGATCAAGACACCCTCGCGCATGCTTGGCTACTGGCAGCGTGAGGACGCGACGGCAGAGTCCTTTGACAAGGACGGCTGGCTGCGGACAGGAGACATGGCCGAGATCGTCAATGACCGCATCCGCATCACCGGCCGGCTGAAGCATATCCTCGTCATGTCCAATGGCGAGAACGTCAACCCGCGCCCGATCGAGCTGAACATCGAGAGCGACCCGCTGATCGAGCAGGTCTGCGTGGTCGGCGATGGCCGCCCGTTCCTTGCGGCGCTGGTGGTGCTGAATCGTGACGACTGGACCGCGATGGCCAAGAAACATGGGCTGGACGAGAATGATCCCAACGCGCGCGAGGCTGAAAGGTTCATCCTAGACCGTATCCGCAAGGCCTCGGGCGACATTCCCTCCTGGCAGCAGATAAAGGCCTATTACGCAACGCTGGACGAGTGGACCGTCGAGCGCCGGTTGATCACGCCCACCCTGAAACTGCGCCGCGAGCGGGTGATCGACGAGTACAAGGACGAGATCCGCCGGATGTATTCCAAGGGGTGAGAGTGGCCCTCCCAGTTGCCGTCCCATAAACGCGGCATCTCTTGCGGGGATGCTATAGAAGCCCTTCGCGAGACGGGAGAAGCGCCTAGAGGCCTGCCGGAAGCTCTGCGATGCTTACCGCCACGGCGATGAAGAACAGCACGCTGCCCGCGAGCACGAAAACATGCCAGACCGTGTTGTGAAACGGCATCCGGTTCAGGAGGAAAAACACCACTCCAATAGTGTAGACTACGCCGCCGATCAGCATCAGAAGCTGCACCGATCCCGGCAGCTCCGCGAGCATCGCGCCGCCAGCCCAGAGCGCCGCCCAGCCCATTCCGAGATACAGCGCCAGGGCGAACCAGCGAAACCGGCTGGGGGCGAGAATCTTCAGGCAGGATCCCAGAGCGGCCGAGCCCCAAAGGCCGGCGAGAAGCCCGGGAACCTGTGCGCCGGTGAGCAGAACGAAGGGCGTGTAGGTGCCGGCGATCTTGAAATAGATCCCGGAATGATCGAGCCGCTGCAGCAGGCCCTTCCAGCGTGCATTGTCGATCATGTTGTAGAGTGCCGAGAAGGTCAGCATCATGATCAGGGTCGTTCCATAGATCGACGCCCCCCAGACCGCCGCGATATCGTTGCGCAGAGCGATTGTCAGCGCGATCAGGACCGGAACCGCCATCAGGGCGGACACCACCCCCACGACATGAACGACGCCATCACTGACGCGTTCGGCGCGGCTATAGGCAGGGCGGATATGGGCGACAGAATGCATAGCCGAAACATTAGGGTGCGGCAGGCGGCGGGGCAATGAAGAAGCCCGGGATCACCAAGCTGTGACGGTTGGCTGGACGGGCGGGACGCCGGACCCGCAACAGGAAAGGGCCGTCTCGGGGGCGATTGGTGTCGTTCGAAACAAATCAACGTTGCGGGGCAGGGGATGTCATGGCATGGCTCCTGCTGACGGATAAGAACGCAATCGCGAGGAGATGGTCACATGTTCGATCTGACAGGGAAGACGGCGCTTGTAACGGGAGCCTCTGGCGGTATCGGCGGCGCCATCGCCAGGGCGCTGCATGGCGCGGGGGCGACTGTCGGGCTCTCCGGCACGCGGGTCGAGCCGCTTGAGGCGCTGGCAGCAGAACTGGGCGAGCGCGCCCATGTGCTGCCTTGCAACCTGGGCGATGCGGAGGCTGTCGATGCGCTGCCCAAGCAAGCCATCGCGGCGATGGGCGGGCTGGATATCCTGGTCAACAATGCCGGCATCACCCGCGACCAGATCTTCATGCGCATGTCGGACGAGGAATGGGCGCAAGTGCTGGAAGTAAACCTGACCTCCACCATGCGGCTCTGCCGTGGCGTGATGCGACCGATGATGAAGAAGCGTTGGGGCCGGATCGTGAACATTTCCTCAATCGTGGGCGCGACGGGCAACCCGGGTCAGGCGAACTACGCCGCTTCCAAGGCCGGCATGATCGGCATGACCAAATCCATCGCCTACGAGGTGGCCAGCCGGGGAATCACCGTCAACGCGGTGGCGCCCGGATTCATCGCCACGGCGATGACAGAGAAGCTGACCGATGAGCAGAAGGCCGCGATCAACGCAAAGATCCCGGCGGCCCGCATGGGCGAGGCAGACGAGATCGCCGCGGCAGTGCTCTATCTTGCCAGCCCGGAAGCGGGCTACGTGACCGGCGCAACGTTGCACGTCAATGGTGGTATGGCCATGCTCTGATTGGGGTATTCCGGGACGCCGCACCTGTGGCATTCGTCCTGGACCCCATGGGATGGGGGGACGAAGGTACCGGCGACACTTGTGAAGCCGGACCCGCCTTTCCATCTTGCCTTCAACGACCGGCCCGTGTGACGCAACGAAAACAATGTCCGGTCAAAGCGTTTGCTTTTGCAGGGGAACATGCTAAAGGCGGCGCAGTTTTCGGCTTGGAGCAACAAAAATGTGCCCGGCCCGGGAAAGAAGCCTCGCATCAGACGGGGATGAGCGCCCTGAGAACAGGGCAAGGTAATGCGCCCCCCGCGGGCACGGAGCAAGAACGGGCAGTGACGCCCTAATGCATGAGGAAGAGAAATGAGCGACATCGCCGATCGCGTGAAGAAGATTGTTGTTGAGCACCTGAGCGTCGAAGAAGACAAGGTGACCGAAAGCGCGTCGTTCATCGACGATCTGGGCGCAGACAGCCTGGACACCGTCGAGCTGGTAATGGCTTTCGAAGAAGAGTTCGGCATCGAGATCCCGGACGACGCTGCCGAAACGATTCAGACTTTTGGCGACGCGGTGAAGTTCATTACCGAAGCTGCCTGATCGGCAATATGCCGAGACGAGATGGGCGCCCCATGGTGGGCGCCTTTTTCATTTTTCAGGGGGCCGTGAGAACTCTCCTCCCTGTCCACGGGACGAACCGGGAGGTTGGAGGGGGCTTTGCCCCCGCGCTCTCAAGAGCGCTCCCCCAGGATATTTCTTGAAAGAGGAAGAACCTGGTCATTTTCGGACTTCCTCTTTCAAGAAACATCCCCGCCGGCGGCACGATCCGCAGGATCGTTACCGCGCGCTCCATCGAGGAACTCCGTTTACCGCTGCAGAACGGGCGCCGGGACTGGATTCCTTCTCCATTAGATGGAAGCATGTTTCCGCACGACTTGATCCGGGATTGATGAATGCAGCAGGCGGCCGTTTTCCTTGCAATCCTGACGTGGGCTTTTCCGCTCCATGCCCAGACGGATGCGGGAATGGCTCCGGATTTGCCGGTCTGGCAGATGGCGCAGGGGCTCCTGGGGGGGCTTGCGCTTTTCCTCTTCGGGTTGGACCGGACGGCGGACGCGCTCAAGGCCGCGGTCGGCGACAGGATGAAGACTATGCTGGCGCGCGTGACGGCCAACCGGGTCACCGCAGCCATTGCAGGAGCCGTCACAACCGCGATCATCCAGTCCTCTTCGGTGACGACGGTGCTTGTTGTCGGTTTTGTTACGGCAGGGCTGATGAGCGTGAGCCAGTCTGTTGGCGTGATCATCGGCGCCAATGTCGGCTCGACCATGACGGCGCAGATCGTTGCCTTCAAGGTCGAGCAAACCGCGCTTGTCATGATCGCGGCGGGGTTTGCCGCGACCGTGATCACGGGGCGGGATGTTCCAAAGCAGTTTGGCAATATCGTCATGGGGCTTGGGCTGATCTTTTTCGGTATGCGGCTGATGAGTGACGGCATGGCGCCCCTGCGGGACTATCCGCCCTTCATGGAATGGATGGCCACGATGGAGAGCCCTCTGCCCGCCATTCTCGTCGCGGGAACCTTCACGGCGCTGGTTCAATCTTCCGCGGCCACGGCCGGCATCGTCATCGCCATTGCAAGTGGGGGGCTGATCAGCCTTGAGGCGGGCATCGCACTGATCTTTGGTGCGAATATCGGAACCTGCGTCACGGCGGTTCTGGCCTCCGCGGGCAAGAGTCGGATCGCCTTGCGCACCGCAGCCATTCACGTGCTTTTCAATATCGGCGGCGTTCTGATCTGGCTGCCTTTCATTCCCCAGCTTGCGGACCTGGTTCGAGGGCTTGCCGAAAATGGGCAGGCCGCCTATGCGGCCGCGAATGTCCCGCGCCAGATCGCAAACGCGCATACGATTTTCAATCTTGCCAATGCGATGATCTTTCTGCCTTTCGGCAATATCCTGATCTGGCTGGCCAACCTGCTCGTTCCGGATCGGCCGGAGCCGGAAAGCGTCGTGCCCAAGCCGAAATTCCTCGATTCGCAGCTTCTGGACACGCCCCGCATGGCCTTGCACGCAGGGCGGCAGGAATTGGCACGGATGGCCGGTATCGCACGGGAAAGTTTCAACCGAACGATTGATGGTATCGTCAATGGCAGCGGGGATCCCTACGAGGCAGTGCACCCGGCACTGGTCGATCTGCGCGGGCTTCATCGGGCGCAGATCAACTATCTGGCCCATCTCGGCCGCAAGGACCTGTCGCATGAGGAAAGCGCGCGGCTTGGCCACCAGGTGGCCGTGTCCCATAACCTGTTCCGCATTGCCGAGATCATCGAGGGGGATCTTCTGCCTGCGGCGCGGCGCGTCCGCACCTGGTCCATGTCCGGAGCCACCGCCGGGCGGGGCAGGGCGCTGGCTGGCAATGTCTCCACCGCCCTGTCGGATTTGGAAGAAGCGCTGAGCGCACCGGAATCGGGCCGCGGCGCGGCCGTTGGCGAGATGAAGCCGATCATCGATCTCACGATAGCCCAGAGCCTGGACGCCGAAACCCGTTGGCTGGCCGGGTTGAAGGAGAGCCTTCGGGACGAAGATATCGACCAGATGCTGTCCGAGATGGCGGTTATCGAGGCAATCAAACGGGTGTATTCGCAAGCGCGACGCGCGGCCCGGGAGGCCGGCACGGATGCGTTGGACGAAAGCGTTTCAGAGGCAACTTGAGCTATCACGCATCGCATGTTGCGTTCAAGGCGACTCCGTAGGGCAGCTGGAGACCGTTCTGACCTCAACCTGAAACTCTGTTGCGGTCTGGCGGCCGCACAATGTTAAGTTCGGGCGGGTTTCCAACGCCAGCGCATCGGGAAAGGGCAGCCCGGAGACCGGTTCATGGCTGACCGCAGGTGCTGCGTTCAACCTTGCCATCAACTCATGGTAGATCATGGCAATCTCCGAACTACGAATGGCACGCGACTCCTGCGCGCTCCTCTCAGCAAGGTCGCGCCTCTTGAACTAGATCGTCTCGCCGGCGACGCGCCCGTGCAGGCCAAGGTCGAGCATGACGTCGAGTGCCACCGTGGATTTCCCGCAGCCGGGGGAAGTAGATCGATAGCGTCTCGATCTCGAAGATTGACCCGTCACGATCTCATTTCTTCGTCGTATTATCCCAGTCAACTGTTCCGCCGGGCCCGAAGGGCGGTTGCCCACCCTTTCGTCCGCCCTTGCAGGGCTTGTCGAAAGCTGCGCGCTCAGACACCCCGTATGTCTTCTTCTGACCGCAAATATCCCCGGGGGGCGGTCATTGGTTCCCTGAACCAATGACCATTGGGGGGCTGGCCCCCCAGCCTCGGAAAGGATCCGGGCGTTACCATTGGGGTTCTGTTCCGGGCTCGCATTCCGCGACCATGATCCAGATCCCATCCTCTTTCTGCGGTTCGCTCAGAACGACGACCGTATCGCCACAGATTTCGCGGGCGGCGGCGGTGCAGCTCTCGGGCGCATCGCAGGCGACATCGAAACGGGCGTCGCCGGTATAGGTGTTGCGCAGCAGATGCGGCAGAACATGGATTCCGTTGGCATCCAGAAGTTCTTCCCGGGATGACATCCCTTTCCACGTGCCGAACACGGTGAAGAGGATGGTCAGCGCGAGCACCACGCCTACCAGGACGATTATCGCGAGGCGCAGGGTCCGTCTCAGCTTCTGCAGAGGGGTGTCATTCTCTTCTTCCATCGGTCTTCCAAGCTTTCTTCACGCAGGCCGTCGGCCAGCAGGTTGCTGTCATCGGTCGTGGTACCCCGATCCGGGTTCTCCGGCGCGTTGCCCAGGCAAAAGAAACCCAGCGTGCCGAGCAGGATGGTCGTGTAACCGATCCGCAGCCGGAAATCCACGATCCGCGGACCGCGCGTATTGGGCAGTATCTCCCGGGGCATCTTGTGTCACGTGCCTTCGCCGCGGGCAGCCCGAGAGCGATACCGACGATGGAGGCAAGGAACATGCCGATCCAGACGAGGAGTGTTTGTGCAAAGCCTGGCTGGTGATGGCGATGCAGGAAAGCGGGTCCATGCAATCAGCGCGTTGCTCAGCGCGTGATTCACAACGATACTGTGGAATCTCACGTCCTGGAGCCGGGCGGTGCGGACAAACCGCGCGGTGGCCGGCACAGGGCGTCACGCCGTCCACTTCGGTTATCCGGTTCGGGGGTGCCATGATGCCCCCCCTGGAAACAGGGTGGATTCCGTTAGCGCTTGCGCGCTTCGCGGAAGTCGCTCGGTGTCTGCCCGGTGCGGTGGTGAAAGGCGCGGGTAAAATAGGCCGCCGAGTTGAAGCCCAGCACCTCGGCCACGCGCTTGACGGGCAAGGAGGTGTCCAGCAGCAGCCGCCGCGCCTCGAAGGTGAGCCGGTCGGCGAGAAGATCGGAGGCGGGGCGGCCACAGGTCTGGTTGCAGACGCGGCTGAGATGGGTCGGGGTCACGCCGAGCCCCTCGGCATAATCGCTCACCGACTGCCCGGTGTAGAGCTGCTCCTCGATCGCCTCGGTGTAGCGGCGCACCAGCGCGCGGGCGGCGCAGTCCTGGGGGCGATCCTCGGCCTCGAAGCGCTGCCGGTCCAGCCAGACCGAGAGCAGTCCGCCATAATGGGCGATGGCGCGGTCCTTGAGCGGGCGCTCGCCGTCGATCTCGCGTTGCAGGCTTTCGAGCAGGCCGGTGATCTGGCCCTGGTGGCGGGCATCGCGTACCCGCAGGTGGAAGGGGTCGGACGCCAATTCCAGCGGCACGGATTCGTTGAAGAAGACGGCCGTGCCATAGACCTGCGAGGACACGTCGAAGCCATGCATGGTGCCGGCCGGGATGAAGACGGCGTTATGCGCGCCATAACCGCGCGTCAGCCCGGCCACGGTGATGCGTCCCTGTCCGCGTGTGAACCAGAGCAGGATGGGCATCCGGTAGCTGCGCATCGCCTCGGTGCGCCAGCGCCCGCCATGGGTCAGGCGTTGCATGGGCACAAGGCGGAGCGGGCCGACAGGTGCGGCGGGAATCACGGACATGGGCGGAACCTTTGGGCAGCAGGGTTCGATAGTGGTCTTTCTGCCCTGTGGATAACTGCGAATCAAGCACGCAGATGTTCGATTTCTGCTTTATGGCTGTCGGATCAGCGCTCAGGCAGGATATTTCGCCAGCTCTTCATACGCGCCCGGAACCACGTGCGCTGCCGCTTGGCATATTGGCGCGTGGCGATGCAGGCGGCCTCGATGGCGGCGTCGAGATCCATCTCGCCGCGCAGATGGGCGATGAGTTCCGGCCCGCCGATGGCACGCGAGGAGGGCAGGTTGGGGTCCCAGTCATCCAGGTTCGCCCGCGCCTCCTCCAACGCGCCGGCTTCGATCATCAACTCGAACCGCCGCTCGATACGCGGTGTCAGCCAGTCGCGCGGGGCCTCCAGAACGAAAGCCTGCGCGGCATCGGGCGGCAGGAGAGGGGGCGGGGTTTCGTCCTGCCAGAGCGCCAGGCCCTTGCCGGTCGCGCGCAACACCTCCCAGGCACGTTGCACCCGCGCCGGATTGGCGCGGTCGATCCGGGCCCGTGTTTCCGGATCCAGTTCTTCCAGCATTGCCTCGCGTGTCAGGGAATCGGCTTGCCGGCGGATTGCTGGCGGAACCGCCGGGATCTCGACCAGGCCTTCGGTGAGCGCCGAGAAATAGAGCCCCGTACCACCGACGACAATCGCCCGCTCCGGGCCGGACAGGATTTCGGCAACCTCGCGCAGCCAGTGGCCGACCGAGTAATCCTCCCGCGGCCCGACATGGCCATAGAGCAGGTGCGGCGCCCGCGCGAGGTCCTCGTCCGGCGGGCGTGCCGTCAGGATGCGCCAATTGGCAAAGACCTGCAGCGCGTCGGCATTCACGATCACGCCGCCCTGCGCCTCGGCGATCTCGAGCGCGAGGGCGGATTTGCCGCTGGCCGTCGGCCCGGCAATGAGGACCGGTTTGACCGGGTCGATTTCATCGACGGATATTGCCATTGAAACGCGCCTTGACGGTTGAAGGCCGCGCCATTTTCCGACAGGAAGGCGCGGAAGCCAGATCAGAGGGATTTTGATATGCTCGACGTGACCGAGGATCAACCGACACCGGCCTATAAACGGGTTCTTCTGAAAATCTCGGGCGAGGCGTTGATGGGAGACCAGGGCTACGGTCTGCACCCGCCCACCGTGCAGCGCATCGCCAATGAAGTGAAATCGGTCCACGACCTGGGCGTCGAGATCTGCATGGTGATCGGCGGCGGCAATATCTTCCGCGGCCTGTCGGGTTCCGCTCAAGGAATGGAACGCACCACGGCCGACTACATGGGCATGCTCGCCACGGTGATGAACGCGCTCGCGATGCAGTCCGCGCTCGAGGAAATGGGCGTCTTTACCCGCGTCATCTCGGCCATCCGCATGGACGAGGTTTGCGAGCCTTACATCCGCCGCCGCGCGGTGCGCCACCTGGAGAAGAAGCGGGTTTGCATCTTTGCCGCCGGCACCGGCAACCCGTATTTCACCACCGACACCGCAGGCGCGCTGCGCGCCAACGAGATGGCCTGCGAGGCTATCTTCAAGGGCACCAAGGTGGACGGGATCTATGACAAGGATCCGGTGAAGTTCGACGACGCCGTGCGCTATGACAGCGTCACCTATGACGAGTGCCTGACCAAGCGGCTCAAGGTGATGGACGCTTCTGCCATCGCGCTGGCACGCGACAACAACCTGCCGATCATCGTCTTCTCGCTGGATGAGCCGGGCGGCTTCCGCGGCATCCTCGCGGGCGAGGGCACCTATACCCGCGTTCAGGGCTGAGCACCTCGAAAAGGTTAATAAATGACCAAACCGGCGCCTCTTTCCCGCCGGTTTTCATGCCTAATAATTCCTTAAGAGCCGACGAAAATCGGTCCGCGAGCAGTTGGAATTGGCAGGCATCATGTTTCGATTTGGAAAAACACTGTTGTTCTGGGCCGCCCTTGTCGTTGCGGGGTTCGCAACGCCGGCACAGGCGATAACGATCGATTTCCAAGATCTTGAAGGGTCGGGGCGTGCCTTCGACTATGTCGGCGGAACCTATACCTACGACGATTTCACGCTGACGAACCTGACGTCCAATACCAGGACGGCCTTCGCCATACCCGAGACCGGCAACTCTCGCTACAATACCGGCTCGACCTCCATGCTCAACAATCGCGTCAACGGCGTGACCCAACTTGCGGCGAGCGACGGCAGCGCTTTCGACCTCGAGTCCATCGACCTGTCCGAACTCGCGTCCAACCGGATCGGCGACACCAGCGTTACCTTTACCGGCACCTATGAAGACGGTACGACGGTCGAGCAAACTTTCGATCTCGACGGTGTCTGGGGCATGGAGACCTTCTATTTCGATGGCTTCGACAGTGTCATCAGCGTGACCTGGACCCAAACGGCCGATTTCCATCAGTTCGACAATATCTCGGTCGAGATCTCGCCGGTTCCGCTGCCTGCATCCTCGGTATTGCTGGGCTCGGTTTTGGGCGTGGGGGCGTTCGCAAGCCGCCGCCGGCGCCGAAGGGGCGCTGGCTGAACGGGCGGAACCGGGCGGTCGCGTGCCGCCTTGATCCTTCATCCCTGGACGGGAGAACGGCCGGCAGCTTCCAGCTTTGCCGGCCGCGTCGATTTCGCGGAAAAGGAAATTATAGCCTTTCCGTTCTAAACATCGCCGAGCGGATGCTATACAACGCGTTGCAGCGATTGTAGAACGTTGCGAACGAACGAGATGCTTGGGAGGGAACAGGCACATGTCAGCAGACTATGAAGAACCCGATGTCGCCGACCTGAAACACCGGATGGATGGGGCGATCAAGGCGCTGAAGGCGGAATTCCTGACGCTTCGGACCGGCCGGGCCTCGGCGTCCATGCTGGATCCGATCCAGGTCGATGCCTATGGCGCGATGACGCCACTCAACCAGATCGGCACCGTGAACGTGCCGGAGCCGCGGATGATCACGCTGAACATCTGGGACAAGAGCATGGTTTCCAAGGCCGAGAAGGCATTGCGCGAGAGCGGGCTGGGCATTAACCCGGTCGTCGACGGTACCATCATCCGTCTGCCGATCCCGGAGCTGAACGAAGAGCGCCGCCGCGAGCTGACCAAGGTCGCCGCGACCTATGCCGAGAGCGCCCGAATCGCCATTCGCAACGTCCGCCAGGACGGCATGCACAAGCTCAAGAAGGCCAAGTCCGACGGTATGCCTGAAGACGAGGAAAAGATGTGGCATGACGACATCCAGGAGATGACCGACAAGCACATCAAGCTGGTCGATGCTACCCTGGAACACAAGCAGGAAGAGATCATGCAGGTCTGACCTGCGGATCGTTTGGCAAAGCTGAAAGGGGGCCTGATGCCCGCCGAAGACAACCTTCACAAGGCCCCCGAACATGTCGCTATCATCATGGATGGCAACGGCCGCTGGGCAACCGCCCGCGGCCGTCCGCGTTTGTTCGGTCACCAGGCTGGCGCGCGTCGGGTGAGCGAGATCGTCGAGGCGTGCCCGGATCTCGGCGTGCGCTACCTGACGATCTTTGCCTTCTCGACCGAGAACTGGAAGCGGACGCAGGCCGAGGTTTCCGGGCTGATGACGCTGTTTCGCCGCTACATCCTGAAGGAAGCGCAGCGCCTGCTGGCCAAGCGGGTGCGGGTGCGCTTCATCGGCGACCGTGACAGGCTGGACCGCAAGCTGGTCAAGCTGATGGACGACCTTGAGGCGCTGACGGCAGACAATGATGACGTCCACCTGACGATCGCGCTCAATTACGGCGGTCGGGACGAGGTGACGCGCGCGACGCTCCGGCTTGCCCGCGAAGTCGCCGCCGGGCGGCTGGACCCCGATGATGTCGATGCCGAAACGCTGGGGCGTTTTCTCGACACTCATACCCTGCCGGACCCGGACCTGGTGATACGGACATCCGGCGAGGCGCGGATTTCGAATTTCCTGCTCTGGCAATCGGCCTATTCAGAATATGAATTCGTCGACACGCTCTGGCCCGATTTCACGGCGGAAAAATTCGCCGAGGTGCTGGCCGGGTTTGGCAAGCGGGAGCGGCGATATGGAGCGGTTCTTGGCTGAAAGCAATAAAAACACCTCGTCTGCACGTTGGGAAGACCTGAATGCGCGGACATGGACCGGGTTGCTGATGGTGCTGATTGGCGTCGTGGCGATCCGGCTTGGCGGAGTCTGGTTCCAGATGCTGGTGGTGTTCGTCACCTCGGTGATGATCTGGGAACTGGCACGGATGATCCGGCCGGGATGGGATGTGGGCGCGATGCTGCTCGCGGCCTTCTCCGCCTCCGTCATTTCCGGGCTGACACAGCAGCAACCCGATTGGCACCTGTTCCTTCTGTTTCTGCCCGCCGTGGCGGGAATGCTCTCCATGCCACTGGAAAAATTAACATTTTTTCTGTTTGCCTTGGGCCTTACCGTGGCCGGATGGGGCCTCGTCGAGGCGCGGGAGGTCTATGGCGGCACCTGGCTTTTCTGGATGGTCATCTGTGTCGTGGTAACGGATGTTGCGGGCTATTTCGCGGGACGCCATTTCGGCGGGCCGAAGTTCTGGCCGAGTATCAGTCCCAAGAAGACCTGGTCCGGGACTGCCGCAGGCTGGATCGGTGCCGGTCTGATCGGAGCGATCTTCCTGACCTTCACCGATGCTGGGCGGGATCTCATCTGGCTCTCCATGCTCTTGTCCTTCGCCTCGCAGATGGGGGACATTGCCGAAAGCGCGCTCAAGCGCCGGCTGGGGGTCAAGGATTCCTCGGCCATCATTCCCGGACATGGCGGCCTGTTCGATCGCTTTGACGGGCTGTTGGGCGCGTCGCTCTTCATGCTGCTCCTGGCGCTGCTGGTGGATGTGCCGGAGGTCCGGATATGAAACGCGTGTCGATCTTCGGCTCCACAGGCTCGATCGGCGAAAACACGGTAGACCTCATCGCGCGGGCACCGGAAGAATACGAGGTCGTGGCGCTGACCGGCGGGCGCAATATCGCGCGGCTGGCGGAGCAGGCGATCTCGCTCAACGCCAAGCTGGCGGTTACATGCTTTCCAGATTGCAAACAGGAGCTTGCAGAGCTTCTTTCAGGTACCGGAATCGAAGTGGCAGCCGGCCCTATGGCGATCTCCGAGGCCGCGGAACGCCCGGTCGACTGGGTGATGTCCGCCATTGTCGGCGCGGCGGGGCTGGTGCCCGGCCTGAAGGCGCTCGAACAGGGCGCGGCGCTGGCGCTGGCCAACAAGGAATCGCTCGTCTGCGCCGGCGAATTGCTGATGCGGACGGCACGGGCCAACAAGGCCGATGTTCTGCCGGTTGACAGCGAACATAGCGCCGTCTGGCAAGCCCTTGTGGGCGAAGACATTTCTGCCGTTGAGCGGGTGATCCTCACCGCGTCCGGTGGGGCCTTCCGGGACTGGCCGCTGGAGGATCTGCCGAGAGCGACGCCGGAGCAGGCCAGTACGCATCCGAACTGGGACATGGGCCAGCGGATCACGGTCGATTCCGCGTCCATGTTCAACAAGTCCCTGGAGCTTATTGAAACGCGGGAGTTTTTCGGGTTCGAGCCGCGCCAGATCGAGGTCCTTGTACACCCGCAATCGCTGGTACATGCGCTGATCGGCTTCAACGATGGCGGGCTGATGGCGCATGTGGGCCCGGCGGATATGCGCCACGCAATCGGCTATGCGCTGCATTACCCGGAGCGCCGACCGCTGCCAGTGGAGCGGTTGGACCTCGCGCGGATCGGCAAGCTGGAATTCCGTGAGCCCAGCGAGGCGCGCTGGCCGGCGCTGCGGCTTGCGCGCGAGGTGATGAAGGTGCGCGGCCTCGCCGGTGCCGTTTTCAACGCCGCCAAGGAACAGGCGCTGGATTCCTTCCTGGCACGCGACATCCGGTTCACCGACATGGCGGTGGTCGTCGAGGAGGTGCTTGCCGCCATGGAAGGCGAGAACGCCCTGAAATGTGACCGCATGTGCCTTGAAGATGTCATTGAAACAGATCATGTCGCTCGGATACGCGCGGCCGAGGCCGCGGCCCGGATCAACATGGATGCTTGATATCAAATGGATTTTGCCTCGCTGATCCCCGAATTCGGGGGCCTTCTCTGGACCATCGCTGCCTTTGTCGTTGCCCTCAGCGTGATCGTTTTCGTGCATGAGTATGGCCATTACATCGTGGGCCGTTGGTCTGGGATTCGGGCGGAGGTGTTCTCCATCGGCTTCGGGCCGGTCCTGCTCAAGCGCACGGACAAGCATGGCACCCAGTGGCAGGTCGCGGCGCTTCCCTTTGGCGGGTACGTGAAATTTCTCGGCGACGCCTCGGCGGCCAGCGACAAGGCCTCGGACGAATTCGAGGAGATGGATCCGGAAACGCGCCGCCACACCATGCACGGCGCGCCGCTCTGGGCGCGGGCTGCGACGGTTGCCGCGGGGCCGGTGTTCAATTTCATCCTGTCGATTCTCGTCTTCTCTGCCATGATACTGTGGGAAGGTACGGCCAAGGAACCGGTCGAGGTGGGCGCGCTCAAGCCGATGCCGGCGCAGGTGCAGGCGCTCCAGCCGGGGGACCGCATCCTGTCGGTCGGCGGGCAGGCGGCCGAAGATTATGTCGGTTTCTTCGAAGTCGTGCGCGGGTTGGACGTGTCCGAGACGGTTTCCTACGAGATCGAGCGCGCCGGGCGGCAGGTATCGCTGGACGGGCCGTTCCCCTTCCCGCCGATGGTGGACGGGCTGCAGCCCGGGTCGGCGGCGATGGATGTGGGCATCGAGGTCGGCGACGTGATCACGGCCATCGACGGCACCCAGATCACCGCCTTCAAGCAATTGCAGGAGACCGTGGCCGCCTCCGAAGGGCGGGCGATGAAACTCAATGTCTGGCGCGATGGCGAGGCGCTCGAATTCGTCCTCGCACCCCGGCGCGTGGACGTGCCGAACGCGGATGGCAGTTTCGAGACCCGCTGGCTCATCGGCATGACGGGCGGGCTGTTTTTCACGCCGGCGACCGAGTCGCCGGGGGTTCTGGAGGCTGTCAACTACGGCGTCGACCAGACCTGGTTCATTGTCAAAAGCTCGCTTTCGGGCCTGTGGCATATGGTGACGGGCGCGATTTCCTCCTGCAACCTGCGCGGCCCCATCGGCATCGCCGAAACCTCGGGCGCGGCGGCGAGCCAGGGGGCGAGCAGCTTCATCTGGTTCATCGCGGTTCTCTCGACGGCGGTCGGCCTGCTGAACCTGTTCCCGATTCCGGTTCTCGACGGCGGTCACCTGGCCTTTCACGTGTACGAGGCCATCACCGGGCGCCCGCCCAGCGACAATGCGTTGCGGATACTGATGGGAATCGGTCTGACCCTGATGCTGAGCTTGATGGTCTTCGCGGTCACCAACGACTTGTTCTGCCCATAAACCGCGTCGTTTCGCCCCAATCTGGACATATTTTAGCTTTAGGTTGGTTCCTGGTCGAAACACGCAAAAGGTGCGAGTCATGCAAACGATGTCCGCTGGCTACCAAAGCATCAGCCTGATTGTTCAGCTGAACTGGGACAGGATCTTCTACATAGCGGCGATTATAGCGGCCCTGACCGGTGCCGCGGCGCTTGGATCCCTGCTTGCAGGCTGATTTCCGCCGATAATTCAATCAGGGGGGCGACGCTCACGCGGCGCCCTTTGTCGTTTTGACAAGAGAGGCGAACCTCGCTAGCAAATGGCATAAATAAATAATAGAACCTCGCGCCTGGGGGGCGGCAGCATGAAAAAACATATAACGGGCGGCACTGCCATGAACGCCCGGATGAGCAGCCCAGCACGGAAACTTTCCGGCGTCGCGGCTATGGCCCTCTGTGGGGTCCTGGTGGTCTCGGGCGGCACCTTTCCGCAAGCGGCCATGGCCCAGAGCTACAGCTTCACGAACCTGGATATTCAGGGAAATCAACGCATTGATGCCGCTACGATTGCCACTTATGCCGGCATCGGCAGGGGGCAGACGGTTTCGGCCGCCCAGCTGAACGATGCCTATCAGGGCATTGCCGGAACCGGCCTTTTCGAGACTGTGGAGTTGGTTCCGAGCGGAAATACGCTGGTCATCAAGGTTAAGGAATACCCGACCATCAACGTGATCGCCTTCGAAGGGAATCGCCGCCTCAACGACACGGCGATGGCCGAAATCGTCGAATCGAAGTCGCGCCGGATCTATTCGCCCTCGGCCGCCGAGGCGGACGCTGCCAATATCGCCGAGGCCTATCGGCAGACCGGACGGATTGCCGCGACCGTCACGCCGAAGATCATTCGTCGCTCGGACAACCGCGTGGACCTCGTGTTCGAGATCCAGGAGGGCAAGGTTTCCGAGATCGAGCGTATCTCCTTCGTCGGCAACCGGAACTATTCGGATTACCGGCTGCGCCGGGCGCTCGAGACCAAGCAGGCCGGTATCTTCCGGGCCTTCGTGGCCCGCGACACGCTCATCGAAGAACGGCTGGAATATGACAAGCAGCTGTTGCGCGATTTCTATTCCAACCGTGGCTATGTCGACGTGCAGGTTCTCAGCGCGACGGCCGAGATCGACCGCAACCGCCGCGGCAATGTCGTCACCTTCAACCTGCGCGAGGGACAACAGTTTCGGGTCGGCAAGGTTTCGGTCTCTTCGACCGTTGCGGATATCGATATCGACGCCTTCCGCAAGACGGCCAAGCTCCGTTCCGGCACGGTCTATTCCCCGGTGCCGATCGACACGGACATCACCCGGCTCGAAACCCTCGCCACGCGCCGGGGTCTGGATTTCATCCGCGTGGAACCGCGCGTGACCCGCAATGACCGCGATCTGACGCTGGATATCGAGTATGTCATCAGCCGCGGTCCGCGGATCTTCGTCGAGCGGATCGACATCGAGGGCAACACGACAACGCTCGACCGAGTGGTGCGCCGTCAATTCGACGTTGCCGAGGGCGACCCGTTCAACGCGCGTGAGATTCGCCAGGGGGCGGACAGGATTCGCGCGCTCGGCTTCTTCAAGGACGCCCAGGTGGAGGCCCGGCAGGGTTCGAGCAGCGATCTCGTGGTCGTGGATGTCAATGTCGAGGAAGCGCCGACCGGTTCACTCGGTTTCGGGGCAAGCTATGGCACCTCTGACGGTCTGGGCTTCAACTTCTCCTTCACCGAGCGCAACTTCCTCGGTCGTGGGCAGGGGCTTTCCGCGGGCCTCGGGATCACCTCGTCTACGTCGACCTTCAACTTCAACTTTGTCGAGCCGGCTTTCCTGGACCGTGATGTCACGTTCGGTCTGTCTGCCTATTATCGCAAGACCGAAAAGGACAACTCCTCCTACGATACCGATCTGGGCCAGTTCGAGCCTTCCCTGACTTTCCCGCTGACCGACTATTCGCGGCTGGGCGTTCGGGCGACCTATGACTACGGCAAGCTGCACGGTGTCGAGGATGGTACCAAGGATACCGACGATGACGGCGATTATGATGATGATGTATCGTCCTACATCTTGCAGCAGGAAGAGGATATGGGCCCGCTGAGCTCCTTCTCGGTCGGCTATTCCTATATCTATGACACCATCAGCAACGGTCTCGACCCGCGTTCGGGCGTCTACCTTCGTTTCCGGCAGGATTTCGGTGGGCGCGAGGACGGTGCGAGCTTCGTTCGGACCGAGGCGCTGCTACGGGCCAAGAAGCAGACCTTCAACGAGGACGTTACCTTCCGGGCAGAACTGGAAGGCGGCGCGGTGGCCTTCTCCGGTGGCGATAGCCGGATTTTCGAACGCTACATGCTGTCGAGGAAAATCCGGGGCTTCGAGCCGAATTCGGTGGGGCCGCGCGACCTGAATGTCGGCAACGAGGACGTGCTGGGCGGCAACTATTTCGCCGTGGCGCGTTTCGAGGCCGAGTTCCCGATCGGCCTGCCTGAGGAATATGGCATCTCGGGCGGCCTGTTCTGGGATATCGGCTCGGTCTGGGGCCTCGACAACACCGCCGGTGGCCCGAGTGGCAACGACGAGGTCGATGACGACTTCTATCTGCGTTCCGCGGCCGGTGTTGCCTTGCTCTGGGATTCGCCGCTCGGACCGTTGCGGTTCAACTTCTCGAGGCCTCTGATCAAAGAGGACTATGACAAGGAGCAGAACTTCGAATTCACCGTGTCTACGTCCTTCTGATGCGTCGCTTTCCGGGGCAGGCCCTGTTTTGCTGGCTGCTGCTTGCGGCGTCGCTTGCCCCGCTTCCTGCACCCGCTCAGGTTTTTTCGCCGATCAATTCGCCCGTACTGACGCTTGATCAGGACAAGCTCTATGGCGAAACCCTGTTCGGCAAGCGCCTTCAGTCGGAGTTTTCCCAAGCCTCGAATGCCCTGGCAGAGCGCAACCGGGAACTGACCGAGGCCTTGACTGTCGAGGAACTGCAGCTGACCGAAAAGCGCAAGCAGGTTTCGAGCGAAGAGTTCCGCGCGCTTGCAGATGCGTTCGATGAAAAGGTCGTCAAACTCCGTGAGGATCAGGATGCCAAGATCGCGGCGCTCCAGCGGCGGCGCGACCTGGATCGCCGGATCTTCACCGGACGCGTACTGCCGATCCTGTCCGAGATCGTCCGTGACAGCGGCGCCGTGGCGCTCCTTGATAACCGGGCGGTGATCCTTTCGGCCGATGCGATCGACGTGACAGACCGGGCTATAGCAAGAATCGATGCGGTTCTGGGAGATGGTGCAACCGAGGAGGAGACGGCGCCGCCAGAGGATAAGCCCGATGCCAAGGTTCCGGCCGTGGAGTGACCCGCGCTCCCCGAGGTGGCGGGAACGTCGAGAAACATCGGTTCTGGAGCCCGACAGCACGCCGATCAGGCTTCAGCATCGCACAACACGGCGCGCGCTGCTTGCTGTTGGCAAGTCGTGCGTGTAGGACGCCGGGAAGCCGCGGGCGCGGCGACCAGACGACAACAAGGCATCGGAAACCATGACAGAAGAGACCAGCGCGCTTCTCGAGGCGGACCACGAGACCATCCTGAAGATCCTGCCGCACCGCTACCCGTTCCTGCTCGTTGATCACGTGCGCGACATCGACTCTGGAAAGAGCGCCGTTGGCATCAAGAATGTCACTTTCAACGAGCCGCATTTCCAGGGCCATTTCCCCGGCCATCCGGTGATGCCCGGCGTTCTCGTGATCGAGGCCATGGCGCAGACATCTGCCGTTCTCATCGGCATATCGCGCGGGATCACCGAGGAACTGATGATCTACTTCACCACCGTCGACAAGGCGAAGTTCCGCAGGCCCGTCGTGCCCGGCGATGTTCTGGAGTTGCACGTGTCGGTGAAACGGGCCGGCTCGCGCATCGGCAAGTTCGAGGGCCGCGCGCTGGTAAATGGCGAACTTGCCGCGGAGGCGGAGTTTTCCGCCATGGTACAACTGCCGAAAAACGAAGTCTCGGAGAGCTGAGAATGGCCATCGACCCAACCGCCCGCATTCATCCGATGGCAGCGATAGACGAGGCGGCGGAAATCGGCCCCGGCGTGAGCATCGGGGCATTCTCGGTGATCGGCCCGAAAGTGAAGTTGGCCGAAGGGGTGGAGATCAAGTCCCACGTCGTCATCACCGGCGATACCACCATCGGCAATGATACGGTCGTATTTCCGTTCTCGGTGATCGGCGAGATCCCGCAGGACCTCAAGTTTCACGGCGAGGACACAAAGCTCGTCATCGGCGCGCGCAACCGGATCCGGGAGCATGTGACGATCAATCCCGGCACCGAGGGCGGCGGCGGCATCACCCGTATCGGCGATGACTGCCTGCTGATGGCCGGCACCCATGTTGCGCATGACTGCCAGGTCGGCAACCGCGTGATCCTGGTGAATAATGCCGGGCTGGCCGGCCACTGCCAGATTGGCGATGACGTCATAATCGGCGGCATCTCCGGTGTGCATCAATGGGTGCGGATCGGGCAGGGCGCGATCATCGGCGGGTTGACCAAGGTCGAGAAGGACGTGATTCCCTATGGCCAGGTGCAGGGCGGCGCAGGTCATCTGGTCGGGCTGAACCTGATCGGGCTGAAGCGGCGCGGGCTGGAACGGATCGACATTGCCGAGCTGCGTGCGGCCTATAAGGCGCTCGCGGCCGAGGGCGGCACCTTCAAGGAACGCGCTGCGGCGCTCGGCGAGGCGTCCGACAGCGAATATGTCCAGCAGATCGTCGAGTTCATTACCGGCGAGTCCGATCGCAGCTTCATCCAGCCGGAATGAACCTGTGCTGGCCTTGATCGTGGGGCAGGGGCGCCTGCCGGAGATCCTGGCCGAAGAGACCCGCGCGGCGGGCAGGACGCCGCTGGTCTGCGGCTATGCCAGCGCGCCGGATCGTCTCTCCCCCGAGCTGACCTTTCACCTCGAAGGGCTGGGCGGGCTGGTGCGGAAACTGCGCCGTAAGGGCGTGACGGAAATCTGCATGGCCGGCGGCATCACGCGGCCGAAGCTGCGCCTCAGCCGGCTGGACTTCGCAACGCTGCTGCTGGTGCCGCGCCTTATGCGTGCGCTCGGCAAGGGCGACGATGGGGCCCTGCGCGAGCTGATCGCGCTTTTCGAGGAGAATGGCATGGCTGTCCGAGGCGCGCATGAGATCCTGCCCGAATTACTGCCCGATCCGGGCGTTCTGACCCGCGTCAAGCCGGACAAGGACGATGTGAAGGACGCCGCCCGCGGCGAGGAGATCGTCGCGGCGATGGGCGTGGCCGATGTTGGCCAGGCCTGTGTCGTGGCCCGCCGGCAGGCGCTGGCCATCGAAGCCATGCCGGGCACGGACTGGATGCTTGCCTCGCTCAAGGGCACCCGCGTTGGGTTGCCGGAGGGCGGGCTGCTCTTCAAGGCGCCGAAGCCCGGTCAGGACCGGCGCGTGGACCTTCCCACGATCGGGCCGGACACGATTCGCGCGGCGACCGAGGCCGGCTTGCGCGGCGTCGTGATCGAGGCGGGTGGCGTGATGCTGCTAGACCGCGCCGAGGCGATTGCTGCGGCCGATGCGGCCGGGCTCTTCCTCTGGGTGCGGCCGAAGGGAGGCTGAGCGATGCGGGTATTCGTGGTGGCCGGAGAGGCCTCGGGCGACAAGCTTGGGGCGGCGCTGATGGCGGGGTTGAAGGAGCTGGTGCCGGAGGTGGAATTCCACGGCATTGGCGGGCCACAGATGGAAGCCGAGGGCCTGCAGAGCCTGTTTCTGATGTCCGAGCTGTCGCTGATGGGGATCGTGGAGATCCTGCCGAAATACATGCACCTGCGCCGACGCCTGTTCGAGGCGGTGGACCGCGCGGAAGAACTGGCGCCCGATATCCTGCTGACCATCGACTTGCCGGCCTTCTGCGTGCCACTGGCGCGGGAGGTACGCAAGCGGCGGCCGGATCAACGTACGGTGCATTACGTCGCCCCGACCGTCTGGGCCTGGCGCCCGGGGCGAGCGGCGAAGATGGCGCCGATCATCGACCAGGTGCTGGCGCTGCTGCCTTTCGAACCGCCTTTTATGGAAGCGGCGGGCATGCGCTGCGACTTCGTCGGGCACCCGGTTGTGGCCGAGCCACAGCCATCGGAGCAGGATGTTGCCGCGTTCCGGGCGGACCACGGCATCGTGCCGGATGCGCCACTCATTCTCGCGCTTCCCGGCTCGCGTGGCGGCGAGATCAAGCGACTTGCACCGGTCTTTGGCGAAACGTTGAAGCGGCTGCTGGCCGAACATCCATCCGCGCGCATCGTGGTGCCCACGATCGAGGCCAAGGCGGAGATCATGCAGGAGGCTCTGCAGAGCTGGCCCGGTTCGCCGATCCTGCTGGACCCGCGGGGCAAGACGGCGCAGGCCTTCCAGGCCGAGAAACGCGCGGCCTTTGCCGCCGCCGATGTGGCGCTTGCGGCCTCGGGCACGGTCTCGCTCGAACTGGCTGCCGCCGACACGCCGATGGTGATCGGTTATGACGCGAACTGGCTGACCCGGATGATCGTCCAGCGACTTTTGCTGGTGGATACGGTGACGCTGGTCAACCTCGTTTCCGAAACTCGCGTCGTGCCCGAATTCACCGGCGAAGCCTGCCGCCCCGACGCGCTTGCCGACGCGGTTCTGGAAGTCTTGCGCAATCCTTTTGCGCAGCGCGATGCCATGCGCATCACCATGGAGCGGCTTGGGCGCGGGCAGGAAGCGCCCGGCCTGCGCGCGGCGCGCGCGGTACTGGAAGGGCTGGAAGAGGGGCGCTGAGGCGCCCTCAGCCGGTCCGGAAGAGCTTGCGATATTTCGGCAGGAACAGGTACCGCCCCTTGACCAGCCGCGTCGTGCGCGAGCCGACAAGCCCCACCACCGGCAGGATCGACTGCCCGACATGCTCGCCCAGCGGCACAAGCAGCGGCGCATTGCGCCACGGCCCGTAGGCCGCGGTCCGGTCTGTCCGTTTGCCGGCGAGGAAATTGCGCAGGCTGCGCGCGAGCCAGGGCGTCTGGCGCGATGCGCCGACGATGGTCATATGGTCGCCGCTATCGACCGCGTCGCCCGCGGCAAAGACATTGGGCAGCGCCGAGGGCCTTAGCCAGCGGTCATTGCGAACGCGGCCATCGGCGGTTTTCTCGACCCCCGGAAGCGGGTCCAGCAGCGCCGTGTTCGGTGTTGAGCCGAGCGCGGGAATGACAAGGTCGGCCGCGATCTCGCGCCCGTCGTCGAGGCGGATCGGGCCGGGGAAGGCGCCGCGCGTCTGCGGCAGGTCCACGGCTGTCCGGCCGGTGATGACTTCCACGCCGAGCAGGCCGAGCTTGGCTTCGAGCCCTTGCCCAAGGCGCGGGTCATAGCCGTCGATCAAGGGAGTGTCGGAGACGAGCGTGACCTGTTTGTGTGTTCGGAGCGCCTTGATCTCGCCGGCCAGTTCCACGCCGAGCGCGCCTCCACCGATTATCGCGATGGAGGACGCGCCTTCGATCTGTTGCGCCAGCGCGCGGTTGGCCTCGCGCAGTTCCTCCACCGAAGCCCCCGGCGCCTTGAAGGCGGTGTCGTGCGAAGAGCCGGTCGCCACAACGATAGCATCGGCGCCAAGTGTCTTGCCGTCTTCCAGCGTGACGCCGCTTTCGTTCACCTCCGCCGCGCTGGCCTGCACGACGCGTCCGGTCTGCAGCAACTTGTCATAGGGAAAGAGCGCCTGCTCGAACAGTTCCGGCTGCACCAGGGAGCGGATCATCACCGGGACGTGGCAAAAGAATTGCTTCCGCTCGACAAGCGTCACGTCGCAATAGCGCTCGAGCGATTGGGCCAGTTCCGTGCCGACATAGCCGCCGCCGACGATCACGACTTTCTTGCTCATGGTGTTGCTCCCGCGCCCTGTGTCCCGCCGAGCTTTGTGCCCGGACTGGCGGGGCGTGTCGAGGGGGTCAGCCGCGCCAGATCCAGCCGCCGCCAAAGATGCGGCTGCCTTCGGTTTCGTAGAAAACGCAGGCTTGTCCGGGCGAGACGCCTTCCTCGGGGGTGAACAGCTCGATCTCCGCCGTGTCCGGGCCAGTGGGCCGAAGGATTGCCTCGCGCGGCGGGCGGGTGGAGCGGACCTTGACGGACAGGTTCCATTCGGGTCGCGATTGCATCGGCGCATCACCCAGCCAGTTGATCTCGCGCACAGGCACGATCCGGGTCGAGAGCGCTTCCTTCGGGCCGACGATGACCTGCCGGGCGTCAGGGTCGAGCTTGACCACGTAGAGCGGCTCCGACAGCCCGCCGATCCCCAGCCCGCGTCGCTGGCCGATCGTGTAATGGATTACGCCTTCGTGGCTCGCCAGGACGTTGCCTTCCATGTCGACGATCTCGCCGGGCTCTCCCGCACCGGGGCGCAGCTTTTCGATGACCGAGGCATAGTTCCCGTCCGGGACGAAGCAGATGTCCTGGCTGTCGGGCTTGTCGGCGACCATCAGCCCGTGCCGCGCGGCGAGCGCCCGCGTTTCGTCCTTACTGGCCAGGTGGCCGAGCGGGAAGCGCAGGAAGTGGAGCTGTTCCGGCGTGGTCGAGAACAGGAAATAGGACTGGTCGCGACGTGGATCGGCCCCGGCATGCAGTTCCGGCCCGTTCGGACCCATCTTGCGCTGGATGTAATGGCCGGTGGCCATGCAATCGGCATCGAGGTCGCGCGCGGTCTGCAACAGGTCCTTGAACTTGACCCGCTCGTTGCAGCGTATGCAGGGAACCGGCGTGGCGCCGGCGAGGTAGCTGTCGGCGAACTCGTCGATCACCGTTTCGCGGAAGATGTTCTCGTAATCGAGCACGTAATGGGGAAATCCCATGTCCTCGGCCACCCGGCGAGCATCGTGGATGTCGATCCCGGCACAGCACGCGCCCTTCTTGGCCAACGCCGCACCATGATCGTAAAGCTGCAACGTCACGCCGACCACATCATACCCCTGGCTGGCGAGTTCGGCGGCCACGACGGACGAATCAACCCCGCCCGACATGGCAACAACCACGCGGGTTTCACTCGGTGGCTTCGGAAAACCGAGAGAATTCAGCGGGATATTTGCATCGAGCGCCATCTGGTGGAGCCTTTCGCTTGTTGCCGGGATTGGGAGCCGAAGTGGAGCAGATGGCAATGCCGGCCCCGAGTGTCAAGGTAACCTTACCGGCGCGGGGAGCGAGTTCCTAAAAAATGTCGCGCATTGAAGATACTTAGCCGGTGCGTTGGCGGGAGCGCTTAACCTATTTTGCACCGCTTCCCGGCCAGCATCCCCCCATGACGGCGGCAAGGAGCATGAAGCTCCGGAGACTGCAGAATTGGTCTCCGTCGAGCTTCCGGAAAACAAAATCTTCAACCGCATCCCGTGGGTACAAGACATGTTCATAAAGAAAATCGACGGGCCGCGTGCCGTGACGCTGCCGGATGGAACTATCATGACTCGGGCGGATCTGCCGCCAAAAGACACGCGCAGATGGGTCGCCAGCCGCAAGGCAGCGGTGGTTCGCGCCGTGCGCGGCGGCTTGATCACCATGGAAGAAGCGCGCAAATGGTACTCGGTCTCGGAGGAAGAATTCGAGAGTTGGATGACGGCAGTCTCGACACATGGCGAAGTCGCGCTGAAGACAACGCGACTTCAGCACTACCGTACTCCCCCAAAATAGCGAGGTTAACCATTTAACGTTTTGTGCAACTTTTGATTGAAACGACGGCACCTGTTTTCCGGTAATCGCGGGTTAACCAATTCCGGTCATGGTGTCTGCAATAAGGGATTGAAGCGGAGTAAGAAAATGCGTGTCCTGCTCGTCGAAGACGACCCGGCTACGGCCAAGAGTATCGAGATGATGCTTATCCACGCCAACCTCAACGTCTACTCGACGGATCTTGGCGAGGAAGCTATCGACCTGGCCAAGCTCTATGATTACGACCTGATCCTTCTGGATCTCGGCCTTCCGGACATGACAGGGCATGAGGTGCTGCGCCAATTGCGGCTGGCACGGATCGAGACTCCGACGCTGATCCTTTCCGGGGCGGACGATACGGACAGCAAAATCAAGGGCTTCGGCTTCGGTGCCGATGATTACCTGACCAAGCCGTTCCACCGCGAGGAACTGGTCGCGCGCATTCACGCCATCATTCGTCGCTCCAAGGGCCACGCGCAATCCGTGATCCGAACCGGCAAGGTGACGGTCAATCTCGACGCCAAGACAGTGGATGTTGAAGGCAAGGGTGTGCATCTGACCGGCAAGGAATACCAGATGTTGGAGCTGTTGAGCCTGCGCAAGGGAACGACGCTGACCAAGGAGATGTTCCTCAACCATCTCTACGGCGGCATGGATGAACCCGAGCTGAAGATCATCGACGTCTTCATCTGCAAGTTGCGCAAAAAGCTCAGCAACGCCACAGGCGGCGACAATTACATCGAGACGGTTTGGGGCCGCGGTTACGTTCTGCGTGACCCCGACGTCGACGGAATGAGCCGGCGCGTCGCAGTCGGCGCCTGAGCCGCCGGAAGCACGTACGGTTGCGCCCGCTCGCCATTCAGCGACCGGGCGAGCCACAAGATCCCTTCAGGCAGTGTATCTCGGGGCGGTGCATGGTGACATGGCCGCCCGTTTTTTTTGCCTTAGGCGTCATTAGAAAAGAAAATCGGCTTTTCGGACCCGTACTCTCGACCGGCGGGATCTGGACCAGACGTCGTACAGCCCCTATCAATCGAGAACCCTGGCGGCGGAGCGAGACATGGCAAGATCGAAAGCGGTGCAATCCCTGACTGCCGAAGAGGCCGCCAGCGAACTTGCGCGCTTGGCGCAGGTCCTGACTGAAGCCAACCGCGCCTATCATGCGGATGATGCGCCGGTGATGAGCGACGCCGAATATGACGTGCTCAAACGGCGGAATTCCGAAATCGAGGCGTCTTTCCCGAATCTGGTGCGCCCGGACACGCCCTCGGAGCAGGTCGGCACCACGCCCTCGGAGGGATTTTCCAAGGTCAGGCACGCCGTGCGGATGCTCTCGCTTGGCAATGCATTCGAGGACGAAGACGTCGCAGAGTTCGACCGTTCGATTCGCAGCTATCTGGGGTTGCCGTCGGAGGCTCCGCTTGCCTACACGGCCGAACCGAAGATCGACGGGTTGTCCCTGTCGCTGCGCTACGAGAAGGGTCGGCTGGTCCAGGCCGCAACGCGCGGCGACGGCAGCGTGGGCGAGAACGTGACCGCCAATGCCCGTACCATCGGAGATGTACCTCAAACTATTGAAAATGCACCTGAAATACTTGAGGTGCGCGGCGAAGTCTATATGAGTCACGCCGATTTCGAAGCCCTCAATGACCGGATTCTGGCCGAACATGCGTCGATCCCGAACCCCGGAAAACGTGTTGCAAAGACCTTTGCCAACCCGCGCAACGCGGCGGCCGGCTCTCTCCGCCAACTCGATTCTGCGATCACCCGCGAACGCCCGCTGCGTTTCTTTGCCTATGCCTGGGGAGAACTGTCCGAACCGCTGGCCGAGACGCAATTGGCGGCCATTGAGCGACTGGCCGCCTTGGGGTTCCCGACGAACCCGCTCACTATCCTCTGCCCCGACCCTGAGGCGATGCTACACCATTATCGGGACATCGAGGTGCAGCGTGCGAGCCTCGGCTACGATATCGACGGCGTGGTCTACAAGGTGGACGACCTTGCCTACCAGGCGCGGCTTGGTTTTCGCTCCACCACGCCTCGCTGGGCGATCGCCCATAAATTCCCCGCGGAACTCGCCTGGACACGGCTTGAGGAGATCGACATCCAGGTCGGCCGCACCGGCGCGCTCAGCCCGGTCGCGCGCCTATCGCCGGTAACAGTGGGTGGGGTCGTGGTGTCGAACGCGACGCTGCATAACGAGGATTACATCGCCGGGCGCGACAATTCGGGCGCGGCGATCCGGGACGGCCGCGATATTCGCGTCGGCGACTGGGTGCAGGTTTATCGCGCCGGCGACGTTATTCCCAAGATCGCCGATGTCGATATTTCGAAGCGACCCTCCGATGCTGAACCCTTTGCCTTTCCCCATCAATGCCCGGTCTGCGGGTCGGATGCGATCCGTGAGGAAGGCGATTCCGTCCGTCGCTGTTCCGGCGGCATGATCTGTGCCGCGCAGGCTGTTGAAAAGCTGAAACATTTCGTGTCTCGTGCGGCGTTCGATATCGAGGGGCTGGGCGCGAAACAGGTCGAACAATTCTACCGAGATGGCTGGGTGAAGACGCCAGCGGACATTTTCGATCTGGAAGAAAACTACGGCTCCGGGCTGCAGCAATTGCAAAACCGGGATGGGTGGGGCGAGAAATCGGCCACCAATCTCTTCCGCGCCATCGAGGAGAAGCGGCGCATTCCGCTGAACCGGTTCCTTTTCGCGCTCGGGCTGCGACATCTGGGCGAGGTCGCGAGCGCGACGCTCGCGCGGCATTTCGGCAGTTGGGATGTCTTGAAAGCGGTGATTGACGGCGCGATTTCCGAACCCGCCACGCAGGCAGAGGATGCCAAGGCGCGCAAGGCCGTTTTGGAGCAAAGCCCGAACTGGGCCGAGTTGCTGTCGGTCGACGGGATCGGCGAGACACTGGTGCAATCGCTGGTGACCGCAATGGCGCAGCCGGCCGAGCGGGAGATGATCGACGCGCTTGTCGCCCGGTTGCAGATCGAGGATGTTTCCGCGCCACAAGCAAGCGACAGTCCCGTAGCGGGCAAGACCGTGGTCTTTACCGGAACGCTGGAAAAGATGACCCGGGCCGAGGCCAAGGCGCGGGCCGAGGCGCTCGGCGCCAAGGTGTCCGGATCGGTGTCGAAGAAAACGGATCTTCTGGTGGCTGGCCCCGGTGCCGGCTCCAAGGCCAAGAAAGCGGCCGAGCTTGGCATCGAGACGCTGGATGAAGATGGCTGGCTGGTACTGATCGGGCAGGCATGAGCGGGCGGCCGGCGATCCTCTTTCCGCTCTTTGCCGAGTTGGAGACGCTGGAAGGCATCGGGCCGAAAACGGCCCGCAACCTCGCGCATATCGACATCGAGCGCCCGCGCGATCTGCTCTTCACGCTACCGCATTCCGGAATCGACCGCCGGCGCGTGCCAACGGTGCAAGGGCTGGAATTGCCGTGCACGGCAAGTGTAGAGGTCACGGTCGGCCAGCATCGCGGCGCGGCGCGGCGCAACGGGCCCTATCGGATCGAGGTCGAAGATGCGCAGACGCGTTTCCAGCTCGTCTTTTTCCACGCCAATGCCGAGTATCTTCAGCGGCAATTGCCCACCGGGCAACGCCGCCTGGTGTCGGGCAAGATCGAGTTCTTCGACGGTGTGGCGCAGATGGTCCATCCGGACCACATCTTGCGCCCGGAGGAGGCAGGCGAGATCCCGGAATTCGAGCCGGTCTATCCGCTGACCTCGGGCGTGACGCAGAAGGTAATGCTGAAGGCGAGCCGGGGAGCGTTGAAGCGGGCGCCGGACCTGCCGGAATGGTCCGATCCCGGTCTGGTGGAACGAGAGGGATGGACCGACTGGAAGAGCGCGCTCGAGGCCGCGCATAGCCCCGAGAGCCTGCGCGATGTCTCCGCTGACAGCGCCGCGCGACGGCGGCTGGCCTATGACGAGCTTTTCGCGCATCAGGTGACGCTGGCGCTGGCCCGGCAGGTCGAGCGGCGCGGCAAGGGGCGCGAGTCCGTTGCAACGGGCCGTTTGCAGTCGCGCGTTCTGGATGCCTTGCCCTACGTTCCGACCGGCGCGCAGGAGCGCGCGATCGCTGAAATCTCCGCCGACATGGCCGGTCCCAAGCGCATGTCGCGGCTACTCCAGGGCGATGTCGGCGCGGGAAAAACGCTGGTCGCGGTGATGGCGCTTCTGGTGGCGGTGGAGGCCGGGGGGCAGGGCGTGATGATGGCGCCGACTGAAATTCTGGCCCGTCAGCACCTGGAATCGCTCCGTCCCCTGGCCGAGAGCGCGGGCGTGGTTCTTGAACTCCTGACCGGTCGCGACAAAGGGGCAGAGCGGCGGGCCAAGCTTGAGGCGCTGGCACGTGGCGATATCCATATTCTTGTTGGCACGCATGCAGTGTTCCAGAAAGATGTGGAATTCCGGGATCTTCGACTGGCCGTGGTCGACGAGCAGCATCGCTTTGGCGTTGCGCAACGAATGGAACTCGGCGCCAAGGGGCACGCGGTGGACGTGCTGGTTATGACGGCCACGCCGATCCCGCGCAGCCTGTCGCTCGCGCAATATGGCGATATGGATCTTTCGGTGCTGGACGAGAAACCACCCGGGCGCCAACCGGTGCAGACGGCGCTGGTCTCTGCCCAACGTATCGACGAGGTGGTCGAGAGGTTGCGCCGCGCGATCGCGGAGGGGCGACAGGCCTACTGGGTCTGCCCCCTGGTTGAGGAGAGCGAGGTGGTGGATATGACCGCCGCCGAGGATCGCTTTCGTCATTTGCGCGCCGCCTTCGGTGAAGGCAAGGTTGGCCTTGTGCACGGACAGATGCCGCCGGCGGAAAAGGACGCCTCCATGGCGCGTTTCGTTTCCGGGGAGACGGCGGTGCTTGTGGCAACGACGGTGATCGAGGTTGGGGTCAACGTTCCGAATGCCTCGATCATGGTGATCGAACAGGCGGAGAATTTCGGTCTGGCGCAGTTGCACCAACTTCGCGGACGGGTAGGGCGCGGCGCGACGGCCTCGACCTGCCTGCTCATGTACAAGGGGCCGCTGACCGAAGGCGGTCGGCGGCGGCTGGAGATCCTGCGGGAGACGGAGGACGGTTTCCGCATCGCCGAAGAGGATCTCGCCATTCGCGGGGCAGGGGACCTGATCGGAACCGCACAGTCGGGCCTTCCGAAGTTCCGCGTTGCCGACATCGAACGGCAGGCGGGCCTGATGCAAGTGGCGCAGCAGGATGCACGTCGTCTTCTGCAGGACGACCCGGACCTGACCGGCCCGCGCGGGCAAGCCGTTCGCACGCTGCTTTGGCTCATGGAGCAGGACAAGGCGATCCGCCTGATTTCAGTAGGTTAAAGGGTTTGTTCTCGTCTGTTCGCAAATGTTCTTAAAAAGTTCTTTACTTTTGGGTCTCGAAGTGAGAACAAAGATGCAACAAACGAGCTACGATAGCCAACAGGACCCGCCCCGATGTTCACCGATCTGAAAGACCTGATTGCCCGTACTGAAGCAACTCTTCTGCCCGATGCACTCGGCGCGGTTGCTCTCATGGTGATCCTCGTCGCTGGCCTGCATCTGCCCGCGCTCGTCTGAGTTTCTGCCTGCGATCTGCCAACCGGCGGCGTCCATCCTCGTCCCCATCGTGATGAACGCCCGGCCTCTTGCCTGTCCCCAATAGGCTCGGGGCGCGCCTCTGCCCCAGCCAGCCGGCCTCCAGAATCGCGACTTTGCCGCCGCCATCCCGCCCGGATGTGCGGCGGTTTTTTTGTTTGGATGAGTGCCCATCTTTCGGAAGCTTGTCGGCGCCCCCAAATGATCGGTAATGGCTTGAAGCCGAGGTTGCGGTGTGCCGGTCTACGCCTTCCGAATATATAGGCCTCGAACGCCTCCGCGTAGTCGGGATGCCAGCGCGAGAGGGCCGGCCTGTTCTCGATTATGTCGCCCATCGCCCAGGTCATGCGCTTTTCGTCCAGTTCGCGCGACACATCGTTATCCGGGCAAAGGATATAGAAATCCCCCTCCCGCAGCTTTTCCATGGCAAAGCGCGCGAGTTCTTCCGGTGACCAGGCGCCGTCGGGCTTTTGCGTCCGGCCACCTGCTGTGAGCTCAGTGAAGACGAAACCGGGTATCAACAGATGTGCGCTCAGATGGGCGCCCGCACCACTGCGGAGTTCATGCGCCAGCGCCTCGGTATAGGCCTTCACGCCCGCCTTGGCGACGTTATAGGCCGGATCTCCCGGCGGTGTCGTGATCCCTTGCTTCGAGCCCGTGTTCACGATCATCCCGGGGCGGCCGCGCTCGATCATTCGCGTTGCGAAGGCGCGTGTCCCATTGATGACGCCCCAAAGATTGGTCTTGAGGACCGCTTCCCAGGCGTCACGCGGGCCGAACATCGCACTGCCGGGCTGGATGCCGGCGTTATTGACCAGGATGTCCGTGCCACCGAACCGTTCGGCAACCTCGGCCTCAAGCGAAGCCATGGACGCTTCGTCGGAAACATCGGCGCTGCGCGTCATCACGTCGGCAGCACCGGCGTCGCGGACCTTCCGGGCGGCGGCTTCCAGCAGGTCTGCGCGATTGTCGACGAGCACGACGCGCATGCCGACGGAAGCGAGTTCCTGCGCGAGCGCGAGGCCGATCCCGGCACCGGATCCGGTGATCACAGCGACGGAATCTGCGTTGAAAACGGAATCGACCATGTGAACCTCCCATTTGGCTTCGGCGCACGCTAGCGCGCGACTGCGCGGAACCCAATGAGGCGCTTTGCTCCGGAAGCTACGTCAGGAACGGAAAGAGGCCCGCCAAATCAATCTCTTGCGGTATGTTCCCTGGAGAACATACGGGGATCGATATCGACGGACCTTTCCCGCGGCGAAACAAGCACCGCACGCAGGACAAAGTGGAGCCTCACCCTGCGCGCCTCCAAGCTCGGGCAAAAATCCTAAGAAAAGGTTGCTGCCCGCTGCAAGGCGGTTCAAGTGACCGCAAGCACGCGTGCCTTGGCAAAGGAATCAACCAGTGACTGGCCGACCGTTTCGACGGCAGCGTCGGGCACAAGCACCACGATTGATCCGCCGAAACCGCCCCCGGTCTGCCGCGCGCCGATGGCGCCGGCCTGCAAGGCGGCCTCGACCAGCGCATCCGTTTCCGGAACGGTGATCTCGTAATCGTCCCGCTGAGAGGCGTGGCTGGCATTCATCAACTGGCCGAACAGGACCATGTTCCCGGCCTTGAGGGCGTCGAGCCCGTCCAGAACGCGCTGGTTGTCGGTGATCACATGCCGCGTGCGCCGGGCCAGCAGGTCCGCGATCCCAGACAGGCGATCAAGATCGTCGGGGCCGAGATCGCTCAACATCTCCACGCCGAGCGCCTCGCAGGCGGCGTTGCATTCTGCTACCCGGGTCGCATAACCGTCCTCGGTCAATTGATGGCTGACGCCGGAATGCACGATGACGAAGCTGTGCCCATCGGGCAGGTGCGCCGGCTGGTAGTCCAGCGTGCGAGTATTCAGGAAGAGCGCATTGCCGGGAGTGCCGACGGAGGAGGCGAACTGATCCATGATCCCGCAGGGCATGCCGACGAAACCATTCTCCACCGCGCGGGCCTTTACGGCAATCTCGACCGGAGAAATCGGCTTTCCGAACAGCTCGGAGGCCGCGCGGATCGAGGCGACTTCGAGCGCGGCGGAACTCGACAGGCCAGCCCCCATCGGCAATGTCGTGATCAGCGTCACGCGCAGTCCGGTTTCCGCGATCTCCTCTTGGGCGACGGCCTTCAGGCAGCCCAGCACGTAGTCCGACCAACGACCTTCCTTGCCATCGGTGATCTTGCGGGTCTCGGAGGCATTGAACGTGTCCGAATAGGCCTCCACCACGCCTGGCGCAGGCCCGCGCCCGACCGCGATGAAAACGCCAAGCCCCTTGAGCGGCATCGGCAGCACGTAGCCGCCATTGTAATCGGTATGTTCGCCCAGCAGGTTCACACGACCGGGGGCATAGGTGGTCAGCTCCGGCGCCCGGCCGAAATGCTGCTCATAGGCGGCGGCGGCATCAGCCGTCATGTCCCGATCCTGCGTTTTCACGAGGCGCCTCCTTGCTTGTAATGGACATCTGACAGGCCGCGCAGTCGTTCGGCCGCCTGCTCCGCCGTCAGGTCGCGCTGCGCTTCCGACAGCATCTCGTAACCCACCATGAATTTCCGCACCGTGGCTGAGCGCAGCAGCGGCGGATAGAAATGGGCGTGCAGCTGCCAGTGGTCCCAGCGGCCCTCTCGCGTCGGCGCGCCATGCCAGCCCATCGTGTAGGGGAACTCGGTCTCGAAAAGGTTGTCATAACGGGTGCAGAGCCTCTTGAGGATATCGGCCAGCCCATCGCGTTCCGCCTCGGTCAGATCAGGAAGTCGCAGCACGTGGCGGCGCGGCATCACGAGCGTTTCAAAGGGCCAGACCGCCCACCAGGGAACGACGGCCAGCCAGTCGTCATTCTCGACGACGATGCGCTCCTGCTTCTGCGACTCGGAAGCGGCATACTCGACCAGCAACACATTGCCGATCTCTTCGAGATGTCTCTTCTGGCATTCGTCTTCGCGGGTGACCTCGTTCGGCAGGAAATCGGAGGCCCAGATCTGCCCATGCGGGTGCGGCTGCGAACAGCCCATCACCACGCCCTTGTTCTCGAACAGTGCCACCCAGTCATATTGCGCGCCCAACTCCTCGATCTGCCCGGCCCAGACATCGACCACCTTGCGGATCTCGCTCACCGGCAGTTCGGGCAATGTCAGGTCGTGGCGCTCCGAAAAGCACATGACCCGGGCCGTGCCGCGCACATTGGCGGCGCGGAACAACGGATCACCCGTGGTGCCGCCCTCGGGGCTGTCGCTCAAAAGCGCTGGGAAGTCATTGTCGAACACCCAGGGGCCCGTGTAGCTGTCATTCACCACGCCATTGTTGCGGGTATTGCCCGGGCAGAGGTAGCAGCCCGGGTCGAATTCCGGCTTCTCGACACCAGCGGTCTTCTCCTGCTGGCCAGACCAGGGGCGCTTGTTGCGATGCGGAGAGACGAGCACCCATTCGCCCTTGAGCGGGTTGAAACGCCGATGCGGCGCGTCGTTGGAGACGGTATCGGATGCCATGCGCTCATACCTTTGCCATGGAAACACGCGTTGGAACTGCGATCACGCGTTTTTATTCGTTTTTATTCGATTCCGTTGTTGCTTCGGTAAAGCTTCAAGGCGCCTGCCCGGAATCTTCCTGTCAGTCCCGCGGGTCGAACGTGACGGAGGTAGCATATGACCAACAATTCAGCAAGAAAATGCGGCGCAATCGAGCGCTGTTCCGAAGGCGCCTAAAGGGGCACTACCTCTGATCATTAATAAGCTAATAGCGAAACTAATAATTCTCGTCAGAGGAATTATACATCCTCTTTCCTCAAATATCCTGGGGGGAGCGCTTGCTAGAGCGCGGGGGGCAAAGCCCCCTTTCGAAACTGCCCGCAAGCATCTCCTGAAGATGCGTTTGGCAGACGTGACCGGACAAAGAAAAACGCCCGCCGAAGCGGGCGTTTCCTTTGACTTTGTCGGCTATGATCAGCCAATGATCGCGTTCAGCGTCGCCGAGGGGCGCATGACTGCCGCGGTCTTGGTCGGATCGGTGTTGAAGTAGCCACCAAGGTCAACCTTCACGCCTTGCACTGCGGCCAACTCCCCGAGGATCGCTTCCTCGCCATCGGCCAACGCCTTGGCGATCGGAGCGAACTCGGCGGCAAGCGCGGCATAGTCACTCTGTGCGGCCAGCGCTTCGGCCCAGTAGCGGGCGAACCAGTAATGGCTGTCGCGGTTGTCGGGCTCGCCGACCTTGCGCGAGGGCGAGCGGTTGAAGTCCAGGATGCCCTGGGTCGCGGCCTCGGCGGCGGCGCCCAGCACGCCGGCCTTGGCGTTGCCCTTGGTGTCGGCCAGAAAGTTGAAGCTCTCGCCGAGGGCACAGAACTCACCCATCGAGTCCCACCGCAGGTGGTTCTCGGCCACCAGCTGCTGGACGTGTTTCGGAGCCGATCCGCCGGCGCCGGTCTCGAACAGGCCGCCACCGTTCATAAGCTTGACGATGGAGAGCATCTTGGCCGAGGTGCCCAGCTCCAGGATCGGGAACAAGTCCGTCAGGTAATCCCGCAACACGTTGCCGGTGATGGCGATGCTGTCCGCGCCGGCGGTGATGGTCTTGAGCGACTGGGCTGTTGCCTCGCGCGGCGCCATGATCTGGAATTTATCTGCAACACCAGCAGTTTCCAGCGCGGGCTTCACGTATTCAATCAGCTGTGCATCGTGGGCGCGCGCGCTGTCCAGCCAGAAGATCGCCTCGGAGCCGGTCAGGCGCTGACGGTCCAGCGCGAGCTGGATCCAGTTCTCGATCGGGGCTTTCTTCACGGTGCAGGCGCGCCAGATGTCGCCCGCCTCGACAGCGTGCGAATGCAGGGTCTCGCCATTGGCCAGAACGACGCGGATCTCGCCATCGGCCGGTGCCTCGAAGGTGGTCGGGTGGGAGCCGTATTCCTCCGCCTTCTGCGCCATCAGGCCGACATTGGCGACGGCCCCGGCGGTGGAGGGGTCAAGCGCACCGTTGGCCTTGAAGAAGTTGATCGCCTCGTCATAGACGGTGGCGTAGCAACGGTCGGGAATGACGCAGTTGGTGTCGCCCTTCTGGCCTTTCTCGTCCCAGCCCTTGCCGCCGGCGCGGATCACGGCCGGCATGGAGGCGTCGATGATGACGTCGGAGGGCACGTGCAGGTTGGTGATGCCCTTGTCGCTGTCGACCATGTACATGGCAGGGCGCTCGGCGGCCACGGCCTCGATTGCGGCCATGATTTCGGCGTTGCCTTTCACGCGCTCCAGCAGGTCGCCCATGCCGGAATTGACGTTGACGCCAAGCGCGGCCATCTCGTCGCCGAATTTTTCGAAGACAGGCGCGAGCCAGGCTTTCACCGCATAGCCGAAGATGATCGGGTCGGAGACCTTCATCATCGTGGCCTTCATGTGCAGCGAGAACATGGTGCCGTCGGATTTGGTGTCCTCGATCGCCTCGGCGAGGAAGGCGGAGAGCGCACGCACCGACATGAAGGTCGCGTCGGCAACTGTGCCTTCTTCCAGCGGCCAGCCAGCCTTGAGAACGCTCACGGCACCGTCCTTGGCGACGAACTCGATCTTGGCGTCTCCGGCTTGCGCGGCGGTGATGGTGGCGGATTTCTCGTTGGCGAAGAAGTCACTATCCGACATGGACGAGACCTTGGTCTTGCTGTCGGAGGCCCATTTGCCCATCGAATGCGGGTTCTTCTGGGCGTAGTTCTTCACCGCCTTAGCGGCGCGGCGGTCCGAGTTGCCCTCGCGCAGGACCGGGTTCACGGCCGAGCCCTTGATCGCGTCATACTTGGCGCGAACGGCCTTTTCCTCGTCCGTCGAAGGCTCTTCGGGGTAGTTCGGAACAGCAAAGCCTTGGGCCTGCAGCTCTGCGATGGCGGCGGTCAGCTGTGGCACGGAGGCCGAGATATTCGGCAGCTTGATCACGTTGGCGTCCGGTGTCTTCACCAACTCGCCCAATTCCGCAAGGTCATCCGAAATCCGCTGCTCTTCCTTCAGATACTCCGGGAAAGTCGAAAGAATCCGTCCGGCGACGGAAATATCCTTGGTTCCGACCTCGATTCCGGCCGCGGCGGCGAATTTGCGAATGATCGGCAGCAACGAAGCAGAAGCGAGTTCGGGTGCTTCGTCTACCTTGGTATACAGAATGTCGGGCGTTTGGTTTTCAGCCATTTGTCGTTACCTTTCAAAAGATTCCGAAGTGTTCCTCATCTCGGGGTGGGCAGCGCGGCATTCTCCCCAATGCCAGATTCTGCAGCTGCAGCCCCGGTTCGGGCGGCACAGTAGCGACTCTGACGAGACATGCAAATGCGACCATAAGTGTGCATGTGCAGCAAAGCAGTCTTGCGTCGCGGGAAAGGCTGGCCCTTGCCGCAGTTCCGCCGTTTACCTGCTCTCAATTGCACCGCATCATGCTGGCACGAGCCGGGAGAGTAGAATGGACCGATCTCAGACGCATGGCGGCCAAATCGTCGCCCATCGCAACGACCGTATGGGCGGGCGGCTGATCTCCATTCTCAATGCCATACGCATTTCGCGCGACTATGACATTCCCTTCGTGGTGGCCTGGGTCAGCCATGGCCGCACCGCCGAGGAGCTGCGCAACCCGACCGATATCTTCACGCCGGAATTCGTCGAACGCCATTTTGTCGAGGGCGACATGTCGGCTGCGGATTGGGCGGCGCTGGACGACCTGGACGCGACTCATCTCGGCAGTGCCGAGTCGCTGAAGGCAGCCGCGACCGAAGGGAAGGGGTTTCTTTCGCAGCGCTCGGTGGGTACGACCGTTCTGCCATGGGAGGATGCGGAGGCCGTCGCCGCGCGGCTGGCGGGCTGTTTTGACGGCATCGGCTTCTGCGACACGATCCGGCGTGTTTCCGAACAGATTGATGCACGGCTCGCGGGCACCCATCTGAGCGCCTATCACATCCGGCGCGGCGACATCATCTCCAACCCGATCACCTCGCAGAAGCTCTGGCCGAACAAGTATATCCCGCGCGAATTCTACGAGGTGCACCTGACCCACCAGTTGGAAGACCCGGAGGCGGCCTGTCTCGTCTTTTCCGACACGCGCCACGAGGTGGAGCGGCTCAAGGTTGCCGGTGGCGAACGGGTGATGACCTTCGAGGAGCTGGTGGGGGACGAGGAATTGCTGCTTGGGCAGCGCGATTTCCTTGAACTTTTTGCCATGTCGCGCTGCAAGCAGATCTTCGGCCCGCCGCATTCCGCTTTTTCGCAGACCGCGGCGACGCTGGGCGGCGGCACGGTCTTCTCGGTGCAGGACGCGCTTTCCTCAGAGGGGCAGGCCGAGGCGATGGAGCTTCTGATCTCTCGCATGGATGCGCCGGAGGAACATTTCCTCGGTGATGGCGACCTGGGACAGTGCTTCCCCTTTCTCGTCGATTACCTGCGCGGGCAGGGACGCGCCGCGCAGGCCCGCGACCTGCTCGCGGCACAGGTCAATCGCGGCTTCCGCAAGCCCTATATCTTCCCGCTTCTGAGCGAGCTTTGCGTCGATTGCGGTGACCTTTCCAGCAGTCGCAGGGTACGCAAGGCAGCCTGGGGCCGTCCGGTGAGCGGAGACGATGCGCTAGGAAATGTGGCCAGCTACGCGGCGCTTGCCCATCTCGAAGCCGGGGAAGCGGAGGATGCGCATCGCTGGGCGCATGTCGCCTGGTGGATGGGGCCGATGGACCGGCTGGTGCCGGGGGTGCTGGGGGCGCTGCTCTCGGCGGGCTGGCTGGAACGTGCTCCGAGCTATCCGATCGACCCGCGCATGATCTCGCGCAAGGGTAACCTGTTCCCCGGCGCCGATGAGCGGCTGTCCAGGCTGAACGCCTGCGTGCCGCCCGAGGGCTGGGCCGAGGCCGGCACGGTTTCCTACCCCTGGGAGGTGGCGCTCAGGGATTGGCGGCTGGTCCACGGCAAGCGGGTGGGGCGTGGCTACTGGAACCATACCCGCATCCGCAACGGGCTGGTGCGGCTGGAAAAGAACCACGTGCGGCTGGCTGGTAGCCCGGAGTTGGAGAGCGCGGCGGCGGTGATGCTGCGCGAATTGGGCGAGCTGGACGAGGCGCTGGCAAGCAACCGCGCGGCGCTGCGCGCCCATCCCGACGAGCCGATCTATCTCAAGCGGGAGGCGGATATCCTGCTGGAAGACGGCAAGCTTGCCGCGGGTCTTGTGCGGCTGGAAGAGGCAACAGAGGCGGCGGAGCGGCACCCCTGTTACCTGGCAGCCCTCGGCCATTGGTATGGCCGCGCCAAGCGCCCCGAGGAGATGGCGCAGGTCTATGCCGAGATCGCCACGGTGGAGCATGACCTGATCGAGTTGCACCTGATGACGGCGGAGGTTTTGCGCCGCCGGGAGGCGACGCGCGAGCAGGCGCTGGCGCAGATTACCCGCGCGGTCCGGCTCGGCCATGGCGCGCAGCGGCTTCAGACGGCGCAGGCGCGTATCCTCGCCGAGATGGGGCGGCTGGAGCAATCCGCCGCGATCTTCCGGGCGCTGGCGCAGAGCGGTTTGGCGCAGGCGACGACCTTCGCGCACATGTACCGGCTTTTCGACAAGGCCGGCGAGTTGCCAATCGCCGAGGCCGTCATCGCCGAAAGTCCGTTCCCGGTCGAAGAGATCAAGGAACTGGTCGAGGGTTAGGCCGGCGCCGCCCATGGGCAGCGCCGTTTGCGTCAGGCGGGCTCCACCCGAACGGCCGAGAACTTGAACTCGGGGATCTTGCCGTAGGGATCCAGCGCCGGGTTGGTCAGCACATTCGCCGCCGCCTCGACATAGGCGAAGGGCACGAAGACCATGTCCGGCGAGACCGCCCGGTCCGACCGCGCCATGATCTCGATGCTGCCGCGCCGCGTGCTCAGCCGCACCATGCCGCCCGGTTCCACCCCGAGCTTGCGCAACGTCGCCGGGTGGAGCGAGCAATTCGCCTCCGGCTCCACCGAGTCCAGCACCTTCGAGCGGCGGGTCATCGAACCGGTATGCCAATGCTCCAGTTGCCGCCCCGTGGTCATGACCATCGGATACTCCTCATCCGGCGCCTCGTCCGGCGCGATGATTGCGGCGGGTGTGAATTTCGCCCGGCCACCCTCGCGCGGGAAGCCGTCGCCAAAGACAACCGCTTGCCCCGGATCCTGCTCGGAGAGCGAAGGATAGGTAACGGATTCGCGCTCCAGCCGTTCCCAGGTGATATTGTCCAGGCTGGACATGGTGATCTTCATCTCGGTGAAAACCTCGCGCGGATGGGTATAGCGCCAGTCCAGCCCCAGCTTGCGCGCAAGCTCCATGGTGATCGCCCAATCCTCGCGCGCCTCGCCCGGCGGGGCGAGGGCGGGGCGGACCATCTGCACCTGCCGGTTGGTATTGGAGACGGTGCCGGCTTTCTCGTAGAGCGCCGAGGCGGGCAGGATCACGTCGGCGAAATTGGCCGTCTCGGTGAGGAAGATGTCCTGCACCACGAGGTGCTCCAGCTTGGCCAGTGCCTCTCGGGCATGCTCCACATCCGGGTCCGACATGGCCGGGTTTTCGCCGAGGATATACATGCCGCGAATGCGCCCCGCATGGACGTCATCGAGGATCTCGGTAACGGTCAGCCCCTTCTGGTCGCCGAAATCCTCCGAGCCCCAAAGCTCGGTGAAGCGCTGGCGAAGGCCGTCATCCGTAACGGATTGGTAATCGGGCAGGAACATCGGGATCAGGCCTGCATCGGACGCACCCTGCACGTTGTTCTGCCCGCGCAGCGGGTGCAGCCCGGTGCCGGGACGGCCGACATGGCCGCACATGAGCGCGAGGCTGATCAGGCAGCGCGAGTTGTCCGTACCGTGGATATGCTGGCTCACTCCCATGCCCCAAAAGATCATCCCCGCCTTGGCCCCGGCAAAGGTCCGGGCGACATCGCGCAGGGTTGCGGCGTCGATGCCGCAGATCTTCGCCATCTTCTCGGGCGCGAAATCGGCCAGATGCGCTTTCTCGGCTTCCCAGTTCTCAGTGCGCTGGGCGATATAGGCCTCGTCGTAAAGGCCCTCCTCGACGATGGTCGCCATGATCGCGTTGAGCATGGCCACATCGGTGCCCGGCCGGAATTGCAGCATATGCGAGGCAAAGCTGCGCAGCCCGATCCCGCGCGGGTCCATCACGATCAGCTTGCCACCACGTTTGGCAAACTGCTTGAAATAGGTCGCGGCGACGGGGTGGTTCTCGACCGGGTTCGCGCCGATGACGATTGCCACATCGGCATTCTCGATCTCGTTGAACGTGGCCGTGACCGCGCCAGAGCCAACATTTTCCAACAGGGCGGCGACCGAGGAGGCGTGGCAGAGCCGGGTGCAATGGTCCACGTTGTTGTGGCCAAAGCCTTCGCGGATCAGCTTTTGGAAGAGATAGGCCTCCTCGTTGGTGCATTTGGCCGAACCGAAACCGGCGACCGACCGCCCGCCATGCGCGGTGCGCAAGCCGCCAAGCCCACCGGCTGCGGCGTCCAGCGCCTCGTCCCAGCTCGCCTCGCGGAAATGGGTCGAGAGGTTTCCGGGGTCCACATTCAACCCCTTGGGCGGCGCATCCGTGCGCCGGATCAGCGGCTTGGTCAGCCGGTGTTCGTGGTGGATATAATCGAAGCCGAAACGTCCCTTGACGCACAGTCGGCCCTCGTTCGCCGGCCCGTTGATTCCTTCGACATGGGCAATGCGCCCATCCTTGACCTTGAGGCTTACGAGGCAGCCGACGCCGCAGAACGGGCAGACGCTCTGCGTCTCGCTGTCGAAATCCGCTTTGTCGCCGCGCTGCACCATGTCCATGATCGCCGCCGGCATCAGGGCGCCGGTCGGGCAGGCCTGCACGCATTCGCCGCAGGCCACGCAGGTGGAGGCACCCATTGGGTCGCCCTGATCGAAGACGGGAAAGCTGTCATGCCCGCGTCCGGCCATGCCGATCACGTCATTCACCTGCACCTCGCGGCAGGCCCGCACGCACAGGCCGCACTGGATACAGGCATCGAGATTGACCCGCATGGCAACGTGGCTGTCATCCAAAAGCGGGATGCGCTCTTTTTCTATCGCCGGGAAACGGCTTTCCTTGACGCCGACGGCATCCGCCACATCCCAGAAGTGGCTGGAGAGGTCGTGCGCGTCTTCGCGCTCCGGTTGGTCGGCCATCAGCATCTCCACCACCATCCTGCGCGCGCTTTCGGCGCGAGGGGTGGCGGTGTTGACGACCATGCCCTCGGATGGCTGCCGGATGCAGGAAGCGGCGAGGTTCCGCTCGCCCTCGATCTCCACCATGCAGGCACGGCAATTGCCGTCCGGCCGGTAGCCGGACGCGGGCTTGTGGCACAGATGCGGGATCTTGAGGCCGCGCCCATTGGCGGCCTCCCAGATCGTGGTGCCCTTGGCAACAGTGAGGTCTTCGCCGTCGAGGCGGAAGGTGACGCTGTCGGACATCAGTGGCTGCCTCCATGCGCGGAATGGTCAAAACCTGCGCCGCCTTGATAACCACGCGCTTGGGAATAAAGCATTTTCTGGTGGGGAGTCAGGAACGGCGCGGTGCGCAGATGCGCGCCGAGATGCACTTGCCGAAGTGCCGCCCGAGCGGCCTCTGCTGCGGCCAGCAGCTTGACGAGGCGCTCTGGGTCGATCTCGCCGCTCCTGAAAGCCGCGTCCAGCGCCGCTTCCGCGTCGAGCATCCGACGCCCTTCGGATTTGGCGGCCATTTTCATTTCGTCAAAGATCGTCTCAATCTGGCTTCTTTGTTCGGTATCCAGCGACAATGCGTCGGCCATTTCCAGCACATGCGCCGGCCCCGGCCAGCCATTGAGTTCCGCAGGCAGGGCAAGCCCCCAGCCTTCGCCAGCCTCAATGGAGGCGATATCGGCCTCCGAGAAGGAAGAGATGGTGCGTTCCTGCTGCCCGGCATAGGGCGCATCCTGCGCAAGGAGCGGAGAGGCGGCGCAGAGGGCCGCTATCACCAGGAGCCGCATCTCACACCTCCTCCGGGAAATGTTTCATCACCAGCCGGATCGGGTTCGGTGCCGCCTGTCCAAGCCCGCAGATCGAGGCATCCACCATGACCTCGCTCAGTTCCTCCAAAAGTGCGCGATCCCACTTTTCAGCCTGCATCAGCTTCACCGCCTTCTCGCAGCCCACCCGGCAGGGGGTGCATTGCCCGCAGCTCTCATCCTCGAAGAAGCGCAGCATGTTGAGCGCCGCGTCGCGAATGCTGTCCTCGTCCGAGAGCACGACGACGGCGGCCGAGCCGATGAAGGTGCCGTGCGCCTGTAATGTGTCGAAATCCAGCGGCACGTCCGAGAGCGTCGCCGGCAGGATGCCGGAGGAGGGGCCGCCCGGCTGGAAGGCCTTGAACACATGCCCTTCGGCGATGCCACCGGCAGCGGTGATGATATCGGTGATGGTGGAGCCGGCCGGCAGCAGGTAGACGCCCGGCCGCGCCACCCGGCCCGAAACGGAATAACTGCGGAGCCCGGTGCGCCCGTTATGTTCCACACCGTTGAGCACCTCGGGGCCGAAACGGGCAATGCGCGCGACCCAGTAGAGCGTCTCGACATTGTTCACCAGTGTCGGCTGACCGAAGAGCCCCACTTGCGCGACGTAGGGCGGGCGGTGGCGCGGGATGCCGCGCTTGCCCTCGATCGACTCAATCATCGCGCTCTCTTCGCCGCAGATATAGGCGCCCGCGCCGCGGCGCATCTCGATATAGCCCTTCTTCACCAGCCCGGCGGCCTCCAGCGCCGCGATCTCCTGGCGCAGGATCTCGCGTACCGCGGGATATTCGTCGCGCATGTAGAGGTAACAGCGCTCCGCCTCGATGGCCCAGGCCGAGATCAACATGCCTTCGAGAAACATATGCGGCTCGCGTTCGAGGTGGTGGCGGTCCTTGAAGGTGCCGGGTTCGCCCTCGTCGCCATTCACCGCCACGTAGCGCGGACCCGGATTGGAGCGTACGAAGCCCCATTTCCGCCCCGCCGGGAAGCCCGCGCCGCCGAGGCCCCGCAGGCCCGCCTGCACGATCTGTTCCTGCACGTCTTCCCAGTCGCCCGCCGCCCGCAGCAGGCGCAATGTCCGATAGCCGCCCTGCGCCTGGTATTCCAGGAAGCTCTGGCGGTCGGGCAGGTGGGGTTCGAACTCGCCTGCCTCTATTGCCGCCATCACCTTGCCCGGCGTGGCGCGTTCAATGTGGTTATGGCCCAGTTCCACGGTCGGCGCGGAATTGCACCGCCCCATGCAGGGCGCCCGGAGCACGCGGACCTCGTCTGGGTCCAGCCCATCCTCCAGCGCCTGCCGCAGCGCCTTGGAGCCCGCCATCTCGCAGGTCAACGAGTCGCAAACACGGATCGTCAACGCCGGCGGTGGCGTCTCGCCCTCATGCACGACGTCGAAATGGGCGTAGAACGTGGCGACTTCATAGATCTCGGCCTGCGCGATCCGCATTTCCTCGGCCAGCGCGCGGATATGGGCCGCCGAGAGGTGTCCATAGGCATCCTGGACCAGGTGGAGGAACTCGATCAGCAGGTCGCGCCGGCGTGGCTTCTCCCCTAGCAGGTCGCGAACCTCAACCAGAGCGTGGTCTTCAAGCTGCCGCCCCTTCGGTGTCCGGCGCCCGCGTCCGCGCCCAGATTTCCAGATTCCGGCCTGGTCGGTCATCCGCTCCCCCTCATTCTCTCCAGCCCGTGCAAACGGACTCCCCTGAGGCGACAGCCGAACAAGCTATGACCGAAAACGCAATAGTTGAACGGGCCGCAGCCGCTATTTCACCCTAGTTGGCAGACCGACGGGCTGTTTCAGCCCACCGAAAGCGACAGGGAAGGGCGGCTTCGCGACCGAATGACCCGCTCAGATATCGGCGCGCGGGTCCAGCAAGCGGTGCATCACCGTGGCC
Source organism: Aliiruegeria lutimaris (assembly GCF_900099935.1). Taxonomy (GTDB): domain Bacteria; phylum Pseudomonadota; class Alphaproteobacteria; order Rhodobacterales; family Rhodobacteraceae; genus Tropicimonas; species Tropicimonas lutimaris. The sequence goes on along the minus strand of NZ_FNEK01000004.1, from coordinate 88,089 downwards.
TTTGTAACCTGCCCGACAAGCTGGCCTTCGCGCTGCACCCCGAGCGTGATCCCCTGGTCGAGCAGGAGCCGCATCACGTCTTCCACCGGCGTATCCGCCCCGATGATATGTGCGGGCGCGTCGCCCGAGAGGGTTTCCATCACGTCCGAGGCCCGCAACACCCCCAGCGGGTTCATATGGGCGACGAAATCGGACACGTATTCGTCGGCCGGGTTGGAGAAGATCTCCTGCGGCGTGCCGCATTGCACGATTCGCCCGCCCTTGAGAATGGCGATCCGGTTGCCGATCTTGAACGCCTCGTCGAGATCGTGGCTGACGAAGATGATCGTGCGCTGCAGCCGCTCCTGCAATTCCAGCAACTCGTCCTGAAGGCGTGTGCGAATGAGCGGATCGAGCGCGGAAAAGGGCTCGTCCATCAGCAGGATCTGCGCATCGGTGACAAAGGCGCGGGCAAGCCCCACGCGCTGCTGCATGCCGCCCGACAGCTCGCCCACCTTGCGGTCGGCCCAATCGGCCAGCCCCACCAGTGCGAGCTGTTCGTCCACCTTGGCCGTGCGCTGCGCCACGGCCATGCCGCCAAGCTCCAGCCCGAGGCCCACATTCTCCCGCACCGTCCGCCAGGGAAGCAGCGCGAATTGCTGGAACACCATGGCGATCTTGCTCAGCCGCATCTGCCGCAGCGTTGCCTTGTCGGCATGGGTGATATCCACCATGTCATCGCCATCGGTCACATGTACTGCTCCGCGGACTACCGGGTTCAACCCGTTCACGGCGCGCAGGAGCGTCGATTTGCCAGAACCCGACAGCCCCATCAGAACAAGGATCTCGCCGCGCTCCACCTCCAGCGAGCAATCATGCACGCCGAGCACCTGTTGCGTCGCCTCCTGTATCTCGGAGCGGGACTGCCCGGCATCCATCAGCGGCAGCGCGCGCTCGGGATGATTGCCGAAAACGATGGACACATTGTCGAAGCGAACTGCCGTGCTCATTTCTTCGCTCCCAGGTTCAGGATCCGGTCCAGCATGACCGCCACCACGACGATCACGAAGCCCGATTCAAATCCAAGCGCCGTGTTCACCTGGTTGAGGGCCCGTACCACCGGAACGCCCAATCCATCCGCGCCCACGAGCGCGGCGATCACCACCATCGACAGCGACAGCATGATGGTCTGGTTCAGCCCGGCCATGATCTGCGGAAAGGCATAGGGAAGCTCCACCTTGGTCAACACCTGCGAGGGCGTCGCGCCAAAGGCGCGGGCGGCCTCCAGCAATGCCTTGGGCGTGGTCGACACCCCCAGGTAAGTCAGCCGGATCGGCGCTGGGACAACGAAGACCACCGTCGCGATCAGCCCGGGCACCATGCCGATGCCAAAAAAGACGATCGCGGGGATGAGATAGACGAAGGTCGGCAGCGTCTGCATAAGGTCCAGAACCGGCCGCATCCCCGCGTAGAGCCTGGGCCGATGGGCCGCCGCGATCCCGATCGGCACCCCGATCGCCATGCAGACGACACAGGCGGACAATACCAGTGTCAGGCTCTCCGTCGTCTCTTCCCAGTAGCCCTGGTTGATGATGAAAAGAAAGCCCACCGCCACGAAGACACAGATCTTCCAGTTGCGCTGCAGCACCCAGCTCAGCCCGACAAATGCCAGCACCACCAGCAACGGATGCGGTGCCTGCAGCACGAACAGGATGGCCTCGATCAACCCTTCCATAAGGTTCGAAAGCCCGTCGAAGAACCACTCTCCGTGATGCTGCAACCAGTCGAATACGGCTTCCGCCGCCGATCCGACCGGAATCTTGTTGTCAGTCAACCAATCCATCGAGCCTCCACGACGGGCCGCCTCGAAGCGCTCGCCTGTTCTTCATCTTTCCAAAAATATCCCGGGGGGCTCCGGGGGGCAGCGCCCCCCGGCTTCCCTCGGAACCTCACATGCCGAGCGCGGCTTTCACCGCCGCTGCCGCGTCGCCGCCATCCTTGGTGGTAACGCCGTCGAGCCAGCCCATCCAGGCATCGGGATTGGCGCCCAACCACGCCGCCGCCGCCTTCACCGGATCCTCGCCATCGTCGAGAATCGCGCCCATGATCTCGTTCTCCATCTTGAGCGAGAAGACAAGATTGCCCAACAGCGCACCGACATTCGGGCATTCCGCAACATAGCCCGTCCGCGTGTTGGTATGCACGGTGGCGCCGCCAAGATCGGGGCCAAAGAACTCGTCGCCCCCCGTCAGGTAGCCCATCTCGAAATTGGCGTTCATCGGATGCGGCTCCCAGCCGAGGAACACGATCGGGTCGTCCTTCTTCGTCGCCCGCGCTACCTGCGCCAGCATGCCCTGCTCGGAGCTTTCCTTGACCTTGAACCCGCTCAGCCCAAAGGCGTCGCCGTCGATCATCGACTGGATCAGCCGGTTGCCGTCATTGCCCGGCTCGATACCGTAGATTTCGCCATCCAGTTCCTTTTCGAACTTGGAGATATCGGCGAAATCGGCAATCCCGAGATCCATCGCCACCTTGTTCACGGCCAGCGTGTATTTCGCCCCGGCCAGGTTCTCCCGCACCGTCTCCACAGTGCCGGCTTCGCGATAGGGGGCAATATCGGCCTCCATGGTGGGCATCCAGTTGCCGAGGAACACATCGATATCGCCCTGGGCCATCGAGGTATAGGTGACCGGCACCGAGAGCACCTTGATGTCGGTCTCGTAACCGAGCGCGTCGAGCACGAATGTCGTGGCCGCGGTGGTGGCGGTGATGTCGGTCCAGCCGACATCGGAAAAGGTGACCTTGTCGCAGGCAGCGATAGCGGCAGTGGTGGTGCCGAGCATGAGGGCGGTGGTCAGAAAGAAATGCTTCATGTTTGCGGTTTCCCTGTTTGTGGCGTTTTTGTTGATTGACGAGTCAATTAAAAACAGCCTAGTCTGCGTTTTGCAAGGCCGAGTTTGAGGAAAGCCGCACAAGATGCCAAGGGTTGGAATGGAACCTCTGCGCCGGGCGACGCTGGTCGAGGCTACCATGGCCGAGATTGGCCGCGCCGGTTCGCTCGACATCACGGTGAGCCAGATCGCGAAGCGGGCAGGGGTCTCGTCCGCGCTGGCGCATCACTATTTCGGTGGCAAGGAGACGCTGATCCTCGCCGCCATGCGCCAGCTTCTGACCGATTACGGCGTCGAGGTCCGCCAGGCCCTCTCCCCCGCCAATGGCCACCGAGATCGGTTGCGCGCCATCGTCTGCGCAGGGTTTTCCAAAGACCATTTTCGTCGGGACACCATCGCAACCTGGCTCAATTTCTACGTGCTCGCTCAACGTTCGGACGAGGCGCTGCGACTCTTGAGCGTCTATCACAAGCGGCTGCACTCCAATCTCGTCCACGACCTGCGCCCGCTGGTTGGGCCGCGCGCGGGCGATGTCGCCCGCCGCCTCGCCGGGCTGATCGACGGGCTCTACCTCCATCACGCGCTGCGCAATGACGGCACGACCGGCCCGCAAGCGGCCGCACAGGTCTGCGCAGCGCTCGAAAATGAATTGTCGAAGGCAAATGAGAACGGCTGACCGCCTCCATCCGATCCTCCGATAAAGCCAGATCACCATGCGAAAGGGACATCTCCCATGCCCATCGATCCGAAACCCACGGCAAGCCACTATATCGGCGGCGAATATGTCGAAGATACCGCCGGAACGCCCATCGACGTGATCTCTGCCCATAGCGGCGAGAAGATCGCGCAGGTCCATTCCGCCACGCCTGCGATCATCGAACGCGCGCTCACGGCGGCCGGCGAGGCGCAAGCCGCCTGGGCGGCGCTGACCGGAACCGAACGCGGCCGCATCCTGCGCCGGGCCGCCGACATCATGCGCGCGCGCAACCGCGAGCTGTCCGAACTGGAAACCTATGACACCGGCAAGCCGCTGCAGGAAACGCTCGTCGCCGACGCGACCTCCGGCGCCGACGCGCTGGAATATTTCGGCGGTCTCGCCGGCAGCCTGACGGGCGAGTACATCCCGCAGCCGGGTGGCGATTTCGTCTATACCAGCCGCGAGGCGCTGGGCGTCTGCGTGGGGTTGGGTGCGTGGAATTATCCGACGCAGATCGCCTGCTGGAAGGGCGCCCCGGCGCTGGCCTGCGGCAACACGATGGTGTTCAAGCCCTCCGAGACAACGCCGCTCTGTGCTCTGAAAATCGCCGAGATCCTGACCGAGGCGGGTGCCCCTGCAGGCGTCTATAACGTGATCCAGGGGCTGGGCGATGTCGGCGCGGCGCTGACGACCGATCCGCGCGTGGCCAAGGTCTCGCTCACCGGCTCCGTGCCCACCGGCCGCAAGGTCTATGCCGCCGCCGCCGCCGAGATGAAGCACGTCACGATGGAGCTTGGCGGCAAGTCGCCACTGGTCATCTTTGACGATGCGGACCTGGAGAACGCTGTCAGCGGCGCGATCCTGGCCAATTTCTATTCCACCGGGCAGGTCTGCTCCAATGGCACCCGTGTTTTCGTGCAAAAGGGGATCCGGGAGGCCTTCGTGAAGCGGCTTTGCGAGCGGCTGGACGCGGCGGTGATCGGCGACCCGATGGACGAGGCGACGAGCTTCGGCCCGATGGTCACCAGCGCGCAGCGCGATATTGTGCTCGGCTATATCGAGAAGGGCAAGGCAGAGGGCGCCACGCTCGCCTATGGCGGCAAGATCATCATCCGTCCCGGCAATTACATCCAGCCGACCGTATTCACCGACGTCACCGACGACATGATCATCGCCCGCGAGGAGATTTTCGGCCCCGTCCTCGCCGTGCTCGATTTCGAAGAGGAAGCGGAGGTCATCGCGCGGGCGAATGACACCGAGTTCGGCCTCGCCGGCGGCGTCTTCACGCAGGATCTCACCCGCGCCCATCGCGTCATCGCCGCGATCAAGGCCGGCTCCTGCTACATCAACACCTACAACCTTGCCCCGGTCGAGGCGCCCTTTGGCGGCATGAAAGCCTCCGGCGTCGGCCGCGAAAACTCAAAAACAGCCATCGAGCATTATAGCCAGGTCAAATCCGTCTATGTCTCGATGAATGACGTGGAGGCCCCCTTCTGATGCAGGCGGAATATGTTGTCATTGGCGCCGGGTCGGCCGGTTGCGCCACCGCCTACCGGCTCGCCGAAGCCGGCCGCAAGGTGCTGGTCATCGAGCATGGCGTCTCCGACTGGGGACCGTTCATCCAGATGCCGGCGGCGCTCTCCTACCCGATGAACATGCCGCTCTATGACTGGGGCTTCCAGACCGAACCCGAACCGCATCTGGGCGGAAGGCGGCTGGCCACCCCGCGCGGCAAGGTCGTGGGCGGCTCTTCCTCGGTCAACGGCATGGTCTATGTACGCGGTCATGCCGGCGATTTCGATCATTGGGCCGAGGCCGGCGCCGAGGGATGGTCCTTTGCCGATGTGCTGCCCTATTTCAAGCGGATGGAACACTGGCACGACGGCGGGCACGGCGGCGACCCGGACTGGCGTGGCACGGATGGCCCGCTGCACGTGACGCGCGGCCCGCGCACCAACCCGCTCCACGCCGCCTTTGTCGAGGCCGGCCAGCAGGCGGGCTACGAGGTGACGGAGGATTACAACGGCGAGAAGCAGGAAGGCTTCGGCGTGATGGAGCAGAACGTCTGGAAGGGGCGGCGCTGGTCCACGGCCAATGCCTACCTGAAACCGGCGTTGAAACAGGAGAACTGCACGCTGGTGCGTGCCTTTGCCCGGCGTATCGTGGTCGAGGACGGCCGCGCGGTGGGCGTCGAGGTCGAGCGGGGCGGCAAGGTGGAGGTGATCCGGGCCGAGCGCGAGGTGATCCTCGCGGCCAGCTCGATCAATTCGCCCAAGCTGCTGATGCTTTCCGGCATCGGCCCCGCGGCGCATCTGGCGGAGCACGGGATCGACGTGGTGGCCGACCGGCCCGGCGTCGGCCAGAACCTGCAGGACCATCTCGAGGTCTATATCCAGATGGCCGCCCGCGAGCCGATCACGCTCTACAAGTACTGGAACCTCTGGGGCAAGGCGCTGATCGGCGCGCAATGGTTGTTTACCCGCACCGGGCTGGGCGCTTCGAACCAGTTCGAAAGCGCGGCCTTCATCCGCTCGCAGGCCGGGGTCGATTATCCGGATATCCAGTATCACTTCCTGCCCATCGCCGTGCGCTATGACGGCAAGGCGGCGGCCGAAGGCCACGGCTTCCAGGCCCATACCGGCCCGATGCGCTCGCCTTCGCGCGGCGAAATCACGCTGCGTTCCGCCGATCCGAAGGAGGCGCCACGCATTTTCTTCAACTACATGTCGACCGAGCAGGACTGGGTGGATTTCCGCAGATGTATCCGGCTCACCCGGGAGATCTTCGCGCAAGACGCGTTCAAGCCCTTCGTCAAGCACGAGATTCAGCCGGGCGATGCGCTCACGAGCGATGACGAGATCGACGGTTTCATCCGCGAGCACGCCGAGAGCGCCTATCACCCCTGCGGCAGCTGCCGGATGGGACGGAAGGATGATCCGGGCGCGGTGGTCGATTCGGAATGCCGGGTGATCGGCGTGGACGGGCTGCGGCTGGCCGACAGCTCGATCTTTCCCAGAATCACCAACGGCAATCTCAACGCGCCTGCGATCATGGTGGGCGAGAAAGCGGCCGATCATATCCTTGGCCGCACGCCGCTGGCGCCTGAAAATATAGCCCCCTGGCGGCATCCCGACTGGCAGGTGGCGCAGCGCTGAAGCGTGGCGCGGCGGATGGATCATCGCGGCGCGGAGCTGTCAAGAGGCTCTGCGCAGGGGATGGTTGCCGTTGCAGAGCGGTCATTCAGACACAACATCTAGTAGCGCGGGTCAAACCGTGGGAGCCGGCGGATGACCCGCGATTTGCTGCTGTTCGTTAACGCGGGCAAGTTCAAGCATTCGTTGATATCCACAGACTAACCCCGTATTTTGCCTGACTTGCTGCGATGCGGCGCAAGATGTTGTTAATAACTGACGTTAACGAAGTGAGTCGGCCCCAGATGTTGTGGACCTGCTGGTGGTTTGCCGGTCAAGCGAAAGTTTTATGAATTCGTTCAAATTTTCTCGTTGACCAATAGTGCCTACCTACGCCAGATTGTGCGAGCGAGATGACAAGACCACAAGATATAGTGGCGATGCTCGCTAGGGACGACCACACACCGACGAAACGGGCCTAGCGCCCATTTCCATGCCCGGCGAGGGGCGTGTGCCCGTGTCTTGCGCGCTTTTTTCGGATCGCGGTGCCGGCGGCGGTGGGAAGACCCTGTCGGTATAACTTGAAAAACCGCCATCTCAACGGCGGGCAATTTAGGGGCACGGGGCGACCTATGAAAATCGAAAGAAAATTCACCACTGCAGGAGAAGATGCCTACGCCGGGCTGGCCTTCACGACGACGACCTCCGAGATCCGCAATCCGGACGGGACCGTGGTCTTCTGCCTCAAGGATATCGATGTTCCTGCCTCGTGGAGCCAGGTTGCCTCCGATGTGATCGCGCAGAAATACTTCCGCAAGGCAGGCGTGGCCGCCAAGCTGCGCCGCGTGAAGGAAAAGGGCGTGCCCGAGTTCCTGTGGCGCTCGGTGCCCGACGAGAAGGCGCTGGACGATCTGCCGGAAGGCGCGCGCTTCACCGGCGAAACCTCCGCGCGGCAGGTCTTTGACCGCCTCGCCGGCGCCTGGGCCTATTGGGGCTGGAAGGGCGGCTATTTCACCTCCGAGGAGGATGCGAGCGCCTATTATGACGAGATGCGCCACATGCTGGCCACGCAGCGCGCCGCGCCGAACAGCCCGCAATGGTTCAATACCGGCCTGCACTGGGCCTATGGCATCGACGGCCCGTCCCAGGGTCACCACTATGTCGACTACAAGACCGGCAAGCTGACCAAGTCCAACTCCGCCTATGAACATCCGCAGCCGCATGCATGCTTCATTCAGTCCGTCTCCGATGACCTGGTGAACGAGGGTGGCATCATGGACCTCTGGGTCCGCGAGGCACGCCTGTTCAAATACGGATCCGGTACCGGCACCAATTTCTCCTCGCTGCGCGCCGAAGGCGAGTCGCTCTCGGGCGGCGGCAAGTCCTCCGGCCTGATGGGCTTCCTCAAGATCGGCGACCGCGCGGCGGGCGCGATCAAGTCCGGCGGCACCACGCGGCGCGCCGCCAAGATGGTGATCTGCGACGCCGACCACCCCGATATCGAGGAATTCATCAACTGGAAGGTGAAGGAGGAGCAGAAGGTTGCCTCCATCGTCGCCGGTTCCAAGATGCATGAGCAGAAGCTCAACCTGATCTTCGACGCCATCGGCACCTGGGACGGCGACGCGGCCGACGCGGTCGATCCCAAGAAGAACCCATCGCTGAAAAAGGCGATCCGCGAGGCCAAGAAGGTTTCGATCCCGGAGACCTATGTCAAGCGCGTGCTCGACTATGCCAAGCAGGGCTATTCCAGCATCGAGTTCCCGACCTATGACACCGATTGGGACAGCGAAGCCTACAGCTCCGTCTCCGGCCAGAACTCCAACAACTCCGTCCGCGTCACCGATGCCTTCCTGCAGGCGGTGAAGGACGATGCCGACTGGGAACTGATCCGCCGCACCGATGGCCAGATTGCCAAAGTCATCAAGGCGCGCGACCTGTGGGAACAGATCGGCCACGCCGCGTGGTCCTGTGCCGATCCGGGCATCCAGTTCCACGATACCGTCAATGCCTGGCATACCTGCCCGGAAGACGGGGCCATTCGCGGCTCCAACCCGTGCTCCGAATACATGTTCCTCGACGACACGGCCTGTAACCTGGCCTCGATGAACCTGCTGACCTTCCTCAAGGACGGCGTGTTCCACGCCGAGGACTACATGCACGCCACGCGTCTGTGGACGCTGACGCTGGAAATCTCGGTGACCATGGCGCAGTTCCCGTCCAAGGAGATCGCCCAGCTTTCCTACGACTTCCGCACCCTCGGGCTTGGCTATGCCAATATCGGCGGGCTGCTGATGAACATGGGCTACAGCTACGACTCCGACGAGGGCCGGGCGCTCGGTGGCGCACTCTCCGCGATCATGACCGGTGTCGCCTATGCCACCTCGGCCGAGATGGCCGGCGAGCTCGGGCCCTTTGCCGGCTACGAGCGCAACGCCAAGCACATGCTGCGCGTCATCCGTAACCACCGCAACGCCGCGCATGGCAACAGCGAAGGCTACGAGAAGCTCGCCGTGAAGCCGGTGCCGCTGGATCACCGCTCCAACCCGGACAAGAGCCTCAACGAGCTGGCCAAACATGCCTGGGACGAGGCGCTGCGCCTCGGCGAGATCAACGGTTTCCGCAACGCACAGGTCAGCGTCATCGCGCCCACCGGCACGATTGGCCTCGTCATGGATTGCGACACCACCGGCATCGAGCCCGATTTCGCGCTGGTGAAGTTCAAGAAGCTTGCCGGTGGCGGCTACTTCAAGATCATCAACCGCTCGGTCCCGGCCGCGCTTGAAAAGCAGGGCTACACGTCCAGCCAGATCGAGGAGATCATCTCCTACGCGGTGGGCCACGGTTCGCTTGGAAATGCGCCCGGCATCAACCACACCTCGCTGGCTGGCAACGGCTTCGGCAAGGCCGAGATCAACAAGATCGAGGCGGCGCTGCCGACGGCCTTCGACATCCGTTTCGTCTTCAACCAGTGGACGCTGGGCGCGGAGTTCTGCACCGATGTTCTGGGCATCCCGGCTGAGAAGCTGAACGACCCGACCTATGACATGCTGACCGACCTTGGCTTCACCAAGGCACAGATCGATGTCGCCAATGACCATGTCTGCGGAACGATGACTCTGGAAGGGGCCCCGCACCTTCGCGAGGAGCATTACAGCATCTTCGATTGCGCCAATCCCTGCGGCAAGAAGGGCAAGCGCTTCCTGTCGGTCGACAGCCACATCAAGATGATGGCCGCGGCGCAGAGCTTCATCTCGGGCGCGATCTCCAAGACGATCAACATGCCCAATGACGCGACCATCGCCGATTGCCAGCGTGCCTATGAACTCTCCTGGAGCCTCGGCACCAAGGCCAACGCGCTCTACCGCGACGGCTCCAAGCTGAGCCAGCCGCTCGCCGCCGCACTCGTCGAGGATGACGAGGACGCGCAGGAGGTGCTGGAAACCGGCACGCCGCAGGAAAAGGCGCAGGTGCTCGCCGAGAAGATCATCGAGAAGGTGGTGGTCAAGGAGATCGTCCGCTCCCATCGCGAGAAGATGCCGGAGCGCCGCAAGGGCTACACCCAGAAGGCGAATGTCGGCGGCCACAAGGTCTACCTGCGCACCGGCGAATATGCCGATGGCTCGCTGGGCGAGATCTTCATCGACATGCACAAGGAAGGCGCGGGCTTCCGGGCGATGATGAACAACTTCGCCATCGCGGTCTCCGTGGGCCTGCAATACGGCGTGCCGCTGGAGGAGTTCGTCGACGCCTTCACCTTCACCAAATTCGAGCCGGCGGGCATTGTTCAGGGCAACGACTCGATCAAGAACGCCACCTCGATCCTCGACTATATCTTCCGCGAATTGGCGGTCTCCTATCTCGACCGTACCGACCTCGCCCATGTGAAACCCTCGGGTCATACTTTCGATGATCTCGGCAAGGGGGATTACAACGAGGGCCTGGCGAATGTCGCGGAACTCTCCGAATCTGCAGCGAGCAAGTCCCTCCAGGTACTCAAGCAGATCTCCTCGACCGGTTACCTGCGCAAACGGCTTCCCCAAGAGCTGGTTGTCCTGCAGGGCGGTGTCCAGGGAATGGCCGGCGGCATCGCACTGGACGGTGCCGCCGACCCGCTCGCAACGCTTCAGACGCTGGTGCCGGAAACGACCGCCAGCACCCAAACCTCGGTCGGCGCCATCGCCACGATGGACAACCGCACCAAGGCTCGAATCCAGGGCTTCGAAGGCGAGGCCTGCGGTGATTGCGGGAACTACACGCTGGTGCGCAACGGCACCTGCATGAAATGCAACACCTGCGGTGCCACTTCGGGCTGCAGCTGAGCATATACCAAGTCATCTCCGCTTCCCCGGAGGTGATGCGGGTTCCGGGGCGGGTGCGCTCGCTCCGACGGCGGATCAGGCCGCAGGCAGAAAACCGAGCGGTACAAAAAACCGAGCCTGATAAGCCAAACTGGGGCGCCTCCGGGCGCCCCGTTTTCTTTTCCGGGCTGTCGGCCGGGAGTTTCCTCAGCAGATCGCCAGAATAGGTACGGACCGGAGTTGCCTGCAACTTCGCCCTCGCCCGAGGCGTTGGATCGGACTGCCTTGAAGCCACCTTTGACCTTGGCATGGCCGATATCGGGCGCCCCGAAAGCCAGCCTTAGGGCCAGAAACGGCATCCGTGCGATACGGAGTGCCATTGGTCTTGGGCCCGGACGGCGCAGAATATGGCGTCTTTCGAATTGGAACAGTTTCGAGCGCCAGCGGTCGGGACCGACGATTCGGTTCCGGGCCGGAATTCGACACATTCGTGAGGCGAATTGTGACATCGGTTTGTCCCAGGCCCGCGGAACGCAACATCAATCTTTTGCTTCAAGGCGGTTTGTTCAGGATATTGATCCAATAGATTCAAAGGTTTGACAGAAATGTGTCGGAAGCGCAAAGTTGTGTCCATATTCCGCCGCATTATGGACCAAAGCTAATGACCCCCATTGAGAGAGTTCGCGCACGATTTGCCGCCGCCGAGGTCCTCGGTGTGACGCAGCACGCAGATACCGGAGAGATCCGCACCGCGTGGCAGCGGGCGGCGCGCAGCCTTCATCCCGACCGTGCCGGTGGCGACAAGAATCGTTTTGTCCAGGCGCGGGCGGCCTTTGAATGTCTTGCCGGCGATCAGGACGGTGCAAAGACCACCCGCCCGGAGATCCGCAGCAAGAGAACGACGCTCCGCCGGCCAACCGTGGCGAGACGCGAGATGATGATGGATCCGGAAGACTACATGAATTGTGTGGAGATCCTGGAAGATAATCCCGAGCGCACGGATGCCGACCATGTTCCCGTCGACATCGTCCAGACCGGGCGGTCGCTTGTTTTTCGTGTGTCGGCGCCGCTGGTGGATGGGGTGAACCGGGTGGCCGTGCCGACAGGCGTGCTGCAGCCGCACCTGCGCAGCAAGCCGACGATCCTGAAATTCCGCTCCCGCAAGGCCGGCGCGGGAGAAATCCATGTCCCCGATGTGCTGCTGGAGCAGCGGTTTCCGGGCACGCGTTCCGTCAAGATCGAATTCACCGGCGCGTGAGTCTGGCGAAACGATTTCGGGCCTCCTGACGGATTGATCCGTTCGGAGCCGGTCGGTACATATCGATCAGGGCGGCGGTGATAAACACCCGCCGACGGGCGTCCTTCGGCGCCCGTTTTCATCCCCACCGGAGCACTGCGACAAATACACTGGGGGCGGGGGTGTTTTTCCCTTGGTTGCCGTCCTGCATGGCGGCAGACTGGCCGTCGCCATGCCAAGCGACCAGACTCTCATTTTCCTGATATTCGCCGCGGTATTCGGTCTGCTCATCCACGGGCGGGTCCGCTACGATCTCGTGGCGTTCGCGGCGCTGGTCGTCGCAACCGCGCTCGGGCTGGTGCCGGTCGACGGAATGTTCTCGGGCTTCGCGCATCCGGCGGTCGCGATCATTGCGCTGGTGCTGATCGTTTCCCGCGGGCTGATGAACTCGGGCGCGGTGGAGCTTCTGGCGGCGCACCTTATCGACAGCGACCGCCCGGTCCCGTTGCATATCGCCGCGATGGCGACGGTCGGCGCTGCACTCTCGGCGGTGATCAACAACGTCGCCGCGCTGTCGCTGTTGATGCCGCTGGACATGGAGGCCGCACGCAAGGCTAAACGCGCGGCGGGACAGACGCTGATGCCGCTCTCCTTCGCCACGATCCTCGGCGGCATGGTCACGCTGATCGGGACGCCGCCCAATATCGTCATCGCCGGCTACCGGCAGGACGCGCTCGGCGCGCCATTCGGGATGCTGGATTTTGTCCCGGTCGGGCTTGCCGTCTCCGTGGCCGGCGTTGCCTTCGTGGCGCTGGTGGGCTGGCGGCTGCTGCCGCGGCGGGAAGGCGTGGGCGTGTTCGTCTCCGAGGCGGCGCAGGGGCGCTATACCGCCGAGCTTCGGGTGGGCGAGAAGGCAGCCGATGGCGAGACAATGGTAAGCGAGCTCTATCCGCTGGCCGATGAGCTCGATCTCAACATCCTCGGTCTCGTCCGCTCCGGGCGCCGCAGGCCCGGCTTCGCCGCGCGCGAGCCGATCCGGCCGGGCGATTTCATCGTCGTCGAGGGTGATCCCAAGGCGATCGAGACCTTCATGGGGCAGGCGGCGCTGGATTTCGTCGGCTCCGAGAACCACAAGGGGGGCGTCGCCTCCGAAAGCCTCACGCTGGCCGAGGCGATCGTGCCGGAAGGGGCGCGGATCGCCGGCCGCACCGCCCGCAGCCTGCGGCTGCTCTACGGCCATTCGGTGACGCTGCTCGGGGTCGCGCGCAACGGCCAGCGGTTTCATGACAGGGTGCGCCTGCTGACGATCCGCCCCGGCGACGTGCTGCTGCTGCTGGGAACGCCCGAACGCATCGCCGCTGCGACGTCCTGGCTGGGCGTACTGCCGCTCGAAGGCCGCAAGACTGCGGTCGTGCAACGCTCGAAGGCCGGGTTTGCCCTGGGCATCTTCGGCCTCGCCATTCTGCTGGCGGTGGCCGGTGTCGCGCCGCTCCTGCTGGCGCTGGCCGGCTGCGTCGTTGCCTATGCAGCGCTCGGGCTGGTTGGCGGGCGGGAGGTCTACGAGGCGGTGGAATGGAAAGTGATCGTCCTGCTGGCAAGCCTGATCCCGCTGGCCGATGCCTTCGAGCGTTCCGGGGGCGCGGAGCTGATCGCGGGGAGCATTGTCGGTTTCACCGGCGGCTGGCCTGCCTGGAGCACGCTGGCGGTGCTGATGGTGGTGACGATGACGCTGTCGGACTTCCTCAACAATGTCGCCACCACGCTGATCGCGGCACCAATCGGGGTCGGGCTGGCGCAGGCCACCGGCACCAACCCCGACGCCTTCCTGATGGGCGTGGCCGTCGCCGCATCCTGCGCCTTCCTCACGCCCATCGGGCACAAGAACAACACGATCATTCTCGGACCGGGCGGGTATCGCTTCGGAGATTACTGGCGGATGGGCCTGCCGCTCGAGCTGCTGGTGCTCGCTGTTGCCTTGCCGGTGATCCTGGTGGTCTGGCCGCTCTGAGCGGCCCGCTCAGATGTCCAGTTCCACCCAGATCGGCACATGGTCCGACGGTTTCGGACGGTTGCGGATCTCCTTGTCGATCCGGCAATCGAGCAGACGGTCGGCGGCCTGTGGCGTAAGCAGGAAATGGTCGATCCGGATGCCGTCATTGCGGTCCCAGGCGCCGGCCTGGTAGTCCCAGAAGGTGTAATGGCCCGGTCCGCGGGTTCGGGCACGGAAGGCCTCCGTGAAGCCGAGATTGACAATCTCGCGGAAGGCGCGGCGGCTTTCGGGCCTCGCGAGTGCATCCTCCTGCCACACCTCGGGCCGCGCGGCGTCCTCGTCGAGCGGAATGATGTTGTAGTCGCCTGCCATCAGCGCCGGCTCCTCGGCGGCCATCAGCTCGGCGGCACGGGCCTTGAGCCGCTTCATCCAGCCCAGCTTGTAGTCGTATTTGGGGCCGGGGCAGGGGTTGCCATTGGGCAGGTACAGCCCGCAGAGGCGAATGGCCGACGTCTCGCCCACCACGGTCGCCTCGATCCAGCGGGCCTGTTCGTCCTCGTCGTCACCGGGAAGGCCGCGGGTCACGTCCTCCAGCGGCAGTTTCGACAGGATCGCCACGCCGTTGAAGCCCTTCTGGCCGTGGGTTTCGACATTGTAGCCGCGCTCCTCGAAGAGCTCGCGCGGGAAATTCTCGTCGACCGACTTGATCTCCTGCAGCAGCGCCACGTCCGGCTGCGCCTCGTCCAGCCAATCGCACAGGGCCGGATGTCGCGCCTTGATGCCGTTGATGTTGAAAGATGCGATCTTCATGCCCGCTCCCCGGTCGACGCCTCGCCGGGCCGCACGCCCGGGCTCACAGAAAGCCCGGGAATGGGGGCGGGGTCAACCGCTTGTCAACCGATGGAAACCAGCTCGACCTCGAAGGTCAGGTCCTTGCCGGCGAGCGGGTGGTTGGCGTCGAGGGTAACGATCTCTTCGTTGAACTCGATAACCGTGAACTGGATGATCTGCCCATTCGGGGCCTGCGCCTGCAGGGTGAGGCCGGCTTCGAGCGGGATATTGTCGGGGATTTCGCCGCGCGGAACCTTTTGCAGGCGCGTGGGGTCCGCCTCGCCATAGGCCTCGGTGCAGGGAATATTGACGGTCTTGGTCTCGCCGATCTCCATGCCGGGCATGGCCGCGTCCAGTCCGGGGATGATCTGGCCGCTGCCGATCACGAACTCGAGCGGTTCGCGGCCTTGCGAGGAGTCGAAAGTGGAGCCGTCGGTCAGTGTACCCGTGTAGTGAATCCGGACAGTATCGCCCGTTTTGGCGGTGCTCATGGGAGCCTCTCAATCTGGGATGGGGGATGAATTTGCAGGGGCAGCCTGTCTGGCCGGTGCCCTTTTGAGTGTGCCCAATACACTAAAGGGGCGGGCCGGGCGATGCAAACCGTTTGCCGGAACGCAGTTCAGCGAGGATGCGTCGACTTGAGATTGCCGACGATACTGCCAACCATGACAGCTACGTAGAGCACGCCCACCACCGCCTCGAACCCCGCGGCCATCATCGCGAGCGGGGTTAGGGGAAGAATGTCGCCATAGCCGAGCGTCGTCACGGTGACGAGGCTGTAATAGAGCATGGTGGACCAGATATCCGCGCCTTCCGGCATTGCGAAGGAGCCGGGAAAGCTGCGCTCGATCTGGACGTAAAGCATCGCCCAAGCCATCGCGAGCAGCAGGTAACCGAAAAACGCCCCGAGCAGGGTTTCGATATTGCCACGCCCCTCGAGCAGCAGGACGCGGAACGTAATCGCAAGCGCGCCAAGCACGAGGATCACGGAGAGATAGGCGAGGTTTTCGCTCATCCGAACGCCGGAAACGGCCAGAACCGAATGGGCAAACCAGATAAGCGCAAGCGCCCCGCCAGCGGCGCGGAGCCAGCGGGCCTTGGCGCTCAAGATGATCGATCCAACGATGGTCAACTCGAACAGGACAAGGCTTGTCACTTCCACGAGCTTGGATGAGCCGAAGAGCGGCACCAACAGGAATGATGAAACGAGCAGGAGCAACATCACGCCCCAGTGAATGCTGGCTCTCTCCTCTTCCGTTTCCATTGTCCGGCTCCTCTTGTTTCTCGCCCGGGCAGGTTACGAGAGGCTATCGCGCAGGACGAGGAAAAATTCCGGTCTTTGGCGGGCTTTTACATCGAGAAACTGGTGCCGCAGCCGCAGGAGGAGGTGGCGTTGGGGTTCTCGATGGTGAAACGCGCGCCGATCAGTTCGTCGGAGAAATCGATGACGGCGTTTTCGAGGAAGGGCAGGGAGACGGAATCCACCACCACCTTTTGCCCGTGGCCCTCGATCACGAGGTCATCCGGCTTCGGCGCGTCGAGCGTGATTTCGTATTGAAAACCGGAACAGCCGCCGCCCTCGACCGCCACGCGGAGGGCCTGCGGGGCGGCATCAATCTCGGCCAGGCGCTCGAAAGCGCGTTCCGTCACCTTGGGGGGCAGGGTCAACTGCATGAAATGGCTCCAATGTCCCGTCGCATTCCGTCAATATATTGGATATATGGCGCAGAGAACGGCTCAACAAGGATTCCCATGAACCTCGCCCGTTATGCCTGCGACCCTGCCGACAGCCGAGGGCGGCTGTACAAGGAGGAAATGAGCACGTTTCGCTCGCCCTTCCAGCGTGATAGGGACCGCATCATCCACTCCTCCGCCTTTCGCCGGCTCAAGCACAAGACGCAAGTGTTCGTCGAGCATGAGGGGGATTATTTCCGCACCCGGCTTACCCATTCCATCGAGGTAGCGCAGGTGGCCCGCACCATTGCCGGCACGCTGGGGCTGAACCAGGAGCTGACCGAAGCGGTTGCGCTGGCGCATGACCTTGGGCACACGCCCTTCGGTCATACCGGGGAGGATGCGCTGCACAAGCTGATGGCGCCGCATGGCGGCTTCGATCACAACGCGCAGGCCATTCGCATCGTGACCGCGCTGGAGCGCCATTATGCCGGGTTCGACGGGCTGAACCTGACATGGGAGACGCTGGAAGGGATCGCCAAGCATAACGGACCGGTGACCGGGCCGCTGCCCTACCGGCTCAAGGAATACAACGCGCTGCATGACCTGGAGCTGCACACCCATGCCAGTGCCGAGGCGCAGGTGGCGGCGATTTCGGACGATATCGCCTATAACAATCACGACCTTCTGGACGGGTTGCGCGCGGGGCTGTTCAAGGATGCCGAGGTCTCGACCCTGCCGATCGTCGGGCCGGCCTATGCGGAGGTGGACGCGCTCTGGCCGGATCTGGACGTGAAGCGGCGGCGGCACGAAGCGCTGCGGCGGGTCTTCGGCGTGATGGTAACCGACGTGATCGACACCTCCCGACGGCTTCTGGCCGAGGCGGGGCCGAAATGCGCGCAGGACGTGCGCGACTACGGCAAGCCGGTCGTACGGTTCTCCCGGCCTGTCTGGCTGCAGATCGAGGCGATCCGGGCGTTCCTGTTCTCGCGCATGTATCGTGCCCCCGCGGTGATGGCGGAACGCGCGCGGGTAAGCCGCGTGGTAGAGGATCTCTTCCCGCTCTTCATGAGCGACCCCTCGTTGATGCCGGCGGCCTGGCAGGAAGACGTGGCTCTTGCCGAGGGGCCGACGGCGCTGGCGCGGGTGGTGGCCGATTACGTGGCCGGCATGACGGACCGCTTCGCGCTACAGGAACACGCGAGGCTCTGCGGGTAAGGCACGCCGGCATCTGGGCGATGCCGACATTCACTAGGCGCTCGGCACCACCTGCTTGAGGATCGGATTGTCCGTCACATCAAGCGTGGATTGCCTGCTACGAGGTCCTCTGACGCTCAGCCGTGAAGCGCGCGGGCTTCCGAGAACGACACGAGCCGCTTGTTGTCCGCGTCCCACAGCTTCAGCTTCACCGTCGACAGGCTTTGCGCAATTGTCATCCGGTTGCACTGAGCCAGTTCCGAGTGATCGTGAAGAACTTCCGGCAGGCGGTAGAACGGAATCCGGCTGTAGAGGTGATGCACGTGGTGGATCCCGATATTGGCCGAGATCCATTGCAGGACCGAAGGCAGCACATAGTGTGAGCTTCCGTGCAGTGCGGACTCGTGCAGCTGCCAGTTCTCTTCCGACTCCCATTGCGTGTGCTCGAATTGGTGCTGCACGTAGAAGAGCCATACCCCCGCAGTGGCGGCGATCAGGGTCGATGGCAGGAAGATCAAAAGCAATGGCATCGCTCCGCCGAGATACCAGATCAGCGCGACGGCAAGCAAAATGGCGAGATTCGTGGCCATCGAACTGAACCAGTATCTCGCGCTGTTCATGAACCCCAATGGCAGCCGGTTCTCCAGAAGGAAGAGATAGCTGGGCCCGAAGCCGAACATGGTCACCGGATTACGGTAGAGACGGTACTTGAAGCGGCCGAACAGCGTCAGAGCGGAAAACTCCTCGACGGTCAGGGTCAGGATATCGCCAATGCCCCGCCTGTTCAGGTTGCCCGCGGAACTATGATGGATCGAATGCGACCGGCGCCAGACGTCGTAGGGCGTGAGCGTAAGTACGCCGATGCAGCGGCCAACCCAGTCGCTGACCATCCGGTTCGAGAAAAACGAGCCATGCCCGCAATCATGTTGGATCGCGAAAAGACGCAGCAGGAAAGGCGCGATCAGAAGCGAACTTCCGAAGGCGAGCCAATTGCTGATCGACAACGCGTACACGGCGATCCCCCAGAACAACACGAATGGAATGGCTGTAATTGCCAGTTCGATGGTGCTGCGGCGGTTGCTCGGCTCGCGGTAGTGGGCCAGAATCTTGACCCAGTCTTTGGCTTGTTTGGGACTCGGTTGAGCCCCGATATTGTCTGAAGGTTCGATCATGCGCCTACTTTGTTGTTGTCAGGAAAGCCGATAACCTATCAGCGCCCCGACACAAGCGAATTCCTCACGCGGCAGATGCAGGCCCGGATCCGGCCGACGCGCGCGCGCTCCATGTATTGGCCCGCCAAGAGCCCCCACCATTGACCCCGCCCGTACCCGTGATACACCGCCCGGCAACGCCAGCGGAGCCTGATCCATGAACATTTATGCCGATATCCGTACCCTCGTGACCGATGCGCTGGACGCGCTGGTAGCCGAGGGTGTTCTGCCCGAGGGGCTGGACTTCTCCAATGTCGCCGTCGAGCCGCCACGCGATCCGCTGCATGGCGACATGGCGACCAATGCCGCGATGGTTCTGGCCAAGCCCGCCAAGCGCAAGCCGCGCGATATTGCCGAGGCACTGGCCGCGAAACTGGCCGATGACGAGCGCGTTGCCACCGTGGACGTGGCTGGACCCGGTTTCCTGAACCTGCGGCTTGCCGGGCCGGTCTGGGCCGGCGTGGTGCGCGCGGTGCTGGAGCAGGGCGCCGACTATGGCCGCTCCGACATGGGGCAGGGCAAGCGGGTCAACGTGGAATATGTCTCTGCCAACCCGACCGGGCCACTGCATGTGGGCCATACCCGCGGCGCGGTTTTCGGCGATGCGCTGGCCTCGCTACTGGATTTCGCCGGCCATGAGGTGACACGGGAATACTACATCAACGATGGCGGCGGGCAGGTCGATACGCTCGCCCGCTCGGTCTATCTGCGCTACCTCGAAGCGCATGGAAAGGAAGTGGCCTTCCCGGACGGCACTTATCCCGGGGATTACCTGATCGCGGCGGGCGAGGCGCTGAAGGAAAAGGTGGGCGATGCGTATGTCGACCAGCCCGAGGAGGTCTGGCTGCAGGAGGTTCGTAACTTCGCCACCGACGCGATGATGGAACTGATCCGCGAGGACCTGGCCGCACTCGGCGTGAAGATGGACAAGTTCTTCTCCGAGAAATCCCTCTATGGCACCGGCCTGATCGAGGCAGCGCTGGCCTCGCTGGAAAGCAAGGGCCTGATCTACGAGGGCGTGCTGGAGCCGCCGAAAGGCAAGAAGCCGGAAGATTGGGAGCCGCGCGAGCAGACGCTCTTCAAATCCACGGAGCATGGCGATGATGTCGACCGCCCGGTGAAGAAATCGGACGGCTCCTGGACCTATTTCGCGCCCGATATTGCGTACCACTTCGACAAGGTGGAGCGCGGCTACGATGCGTTGATCGACATTTTCGGCGCCGACCATGGCGGATACGTCAAGCGGATGAAGGCGGCGGTGTCGGCGCTCTCCGATGGCAAGGTGCCGCTCGATATCAAGCTCACGCAGCTGGTGAAGCTCTACAGGAATGGCGAGCCCTTCAAGATGTCCAAGCGCGCGGGCACCTTCGTGACGCTGCGCGACGTGGTGGACCAGGTGGGCGCGGATGTGACACGTTTCGTCATGCTCACCCGGAAGAACGATGCGCCGCTCGATTTTGACTTCGCCAAGGTGCTGGAGCAGAGCAAGGATAACCCGGTTTTCTACGTCCAATACGCCCATGCCCGGGTGAAATCGGTGCTGCGCAAGGCCGAGGCCGCGGGCATCGCCGTGGATGACGCAACGCTTGCCGCGGCCGACCTGTCGGGCATGACCCACGAGGCAGAGCTGTCCCTCGCGGCGAAAGTGGCCGAATGGCCACGCCTGCTCGAGATCGCGGCCCGTACTCATGAGCCGCACAGAATTGCCTTCTATCTCTATGAGTTGGCAGGCGATCTTCACGCACTCTGGAACCGTGGGAACGACGAGACGGAGCTGCGATTCCTGCAGGAGGACGATCCTGCCACGTCGCAGGCGAAAATTGCGCTCGCGCGTGCCGTCTCCGTTGTGATTTCCACCGGTCTTGGTATCTTGGGTGTGACCCCGGTTGAAGAAATGCGCTGATAAACGGCGCCGCGGGGCAAAGGCAGGCAAGCAATAGCCCCGCTGCGGTTCGTTTTCGATCTCGCGCGGGCGAGAAATGAGGCGCAGTGACATGAACCGGGGACAGGCCCACGGTTCCGGAGCTTATGAACCGGCTCAGGAATCCTATCATCACGAAATTTACGATGACGGAATGCAGGTGCAGTCCGAGAACTACCGCGCGGGCGGACCGGGAAAACTGCGCCTTCTCGCGCATGTGACCGGTACGCTCCTGTCGCTGGCGGTGATCGGCACCGGTGGCTATTGGGGATACAAACAGATCATGCGCGATGTGCACGGCGTTCCGGTCGTGCGCGCGCTCGAAGGGCCAATGCGGGTTGCGCCGGATGATCCGGGCGGACAGATCGCGTCGCATTCGGGGCTCTCGGTCAATGGCGTGCAGGCCTCCGGGGCGGCTTCGCCGCCCGAGGAGCGCCTGACACTGGCGCCAGCACCGGTGGACCTGTCGGAGGAGGACCTGCCTCTCGGGCAGTTGACCGCCTCGACCAAGGACGGCGATCTCGAACTCGCCAGCTCGGCCGAGGCTGACGATGCGGAATTGCTGCCGCCGGACGAGTCGGCGCAACTGGCCAGCCTGAGCCAGGAATTTCCCGCCGATGACCCGATTGCGCGGGCGATTGCGCTGGCAAATGCCAGTATCGCCGGCGCGACGCCGTTGAGCGAAGCGGAAACGGGGGCGGAGCCGGTCGAAGCCAGCGCCCAGGATGAAGCGTTGCCAGAGGTCCGGACCGTCCAGGTCGTGACCGGCCCCGGCGTGGCCCTGTCGCCGCGCCCGCTGGCACGCCCGACATCGCGCGCACCGGTGGTGTTGGCCTCTGTGTCCGCGACTGTATCCGCGACCCCGGCTGTCATGGACGCCGCCGAGGTGCCGAAGGGCACGCGGCTGGTCCAGCTTGGTGCCTTTGACACCCCCGAGGAAGCCCGCACCGCCTGGGGCAAGATCTCGGGCAAGTTCGACGGCTTGATGGTGGACAAGACGCAGGTTGTGGTCGAGGCCAAGGCCGGTGGGCGGACGTTCTGGCGGCTGCGCGCGATGGGCTTTGCCGATCTGTCCGATGCGCGTCGCTTCTGTGCCGCTCTGGTGGCCGAGCGAACCGACTGCATCCCCGTGGTCGCCAAGTGAGCGCGCTCGCGGCGGCGATCCTGGGCTGTTCCGGCCCGCGCCTGCTGCCGCAGGAAAGGGATTTCTTCGCCGAGGCGCCGCCTTGGGGCTTCATCCTGTTTGCCCGCAATGTCGAGGAACCGGGGCAGCTTGCCGCCCTGACCGCCGATATGCGTGCGGCCGTGGGGCGAGAGGCGCCGATCCTGATCGATCAGGAAGGGGGGCGCGTGCAACGGATGCGCCCACCGCATTGGCGTCTGTGGCGCCCGCCGCTGGAGCAGATGCACGCCGCCGAGGGTCTGGAAAACGCGGCGCGGGCTATGTTTCTGCGCCATCGGCTGATCGCCGAGGAGTTGCGCGCCGTCGGTATCGACGTGAACTGCGCCCCCACCGCCGACCTGGCCCGCCCCGAAACGCATTCCTTCCTGCGCAACCGTTGTTTCGGCGAAGATGTCGCCAGCGTTGTGACCGGCGCGCGGGCGGCGGCAGAGGGGCTGATGGCGGGCGGCGTTCTGCCGGTGATCAAGCATATTCCCGGCCATGGGCGAGCGCGGCTGGACAGCCACCTTGCCCTGCCGGTCGTGGAGGCCGATGCGGCGGCGCTGCGGGCGGAGGATTTCGCGCCCTTCAAGGCGCTGGCGGACCTGCCATTGGCGATGACCGCACATCTGAAATACCTGGCCTTCGATGCCGAGCGCCCCGCGACGCAATCGCCGGAGATGATCTCTTTGATCCGGCAAGAGATCGGTTTCGACGGGCTGTTGATGAGCGACGACCTCTCCATGGAAGCGCTCGATGGCGGCGTGGCCGAGCGCAGCGCGGCCTCCATTGCCGCCGGATGCGATCTGGTCCTGCATTGCAACGGCGAGATGGGCGAGATGGAAGCGGTGATCGGCGCGGCTGGCGCGCTTGAGGGGCGGGCGCTCGACCGCGCAAACTCGGCGCTGGATCGCCGCTCGGCCGCGCAGGCGATTGACATTCTTGCGGTGGAAGAGGAACTTCGCATCCTTCTGGGCGGAGAGGTCTATGGCTGAGGACATGGTGCAGGCGGTGAAGAACGAAGCGGTGGCCGAAAGGCTCGCCGCCGAGGCTCTCATTGTCGATGTCGATGGCTATGAAGGCCCGCTGGACCTGCTGCTGACGCTCGCGCGCACCCAGAAGGTGGACCTGCTCAAGATCTCGGTTCTGAAGCTCGCCGAGCAATACCTGACCTTCGTGGAGAAGGCCAAGACGCTGCGCATCGAACTGGCGGCGGATTACCTCGTCATGGCCGCGTGGCTCGCCTTTCTCAAGTCGCGCCTGCTGCTGCCGCCCGAGCCGGGCGAGGACGGGCCGACCGGCGACGAGTTGGCGGCGCACCTCGCCTACCAGCTCGAACGCCTGCAGGCGATGCGCGACGCGGCAGCCAAGCTGATGGCCCGCGACCAGAAGGGCAAGGATTTCTTTATCCGCGGCGAGATCGAGACGGTGGAGCGCAAGCGCACGGTCACCTACAGCGCCTCGCTGCTGGACCTGATGCAGGCCTATGCCCGGATCCGCACCAAGGACGATTTCCGCCCCTTCGTGATGGACCGCAAGAACCTCTTCACGATGGAGGAGGCGCTGGCAAGGCTGAAGCCGCTGGTGGGCTACGCCGGGGAATGGACGGACCTAATGTCCTACCTGCCCGAGGGCTGGGAGCTGGACCCGGTGCGCCGGCGCACGGCCACGGCGGCCACCTTTGCCGCCTCGCTGGAATTGGTGAAGGCGGGCAAGATCTCCATTCGCCAGACCGAGACCTTTGCCCCGATCCAGATCCGGGCATCCCAGGAGCGGCGCGATGGCTGAACATGATGAGAGCCTTGCCCAGCCCGAGGAGAGCCTGTTCGAGGCCCCGCCCGAGGGTGAACAGGAGCGTATGGTCGAGGCGATCCTCTTTGCCACCGCCGAGCCGATCACGGTGGGCGAGCTGAACGCTCGGATGCCGCATGGCGCGGATGCGATCACGGCGCTGGAGCGGTTGCGCAAACGCTACGAGGGCAGGGGCGTAAACGTGGTGCGTATCGCCGACCGCTGGGCGATCCGGACCGCGCCCGATCTCGGCTTCCTGATGCAGAAGGAAACGGTGGAAACCCGCAAGCTGTCGCGCGCGGCCATCGAGACTCTGGCGATCATCGCCTATCACCAGCCTGTCACACGGGCCGAGATCGAGGAGATCCGCGGTGTTTCCGTCTCGCGCGGCACGATCGACCAGTTGCTGGAAATGGAATGGATCCGCTTCGGCCGCCGCCGGATGACGCCGGGTCGGCCGGTGACTTTCGTGGTCACGCCCGGCTTCCTCGACCATTTCGGCCTGGAGAGCGCCCGCGACCTGCCCGGTCTGCGCGACCTGCGCGCCGCGGGCCTGCTCGACAACCGTCCGCCACCCGGCTTCGGCATGGAAGAGGGCGATGGCGGCGAGGACGACCAGCCCGACATGTTCGAGGATGAGGACGGCGAAGACTGAGCCTGCGACCGCAAGGTCTCAATCCGGAAAAATCCGTATCGGACCCGTTGGCGCAGCCGCGAGGCCGGGCCTAGGCTTCGTTCCGAAGAGTCGCCTCTATCCGGCGACCCATGCGATTGTCGCGCATAAATGAGGTTGTACCATGAAACGGCTTCTCGGATTTGGCCTGTGTATTACCGCCCTTGTCGCGGGTATGTCGGAAGCACAAGAGAACACGACCGATTATGATCGTGGCGCGGGCGATACAGCGGGTCCGTTCAGCCTTTCGAGCGAAGATTACGGATTCTTCAGCCACGGCTACTACCGTTTCGGTGCCGGGTCGACCGATAGCGAGGAATTCACCGCTTTCAAACTGAACGGGGCTGGCGCCAAGTACCGGCTGGGCAATGAAAGCGACATCTATGACGAGGTGTCGGTTGGCTATCGCGGGGCATTGGGCAACGGATCGGATTTCCTGTTCGAGGTCATGTATAATGGCTGGGCCGATTCAAACGCGCTGAATTTCGGTAGCGACCTCAACGCCGATGGCGGATTCGCGCAAGCTTATCTCGGGATTGAGCGTTTGGGATCCGGCGCCACGGCAGAGTCGTTCTTGTGGGCGGGCCGCCGTTATTACCGCCGTCGCGACGTGCATATGAACGACTTCTACTACGAAGACTTTTCGGGAGACGGAATCGGTCTGGAAGGTATCGCCGTGCGCGATTTCAAAGTGTCGCCGGCTTTGTTCTATTATGATCGCGACGATGACGATCTGGACTATACTTCGACCACCCTGGATCTGCGCGTGCATGACATCTCGCTCTGGGATAGCTGGAAAGGTGAGGTCGGCGTTGCCTGGATCGACGGTGATGGTGACGACCAGATTGGCGAGGACGGCTATTCGCTGCGTTTTCATCTCGAGAATAGCGATCTGAGCTGGGGCGAGTGGAAGAACGCGTTGATGTATGGCCAGGGAGCCGGGATCGACTTCAACTCCAAGGGCAACACCGATGCCGGCAGCGATGATAGCCGTGTCCGCTTTGTAACCCAGGCGCTGATCAAGTCCAGCGAGGATCTGGAGACACAGGCAACGGCGGTCTGGCAACGCACCGAGATGGGCGATGAGACCGAAACCTGGGTTTCGGCGGGGGTGCGTCCGCAATACAATTTCACCAAGGATTTTGGGGTTGCGGTGGAACTGGGCTATGACTGGGTCGAAAACGACAGCGCCGATCCGGGCTCGCTGACCAAGCTGACGCTGGCACCGTTCTACAGCTTCGGCAAGAAGGGCTACTTCTCCCGTCCGCAGCTCCGGGCCTTCGTGACCTGGGCCGAGTGGAGCGACGAGGGCGTCATCTCCGATCAAGACGCGTTCGGCACGGCGACCAATGGCACGACCGTCGGCCTGCAGCTTGAGCATTGGTGGTAGGCCGCGTTTCGTGCCAGGCATCCGGCGTTTCTGACGCCGCTCCAAACTTGCCTCACGACCGCGTGGGCGCTGTTCCGGCCCCTGTGCGTGTGGATGCGCGATCCCTTAAAAGCGGAACGCCGCGATGGTTCGTTTCGAGGCTGGCCAAAACCCCAAGGGATTGATTGTCGCGTCGACCCGGTACCGTAACAGTTTGATGCTGTTTTTCGACACCCTGGAAGCGCCCTTTTCCCGCGGTCGGTGCAAGGAGAGAATGCCGGTCAAGTCGCCTTCAGACTTGGAAAAATCGAAAACGCACACTGCGGTAGATCAGCGCATGTTTGCCCGATTAGATATATTGAAAATACTGCATATAAGTCTTACTCAGTGTTTGTATGTAAAGAAAGAATTTCCGCTTACGTAAAAGGCATCTTGAAAAAATATATTTTTGAAACTGTCAACATATCGATATATTCGAAAACTGTCATGAATCATGGATCTCCCACCGGAATAGGCGTTGCATGAGGCCCATCAGGACCGTTGCAGCATCTGAAGATGGAAGGGATATCTGCATGATTTCCAAACACTCGCTGTTCGCTGTCGGCCTGACCCTTGCCTTGGCAGGGGCCGGAGCCGCCTTAGCACAAGAAACCACGGCACCGCCCGGAGACAGCTCCGGCAGCACGGTAGATCACTCGAAACTCGAAGCCCTGCAAAAGGATTTCGCGACAGGGCCAGAAGTGACCGCCGCCTGCCTGAGCTGCCATACGGAGGCAGCCGCACAGGTCAAGGAATCGATCCACTGGTCATGGGATTACGAGCATCCCGAAACCGGTCAGGATCTCGGCAAGAACAACGTGGTCAACTCCTATTGCGTTGCGGTCGCCGCCAACGAGCCACGCTGTACCTCGTGCCATGTCGGTTACGGCTGGGACGACATGAACCAGCCGCCTCCCGCTTCGGAAACCGCGGTTGACTGCCTTGTCTGCCACGACAAGACGGACACCTATGCCAAGATCCCCGCGGGCGCAGGCAAGCCCTTCGGCAAGGAAATCAAGGAAGGCGCGAAGACAAACATGGGCACGCCGGCGCAGCCGGTGGACCTGATGAAGGTCGCGCAAAGCGTCGGTCAGCCCGACCGCGACAATTGCGGCAACTGCCACTTCTATGGCGGCGGCGGCGACAACGTGAAACATGGCGACCTGTCTTCGGCGATGCACAATCCGACCGAGGATGTCGACATTCACATGGCCTCTGACGGGCTGAACTTCACCTGCAACGAGTGCCACGTCTCCGACAAGCACCAGTGGCATGGCTCGCGCTACAACGTGACGGCCAAGGATACCGCGGGCGCACCGCTCCCGGGCCAGCGCCATGACGTTGCCACTTGCGAGAGCTGCCACGACACCGAGCCGCATGACAGCCTGACGCTGATCGGCTTCAAGCTGAACTCGCACCGTGACAAGATCGCCTGCCAGACCTGCCATATTCCCGAATATGCCAAGGGCGGCGTGCCGACCAAGACCGTCTGGGACTGGTCGACGGCCGGCAAGAAGAACGACGAAGGCAAGCCGTTCAAGGTCGCGGGATACGAGACGGCTGGTGGCAAGAAGAAGCCCACCTATGACTCCATGAAAGGCGACTTCCAATGGGGCGAGGACCTGCAACCGGAGTATTTCTGGTTCGACGGTCAGGTGGAGTACGCCAATGCCGAGCGCGAAATCGATCCGAGCGGCGTGGTCGAGGTCAACATGATCTCGGGCAGCCAGGACGATGAAAAGAGCCGGATCTGGCCGTTCAAGGTGATGCGAGGCAAGCAGCCCTATGACACCGAGCGCAACCGTCTGCTCTATCCGCACCTGTTCGGACCGGGGTCAGACACGGCCTATTGGGGCAAATGGGATTGGGACAAGGCCTTCGAGGCGGGCGCGGCGGCGTCGGGCACCGAATATTCGGGTAGCTACGACTTCGTGTCCACCGAGATGTACTGGCCGATCACCCACATGGTGGCCCCGTCCAAGGACGCCGTGCAGTGCGAGGAATGCCACAAGGAGAACGGACGACTGGCCAATATCGCCGGCATCCATATCCCGGGCGCCAACCCGATGGGACCGGGAGGCAAGCTGGGCGCGCTGATCCTGTTGCTGACACTGGGTGGAGTCGTGATCCATGCGATCATGCGTTTCTTCGGCCGCAAGAACATGAAGGAGCAGTGAGATGGCTGAACGTCTCGTCAAGATCTATCCGCCGTTCGAACGCTTCTGGCACTGGGGACAGGTGTTGCTGGTGATCGTGATGACCTTTACCGGCTTCCGGCTCTACGGCATCCATGAGTGGATCCCCTATGACCAGGCGGTTCTGGTGCACACCTATGCCGCTTTGCTGCTGATGCTGCTCTGGATCTTCGCGATCTTCTGGCACTTCACGACGGGCACGTGGAAACACTATATGCCCACGTCGAACGGGTTGTTCCAGGTCATGCGCTTCTACAGCTACGGCATCTTCAAGGGCGAAAAGCACCCCTATCGGAAGGCCTATTGGCGCAAGCACAACCCGCTGCAGGCGATGGCCTACCTGGCGTTGAAGCTGGCGATCTTCCCGACGATCTGGATCACTGGCATCGCCTACCTGACCTATCGCCTGTGGGAGCCGGCCGCCGGTTCGGGCTTCTGGATCGAGATCGTGGGCAACCTGCATGTGCTGGCGGCCTTCGGGATCCTGTCCTTCATCGTCATGCATCTCTACCTGATGACGACCGGGCATTCGATCTGGAAGCATGTACGGCCGATGTTTACCGGCTACGACGATATCGTCCTGTCGCCGGAGGAAGAGGCCTATCTGGAAGCGGATGAACCGCACCGGATCAAGCCGGCCGAATAACGGCACGCAGCCAGGTAAGAACAGAGCGCCCCGGGAGATCGGGGCGCTTTTTTCAATTGCGCATGAACGATCCTGCGGGTCGTGCCTCCGGCGGGGATATTTGTTGGAAAGATGATAAGGATGGCTCTGCCCATCATCATCTTTCTCCAAGTATCCCGGGGGGAGCGCTCGCGAGAGCGCGGGGGGCAGAGCCCCCTTTTCGCCATCGCTCTAAGGCG
This sequence comes from Aliiruegeria lutimaris, assembly GCF_900099935.1. Classification (GTDB taxonomy): domain Bacteria; phylum Pseudomonadota; class Alphaproteobacteria; order Rhodobacterales; family Rhodobacteraceae; genus Tropicimonas; species Tropicimonas lutimaris. Next base: position 58,936 of record NZ_FNEK01000004.1, on the reverse strand, counting down.
CGCGGAAATGCTTGGAGAGCTTCAGTCCCTGGCCCTGGTAATTCGAGGCAATGCCCTCGCCATAGAGTGCTTCGGGGCGTTCGGCCATGCGTTCATATACCAACCGGCCGACAACCTGCCCGTGTTCGAGCGCAAATGGAGCTTCGTGGCAGCGCACTTCCAGAACGCCGCGGGCGCCGGATCCGCCCGCCGGGGCGTGGCCGAAGCCCGGATCGAAGAAGCCGGCATAGTGGACGCGGAACTCGCCGACCATTGCGAGGTAAGGGGCCATTTCGGCAGCGTAATCGGGCGGGATATGCACGGCCTCGCGGCTGACGAGGATATAGAAGGCACCGGGGTCGAGGATGATGCGGCCATCCTCGGTTTCTACCCGTTCCCAGAAGTCGCGCGGGGCGTAATGGCCGATCTTGTCGAGGTCGATCACCCCGGCATGGGGCTTGGCGCGCCAGCCGACGAGGCGGTCATCTTGCGGTTGAAGGTCGACCGAGAAGGCGAGCCCTTCGGAGATCGTCGCTTCGCCGGAGACCAGCCCGACCTCGTCATGCAGGGCGCGCAGCGTGGCGTCGTCCAGCTCGACCTTGCCTTGCCTGAAACGGACCTGGTTCAGGCGCATGCCCGGGCGCACCAGCACCGAGAAGGAACGTGGGCAGATCTCGGCATAGAGCGGTCCAGTGTAGCCGCTGCCGATGCGGTCGAACTCGGTTCCGCCATCGGTGATGACGCGAGTCAGCAAGTCCAGCCGGCCAGTTGAGGATTTGGCATTCGCCACCGCGTTGATGCCAGCGGGAAGCGCGAGCCGTTCCTGCAGTGGCACGACATAGACGCAGTTCTTTTCCAGCACAGCGCCCTCGGAGAGGTCGATCCGGTGCATCTCGAATTCGCCGAGCTTGTCGCGCACAGAGCGACCGTCTCCGGCAAGGAAGGACGCCCGCACCCGGTAGGCGGCGCTGCCCAGCCGCAGATCGAGGCTCGCTGGCTGCACCTGTCCCCTGGCAAAGGGCTGGTCGGCGGCAATGGCGCCCTCGGCGATCATCCGCGTGATGGACTGGCTTGGCAGAACGCCGTTCATCTGCACCTCCCTATGTCCGCGCGGCAGAATGCGGACAGCAAAACGCCCGCTTCCCGAGGGTCGCGGGCGGTTTTTTGAATGGTCGGGCTAGCAGGACTTGAACCTGCGACCTTCCGTCCCCCAGACGGACGCGCTACCAGGCTGCGCCATAGCCCGACGTTCGGGCTTGATACCGTATTCTGCAGCGAGGGCAAGAGGCAATTGGCCACGAAATGCCTGCTCACCCGTGGCTTTCCATCCGTTCCCGCAGAGCGACCAAGCCTGCGAAAATCGGGGCGAGTTTTTCCGGAGCGATCTGGCGTGGACGGAGCATGGCGAGCGCTTCCGCAAGGGGGATGTCGCGCGCCGGCAGCGGGGCAATGACTGGGGCGGTCGGGCGGGCCGCCGCAGCCGGGCTGTCGGGGACGGCCTGCGAGTCCGGAGGCGCGGCTATGTCGGCCTCCGGCGTTTCGGAGGATTCCTGTGTCGAAGGCGCCTGGTCGTTTTCAGCGGACAATTCCGTGGGCGCGGACGGTGTCCCGGGGGCGGACGAAGGTGTGTGATGCGAGAAGAGCGGCATTGACGGTTCTTCCTGCCGGGGCTTTTCGGGCTCGGGCGCCGCGTCGGACTCCGGTTGCGACGGCGGCTCGTCGGCAGCAGCCGCCAGATCGGGCGCGGAAGGTTGCTCCGAGGGCGTGGGCGATTCCATCTCCTGCGCGGGCGCGGGCGCGGGCGGGGCGGTCGCGAAGACGTTCTCGTCCTCCTCCTCGACGGGTTTCGACATGGCGCAGACGGCCTTGACACCCTGGTCGCGCAGAACTTTCTGCACACCCTTGATGGTCATTCCGTCCTCGTGCAGCAGCTTCTGTATGCCGCCCAGAAGCTCCATGTCGGCGGGGCGGTAATAGCGGCGCCCGCCAGCGCGCTTCACCGGTTTGACTTGGGAAAACTTGCTCTCCCAGAAGCGCAGCACATGGGTGTTCACACCGAGCCAGTCCGCGACCTCGCTGATGGTGCGGAATGCGTCTGGGGATTTACCGTTCATGAAAGGGGCCTTACTTGCGGTTGCCTGCGGCGACCCGCTCCTTCATCAGATGCGAGGGGCGGAAGGTCAGCACACGGCGCGGCGAAATGGGAACCTCTTCGCCGGTCTTGGGATTGCGGCCGACACGCGCGGCCTTGTCGCGCACCGAGAACGTGCCGAAGGAGGAAATCTTCACCTGCTCGCCCCGCACGAGGGCGTCGGAGACATGCTGGAGCACGCTTTCAACGAGCTGTGCCGATTCATTGCGGGACAAGCCCACTTCGCGGAACACGGACTCGCTGAGATCCATACGGGTCAAGGTCTTGTCGCTCATTACTTGTCCATCCCTGTTTTGAGAAAGGAGCGTAGGCGAGCTATGTATTTCAGTCAATATCAATGACTTGTGTGACAGAGCGAATCTTTGGCTGCAAGAGGTGGCAGGCGCAGGCGCCTTGTTTCGGGCAACGAGTTCCCCTGCAAGGCACGCCTCAACCTTCTGAAAAGCATGGGAAAATATAGCGGCATCGCGGCATGGTTCACCGGGTGACGTCCGCCTGGGCGGGTGCGAAATTCGGCGCCAGGAGCGTTTTACCAGCGCAATACGACCGCGCCCCAGGCCAGCCCGCCGCCAATGGCCTCGGTTACGACCAGTTGGCCGGGCTTGATGCGCCCCTGGGCCTTGCCGACCGAGAGGGCGAGGGGAATCGATGCCGCCGAGGTGTTGCCGTGATCCTGCACGGTCACGATCACCCGCTCCATCGGTACTTTCATGCGGTTCGCGGTGCCCTTGATGATACGGATATTCGCCTGGTGCGGCACGATCCAGTCGACGTCGTCACCGCTCAGCCCGATCTTTTCAAGGGCTGTATGGGCGGTGGTGGCCAGCTTCTCGACCGCGTGGCGGAACACTTCCTTGCCCTGCATCTTCAGCACGCCGGTCGTGTTGGTCGAGACGCCGCCATCGACATAGAGAATGTCCTTGTAGCGGCCGTCGGAATTGAGGTCCGTGGCGAGAATGCCGCGATCATCGCTGCTGCCGGTGCCTTCCTGCGCTTCCAGCAGCAGCGCGCCCGCGCCATCGCCGAACAGCACGCAGGTCCCGCGGTCCTGCATGTCCAGTATGCGGCTGAAGGTTTCGGCGCCGATCACCAGCACGCGCTTGGCTTGTCCCGACAGGATAAGCGCATTGGCGTTGCTGAGCGCGAAGACAAAGCCCGCGCAGACGGCCTGAACGTCGAAGGCAAAGCCGCGGGTCATGCCCAGCTTGTTCTGAACCATCGTTGCGGCGGAAGGGAAGGTTAGATCGGCGGTCGAAGTGGCCAGAATGATCGCGTCAATATCGTCGGGTTCCATTCCGGCATCCGCGAGCGCATTGCGCGCGGCATGTGTTGCCAGGTCCGAGGTGGTTTCATCGGGGGCGGCGAAATGCCGTCGCTCGATACCGGAGCGGGAACGGATCCATTCGTCAGAGGTGTCGATGCTCTCTTCGAATTCGCTGTTCTCGACGATTCGCTGGGGAAGGTAGTGGCCCACGCCACGCACGACAGCTCTGAGATGCATTCCTGCCTGCCTAGTTGGTTTTTTCTCGATTCTGTTACCGTCAACAGAAACGCTGCGTCACGACATATCCTGTCGTGACGCCGAGGTCGAGGCCACCCGCGCCGCTAGACGGTCGGAAAAGCCGGCTTGCGCCAGTTGAAAGGCGAGTTTGATTGCCGCAGACACGCCGGTTGCGTCGGCAGAACCGTGCGATTTGACCACAGTTCCGTTCAGACCGAGGAAAACACCGCCATTCACGCGCCGCGGGTCCGTCCGCTTGGACAAGCGGCGCAGCGAGGTCAGGGCCAGAAGCGCGGCGATTCGGCTCAGGAACGTGTGTCGGAATGCCTCGCCGAGGAACTCGCGGATCAGGGAGGCCGTGCCCTCGGCCGTCTTGAGCGCGACATTGCCGGTGAAGCCGTCGGTCACGATCACGTCGGCTTGCCCACGCGGAATATCGCCGCCCTCGACGAATCCGATGAACTCGAACTTGGAGTCCGGCGCGGCATTGGCGATCAGGCTATGGGCAGCTTTCAGTTCCGGGCGCCCCTTGTGTTCCTCGGTGCCGACATTGAGCAGGCCGACACGGGGGCGCGCGATCTTGAGCCCGTTGCGGGCATAGGATGAGCCCATCAGCGCATATTGCAGCAGGTCGCTTTCATCGGCGCGGATATCGGCGCCGACATCGAGCATCACCGCATATCCGGAGTCGCTTCGCGACGGCCACAGGCACGCGATCGCGGGGCGGTTCACGCCGGGCAATTTGCGCAGGCGCACCATCGAGAGCGCCATAAGCGCACCAGTATTGCCACAGGAAACCGCAACGGTCGCCTCGTGATGACGCACAGAATCGATGGCCGACCACATGGAGGTCCCCTTGCCGCGACGCATCACGACCGATGGTTTCGTCTCCATCGTGACCACATCAGGCGCATCCCGGATCACGCAGCAATTCTTCAAATGCCGCTTCGTGACCAACGGTTCGAGGATCTCGCGATTGCCATGCAGGATGAAGCCGATCTCCGGGTTCTTCTTTGCAGACATGGCACAGCCGGCTACCACGGCAGCCGGCCCATGGTCGCCGCCCATGGCGTCGACCGAAATCACGATTTTTCCCACGAGCTCCGAAGGAGTCGTTCCCGGCAGATCATCCTGCGCGTCTGTTCTCATGATCAAAGCGCCTGTGACTGCCGGTAGGGAGTGGTTCAGGCCGCGTCTTCGTCGAGATCGACATCCTCGACCAGCGCGACAACTTCACGGTCATCGTAATGGCCGCAGGCGCCACAGACGTGATGCGGACGCTTCAGTTCGCCACAGTTGGGGCATTCATTCGGGTTGGCGCCAGAAAGCGAATCGTGTGAACGGCGCTGACCGCGGCGCGAGCGGGTGATCTTGTTCTGAGGGACAGCCATGTCTCAACCTCGGTTTTGGCCGGATAGGCAACCCAAAGGACAGCCCGACGGCAAGTGTTTCATTCGTCGGCGCGTCATACGCCGGCTTCGCATCCCGTGCAAGGGTGTGTGGAAGATGCGAGAACATACGCAATTCGGAGCCGATTGCAAGTCTGCATGCGGCAGAATGGCCCGGCTTGCGCGATGGCTTCCTCCCAGATCAGTCTTCGAACTTTTTTTTCAACGCGGCAAGGCCGGCAAAGGGTTTCGCGGCATCTTCCGTCAGCGGCTCCGCGCCGGGCTCGGTGAAGACCGACTCGCCCAGTTCGACCCCTTCGGCACGCGGGAAATCGGGCAGGGCGATGGCCAGCGCCTCGCTCAGCACGTCCCACAGATCGACCGACTCGGGTAGAGGCTCGATGCTGTCATCCTCCGGCATTTCCGCTTCGGATTCGGTCGGATTGGATAAATCGGCCATGTAATAGCGCAAAACGGGCGTGTCGATCCGGGTGGTCACCGGCGCAAGCGTCACCGAACAGGGCTGCACCGCCGTGGCGCCCAGCATCGCGTCCAGCTTCCAGTCGCGCCCGCCAACGGGCACAAACCGTCCCTCAAGGCGCACCTTTCGTAGCCCCAGAAGGTTCAGCTCCTGCTTGAGCCGATCGAGTCCGGCCTCTTCGGGAACCAGCCTGAAGGGCGTCGGCTCGCCCGTCTGCAGCCGGGCCAGGACGAAACGAGTCGGATTATCGGTCGCATTCATTCAACTCTTCCTTTCTTGAAGAAAAGGATGCCCTTGTTATAAGCCGGAAAGCAGTTCGACGAGCAAGAGGCGTGAGGGCAGTCATGGGCAGGCAAGGCCAAGGAAAATCTGGACGCTTTATGCGTGCCCTGTGCGTGGGACTGGGATTGCTGGCAATCTCGGCCTGCGAGCCGCTCTACGACTATCATGGCTACGTGCCAAGCGATGACCAGCTCGCCGAGATTATCGTGGGCAAGGATACCCGGGAATCCGTGACCCAGCTGATCGGGTCGCCGGGCTCCTCCGGCGTGCTCAAGGACTCGGGCTACTATTACATGTCGATGCGCAAGAGCTCCTATCTCTACCGCGCGCCGGAAGTGATCGAACGCGAGGTCGTCGCGATCAGCTTCGATGACAAGGGCGTGGTCACCAATATCGAGCGCTTCGGCTTGCAGGATGGCAATGTCGTCGCGCTCTCGCGTCGCGTGACCGCCAGCAATATCGAGGGACTGAGCTTCCTGCAGCAGCTCTTCGGCAATATCGGCAGCCTCGATATCGGCAGCAACATCTAGAGGGAGACCAGTTGCGCGGAGTGCTTCAATCCTCTTCCGGCTCGAAGCGCAGCGCGACCCCGTTGATGCAGTAGCGCAGGCCCGTCGGTGCGGGCCCATCGGGAAAAACGTGCCCCAGATGGCCATTGCAGCGGTTGCAATGAACCTCGGTGCGAACCATGCCATGGCGGCTGTCGCGGCTTTCGCCAATGGTCTCGTCCGCGAGAGGCCGGGTAAAGCTCGGCCAGCCGCAGCCCGCGTCGAACTTGTCCTCCTGCACGAAAAGCGGCTCGCCACAGCCCGCGCAGCGAAAGGTTCCAGCGCTCTGCGGAAAGTCGTCATGGCTGAAGGGGCGTTCGGTGCCGTGATTGCGCATGACCTCGTATCCCAACGGACCGAGTTCCGCGCGCCACTCTTCTTCTGTCTTGGCAATCTTGTCGGCCATGTGCGCGTCCTCCTGCGATGATGTCTCCTCAAGCTAAAGCGCTTTTCACGCCAGGGAAGCCTGTGACGGATCACGTTTTCAACAGTTTCGACAAAGCCATGCATGCGAATCCGCCACGGCCCCGCGGGGCTATGCGCGCGCGGGTAGAAATGTCAGATTTCCGTCACGCCTCGCGTGGTAGCCGGTCGGGCAAAAGATTCGCCCCGGAAGCCGGTTGAACCCGCGGGCTGAGGCAAGGAGCCGATCATGTTGAACCTGCGCCGCGGCCATTACCAGGCCCGCCTGGCCGAAAGCCGCGCCGATCTCGAACGGGCGCTGGATTTGCGCGCGCTCTGTTTCCGCAGCGGCCGGCCGGATGAAGACGCTTTCGATGCCGCCTGCCAGCACATGTTGGTCGAGGAGAGCCGTAGCGGAACGCTGGTCTGCACCTTCCGGCTGCTGCCGTTGAGCGCCGGGGCCGATATCGGTCAGAGCTATTCCGCGCAATATTACGAACTCTCGGCGCTTCGCGATTTTGAAGGGCCGATGATAGAGATGGGCCGGTTTTGCATCCATCCCGATTGCAAGGATGCCGATATCCTCCGCGTCGCTTGGGGGGCGATGACCGCCCATGTCGACGCGCAGGGCGTGGAAATGCTCTTTGGCTGCTCTTCTTTCAAGGGCACCGAGGCCGGGGAATACATGGATGCCTTCGCGCTCCTGAAGGAACGCCACCTGGCGCCGAAACGCTGGCTGCCGCTGGTCAAGGCGCCAAATGTCTTCCGCTTCGCCCAAAGGTTGCGCCGCAAGCCGGATCTCAAACGCGCCATGCTCGGCATGCCACCATTGCTGCGAACCTACCTGCTCATGGGGGGGTGGGTGTCGGACCACGCGGTCGTGGACCGCGACCTCGGAACACTGCATGTCTTCACCGGGCTGGAAATCCGCGCCATTCCTCCTGACCGCAAGCGGCTGCTGCGCGGGGTGGCCGGGTAGGAAGGGGGGCGCTGCCCTTCCCGGAGGAGCGCGCCGAAGGCGTGGTCACGGATGGTCCGCAGGCTGGCGGCACGAAGGACGCTTGATCTTGGACCCACGCTGGCATAGCTCGCGCCCATGGCACGTGCACCCCTTCTCCAGCTTTCCGATATCGCGCTGACCTTCGGCGGCGACCCTGTGTTTTCCGATCTCGGCCTTGTCATCCAACAGGGCGACCGGGTCGCACTCGTGGGCCGCAACGGTTCGGGCAAATCCACGCTCATGAAGGTCATGGCCGGGCTGGTGGAGCCGGATACGGGCGAGCGTATCGTGCCGCCCGGCGTGCATGTCGGCTACATGGAGCAGGATCCGACCATGGAGGGCCATGCGACGCTCGGCGATTTCGCCGCCTCTGGTCTTCCCGAGGGAGAAATCTACAGGGTGGAAATGGCGGGTGAAGGGCTCAAACTGGATCTGTCGCGCCCGGTCGAGACCGCATCGGGCGGCGAGCGGCGGCGCGCGGCGCTGGCCAAGCTGCTGGCCGAGGCGCCGGAACTGATGCTGCTCGACGAGCCCACCAACCATCTCGACATCCAGGCGATCCAGTGGCTCGAAGAGCAACTGGCCGAAACCCGCACGGCCTTCGTGCTGATCTCGCATGACCGGGCTTTTCTCAAGCGTTTGACGCGCGCGACCCTGTGGCTCGACCGCGGCGAGGTCCGGCGGCAGGAGCATGGTTTCACCTCCTTCGAGGAGTGGCGCGACAAGGTCTGGGCAGAGGAAGACGAGGCCCGTCATAAGCTCGACCGCAAGATCAAGGCCGAGGCGAAATGGGCCGTCGAAGGCATTTCAGCACGCCGCACCCGGAACCAGGGCCGTGTCCGCGCCTTGAAGGCATTGCGCGAGGAGCGTTCGGCGCAGATCCGTCGGCAAGGGACGGCGGACCTGGCGATCGACACCGGCAAGGCATCGGGTAAGCTGGTTGTAGAAGTTAAAGATATTACAAAAGCTTATGACGACAACCTCATCCTGAGGCCGTTCTCCATGCGCATCCAGCGCGGCGAACGCGTGGCGCTTGTCGGCCCCAATGGCGCGGGCAAGACGACGCTTTTGAAAATGCTGATCGGGCAGGAGCCGGCCGATAGCGGCAAGATCCGGCTCGGCACCAATCTCGACCTCGCCGTGTTCGACCAGAGCCGCGCCCAACTCGACCCGGACGTGACGCTCTGGGAGAGCCTGACCGGTGACAAGGCGCTGCGCGTGCAGGGACGGGGCGGCGATCAGGTGATGGTGCGCGGCACGCCGAAACATGTCGTGGGGTATCTCAAGGACTTCCTGTTCAACGAGCAGCAGGCCCGCGCGCCGGTTCGCTCGCTCTCGGGCGGCGAGAAGGCGCGGCTGCTGCTGGCCAAGATCCTTGCGCAGCCTGCGAACCTGCTGGTGCTCGACGAACCGACCAACGACCTCGATATCGAGACGCTAGACCTGCTGCAGGAGCTTATCTCGGATTACGACGGCACCGTGCTGCTAGTCAGCCACGACCGGGATTTCCTCGACCGGATCGCCACGACCACGGTCGCCATGGAGGGCGATGGCCGGGCGGTGCTCTATGCCGGCGGTTGGAGCGATTACCAGGCGCAGCGCGCCGAAAGGCTTGGGGCAGCGCCCGCGAAGGCGAAACCCGGCGGCAATTCTGCGAAGCCGTCGCCCCGGGAGGCAGAGAAGCCCGCCGCGCCCGCCGCGGCTCCAAGCAGGCTGACATTTACCGAGAAGCACCGGCTGGAGGCGCTGCCGGCCGAGATCGAACGCCTGGAGGCCGAGATCGCGAAGCTGGAGGAATTCCTTGCCGATCCCAACCTGTTCACCGAGCATCCGGTGAAGTTCCAGAAAGCCTCGGAGGCGCTGGTCGAACGCCAGCAAGCCCTGGGGGCCGCCGAGGAAGAGTGGTTGGAACTGGAAGAGAAGGCTGCGCAGTAGAGCGCGAGAATCCGGAATTCAATGATGGCAATTTGCCATCGCGGCGCATTTATTAATATTTCCTAAAGGTATGCGAACGGTTTTTCTTGTGACCAAGGCGTAGTTCTCCAATCCTGGCACGGATGGTTGGAGCGCGGTTCAGGGTGCCTAGATCTGCCATGCCTCCGCTTCAAGGGAGGCAGAATGGCTACATGAGCAGCCCAACCCCAAAAGGGAAACCGATGAAGAATTTCTCCTCCCGCGCCATCGGCGCCACCCTCGCCCTGACACTTGCCGCACCCGCCTTTGCCGGCTCGCTGGACCCGGTCGCGATCGAACCGGCCCCGACACCGATCCCCGTGCAAACAAGCTCCGATTGGACGGGCGGGCATGTGGGCCTGCAACTTGGCTACGGGGAGTTGACCGACGGTCTGGAGGGCGACGACATGATTGGCGGCGTCTCGGCCGGCTATGACTGGGATCTTGGAGACTGGGTTGTCGGTGTCCAGACGATGATCGGCGACACGATCAGCCTTACGGGTGAGATCGCCAAGCATCGCTTCGACGACTACCGCGATTTCGGAACGGTCAATGCCACCACCGCGACAGTGGGCGTGAATTACCGCTCCTGAGGCCTGACCGGCCTTGCGGCGCTAGATGTGCGCCAGGCTACGGGAGACGGGCTGGCCCTTGTCTTTGCAGGCAGAGGCCAGCCCGTTTGCCGTTATTGCTGCGCTCAGGACGCCACCGGCGCGCCGAGGTTCTTCTCTGCGCGCAGGTCGCTGATCCAGGGCTTGCCCATCGGCAGGACTTCGTGGCCGTAGACGTCTTTCAGGATGACCCCGATCATCATGTACCAGGCACCGAAGGCGCAGAAGAGCAGGTCGATCGCGGCCAGTGTATTGAAAGTGGGTGCGCCGAAATGGCCGATGACAAGGCCGACAAAGCCGATCAGCAGCGTCAGGAATGTGAAAGCCATCGCAGCGTGAATGCGGAAGGCGGCGATGCACATCATCACTGTGTAGATGGTCCACGCGGCCATGAACCAGCCGACATCGGTGGTGCTGGAGGTGAAGATGCCGAAATGGTTGGCCATCAGCAGCAGGCAGAGCGCGATCCAGAAGGCCCCGTAGGAGACGAAGGCGCTGTAGCCGAAGTGACTGCCGGTCTTCTGTTCCTGGAAACCCGCGATCATTTGTGCAAGCCCGCCATAAATCAGGCCGACCCAAAGCACGGGGCCGGCACTCATGAGTTCGAGATTGTGCAACTGCAAGAGGAAGGTGGTAAGTCCGAACCCTCCCAGGCCGACGACTGCGGGATTGGCGGCAGCGGTGCCGTTGTGGGACATGACGTTTACTCCAGTCTTGGAAGGGCGCGTTTTTCCTGTTGGCGCGCGTTTATTGGAATTTTTCCGGAGGAAAACCGGTCACCAGCGCCGCACCGGGCGTGATCGGCATGGGTGGCATGAAGGCGATGCATGGCACGCCGGCGACGAGTGTGGTCCCGCGTCATTGTACCGGTCCGGACCGGGCAATGAATTTCCTGGTCCAATGGCGGTGCCAAAGGTTGCCCCGGGATATTTTTTTGAAAGAGGAAGAAGGAGTGTCCCGTCACCCGGTCGAACGGCCCCCTGGGGCGCGTTCGTTCGGGTGCAAGGAGTGACACGTTCGCTCGCGGAGCACGTTGATTTCTGTGCGGCGCGACGGTTCGTTATTTGTCCGTATGCTGCCGATCGCTCCCTTGGGCCATGATCTCGGCCACCTCGCCGCCGGAGATATCCTGTCCGAGGGCGGTGAAGTCTCCGCTGCCGAACATCGCGAATGCGGCGTCGTGGATCAGCCGGTGTGTCGCCCGGGCCAAGGCCGAGCCGAGCGAGATCCGCGCCACGCCGATTGCGGCGAAGGCGTCGCGCGAGACGGCGGTGTAGGGACCGGCGGCCAGCGCGTTGACCGGCTTTTGGGTGGCGGCGCAGATTTCCGCGAGGTCGTCCATACTGGCCGGCAGCGGCACGTAGAGCCCATCGGCCCCGGCCATGTCGAAAGCCCGGATACGCTTCAGCGCTTCCTGCTGGCCATAATGTCCGTTCATGATGCCGTCGGCGCGCGCCAGCAGGAAGAAATCCCGCGGCAGGGCGCGTGCGGCGGCGGCCGCTGCGCGAATGCGCTCGACGGCAAGTTCGAACGGGTAGGCGCTGTCGCCGGGGAGTGCGGCATCTTCGATGGAGATACCCGCCAGTCCGGCCTCGCAGGCCAGGCGCACCGTCTCGGCGACCGTCTCGGGAGCATCGCCGAAGCCGTTCTCGAAATCGCCGGAGACTGGCAGCGGCGTGGCGGCAACGAGCGCCTCGGCATGGGCCAGTGCCTCGTCGCGGCTTACCTGTCCGCCATCGGGTCGGCCGAGCGTGAAAGCGTGGGCGGCGGAAGAGGTGCCAATCGCCTCGGCGCCCATGCCGGCCAGCAAGCGTGCCGAGCCCGTATCCCAGGCATTGGCGAGGATGAAGGGCGAGCCGGGGCGATGCAGGGCGCGAAAGCCGGGGCCGGGATCGTGGCGCATCTCAGGTCTCCTCGTAATTGGTCGGGGTGCCGCTCGGGCAGGTTTCGGCAAAACGGGCCAGTCGGGCGAGTGCCTCGGCAAAGGCCTCATCCTCGATTGTCATGGCGACGCGGACATGGCCTGCCGCCGCGTGTCCGAAGCTCTCGCCCGGCATGACAGCGATGCCTTCGGCCTCAAGGAGCGCTTCGGCGAATGCGCTGCCGCTCAGGCCAGTCGGTCGGATGTCGAGCATGAGATACATGGTGGCATCCGAGGGCAGGGCGCGGATCCGGTTGTTGCCGGCCAGCGCCTGTTCGGCCAGCGCGCGGCGGCGGCGGAAGGGGGCGGAAACCTCCGCCTCCAGATCCGGGCCCTGTTGCAGCGCCCAAAGCGCGGCGGCCTGCACGAAACCGGGCACGCCATAGGTGGTGTGCGTGGCGAGGTCGGCCATATGGGCGATGATCTCGGCCGGGCCGACGACCCAGCCGATGCGGCTGCCGGTCATGGCGTGGCTCTTGGACATGGAGCCGACAACCAGCGTCCGCTCGGCCATGCCGGGCAGCGCGCGCGGGCTGAGATGGGCGCCCTTCCAGACCTGCGTTTCGTAAACCTCGTCGCTGATCAGCCAGAGGTCGTGGGCGATGCAGGCCTCGGCGATGCCCTCCAGCGTCACGCGGTCATAGATCTGCCCGGTGGGGTTGTTGGGCGTGTTGATGAGCAACGTCCGCGCGCCGGGCGCGGCTTCGGCCAGCGCATCCCGGCTCGGGCAAAAGCGGGTCTCTGGCCCGGTGACAATGGCGCGCGGCAGCCCGCCCGCGCCCCGGATCGTGCCGGGATAGGTGGCGTAGTAGGGATCGACAAAAAGCGCGGTGTCGCCGGGATCGAGCGTCGCGATATGGGAGGCGAAAAGGCCGGCCTGTCCGCCCGGCACGATTAGCACGTTTTCTTCGGCTGTCGCGGTTCCTGTCATGCGCTCGATACGCTCGGCCACGCGGGCGCGCAGGGTGTTCTGCCCGGGCACCGGGGCATAGCCGGTCAGGCCGCGTCGGGCGGCGGCGTCCATGGCGTCGAGAATGGCCGGCGCGGTTCCGATATCATGTTCTCCGATAGTGAGCATCGTGACCGGCATGCCGGCGTTCTGCCGGGCCAGCGCCTTGCGGTAGAGGTCCCAGCCGTCATTACCGTCGGGCAGCAGAGTGGAGAGGCGTGCGGAAGCTTTCATGGGCCGCATCGGGCATCGGAGCCGGAAGATTGTCAAATCGGATGATCCGCGCCCGGCCAGCATTGGCCGACGCGAAAGGTCGCAGCCCGGCGGATTGTCGTCGCCGCCCGGGAGTGCTCTTTTGCCGGGCGAAATTGGGAGTCCGGAATGTTGCGTTTCACTGCTGACGAATTCGAGGTCGCCTCGGAACTGGTTCACCGTCTTGTCCCGCCCACGCCACAGCGGCATTGGCCCCTTCTGTCCAACCGTGTCGGGGCGGAGGTCTGGGTGAAGCATGAGAACCATGCGCCGACCGGGGCGTTCAAGGTGCGCGGGGGCATTACTTTCATCGACTGGCTCAAGCGGAGTCAGCCGGACTGCCCGGGCATTTGCACCGCGACGCGCGGCAATCACGGCCAGAGCCAGGCGCTGGCGGCGCGGGCGGCCGGGATGCGGGCGCTAGTCTATGTGCCGGAAGGCAACTCGGTCGAAAAGAACGCCGCCATGGAAGCCTTTGGCGCCGAGCTGGTCGTGCATGGCAGCGATTTCGATACGGCCAAGGAAGAAGCAATGCGCGTGGCCGAGGCCGAGGGGCTCGCGGTTGTTCCGCCTTTCCACCCGGAGCTTGTGCGCGGCGTGGGCACTTATGGCTGGGAATTGCTCAACGCATTGTCGGATCTCGATACGGTTTACGTGCCCATCGGCTGTGGCTCGGGGATCTGCGGTACGATCCTGGCGCGGGACGCGCTTGGGCTGTCGACGCGGATCGTGGGTGTCGTCTCCACCGAAGCCGCCTGTGCGCAGCTGTCGGTTGCGGCCGGCAAGCTGGTCGAGACCAACTCGGCGGCGACTTTTGCCGACGGCATGGCGGTGCGGGTGCCGGTGGCCGAGGCCTTCGAGATCTACGTGCGCGGCGCCGACCGGATCGTGACGGTAAGCGACGACGAGGTGGCCGCCGCCATGCGGCTCTATTTCGAGACCACGCATAACCTGTCCGAAGGGGCCGGCGCGGCGGCGCTGGCCGCGCTCTGCCAGGAGCGGGAAGCGATGGCCGGGCGCAAGGTGGGTGTGGTCCTGTCGGGGGGCAATGTGGATACGGATGTCTTCCGGACCGTGCTGGAAGGGCGGACGCCGTTGGTTTGAGGCAACGTGCCGATGGGGCAGGCGTTTGTTGCACCATGGCTGCAACTCGTGCGCCGGCGGGTTTGACTGGTGTCCTGGCGGAACTTGCAGGATAGATGTTCGGAATAGGCAATTGCAGGGCACGGGACATGGGCAAAACAGTTGAACAGCAGCGCGTCGGGGTGGCGCTTATCGGTGCCGGCATGATCGCGAAGACCCATGTGGCTGCGCTGTCGGCTGCGCGCGACGTGGCAAAGCTTGAAGCGATCGTCTCGCACCATCCCGAGCGTGCACAGTATCTCGCGGAGTATTACGCGGGTCAGGCGCCCCAGTTCACCTCTGATCTGGCCGCGGTCGCTGCGGACCCGTCGATCCAGATGGCAATCGTCGTGACCCCGCCGAGTGTACGCAGCGAGGTCATCGACGTGCTGGCCCGCGCAGGCAAGCACATCCTTCTCGAGAAGCCGGTCGGACGCACCACCGGCGAAGCGCTGGAGGTCGTTGAAATCTGTGAGCGCGCGGGCGTCATCCTCGGGGTGCTCTTTCAGCACCGGTTGCGCGCGCCGGCGATCGCGGCGGCGCAACGTATCGCGAGCGGCGAGCTCGGCAAGCTGGGCCTCGTCGAGATCGCGGTGCCGCTGTGGCGCGATCAGTCCTATTACGACGAATTGGGTCGCGGCACCTATGCCCGCGATGGCGGCGGCGTGATGATCACCAACGCGATCCACTCCATCGATCTCGCGCTCAGCCTCACCGGGCCGGTCGTTGGCGTTCAGGCAATGACAGCGACAACGCCCCTGCACCGGATGGAGGCGGAGGATTTCGCCATCGCGGGCTTGCGGTTCGCCTGCGGCGCGGTGGGATCCTTCGTCGCCAGCACGGCGATGTTCCCGCACCGGACAGAGACGATCACGCTTCACTTCGAACAGGGATCGTTGCAGATGGACAAGGATACGCTCGAGGTGAATTGGCGCGACGGGCGCAGGCAGGTCGAGGCGGGGACCGGACCCGCCGTGGAAGGTGAACACCTGACCGGTCGGCACGAGTGGCATCAGGCCGTGATCGAAGACTTTATCGATGCCCTGCACAATGGACGTGCACCGATTGTCACTGGGCGCGAGGCACTGGTATCGCACCGGCTGATCGAGGCAATCGAGACATCGTCGCGGACGGGCCAATCGGTCAACATTCCGTCCTGATCCACGAGGTCTGAAAGGGCGGACGATCTGGCCGGTTTGCTTCGTCCGCCGCGATTCAGGACCTTTTCGAGACAGGAACCGCCCCAACCGCCGCTCCAGCGGGCAGGGCGCTTGCCCGCGCTCCTCGATGCCTGCGGCATCTCCGGGCATTGGGCGGTGGCGCGCCTTTGGCGCGTGGGTGTGGCCATGCAAGTCCGGGTTGCGTTTGCGGCTGTGGCGGAAAGATTGACTTGGCTTTTAGCGGGGCATAGTGGCCCCCCGTGTTCCTTTCCCAGTGCAGGCTGCGTGCTGTCTGCCCGTTGTCCGGAGAAATCTCATGAATGATGTGCAAGTCCCCCGCGAACCGCGTTTGACCTCGCTCTCCCACGGTGGCGGCTGCGGCTGCAAGATCGCGCCGGCGGTTCTGTCGCAGATCCTGCGCGAGACGACGCCGATGCAGCTGCCCGAAGAACTGCTGGTCGGCACCGAGAATGCCGATGACGCGGCGGTGTACCGGCTGAACGACGAGCAGGCGCTGGTGGCGACCACCGATTTCTTCATGCCCATCGTCGATGACCCGTTCGATTTCGGCCGCATTGCAGCGACCAACGCGATCAGCGATGTCTACGCGATGGGCGCGCGGCCGATCATGGCGCTGGCGCTGGTCGGCATGCCGATCGACAGGCTCTCGCAGAAGACCATCGGGCGGATCCTCGATGGCGGGCAGGCGGCTGCGCGGGCGGCCGGCATTCCGGTCGTGGGTGGGCATTCCATCGACTCGGTGGAGGCGATTTATGGCCTTGTCGCGCTCGGCATCGTGCATCCCGACCTGGTCAAGAAGAACGCCTCGGCCCGGCCGGGGGACATTCTGGTGCAGGGCAAGCCGATTGGCGCCGGGGTGTTCTCCGCCGCGCTCAAGAAAGAGCAACTCAGCGCCGAGGGTTACGCCCGGATGATCGAGGTCACGACTCAGCTCAACACGCCCGGCCCCGAACTGGCCGCGCTGGCGGGCGTGCACGCGATGACCGACGTGACGGGGTTCGGCCTTGCCGGACACATGCTGGAGATGATGCGGGGGTCAGGCTGCACCGCGAGGCTCGACTGGGCATGCGTGCCCTTCCTGCCGGAGGTGCGTGCCATGGCAGAGAGCGGCCACGTCACCGGGGCCTCGGGTCGCAACTGGGCGAGCTATGGCGCGGAAGTGGTTCTTCCAGAAGGGTTTTCTGATATTGACCGCGCGTTGCTGACGGACCCGCAGACCAGCGGCGGCCTACTGGTTTCCTGCGCACCTACGGCGCTGGACGAGGTGCTGGCCGTTTTCGCGCGCCACGGTTTCGCGCAGGCGTCCATGGTGGGAGAGGTGCTGGAGACGACCGAGTCACCCCGGATTGTTCTGGGCTGAAGCGCGGGGGCGTCAACCTTCCGGTGCGAATGCCTCGTTGAGGCTGCACACGCGTATCAACCAGTTTCCGTCTTTCTGACGTTCCAGCAGGTTCAGGGAGGTCCCCTCATCGGTAGTGGCATCTTCGCGGAACTCGGCCAGGCACCATGCCAGATCGCCCGACATGCCGGCTTCGAGAACGACAACCTCCTTTCCACTCACATCGTCTGACGTCCAGTCGCGGTGCACCGCCTCGATCTCGGAACGGCCATGCGCGGGCGGCGCATAGGGCGAGTGCATCTGCGCATTCTCGGTGAAGAGGGCGGCGCATCCGGCCGCATCGCCGGAGCGATAGGCCGCGACATAGCGGTCAAAGAGGCTCTGAAACTCTGTGATAGGGTCCATGAGGCATGTCCTTTCCTTGCGGTTCTCACAATGGCCCAAGGCTGGCCTGAACCTTTTTCGGCAGTGCCGCGCGGATGTGCTGATAGGAAGCCCGAATGCGGTGTTCCGCCTCGTCCCGTTCCACGCCATCGAAAGGCACAAGGACCCAGGAGCGGTGGAAATAGGGTGCCTTTTCGAACGGACCGGCCTCGCGCAGCATTTCGGCGGTCTCCACATCTGCACATTTGACCGAGACGCCACGGTTCTCCGCGCCAAGCGCCGCAAAAACCTTGCCGCCCACTTTCCAGATGTCATGCCCCGGCCCGAAGGGCTCGCTGACCTCGGCACCCGGGAGCGCCGCGCAAAAGGCGTTGATGCTGTCGCGATCCATGCACGCACTTTGCCTGCGCCGAGCGGTCGCGGCAAGGGTGGACAGGAAAGGGCTTGGCGGCACGGGGCGGGCAGGCTATGAGCGACGCTATGAACCATCGCAGCATCAACATTTGCATCTGCATTACCTGCTGACATCGTCAGGCGGGCCGGTTCCTTCATTTCCTTTTCAGATCGAAGTTGCTAGACCCGCCGCGCGCGCAACGCGAGGAGTGATCATGGCCGAGATAAGGCTCTGGAATACAAGGACCCGCAGCAAGGAAGTGCTGCAGCCGATCGACCCCGACAACGTGCGGATGTATGTCTGCGGGCCGACGGTCTATGACCGCGCGCATATGGGCAACGCGCGCCCGGTGATCGTCTTCGATGTGCTTTACCGGTTGCTGCGCCATGTCTACGGGCCGGAGCACGTGACGTACGTGCGCAATTTCACCGACGTGGATGACAAGATCAACAAGCGCTCCCAGGAGAGCGGGCGGCCGATCTCGGACATCACCGAGGAGACCATCCGCTGGTATCACGAGGATATGGGCAAGCTTGGGGTCATGGTGCCGAACCACGAGCCACGCGCGACGGCCTATATCGGCGAGATGATCGCCATGATCCAGGGGCTGATTGCAGATGGCTATGCCTACGCGAAGGAAGGGCATGTCCTGTTCCGCGTGCGCGAATACGCCGATTACGGCAAGCTATCCGGGCGCTCAGTTGATGACATGATCGCGGGAGCAAGGGTCGAGGTTGCGCCCTACAAGGAAGACCCGATGGATTTCGTTCTGTGGAAGCCGTCGACGGACGACCTGCCGGGCTGGGAAAGTCCCTGGGGCCGTGGGCGGCCCGGCTGGCACATAGAGTGCTCGGCCATGAGCCTTGCGCTTCTGGGCGAGAGCTTCGACATCCATGGCGGAGGAAACGACCTGATGTTTCCGCATCACGAGAACGAGATCGCCCAGAGCCGTTGCGCCCATCCGGAGGGGAAGTTTGCGAAGATCTGGATGCATAACGAGATGCTGCAGGTCGAAGGGAAGAAGATGTCCAAGTCCCTGGGCAATTTCTTCACCGTGCATGACGTGCTGGAGCAGGGCATTCCGGGCGAGGTGATCCGGTTTGTCTATCTTCAGACGCATTACGGAAAGCCGATGGACTGGACCGCTGAAAAGGCGCGGCAGGCGCAGGCGACCTTGCGTAAGTGGCGAGGACTCGTCGAGGGCATCGAGCCCTCTCCGAGCCCTGCGCCCGAGGTGATCGCCGCGCTCAGTGACGACCTGAACACGTCGGGCGCGATTGCCGCGCTGCACAAGCTGGCCGGCGAAGGCGATCTGGCTGGTCTGAAGGCTTCGGCCCAGTTGATGGGGCTGCTGCTCGACGAGATGGGCGATTGGGTGGCGACTCGCTTCGTTGATTCTGGCGGATTGCAAGTCGGGGTAAATGCAGAGGTCGCCAGCATGATTGACGATCTAGTCGAGGCCCGCACGAAAGCGAAGGCGGCGAGAGATTTCGCAGAAGCCGACAGAATTCGCGATGGATTGTCTGCGGCCGGGATCATCTTGAAGGACGGAAAAGAAGGCACTGTTTGGGAGTTTGGGGAGCTCGTCGATCTCCAGAAGCTGGAAGAACTGCAGTGACCGCCCACTCAAACACCACCAGGGGCGCGTGCGTCCCGAGCAGCGTCCTAACCGCCCCCCCGGGGCGGGCGCTTCTCGCCCACCCCACGGTTCGGGCACTGCCCTCCGTACGGTTCGGTACATGGGGGACTGAAAGAATGCAAAAGGGAGAGGGTGTGGCATGAGCAAGGAACGGCTTTACCTGTTCGACACCACCCTGCGGGACGGACAGCAGACGCAGGGCGTGCAGTTCAGCCTGGAGGACAAGCACGAGATTGCGCTCATGCTGGACGAGTTGGGCATCGACTATGTCGAGGGCGGCTGGCCCGGCGCCAACCCGACCGACAGCGAGTTCTTCGAGAGCGCGCCGAAGCTGAAAAACGCCACCTTCCTCGCTTTTGGCATGACCAAGCGGGTCGGCCGTTCGGCGGCCAATGACGAGGTCCTGGCTGGCGTGGTGAACGCGGAAACGCCGGCGGTCTGCCTTGTCGGCAAGAGCTATGATTTCCACGTTACCAAGGCGTTGGGGGTCGAACTTGAAGAGAATATCGCCGCAATCGCGGATTCGATCTCGCACCTTGTCGGGTTGGGGCGCGAGGCGATGTTCGATGCCGAGCATTTCTTTGACGGCTACAAGGCCAACCCGGAATACGCGCTGGCCTCTCTGCACGCTGCGTTGGAAGCGGGCGCGCGTTGGGTCGTGCTCTGCGACACCAATGGCGGCACGCTGCCGGCGGAGGTCCACGAGATCACCAAGGCGGTGATCGCCAGCGGCATCCCCGGCGACAAGCTTGGCATTCACACCCATAACGACACCGAGAACGCGGTGGCGAACACGCTGGCCGCGGTCGACGCAGGCGCCCGCCAGGTGCAGGGCACGCTGAACGGGCTGGGCGAGCGCTGCGGCAATGCCAACCTGATCTCGCTGATCCCGACGCTGCTGCTCAAGGAACCTTATGCCAGCACGCTGGAAACCGGTGTGAGCCGGGAAGGGCTGGCCAGCCTGACCCGTGCTAGCCGGATGATGGACGACATCCTGAACCGCGTGCCCCTGCGCTCGGCCCCCTATGTCGGCGCCTCGGCCTTTGCCCACAAGGCAGGGCTGCATGCGAGTGCGATGCTCAAGGACCCGTCGACCTATGAGCATGTAGACCCGTCCGTGGTGGGAAACGAGCGGATCATCCCGATGTCGAACCAGGCCGGGCAGTCCAACCTGCGCAAGCGGCTCAGCGATGCCGGGCTGAAGGTGGATAAGGGCGATCCGGCACTGGCGCGGATCCTCGACCTCGTGAAGGCGCAGGAATCGGCGGGCTACACCTATGACACCGCGCAGGCGAGCTTCGAGCTGCTGGCACGGCGCGAACTGGGCCTGCTGCCGCAATTCTTCACCATCGACCGCTACCGGGTGATCGTGGAGCGGCGCAAGAACCGGCTGGGCGAGACGATCACGCTCTCCGAGGCGGTGGTCGTCCTTTTCATCAATGGCGAGAAGGTGCTTTCCGTGTCGGAATCGCTGGATCCGGGCGGCTCGGACCGTGGACCTGTCAACGCGCTCAGCCGGGCGCTTGCCAAGGATCTCGGACCCTTGCAGCCCTATATTGCCGACATGAAACTGGTCGATTTCAAGGTGCGCATCACCAATGGTGGCACCGAGGCGGTCACCCGTGTCATTATCGACAGCGAAGATTCCGCGGGGCGGCGCTGGTCTACCGTTGGCGTGTCGCCGAACATCGTGGACGCGTCATTCGAGGCGCTTCTGGGCGCGATCCAGTGGAAGCTGGTCCGCGATGGGGCGCCGGCAAAAGGGAAATAGGCAAGGCATGGATTTGACAGCATTTTTCACGCTTCACAAGGATCTGCCCCGAGAGGGGCCAGGGCTGCCGGAAGATGTGCGATGGGCTGTCGAGCTTGCCGGGACGCATGGCGAGGCGCGCATCTGTGATGCGGGCTGCGGGCCGGGCGCAGATACTGTGACGCTGGCCGAGATGCTGCCGGAGGCGTGGATCGACGCGCTCGACCTGCATGCGCCCTTCGCCGAGGCCACGGCGGCGCGTTGTGCGCGGTTCGGCCCGAGGGTCAAGGCGTGGGCCGGCTCCATGGCCGAACTGACCGGGCCCTATGACCTGATCTGGTGCGCCGGGGCGATGTATTTCCTCGGCGTGACCGAGGCGCTTTCGGCATGGCGGAAGGCGTTGACCCGCAGCGGAAAGGTCGCGTTTTCCGAGCCGGTCTTGCTGGGTGGCGACGAGCCGCAGGCGGTTCGGGATTTCTGGGCGGACTACCCCGGGATCACCGAGGAGGCCGGGATTGTCGAACGGGTCGAGCAGGCGGGGTACCGGGTGCTCGGCCGACGGCTGATCATTGGCGAGCCCTGGGAGGCGTATTACGCGCCGATGGAAGCGCGCATTGCCGAACTTCGGGCTGAGCCGGTTTCGGAGGCGCTGGAGGGCGTTCTGGCCGAGGGCGAGGCGGAAATCGCCCAGTGGCGGGCGGCGCCGGAGCGCATCGCCTATCTTCTCTGCGTGGTTGCCCCCGCATGAGCATTTCCGACTGCGCGGCGATCGTCGAGAAGGGCGATCCGGATCGGTTCCTGGCCACGATGGCGGCCCCGGTTGCCGCGCGCGAGGTGCTGTTCCCGCTCTATGCCTTCAATGTCGAGGTCACGCGCATTCCCTGGGTGAGCCAGGAGCCGATGATCTGCGAGATGCGGCTGCAATGGTGGCATGACGTGCTGGGCGAGATCGCAGCAGGTGAGCCGGCGCGGGCGCATGAGGTCGCAGAACCACTGACGGAGATGCAGCGGGTGCGGGCCGTGCCGGTGGAACCCTTGCAGGCGCTTGTCGAGGCGCGACGTTGGGACATTTATCGTGACCCTTTCGAGGATGAAGCGACGTTTCGCGCCTATATCGAGGCGAGTGCGGCCGGGCTGATGTGGGTTGCGGCGCTAGCGCTCGGCACGCCTGTCGAGGCCGAGAAACCCGTTCGCGACGCGGGTTGGGCCGCCGGTCTGGCGGCGTTCCTGCGGGCCGTTCCCGAGCTGGAAGCGCGCGGACGGCGCCCGCTCCACGATGGTCGGCCGGAGGCTGTTATGGCGCTGGCAAACAAAGGGCTGGTTCGATTGAAAGACGCGCGAAAGGCCGGGCCGCCGAAAACGGCGATCCCGGCCCTGCGCGCTGGCTGGCGTGCGCGGGCAACACTCGAAAAGGCGGCTGCCGATCCGTCCCGCGTGGCCGAAGGCGCGCTGGAGGAAAGCCCGTTCGCCCGGCGTTTCACCCTGCTGCGCAAGACCATGATCGGAAGCTGGTAGGCGCGCGCTTGCGGCCGCGCCCGGGTTTCAGACCATCATTTCCTTGGTTGCGCTGAGCTTCAGCTCAGGGAAGTCGCGCTCCACCCGGTCGATATCCCATTGCAGGCGGGTCAGGTAGACGAGGTCGCCGTCATTGTCATGGGCCATGTGGCCCTTGTTGGCGGCGGCAAAGGCTTCGACCTTGTCCTTCGGCCCGGTGAGCCAGCGGGCGGAGGTGAACTGCGTTGGCTCGAAACGCACCGGCAGGCCGTATTCCAGCTCGATCCGGCTCGCCAGAACTTCGAACTGAAGCTGGCCGACGACGCCGACGATGAAGCCGGAGCTGATGACCGGCTTGAACACCTTTGCTGCGCCTTCCTCTGCGAATTGCATCAGCGCCTTTTCCAGGTGCTTGGCCTTCATCGGGTCGCCCGCGCGGCAGGTCTGCAGCAATTCCGGCGCGAAACTCGGGATACCTGTCACCTTCAGCGCCTCGCCCTCGGTCAGCGTGTCGCCGATGCGCAGCTGGCCGTGGTTGGGAATGCCGATGATGTCGCCGGCCCAGGCCTCCTCGGCCAGCTCGCGGTCCGAGGCGAGGAAGAGCACGGGGTTCGACACCGCCATCTGCTTTTTCGTGCGCACATGGGTGAGCTTCATCCCGCGCTTGAAATGCCCCGACGCCATGCGGACAAAGGCAACACGGTCGCGGTGCTTGGGGTCCATGTTGGCCTGCACCTTGAAGACGAAACCGGAGACCTTTGTCTCCTCGGGCGCGATCGCACGCGGTTCGGCGCGCTGAACCTGCGGTTCGGGGCCGTATTTGCCGATCCCGTCCATGAGTTCCTTCACTCCGAAGGAATTGATCGCAGAGCCAAACCAGATCGGGGTCATATGGCCTTCGAGCACGCTTTGCGGGTCAAGCTCCGGCAGAAGCTCCTTCGCCATTTCCAGTTCTTCTAGGAAGGTTTCCAGAAGGTGGGCGGGCACCAGCTCGGCGAGTTTCGGATCGTCCAGCCCCTCGATGGAGACGCTCTCGGCCACCTTGTTGCGGTCCGCGCGGTCCATAAGTTCCAAGCGGTCGCGCAGGATGTCGTAGCAGCCGATGAAATCCTGGCCCTTGCCGATAGGCCAGCTCGCCGGCGTCACGTCGATGGCCAGGTTCTCCTGGATCTCGTCGATGATGTCGAAGGTGTCCCGGCTCTCGCGGTCCATCTTGTTACAGAAGGTCAGGATCGGCAGGTCGCGCAGACGGCAGACCTCGAAAAGCTTCTGGGTCTGGCTCTCCACGCCCTTGGCGCCGTCGATCACCATCACCGCCGCGTCCACCGCCGTCAGCGTGCGATAGGTGTCTTCGGAGAAGTCGCTGTGGCCCGGCGTGTCCACCAGGTTGAAGCGAAACTCGTGGAAATCGAAGGACATGGCCGAGGCCGAGACGGAGATGCCGCGATCCTTCTCCATCTGCATGAAGTCCGAGCGCGTCCGCCGTGCCTCGCCCTTTGCGCGCACCTGTCCGGCCATCTGGATGGCGCCCCCGTATAGGAGGAATTTTTCCGTCAGCGTCGTCTTGCCGGCGTCGGGATGCGAGATGATCGCGAAGGTCCGGCGACGGGCAATCTCGGGCGGCAGGGCGGGGCGGTTTGTGGCGGTGTCCAACATGCGCGTCCTATAACGATGGTCCGGGCGGGGCGCAATCACGGCCAAGTGCATGGCGGAGTTCACCGCCTGATCGTGAATTCCGGCTTCCGGGGAAGCCGTGCCCGATTGAGCAATTTTTTTGTTTTGCGAGGCTATATGGCGTTGACAGGGGCTTTGCCCCCCGCGCTCTCGCGAGCGCTCCCCCCAGGATATTTGGGGAAAGATGATGGAGAGGCCGTCTGGTTTCATATTTCCGTGAAATATCCCCGCCGGAGGCACGATCCACAGGATCGTTCGCGCCCGCGAAGCGCGCGCTTTCCTTTTTGCGAAGCTGGGTTGCAGCGTCACCCTTGCGTGGAATCAGGCAAAAGCCTCTTCCGACGTGGCCAGCGCCAGCCCGTCGACGATGGCGGTGAAGGCATCGGAGTGGCGGATCCCGGCGAAGGGGCAGGTGGCCTCGATGACGGATCCGACCAGGGACATCAGGCTGGAACCGCCGACGAAAATCGCCGTTTGAACCTCGCCCGGCGGCGTGCCGGCGGCAACCAGCGTAGCCATGACCGCTTCGCGCAGGCGGTCGGAGAAGCCCGATAGGCAGGCATTGAGCGAACCTTGCGTGATGCGCGCCGTCAGGCCGGCCTCGATCGGGGTCATGTCGATTCTCGCCGGGGCGGTGCTGCCATTGGCGGCGATCTTGCCCGCTTCCACGGCAAAGGCGAGGTCATGGCCGAGCCGTTCGGTGATCACCTGTTCCAGCCGGCCGATCTTTTCTGTCTCGACCGCGTGGGCCAGCATGTCCGCCACCTGCCGCTCGGTGTTGCGGGCATAGAGAAACGGGATCTTTGCCCAGCTTGCCAGATCTCGATAAATCGCGTTGGGCACCGGCAGCCGTTCATCCCCGAAGCTGCGACGCAACTCGCCACCATGACCCAGAAGTGGCATCGCATGGGCCATGGAGACCTCGGTGTCGAAATCCGTCCCGCCCAGGCGGATGCCGTGGCTGGCGAGGATCTCGATGCCCTCGGCGCCATTTCGGAACAGCGTGAAATCCGACGTGCCGCCGCCGATATCGACGATCAGCCCCGTCTCGCCCGCGCCCGACAGGCCGACACTGGCCCGCGCCGCCGCTTCCGGCTCATAGAGAAAATCGACCCGCTCGAACCCGGCCGCTTGATAACAGCCGCGCAGATCTGTCTCGGCGCGGGCATCGCGGTCGTCATCGGTCGAGTGGAAGCGTACAGGGCGGTCCGAAAGCACATGGTCGAACCGCTTGCCGGTCTCTGCCTCGGCCTTTTGCCGGATGTCGATGAGAAATGCGGTAACGATATCGGACAGCTTGCGGCGTTTGCCGCCGATGGGGCGCTCCTCGTGAAAAAGGGTCGTTCCGAGAATGCTCTTGAGCGCGCGCATGTAGCGCCCTTCCTCGCCCGCGATCAGCGCCTTTCCGGCGGCGCTGCCGATCAGCATGCGCCTGCCCTCGGTGGGAAAGAACACCGCCGTTGGCAGCGTGTCCGCGCCCGGTTCGACCGCGATGCGGCGAATGGTTCCGCCATCCAGAAAGGCGGCGGCTGAGTTGGAGGTGCCGAAATCGACGGCAAACGTGTGGGCACACATGATCGGACTCCTCGGGCGGGGAAAGGCGCCCGGATAACCAATCGCCGCCCGGCTCGCAAGCGGCGATCGGCTATGCCCGATCAGAGTACGCGGACCTGCGTACCGATCTCGACCAGCGGGTAAAGCTGTGCCACCTGCTCGTTATAGAGGCCGAAACAGCCCGAGGAGGAGGGCCGGCCGATCTTGCGCGTGTCATGCGTGCCGTGGATCAGGTAGGCGGGCCAGTCGAGATACATCGCGTGGGTGCCCAGCGGGTTTTCCGGCCCCGGCGGCACCGATTCCGGCAGGTTCGGGTCGCGTTCGCGCATCGAGGCGGTCGGGGTCCAGGTGGGCCCTTCCTTCTTGCGCACGACCTCGGTGTAGCCGCGGCGCGTCAGTTCCTCGGTCAGGGGCACTGAGGTCGGGTAGACCCGGAAAGTGCCATCCGGTCCCCAATAGGAGAGCGCGCGGCTGTCCACGTCGCAGACGATGGCGCCCACGCCGAGCGTGTCGAAATGGTCCTGCCAGTTCCGGGTGGTGAAGCTGGAGATATTGCGCTGCGCTCCGGTCACGGGACGGTCCAGCGCGCCGAGCCCCTGCGCCCGCGACAGAGCGGGGGCGGAAAGGACGGGGAGGGCGGCCAGGCCAGCGATCACGCGGCGGCGCGAGAATGGGGTGGTCATTTTGCTCAACTCGATTGGTATGCCTGTTTGAGCGTGATTTGACAGAAGTCGCGAAACCGGTCCAGCCCGGCCAATGGGTCACACGCGGACGTGATCCGCGATGTGGCTATTCAGACAGCCCGGCGGCGGCTTTTTGCCCATTGGGCGTCAGCGCATAGATGCCGCGTTCGACCCGTTCGAACCATCCGTAATGGTCGTCCGCCATCATCCGCGTGGCGTTCTCCACGCCGGTCGCCCGCGCCACCTCGGCGCCACGGCTCGGACCATGCGTGCCCAGATGGGCGGCAATCCGCATAGCGTCCTGCCGATAGGCGGTGACGAGGCCACGGCGGGTGGAGCCGCCGGTATTCGGGTCGCCCTCGCGGCGGGCAAACTCGCGCAGCAGGCGCGATTTGCTCCGTGGCGATTTGCGTGGGCTGTAGGGGGCCGGGTCCAGATGCAACTGCACATGTCCGTCCTGCAGCCGGACGGTGATCAGGCCCAAGCCGAGACGCCGACAGAGCGTGATATTCTCCTTCAGTGAGCGTTGAAACCGGCGGCCCGTCACATGCGGCACGGCGAGGTAAACCACGTCGCTCACCGATTGCCGGGCGACGCCCTGGTGAAAGAGGGTGAGCGAGAAGCCGGTTTTCAACTCGACCACCAGCGGTTCGTCCTCGCCGGGGCGGCAGGCCACGACATCGGCCGCGCCGATCTCGGCCTTCACCTCGTAGCCCTGGCTTTCGAGCAGTGCCTTTACCGGGGCGTAAAGATCAGCTTCGCGTGGCTTCGCGCTCATGCGCCGCCGCTCCGGGTCAGGCCAGCAGCACGAGACCGAGCAGCGCCAGCCCGGCCCAGCCCGTCATGATGGGAAGAACAATCCAGTAGTCGCGCTCCTTTGGCAGCGACCAGCCCGGCGCGCCGCGCGCCGCGGCCACCGTCGCGAGGCTGGCAATGGGCCAGTAGACCGTCACACCGAGCGCCGCGGCCAGCACCGGAACTGCCCAGCCTGTTCCGAGCGCCTGCCCGGCCAGGCCAAGCCCGAGAAGCGGCGTGTAGAAAACCAGGTCCGCCAGCGCCAGCCCCCACCAGAAAGCCCTGCCGACCGGTGTGATCAGCGCCTCCGGCTCCTGCGTTCCCAAGAGCACACCCCATTCGTAGCGGATCGCCGCTGGGCATTGGGCATAGGCGAGATAGAGAAACAGCGCCCAACCTGGAAGCTGGATGAACCAGAAGAGCAGGTTTTCGGCCATTGGGACACCTCCGGGCGACCGCCCGATCCTCATAGCCGCCACCGGCGTTTCTGTCGTTGTTGCAGGTCAAGGTCGCGCTACAGCCCGTCGTGAAAGGCGTCGATCAAGTACCGGACAACAGCCCGGGTCGCCGCGTCGTCCGTATCGCCCGCCGCGATCCGTTCCTTGTAGACGGCGCGCTGATGGTCGGCCGAATTGCCGTTCCGAACCAGGTTCAGCACACCCTCGACCTCGGCTTCGCAGTCAAGCGCAGCAGCATCCTCCTGCAGCAGTTCGCACATCTCCTCGGCCAGCACGGCGAAGGGAACGATCTCGCGCTGGCCGAAATCGATCATGCCCTCGTTGAGCCCGTAGCGCTGTGCGCGCCAGCGGTTCTCGCCGATCAGGACGTTGGAATAGAGCCGCCAGCGCTGGTTGCGCGCTGCCAACCGCCAGAGCATGCGGGTGAAGCACTGCGTCAGAGCGGCAATGGTCAGCGTGTGCTCAAGTTTCGTGGGCACGTCGCAGATCCGCGTCTCGATGGTCGGGAAACGCGAGGAGGGGCGCAGATCCCACCAGATCTTGGAGCTGTCCTCGATGATGCCGAGATCCACCAGAGCGCCGGTCATCCGCTCGAACTCGGCCCAGGAGTTGAGCTGCGGCGGCAGGCCGGTGCGGGGCAGGTTGTCGAAGACGGTCAGCCGGTAGGAGGCGAGCCCCGTATCCTGTCCCATCCAGAAAGGCGAGGAGGCCGACATGGCCAGCAGATGCGGCAGGAAATAGGTGAGCTGGTTCATCAGATCGATCCGCTGCGCCGGGCTCTCGATGCCCACATGCACATGCATGCCGCAGATCAGCAGCCGCCGGGCCACGCCGGCCAGTGCCTGTTCCAGCTCGTTATACCGGCTCTTGTCGGTATGCATCTGCTTCTTCCAGTCGGCGAAGGGGTGGCAGGACGCGGCAATCGGCGCCATCCCGTGCCGCTTGGCGCAACGGGCCACGGTGGAGCGCAGCCGCTTGATCTCGTCGCGCGCGGCGCTGATGTCCTGGCAAACCTTGGTGCCGACCTCGATCTGGCATTGCAGGAACTCGGGCGAGACCTGCCCCTGCATCGCGCCCTGGCATTCCTCGATCAGCGCCGTGGGGGCATTGGCAAGTTCCAGCGTCTCGGCATCGACGAGCAGGTATTCTTCCTCGATTCCAAGCGTCAAGGCGGGGGCTGTGCGCGACATGACTTTCCTCCCTCTGCAGCCTCAGCGTGGCAGAGCGGTCCACGCGGCGCAAGCCGTGAGACGCTTGGAACGATTGGGTAAACAGGATATGGCGGGCGCGAATGCGAGAGCAGGAGAGTTCAATGCGCGTTGCAATCGGGGCGATCACGCGGCGGCGGCCGAAAATGTTCGGCGAATTGCTCGACAGTTTCGCGGCCATGCAGCGGCCCGAGGGCGTGGAGGTGATCTTCCTTTTCGCCGAGAATGACGAGGCGCATCAGGCCGCCGAGGTGGTCGAGGCTTTCCGGAAGCGGGTGCCCGAGCCGGTGCAGCTTGGCCTGGAGCCGCGGCAGGGTATTCCGATGGGGCGCAACAAGGTGCTGGACATGGCGCTCGAGGAGGGTGTCGATTTCCTGACCTTCGTCGATGACGACGAGGTCGTGGCCGCGGACTGGCTGGTGACGCTCATGGAGGGCGTGACGGCGCGCGGGCTGGAGTTGGCCGGCGGGCCGGTGCGGCTGGTGGCGCCGGCGGGCACGCTGACGGGGTGGAACCGGGCGGTCCTGAAACATCTTCAGAAACGCGCGGAAGGTCGGATCCGTTCCAAGAGCCGCCGCGCGGAGGGGGGGCGCGACGGCGCGATCGACATCTACACCAATAATTGGTGCCTCTCGTTGGACGCGCAGCGGCGCACGGGCGTGCGTTTCGACGAGGCGCTGCAATTCACCGGCGGTTCCGACACCAAGTTCAGCCGCGATTTCCTCGCCGCGGGCGGCCGGATCGGATTTGTTCCCGCCGCCTATGTCGACGATCCGATGCCGCAGAAACGGCTGACGCTCGGGTATCATTTCAAGCGGGCGCGGGACCAATCCAATAACGCTGTGGTTCTGGGACAAAAATCCAAGTTGTCCTGTATCGGACAGGCCTTTCTCAGGCTGCTTGACGGGCTGCTGAATTTTCTGACTGTCCCGCTCACGGGCCGTTATGGCGTGGTCAAGGCGGTGCACAAGCTCGGTATTGCCGCGGGGCGTCTGCGTGGCGCCTTTGGAGCAAGGTCGAGCCATTACGGCACGGAATCGGCCCAATTCCACACTGAGAAACGCGGATAACGCTGCCGCGCTCGTTGGGCATCCTAGCCGTTTCGGAATAGCGGATGCCGCCGAAATGGGGGGCTCTGCCCCCCCGCGCTCTGGCGAGCGCTCCCCCCGGGATATTTGGGGAAAGAGGAATGGGAGGATGTCGTACCTGTTCATCTTTCTGAAAAATACTTCCGCCGGAGGCACGATCCGCAGGGTCGTTTTTCCTGCGGACTATGCAGATCGGCTGAATGCCGCGAGTCCCGGCCGAGACACCGCATTGTGAGGCATTTGAAAGGTTGCGAGGCTTGATTCGGCAACCGGCGTTGTGCGAAAGGACGCGGAGTTGATTGTTTCTTGGCCCCCAAAGGAGTTTTCCAATGCTGACCCGGCGCCACTTCATCATGTCGTCCGCCGCACTGTTCTCGGCCCCGATCGGGCTGCCGGGCGTTGCGAATGCGGCGGCGTCGCAATGGTCTGCTTGGGATGCGCAGGTAACACCGGCCAATTACGACCCTGCGGTCTCCAACCCCTGGGGCATTCAGCAGCGCTTCCTTCCGCGCGTGGTCGAGGCCAATCCCGGGCTCACCCCGGGCGAGATTCACGTGGATGCCGTGGCGCGCTATCTCTATCACATCCAGGATAACGGCACCGCCATGCGTTATGGCGTGGCAATCGGGCGTGGCAATCTCTACGAGCCCGGAACCTACACGATCAAGCGCAAGGCGAAATGGCCGTCCTGGACGCCGACGGCGCATATGGTCGAGCGCGAGCCCCATATCTATAAGAAATTCGAGGATGGCCGTGAGGGCGGGCCGAGCAACCCGCTCGGATCGCGCGCGCTTTACCTCTATGTCGGCAGTCGCGACACGATGCTTCGGATCCATGGCACCCCCTTGGCAGGGTCCATTGGCAGCCGCGCCAGCTCGGGCTGCGTTCGGATGGTGATGGCCCATATCATCGGGCTGTATGACAACGTGGCGACGGGCTCGAAAGCCGTTCTTTATCCCGGAGAGAATTACGTCACCGCCGCCAACTGATCGCGTCGGAACGGATCGCCACGAAATGGAAAAGGCCCCGGGATTCGGGGCCTTTGTCATATCTGGACCGGGTTCTTGCCTGCGGCCGTAATCAACCGCTGGTTTGCGCCGTTTCCGGTGCGCGCGAGCAGATCGGGCGGCCATCCCTTGCGCGCAGCGGCAGGTAGGTCGTCTCGACCGGGCCGGAATAGCGGTACCAGTAGCAACCGTCTTCGGGCTGGATGCGGACCGTGGTCAGGTCCTGGTTCGGCGCGGCCAACGCGATCACGCCCTCAGGCACATCCTTCAGCGTGGCGATGTCGCCCTCGGGGCCCGTGGTAATGGTTGTTTCCGCGCAAGCGCCCAGGGCCAGCAGGGCCAGGATCGCGGGGACAATCTGTCCGGTCTTCATACAGGGTACTCCACATTTTCCGCTTCTGCCCTGTTCCCTTTGCCCTGTCCGGCGCCTTTGCTGCGTTATGCGGACAGATCAACCGGAAACCGGCGTGTTGGTCTCATCTGTAGAGAACTTGGTCCGGGTGGTGCAAGGGGCTTGCCCGGCGCGGCGGGTTGCGTCGTTGCGGTTTGTATATACAATGTAGATACAAAAATATGCATGGGCGCCATGTCGGGCAGTAGCAGGAAAATGAAGAACGATGGGCAACTCCTGATCCGGATTCCGGTCTCGGACAGGGAACGATTCGTAAAACTTTGCGAGGATCTCGATACCTCGGCGGCCCGAGAGATACGGCGCTTTATCAAGCAATTCCTGGATAGCAACGAGAAACCCGAGGAGGGGGAGAGCAGATGAAGACGGTGTTGATTGCCAATCGCAAGGGGGGATGCGGCAAGACGACCACCGCGATCACGCTTGCCGCTGCCCTGGCCGATGGCGGCTGGAAAGTGGCGCTGGCGGATGCCGATTTGCAGAAATCGACCACGCGCTGGCTCAAGCGCCGGCCGAAGAATGTCGCCAAGATCACCCATCTCGACTGGTCCTCGCACAAATCGCTGGGCGAGGTGCCCAAGGGGATCGACTGGGTGGTGATCGACGCACCCGGCGCGCTCTATGACGACGATTCCCAGATGCTCGTGGCCGAGGCAAAGGCGGTGATCTGTCCGGTCATGCCCTCCTTCTTCGATGCGGACAGTTCGAAGCGGTTCCTGAAGGACCTGCAGGACATCAAGCGCATCCGCAAGGGCAAGGTGGGGATCGAGCTTCTGGCCAACCGTCTGAAACCGCGCGGGCGGGCCAATGCGCGGCTCGATGACTTTTTCGAAAAGGTCGGCCAGCAGCCGGTCGCGCGGATCTCGGAGCGGGTTGCCTATGGCGATCTGGCCGAGGAGGGGCTCTCGATCTTTGACAAGCCGCAGGCGGCCTTTCGTGCAATGCGTGCGCAATGGACGCCTTTGATAAAGAGCCTGGTTTGATCGCAAAAAATTAGCGCTAGATCAGCGGCTTGAATTGCGTTCCTTAAGCAATTTCTCAAGCGTTGCCTGGGCGGTGCTGCGGTCCGCCTCGGTTCCGACATGCGGCGCGTGGTCCAGATCGGGAAGCGCCTGGGCGATGTCCTCGGGAAGCGCCGGCCGGGTGGCGGCGTTCACTTCTAGGCTCTCCACCGGGATGCATTCGGCATAGATCACCTCGTGATGGTCGAAGACCAGCGTGAAGAAATCCGAATACCCACCCGGACGCAGGAAGACCTTTTCGTTATCAACGAGATATCCGGCCTTTATCAGCATTTCGGCGGTATCGGTCAGCCGGTCGGACTCGCGTTGATAAATGAAGAGCCGCTGCTGCTGCGACAGGATAAGGTCGCCATCATTGCCGAACGTATCGCGCGGGATCACGACTGGGGCAAAGGGGCCGACGGCGCGCACGGTGCGGCGCAGGATCTGCCGCAACGGCTGGGCTCCGTGATCGCGTGTCAGGATGCGGGCGCCGATTTCCAGCGCTTCGACGGGAACCTGCCGGCCATCGGCCAGCGTGATATGGGTGCCGCGCCCGAAGGCGAGCGAGGTGATATCGGCCAGTCGCACCGGCTCGGGGGTCGGGTCGATGCCGATCAGCGTGTGATCGCGGCCCGGCTCGACCGGTTCCAGCGGCAGGGCGGCAAAGGCGTCTCCTTCCGGCGTTGACAACGCCAGCAGCAGCAGGTCGACCTGGTGGCCCTCGGGGGCGAGGAAGGTCAGCCGGGCGGAAAGCTGCAGCATGGCGCCGGGAAGCCCGAATTCGCTGCCCTTGGCGAGGCGCTGGTGGCCATGGTCTGCCCGCAGGACGCGGCCTCCCTGGCTGCCGGAATCGGCCACGGCGATCTGCAGCGCCTGTGCCCGGGGCGAGAGGCGGTAGACGTCGCCGGGGCAAAGCTCCCCAACTCCTAGCAGGGGATCGCCGAGGTTGGCGCCGGAAACCACGGAAAAGGCGGTGCCCGCAAAGACATGGCAGTGGTAGTCGGCTTGAGGCAGGGCTGCGTCGGTCATGATGTCCGTCTGGGTCGGGTCGGATGCTCCCCGATAGCGCTCCGAACGGGGGCGGGTCAATCGCCACGGGGTTGCGGGGCGCCGCGATGCGCGGCAGTCTCGCCGCCAAGACCCATCCGCGAGGAGGGCGCAGACAAGGAAGGAAAGACGATGGATCTTGGAATCGCAGGTAAGCGGGCGCTGGTGACGGCTTCCTCTAAAGGGCTGGGGCGCGGGTGTGCGGAGGCGTTGGCCGCGGCCGGAGTGGAACTTGTGCTGAACGCGCGCGGGTCCGAGGCGCTGGAGGAGACGGCAACGGCGATCTGTGCCGAATACGGCGTGTCGGTCGAAGCGGTTGCGGCCGATATCACCGATGAGGCGGGGCGTGCAAAGGTTCTGGAAGTGGCAGGCCAGGTAGACATTCTGGTGACCAATGCCGGCGGGCCGCCGCCGGGCATGTGGACGGACTGGGAACGCGAGGATTTCATCAAGGCGCTGGATGCCAACATGCTGGCGCCGATCGCGCTGATGAAGGCAATGGTGCCGGGCATGATGGAGCGCGGCTGGGGAAGGGTGGTCAATATCACCTCCGTGTCGGTCAAGGCGCCGGTTCCGGTGCTGGGCCTGTCCAACGCGGCGCGCGCGGGTCTGACCGGTTACGTGGCCGGCACGTCGCGTCAGGTGGCGCCGAGCGGCGTGACCATCAACAACCTGCTGCCGGGCATTCACGCGACGGATCGGATGATCAACCTTGATGCATCTGCTGCAAGGCTGGCCGGTACAACTCCGGAGGAGGAGAGGAAGAAACGGCTGGGCACGATTCCCGCGGGAAAATATGGCGACGCCAAGGATTTCGGGGCAACCTGCGCGTTCCTTTGCTCCCAGCAGGCGCAGTTCATCGTCGGGCAGAATATTCTGCTCGATGGCGGCGCGACCAACCTGTCGATGTAGGCGCTGGCGCTTGGGCCGCTCCCGTAGGGGCGGCCCGGCTCGGAGCGACAAGCGCGCGATTTTCCCGGGCAACGAGGCGCGGGGTTTCGGCCGGGGCTTCAAGCGCCTATATCCGCGACCATGAACATTCTGAAATTCGCCAATCTTTCGCTCCTGATCCTCTATCCGGTGGCGTGGTTCGCGCCGCTGATGCGGGCGGGCTTGCTGCCGCTTTTCGGGATGAGCGAGATTTCGGTGATCTCGGGGCTGCAATCGCTCTGGCGGAGCGATGTGCCGCTGGCGCTGGCTGTGACCTTTTTCGCGCTTTTCGCGCCCTACATGAAGACGGTGGGGCTGGCGCTGGTGCATTTCGGCATCGCGCGGCGGCGTCGGCTGCTCGGGCCGCTGCATATCCTTGGCAAGCTCGCCATGGCGGATGTGTTCCTGATCGCGCTTTATATCGTTCTGGCCAAGGGGGTTGGCGTTGGCTCGGTCGAGACGGCCTGGGGGCTGTACCTGTTCACGGCCTGTATCCTGGCCTCGCTGGCAATCGGGTTTCTGACCGAGAAACGCAGCCCGTCGGCCTGACGCCCGCTCTTGTCCTGCCGCTTCGGCTGGGGCAGGTAGAGGCATGGCAAAAACCAAGTCCTTTACCTGTTCGTCCTGTGGCGCGACCCACCCACGCTGGTCGGGGCGTTGCGACGCCTGCGGCGCCTGGAACACCATCATCGTAGAGGCGCCGCTTTCGGCCGGACCCAGCAAGAAGACGCTGGGCGGCAAGGGACGCTCCATCGAGTTGCTGGATCTCGCGGCAGAGGAAGCGCCGCCGCCGCGCACCTGTTCGGGCATGGACGAGTTGGACCGCGTGTTGGGCGGCGGGCTGGTGCCGTCCTCGGCGACGCTGGTGGGCGGCGATCCGGGCATCGGCAAATCCACGCTGCTCTTGCAGGCGGCGGCGAAGTTCGCCGGGGCGGGGCTATCGGTTGTCTACGTGTCGGGCGAGGAGGCGAGCGCCCAGGTTCGGATGCGCGCGCAGCGGCTGGGGCTGGGCGACGCGAAGGTCCGGCTCGCGGCCGAGACCAACCTGCGCGACATCCTGACGACGCTCGACAGGGAACGCCCGCAGCTCGCCATCATCGATTCGATTCAGACCATGTGGGCCGACAATGTGGAGGCCGCGCCGGGGTCCGTGAGCCAGGTTCGCTCGGCCGCGCATGAATTGGTGAGCTTTGCGAAAAGACGCGGTACATCGGTTGTGCTCGTCGGTCACGTCACCAAGGATGGCCAGATTGCCGGTCCGCGCGTGGTCGAGCACATGGTCGACACAGTGCTTTATTTCGAGGGCGAGCGCGGCCACCAGTTCCGTATCCTGCGCGCGGTGAAGAACCGGTTCGGGCCGGCCGACGAGATCGGCGTTTTCGAGATGACAGGGCGCGGGCTGGCCGAGGTGGCCAACCCTTCGGCGCTGTTCCTGTCGGACCGGGAGACGCGGGCGCCGGGGGCTGTGGTCTTTGCCGGCGTCGAGGGCACGCGCCCGGTTCTGGTGGAATTTCAGGCCCTTGTCGCGCCCTCGCCCACGCCGCAGGCCCGTCGGACGGTGGTCGGCTGGGATGGCAGCCGGCTGGCGATGATCCTCGCGGTGCTGGAGGCGCGCTGCGGCATCCCCTTTGCCGGGCTCGATGTCTACCTGAACGTCGCGGGTGGTTTGCGGGTGAGCGAGCCCGCCGCGGACCTCGCCGTTGCGGCGGCTTTGCTGTCGGCGCGGGAGGATGCAGCCCTGCCCGCGGACATGGTCGTCTTCGGCGAGATCAGTCTCAGCGGCGCCCTGCGTCCGGTCAGCCAGACAGAAAACAGGTTGAAAGAGGCGCAAAAACTTGGTTTCTCGCAGGCGACGTTACCGGAACGGTCTGCCGGATCCATTCCGAAGGGCGTTATGGTCTGCCAGATGAACGATCTGGCAACCTTTGTGGGTGAAATATTCGGCGCGGGCTAGGCGTCGCAAAAGAAACTGTCTCGGGGCAGGAAGGCAAGCGCATGGAAGGCTTCACTATCGTTGACGGCGGCGTTGCGGTCATCATTCTCTTCTCGGCGATTCTCGCCTATTCGCGTGGCTTCGTCCGCGAGGCGCTGGCCATCGCCGGCTGGATCGCCGCGGCCGTGCTCGCCTATATCTTCGCACCGCAAGCCGAACCGCTCGTGCGCGAGATCCCGGTGCTCAGCGATTTCCTCGACAATTGCACGGCTTCGACCATCGCGGCCTTTGCCGGCGTCTTCGCCCTGGCGCTGATCGTCTTCGCACTCTTCACCCCGGTCTTTTCCTCGCTGGTGCAACGCTCGGCGCTCAACGCGATCGACCAGGGGCTCGGATTCCTCTTCGGCGTGCTGCGCGGGATGCTGCTGGTGGTGATCGCGCTGGTGATCTACGAATTCGCCGTCGGCGCAGAGGGCGTCGACATGGTCGATCAGAGCCGCTCGGCGCAGGTCTTCGCCTCGATGAAGGACAGCGTGAGCGGCGAGATCGCGGATCAGGAGACGGCGCTTGCCTGGCTGACAGACAAGTTCGAATCGCTGATCGACCAGTCCTGCGGCGCCGGCAGCGCTCCTGTTTCCGAACCTGCGCCGACCAACGCGAACTGACCGATTCGACACATCGCGGAGATTTTACCCCCGGCTGTCCTTGGGCATGCCGGGGTTTTTCGTTCGGATTCCCCCTCAAATTATGGATTTGGAAAAGTCAGCCGGATGTTCTGGCCTCGTGAGCGGGAGCCCGCCGGTGGCCGTGAGGCAGCCTGCAGGCCGGGAACCATGACAAAGGGATGACACCTGAGGTATAAGCCCGTAAAGAGGCGGCGCACCTCACCGCCGGATTCGGAGCCCACCGTAAAATGTCTGACGCGCTCGAAAACGCGAAGCCGTTCCATGCCCACCCGTTCGATGACGACAAGCTCCGCGAAGAATGCGGCGTCTTTGGTGTCATCGGCGTGACGGATGCCGCCAATTTCGTCGCCCTCGGCCTGCATGCGCTGCAGCATCGGGGCCAGGAGGCGGGCGGGATCGTCACCCATAACCACGGGACGGGTTTTCACTCGGCACGCCGCTTCGGTTACGTGCGGGACAATTTCACGTCCGCCAAACTGATGGAGACGCTGCCGGGCGATCTCGGGATCGGCCATGTGCGCTACTCCACCGCCGGCTCGAAGGGGCGCACCGAGATCCGCGACGTGCAGCCCTTCTTCGGCGAGTTCTCCATGGGCGGCGCGGCGATTGCGCATAACGGCAACATCACCAATGCCGAGGCGCTGCGGCGCGAGCTGATCGACCGCGGGTCGATCTTCCAGTCCGGTTCGGACAGCGAATGCATCATCCACCTGATGGCCCGCTCGTTGCAGCGCGACATTCCCGAGCGGATGAAGGATGCGCTGCGCCGGGTCGAAGGCGCTTTCTCTGTCGTCGCCATGACGCGGACCAAACTGATCGGCGTGCGCGACCCGCTGGGCGTACGCCCGCTGGTGCTGGGCCGGATCGGCGATGGCTGGGTGCTCAGCTCCGAGACCTGCGCGCTCGACATCATCGGTGCCGAGTTCGTGCGCGAGATCGAGCCGGGCGAGATGGTCGTGATCTCGCCGGAGAAGGGCGTGACGAGCCATCGTCCCTTCGAGTCGCGCCAGTCGCGTTTCTGCATTTTCGAGCATGTCTATTTCTCCCGCCCCGATTCCATTCTCGGCGGCCGCTCCGTTTACGAGACACGCCGCCAGATCGGCGTGGAGCTGGCGCGCGAGAACCCGGTCGATGCCGATCTGGTTTGCCCGGTGCCCGATAGCGGGACACCTGCGGCGATCGGGTTCAGCCAGGAAAGCGGCATTCCTTACGCGATGGGGATCATCCGCAACCAGTATATGGGGCGGACCTTCATCGAGCCGTCCGAGCAGATCCGCAACATGGGCGTTCGGCTGAAGCTCAACGTTAACCGGGCGCTGATCGCCGGTAAGCGGGTGATCCTCGTGGATGACTCGGTGGTGCGCGGTACGACGAGCCGCAAGATCAAGGAAATGATCCTCGACGCCGGCGCCAAGGAGGTGCATTTCCGCATCGCCTCGCCGCCGACAGCCTGGCCCTGTTTCTACGGCGTGGACACGCCGAAGCGCGAGAAACTGCTTGCCGCAACCATGTCCGAGGAGGAGATGCGCGAGCATCTCGCGGTGGACAGCCTCAAGTTCATCTCCCTTGACGGGCTCTACCGGGCCGTCGGCCAGGGTGAAGGGCGCGACAGCAATTGCCCGAAATATTGCGATGCGTGCTTCTCGGGCGAATACCCCGTCGAGCCCTTCGACATGATCGAGCGCGGCTTCAAGCTGAAGACAGCGGCGGAGTGAGACCATCTCCGCTCGTTCAGGCGCGTGTTGGCGCCTGAGCTGCGCTGATCATCCAGCTGTCTGTCACAGCAAGCAAGCTTGCCGCCGAGCATGGCTCGTGCGGCGGTGGCAGCGCTTCGCGCTGTGTGCCTGTGGCACGGAGCTGTTGTTCCACTGCAGGCATTTTGCCGCCAGCGGCATCACACCACGCGCGCGAAGCGCGCGCCACCCCCAACGGGAGGAGCGCATCTTCGATGCGACGACGACGGGCGGGAGCACCTCGCTTTTGCTCCGAGGCCGGGGCCTTCAGAACGGAAAGATCACCGGGATCAGGAAAAGCGTGGTTGCAGCCACCAGTAATGTCATCGGCAACCCGCATTTCAGGAAGTCGATGAACTTGTAGCCGCCCGGGTTGACCACCAGTGTCACCACGGGCGAGGAGACCGGCGAAGCGAAGCCGGCGGACCCCGCGACGAGCACCGCGATGGCCATTGGCAACGGCGACACCCCCATCGACAGCGCCGCGTTAACCGCGATGGGCGCCACGAGCACCAATGTTGCCGTGTTGGACAGGATCCAGCTCAGCGACATGGTCAGGACGAACATGGCGAACATCACGGCGCGCGGGTTTTCCTCGCCCGCCATGCCGATCAGCGCGTTGACGATCATGTCCGTGCCGCCCGTCTTGTCGAGCGCGGTCGCCAGCGGCAGCATGCCCGCGATCAGCACCAGCGTGTCCAGCTTGATCGAGCGATAGGCCTGGTTGGTCGTGACCGTGCCGGTCAGCACGGCGGCGATAGCGGCCAGGATAACGGCGATGGTGATCGACATGCCACCGAGCGAGACCCCGATCATCGCAAAGAGGATGATCATGGCGATCCAGAGCTTGTTCGAGTTGGGCACCGAGAGCGAGCGTTCATGCGGCTCCTCGAGGATCACGAAATCGCGGCTGCGGCGGTTGATCCGGTCGAGCCGCGTCCATTTTCCGGCCACCAGCAGGCGGTCGCTCTTGCGCAGCTTCTCTTCCTCGAAATCCAGAACCGGCTCGGAGCCGCGCTTGAGCGCCAGCACTTCCAGACCATAGGTGGAGCGGAATTCCAGGTCCTCGATGGTCTGGCCCAGAACGCTCGCCTCGGGGTGGATCATCACTTCCATGATGCCCAGCGTGTCGATCCAGGCATTCATGTCGTCGTAGAAGCTGCAGACATGATCGAGGCCGGGCCGGTCGCAGAAGGAGGCGATCTCTGCCTCCGATCCGGTCACCACGATCAGGTCGCCCGGCTGGAAATCCATCCCCGCCGAGTAGAGTGAGGTATTGGCATTGCCGCGCGGGCCGCGACGGCGGCGGGCGAGGATGCGTGGCGCGGAGAGTTCGAACTCGCGCGCGGCGGCCCCTTCATAGGCCTGCGCGAGGCGGATCACCTCGACCCGCTCGACACCATGGTCGCGGTACATCTCGGCGAAGGAGCGGCTGCGGCTGCGCGGCTGGTCGCTGCCGTCAGCATATTTCGGCCCCAGCAGGTGTCGCCCGGCGAAGGCGAAAAACAGGACGGTTCCGGCCAACACGATCAGGCCCACGAGCGAGAAGCTGAAAAAGCCCAACGGTTCGCCGGTGGCATCGCGCAGCGCGTCGGATACCGCGAGGTTGCCGGGCGTGCCGATGAGCGTCAGCATGCCCGAGAGCAGTGCGCCATAGGACATGGGCATCAGCAGCCGCGCGGCGTTGATGTCGGTGTCGCGGGCGATCCGCATCACGATCGGGATGAAGATCGCCACCACCGCTGTCGAGGACATGACCGATCCCAGCAACGCCGCACCGACGCAGAGCGGGATCATCAGCCGTACCTCGTCGCCTTTGCCCTGTTTCAGAATCAGGTCGCCCACGGTGCGGGCCACGCCGGTCCGGTCGAGCATTTCGCCGACCACGAAGAGGCCCGCGACCATGATGATGATCGTGGCGCCGAATCCCGAGACCGCCTCGGTCGGGGTCAGGATGCCGGTCAGGGCGAGCGTGACAAGCACGATCAGCGCGATCAGGTCGTAGCGGACCTTGTTCGACGCCATCATGATCGCGGTTAGTCCGATCAGGTAGAAAACAAGCGTAGCATCGCCTTGCATAGGGGCCTCCATCGGCTGCCGCGGGCAGAAAACGGCGTGGGCTGTGCCGGGAGTCTTGTAGCGTGCGGGGGCCGAAAGGTCAGCCTTTCCGTAAGGGTGGTTTGCCGCCGCCCGGAACGCTCCGCCCGATCCCGCGCCTGCCCGCGCACGCGGCCTGCGCGACAAATCGCCCAGTCTGGCGCGCAGGCGGGCGGGTTCCGGCTCATCACGCGCCCCGCGCGATCTCGTGACTTCCAACTCCGGGCCGGGGCGAATACTTGCGCCGTAACCCCGCTTCAGCGCTGCATTCAGCGCGGCTGGGAAGTTTTTTCATCATCGCTTTGTCCTGTCCATCGTTCCTGCCTGATCAGGCGGTCGCTGGCTGGCCATTGTGCAACGAGGATCATGATGTCCGAGAACAAGACGGTCGCCACCGCGGCCACGCAGAAAAACGAGATCCAGCTGGACCGGCTTGCCCTGATCGGCACGTTCGGCACGGATGCCGAACGCCATGCGCTGGTGCGCCATTCTTCCGGCCGGATCGAGAAGGTGACGATGGGGGAGAAGGTCGCTGGACGCCGGATTGTCGCCATCGGCAATGGCGAGATGTTCCTGCAGACCGGATCGGGCACCAGAAAGCTGGAGATGCCCTCGGGCTGAGGCCGGCGCCCTTTCGCTTGACCTCCGCCCTTTGCGCGGTGCAGATGCGCGCATGACCAGACTTGCCCTCGTTACCGGCGCTTCCCGTGGCCTTGGCTGTGCCATGGCCGAGGCGCTCGCACCCGACTATCACGTCCTTGCCGTCTCACGCACCGTGGGCGGGCTTGAGGATCTCGACGACCGGATCAAGGCCCGGGGCGGCGAGGCGACGCTTGCGCCGCTCGATGTGACCGATGACGGCGCGATGCAGCATCTCTGCCGGTCCGTGCACGAGCGGTGGGGCGGGCTCGATCTGTGGGTGCACACGGCGATCTATGCCGCGCCGCTGACGCCCACGAATATGATCGAGGGCAAGAGCTGGCACAGTTCCGTGGCCGTCAATATCGAGGCGACACGCCGCCTGATCACCTTTGTTTCGCCGCTTCTGCAGGCACGCGAGGGCGCGCAGGCGGTGTTTCTCGACGATGATCGCGCCGGTCAGCCCTTCTTCGGCTGCTACGGGGCCACCAAGGCGGCGCAGATGGCGCTGGTGCGCAGCTGGCAGGCCGAAACCCGCCGCCACGGCCCGCGCGTGACGATCCTGCAGCCGCAAGCCGTGCCGACAGCGGTTCGGGCGCGCTTTTTCCCCGGCGAGGACAAGAGCGCCTTGGTCGAGATCCCGCGCGAAGGCGCGCGGCTGGTCGACCTGATCCGGCAGGCGGGCTGACCGCGCCCTTGCGCCTTGCAAAAAAGCGCAACGGCAACACTCCCGCACCGACGCAGCGTGCGCGGGGCTTTCCCATGCCCCGCAGCTTGCTCCTGCCTGCGTGCCGCTCTAAAGCAGAAAACAGAATAATCGAGGGCGGTTCATGCGCATTCTCATCACCAACGACGACGGAATCAACGCGGCCGGGCTCGATGTGCTCTACAAGATCGCGCATGAGGTCGCGGGGGCCGAGGGGGAAGTCTGGACTGTCGCGCCCGCTTTCGAGCAATCCGGCGTCGGCCATTGCATCAGCTACACCCACCCCACGATGATCGCCAAGCTGGGCGAGCGCCGCTACGCCGCCGAGGGCAGCCCCGCCGATTGCGTGCTGGCCGGGATCTATGACGTGATGACGGATGGCAAGCCGGACCTGATTCTTTCCGGCGTCAACCGGGGCAACAACTCGGGCGAGAACACGCTCTATTCCGGTACCGTGGGCGGCGCAATGGAAGCCGCCTTGCAGGGTCTGCCGGCAATTGCGCTGTCGCAGTTCTACGGCCCCGGCAATGTTGAGCTGGAGGATGAATACGAAGCCGCCACCGTGCATGGCGCAGCCCTTGTCCGCGACCTTCTGCAAAAGGGCGACTGGGGCGACAAGGGCGGTTACTGCACCTTCTACTCGGTCAATTTCCCGCCCTTGCCGGCCGCCGAGGTCAAGGGGCGCGCCGTCACCGCCCAGGGCTTCCGGCCCGGCACGCGTTTCTCCGTCAAGCCGACCCGCGCACCCAACGGGCGGCGTTTCCTGTGGGTCGAGGGCGCGAAGCAGGACGTAGCCACCGGGC
Source organism: Aliiruegeria lutimaris (assembly GCF_900099935.1). Lineage (GTDB taxonomy): Bacteria > Pseudomonadota > Alphaproteobacteria > Rhodobacterales > Rhodobacteraceae > Tropicimonas > Tropicimonas lutimaris. The sequence goes on along the minus strand of NZ_FNEK01000004.1, from coordinate 15,760 downwards.
CGGGCACCGATGTGCAGGCCAATATCGACGGCTATATCTCGATCACGCCGATGCGGGCGGACCTGACGGCACATGACCAGCTCGCAGGGCTGAAGGCCGTGCTGGAATGAGTTGGACCGCCGAACAGAAGATGCGCCTGCTCTTCGCGCTCAGATCCAAGGGCGTAACGGACAAGGCCGTGCTGACGGCGATGGAGAAGGTCGACCGCGGGCTCTTCGTGCAGGGGATCTTTGCCGATCGCGCCTATGACGACACGCCGTTGCCGATCATCTGCGGGCAGACCATTTCCCAGCCCTCCGTGGTGGGGATCATGACCCAGGCTCTCGAAGTCGGCCCGCGCGACAAGGTGCTGGAACTGGGCACCGGCTCGGGCTACCAGGCCGCGATCCTGTCGCAGCTTGCCCGACGGGTCTATACCGTGGACCGTTTCAAGCGGCTGACCCAGCAGGCGCAGGGGCTGTTCGACCAACTCGGGCTGACCAATATCATCACCTTCTGCGCCGATGGCAGCCACGGATTGCCCGAACACGCGCCTTTTGATCGTATTATTGTGACCGCTGCCGCCGAAGACCCGCCGGGGCCGCTCTTGGCGCAGCTGCGGATCGGCGGTATCATGGTCCTGCCCGTGGGCCAGTCCGACGCCGTGCAGAGCCTGATCCGGGTGCGGCGAACGGAGGAGGGGTTGGACTATGACGAGCTTCTCAAGGTCCGTTTCGTGCCCTTGCTGGAAGGCCTCGGGCGAGAGTGAATGTTTCCGGCGGCCGGGTTTGGCCGCCACCCAGATTGTCCCGGAGGCTCCGTGAAGAGGGCCCGGCATACGAGGAGCCAGAGCAGATGCGGACCTTCATGACCCTTTGTGCGAGTGCATTGGTGCTGGCAGCCTGTGATACGACCGGGTTGGATCTGGATATGCGGGATCTCGGCCAGGGGTTCGACACAACCTCGGCCCTGCAGCCGGTGACCGCGCCGAAACCGCAGCCCGACGCACGCGGGGTCATTTCCTATCCCAGCTACCAGGTGGCCCTGGCACGCCGTGGCGATACCCCGGCGGAGGTCGCCGGGCGGATCGGCATGTCGGCCGACGATCTGGCCCGTTACAACGGCATACCCGTCGATGCCGTGCTCAACGAGGGCGAGGTGCTGGCCTTGCCGCGCCGCGTCGCCGAAAGCACATCGTTGCCGGCAACCGGCGGCGTCGATATCGCGACGCTTGCGGGCGATGCCATCAACCGCGCGTCTCCTGCCGCCGCACCCGCCGCGGGCACCATCTCGACCCAGGTCGGCGAGGAGCCGGTGCGCCACAAGGTCGAGGCCGGCGAGACGGCCTATTCCATCGCGCGCCTCTACGGCGTTTCCGCCAAATCCATCGCCGACTGGAACGGGCTCGGCCCGGACCTCTCCGTGCGCCAGGGCCAGTACCTGCTGATCCCGGTGGTGGTGGCCCAGCCCGCGAGCCCCGAGACCGAAACCTCGACCACCGAGCCCGGCGAAGGCAGCCCGACGCCCACGCCGCCGAGCGCCTCCGAGCCGCTTCCCGACGAAGATACCGTGCCGCTCGCCACCGATACGGGCGAGGCGTCAGGCGTGCCGGAATCGCCCGATCTGGGCGCCGATGCGACCGTCGCGGCCTCCAACAGCGCCCGCATGAGTATGCCGGTCCAGGGCTCTATCGTGCGCGACTTCCGCAAGGGCAAGAATGACGGAATCGACATCTCCGCCTCTCGAGGCGCGAGTGTCTCCGCCGCCGCTGCCGGCACCGTGGCCGCGATCACCGAGGATACCGACCAAGTGCCGATCCTCGTGCTGCGCCACGAGGGCGGGCTGCTGACGGTCTATGCCAATGTCGACAACCTCAAGGTCCAGAAAGGCCAGAGCGTCTCGCGCGGGCAGGTCATTGCCACGGTGCGCGCGTCCGACAACCCCTATCTGCATTTCGAGGTGCGCGATGGTGTCGAGGCTGTCGATCCGTCCGACTATCTCAAGTAATTGCCCCGGCGTGCGGTTCTCGACACCATGAATGCGGCGCGCGATCTTGTCCTGATCATGGGCAGTGGCCCGGGCGCACTGGTTACGCGCGACTGGGCCGCGCATCCTTTCGATGCGGTGGTGGCGATCAACAATGCCTGGCAGATCCGCCCGGACTGGACCCATCACATCCACCCCGAAGATTTTCCACCCGAACGTGGGCCGGAAACGCGGCGCCCGGGGCAGGAAACGGTGCTCTACCGCGAATATGTACCGTCGAATAACCGTTTCGGCGGCGTGTTCTATGCCGGTGGCACGATGGCCTTTACCGCCGGTTACTGGGCGCTGGATTGCCTGCGCCCGCGCGTGCTGGCCTTCGTCGGCTGTGACATGGTGTATCCGGCGACGGGCAAGACGCATTTCTACGGCAGCGGCACCGCCGACCCGCTGCGGGCGGACCCGACGTTGCGTTCACTGGAGGCGAAGGCGGCGCGGCTCTGGTTCAAGGCGGCCGGGCAGGGATGCGCCTGCGTGAACCTCTCGCAGGACGAAAGCCGGCTGGTCTTCCCGCGCACGACTCTGTCCGAGCTGGGACAGGTCGATCTGCCCGCGTTTCCCGAGGCCGCCCCGGCTACGGCCGAACGGTTGGAGCGGGAAGCAGACTACAACGTGCCCTCGGGGCGCTATTGGGAGCAGGCGGAGAGGTTCGATCCGGACCGGATCGATGCGATCGACGGCGCCTGGCGGGATGCCTACGACGCGATGCGGGCGGGCGTCAGATCCTGACGCCGTGCCGCCCGGCAAGATCGACGAAGAACTGCCACGCCACCCGGCCGGACCGCGAGCCGCGCGTCGCCTGCCATTCGATGGCCTCGGCGCGCAGCGTTTCATCGGCAATCCTGAGCCTGTAGGCGGCGCAATATCCCCGGATCATGTCGAGATACTCGTCCTGCGAACAGGGATGGAAACCCAGCCAGAGACCGAAACGGTCGCTGAGCGAAACCTTTTCCTCGACCGCCTCCGACGGGTTGATGGCCGAGCTGCGCTCGTTCTCGATCATGTCGCGCGGCATCAGGTGGCGGCGGTTGGAGGTGGCGTAGAAGAGCACGTTCTCCGGCCGACCCTCGATGCCGCCATCCAGCACCGCCTTGAGCGACTTGTAGTGTTGGTCGTCATGGCTGAAGGAGAGGTCGTCGCAGAACAGCAGGAAGCGTGTGTTTGGCGCCGAGCGCAGCAGCGTCAGCAGCCGTTGCAGCGTCGGCAGGTCCTCGCGCTGCAATTCCACGATCTTCAGATCTTTGCCTTCCGCACGAATTTCGGCGTGTACCGCCTTCACAAGGCTCGATTTTCCCATGCCGCGCGCGCCCCAGAGCAGGGCGTTGTTCGCGGGCAGGCCACGGGCGAACTGGCGCGTGTTTTCCAACAGGATGTCACGGGCGCGTTCGATGCCGATCAGAAGCGACAGGTCCACCCGGCTCACCTCGGCCACGGGCGCCAGCCGGTCGGGCGCGGTGTGCCAGACAAAGGCCTCGGCAGCCGCGAAATTCGGCGTGGCGGCAGGTGGCGGGGCGATGCGTTCCAGCGCCGCGGCGATACGGTCGAGTTCCTCGGCGGTGAAATCCATCAGGCCGTCTCTTTGTTTTCCTCGTCGTCGTCGAACTCGTCTTCATCGAGCAGGCCCATCTTGCGAAGCTCCTCGTTGCGCTTCTTCTCGACCCGGGTGACGAGGAAAATCGAGATCTCGTAGAGCGCGTAGACGACGGTGAAGAGAATGATCTGTGTCACCACGTCCGGCGGGGTGACCAGCGCGGCCAGCGTCAGTATGCCGACAATGGCATATTTGCGCACGTTGCGCAGGCCCTCGGCCGAGACCAGCCCGGCCTTGCCCATCAGCGTCAGCAGCACGGGCAGCTGGAAGCACAGGCCAAAAGCGATGATGAATTTCAAGGACAGGTCGAGGCTCTCGCGTACAGAGCCGAGAAACACCGTGCGCAGCTCTGCGTCCTGCACGTTCTCCGGGATATTCTCGCCGCTCAGCATGGCTGCGAGGGCCGGGATCGCGTCGGAGAAGCCGATGAAGAAGTTCATCGCCAGCGGGGTGACGACAAAATGCGCGAAGGCCGCGCCGCACATGAACAGCAGCGGCGAAGAGATCAGGAAGGGCAGGAAGGCGTTCTTTTCGGACTTGTAGAGGCCGGGCGCGACGAAACGCCAGAGCTGGTAGCCGATATAGGGGAAGGAGAGCGCGAGACCGAAGATCATCGAGATCCGGATCAGGACGAAGAATTTCTCCTGCGGAGCGGTGAAGATTAGCTGCGGGTTCTCACCGCGGGCGCGCAGGATCTGGGCGATCGGCTCGACGAGGAAATTGAGGATCGGCTGGGCCACGGTGAAGCACAGGATCATCGCCACGGTGAAGGCCAGCACAGAGTGGATCAACCGCGTGCGCAATTCCGCCAGATGCTCGATCAGCGGGGCGGAACTATCTTCGATGTCGTCTTCTTCGGGACGGTCGCTCATGCGGTTCAGCTCATGCCTTGGGGGTGTCGGCCTCAGGCGCCTTGGCGGGTGCCTGGGCAGCTTCGGCCTCTGCGCGGGCGGCGGCCTCGGCTTCGAGCCGCGCGGTGGCCTTGGCGGCAGCACTTTCGCGGATCTTGCGGGCGGCCTCGGCGCGTTCCTCAGTCAGTTTCGCGGTTTCGGGGCCACGGGCAGGTTTGGTCGCGGCCTCGTCGGCAACCTCGTCATCCTCTCCGAATGGGTCGAAGTCGAGATCAGCGGCATCTTTCAGCGCGTCCAGCCCCATGGATTTCGGATTGGTCGCCTTCTTGAGATCCTTGGCGATATCCTTGACCCCAGCCTCGTCGGCGGCATCCTCCATCGCGCGGGTGAAATCGCGCGCCATCGCGCGCAATCGCGCGGTGAACTTGCCCAGCGTGCGGAACATCACCGGCAGGTCCTTCGGGCCCACCACGATCAGCGCCACGATGCCGATCAACAGCAGTTCGGTCCATCCGAGATCAAGCATCGCCTGTCAGCCTCGTTTGCATTCCCGTGCCCGGCAGGGCCCGTGTCAGGCCTTGTCTTTCTCGGCGGTCTCTTCGGGGGCTGCGTCCAGGGACTCCGGCGTCACGTCGAGCGCGGCCTCGGCCTTTTCCTTTTCGATCTCTTCCTTGCCCTCGCTCACGCCCTTCTTGAAGGCAGTGATGCCCTTGCCAACCTCGCCCATCAGCGAGGAGACCTTGCCCCGGCCGAAGAGCACGATGACGACCACGGCGATCAGCAGGAGGCCCATGGGGCCGATATTGTTCAGCATTCCTTTTCTCCTTGACTGCGGACCACGGCAACGGGTCCGGCTGTCGCAAACGTTCCGCTTCTGGATTTACTTATGGGTTTCGGAGGGGAGAGCAAAGCCCCAAACGCGTCAAAGAAGTGAATTTTTCTTGCGGCGCGGGGAAAGAATTTGAAATGGAATTGCGTAGTTCTGGGTATTTTCCCAGGTGGTTTGGTGGAAAACCTTCCCTGACAAGCGAATCCGAAGGACTGCCGCCGGGCAGAGCCCGAGCGGCGGTGGCGCCGCTGGCGCGGCGTGGGACATTTCGCCGGCACGGGGCGCGGCTGCAAGCTGCATTCTGATTTCTGGCGGCTGCGTCAGGGCTGCGGCGGACTCAGGTGTTTGCAGAGCGGTCTTCCTCGCTCTCTTGTGGGGTCAGCATGGACTCGGAAAGGGTGGTCCAGATTGTCACGAAAAGACCCGCCACCACCGGGCCGAGGATCAACCCCACCGCACCGAACATGCCCAGCCCCCCGAAGGTGCTGACGAGAATCAGGATGTCATGCATCTGTGTGTCGCGTCCGACGAGGATGGGGCGCAGGATATTGTCGATCGTGGTCACCACCAGCCCGGCCCAGAGGCCAAGCCCGATGGCGGCGCCGGTATGGCCGATGGCCGCGAGATAGATCACGCCTATCGCCAGCACGAGGCTCGGCCCGATGCCGGGAATGATCGAGAGGATGCCCATGACCACGCCCCAGAAGGTAGGCCCCTGGATGCCGGCAAGGTAGAAGCCGATTCCGCCCAGAACGCCCTGGACCACCCCGATTACCAACGTGCCCTTGATCGTGGCGCGGCTGACCGAAACGGCGCGATCCGCGATCTTGCGCTGCATGGTCGGCGTCAGGCCGGTGAAGCGCAGGATCTGTTTCATTACCGGCGTTTCCATCTGCAGGAAGAAGAACAGCGCGTAGAGGAAGATGAAGGTGTCGAGAAAGAACAGCGCCGTGCCTCGCGTCAGCTGGGAGAGCGTGCTCACCGTAAAGCGGGCGAGCGCGGTAACGAGGTCGGCGATCTTGTTGGCAATCTCGGGACCGAGCTCGTCGAGGCTGTCCTGGTAGGGCACCCAGTCGGGGATTGTAACGCTGGCCGCGTTTTCGGTCACCGTGTTGACGATATTGACGATGGAACGGGAGAGGGCAAATGCCTGTTCGGCCGCCACGGAGGCGATGAAAACGACCGGGATGATCACCAGCACGATGACCAGCAGAACGGTCACGGCGGCTGCCAGGTTGCGCCGGCCCCAGAGGCCCGAGCGAATGCGCCGGTAGAGTGGGCGGGACAGTTCCGCAACGATCGCCGCCATGACGAGCGAGATCAGGAAGGATCTTATCATGCCGAAGAACATCAGCGTGATCAGAACAGTCACCAGGATCAGGGCCGACCAGCGGAGCGTGTCCGGACTGAGAAAGGTCGGTCTGTTTGCGGGTTCGGGCATACGGCCTCCGGCGTTGCCGCGAGCGTAGTTCGAAATGCATGGCAGAAGAAGCCCCGGTGGATGCCGGGCGCAGGCTAATCAGACCTAGAATAGGGGGAAGAGACGGTCCGGCATGGGCAAGGATGCTCCTCGAGGTGCTCCTGGTGAGCCCTCGAACAAAGCAATATCGGAAGATAATGGGGTGATAGCGGAGATTGGGGGCGCTGCCCCCAAGCCCCCGGGATATTTCCGGTCAGAAGAAGGAAGAGCGACGTCAACAGCTTCTTCTGACTGAAAATATTTCCGCCGGAGGCACGATCCGCAGGATCGTACGCGCGCAAAGCGCGCCCGCGAACGGAGAATGAGTTCGAATATCTCTAGAATTCGCACCTCTGTGAAGGCACCGGGCAATTGGCAGGACGCTCCTTCAAGGCATGCTGACAAGCCGTCTTAGTTGGGCTACGTCGCACGTGCGCGATGTGCGAAGCGCGGCAGCATGGCCGAGAAATCCTTGCCCGCGCCGTCCTCTTGTTCCACGAAAGCCGCATAGAGCGCGGTGGCGGCCTGTCCCAGCGGGGTGTCTGCATCTGCCATCTCTGCGGCCTGTTGGCTCAGGCGCAGGTCTTTCAGCATCAATTCGGAGGCAAATCCGGGCTGGTAGTCGTTATCGGCGGGCGATTGCGGCCCGACGCCCGGCGCGGGGCAATAGGCGTTCATGACCCAGGAATAGCCGGAGGAGGTGGAGACGACGTCGAACATCTTCTGCCGGTCGAGGCCCAGCTTGTCGGCCAGCGCAAAAGCTTCGCAGGTGCCGATCATGGTGATGCCGAGGATCATGTTGTTGCAGATCTTGGCCGCCTGTCCGGCACCGGCTTCGCCACAATGCACCGCCTTTTGCCCCATTACGTCGAAAAGGGGCGCGACGCGGGCGAAGGCCTCTGGCGTGCCGCCGGCCATGAAAGTGAGCGTGCCTGCCGCCGCGCCGCCGACACCGCCCGAGACGGGCGCATCGACCGCGTCGAGCCCCGCCACGTTGGCGGCATCCGCCACCGCGCGGGCGCTCTCGACATCGACCGTGGAGCAATCGAGATGTACCGCGCCGGGCTCCATCGCGGGGTGGATCTCCTCGGCCACAGCGCGCAAAATTGCTCCGTTGGGCAACATGGTCACTACCACGTCGGCGCCGGAAACGGCTTCGATCGCGCTTGCGGCCTTCGTCACGCCTTCAGGGCAAGGGGCGACAAGATCGAAGCCGACGACTTCATGTCCGGCCGCTGCCAGATTGGCCGCCATCGGCGCGCCCATATTTCCAAGTCCAATAAAACCGACCTTCATGGCATGTCCTCCCCCGCCAGTTCGTCCTGTTCGTCGTCGAATGTGAGTGCCTCGTCGCCGAGCGGTAGCAGCATCTGGCTCACCATGACGCTGTTCACTTCGTCAAGCGCATGGCGCCATTTCGGGTTTCGATCCTTGTCGATGATGGCGGCGCGGATGCCTTCAAGGAAATCGGAATGCTCCATGGCGCGGTGCGTGAAGCGGTATTCCATCCCGAGCGCCTGCCGGATCGTCGAGTCCGTGTTCAGCCTGTGGGCCATCTCGACCGTGCAGGCCATGGCCAGCGGCGAGTTCCGCTCCAGCACCGCCAGCGTTTCCCGGGCGAAATCGCCGTGCGCGTGGCGCAGCGAGCGCAGGATGTCGCCCAGAGTTTCGCCTGCGAAATGGGTGTCGATCTCGTCGTGCAACGCGGTCAGATTGCCGGCGGGAGACGTTTCGGCAGCGGCATCGATCAGGGTCCAGTCGCCCGCTTCTTCCAGCGCTGCGATCAGCTTCGGCCATTTTGCGGCAGGAATGAAATAATCGGCGAAACCGGCAAGGATCGCATCTGCCGGCCCCATGCGCGTGCCTGTCGTGCCGAGATATTCCCCGAGCCGTCCCGGCGCGCGGCCAAGGATCAATGAACCACCGACATCCGGGATCAGCCCGATACCGCATTCGGGCATGGAGATGCGGCTGCTCTCGCAGACAACGCGATGCGAGCCGTGGCAGCCAATGCCGACGCCGCCGCCCATGGTGAAGCCCTGCAGGAAGGAGGCCACGGGTTTCGGAAACTCAAAGAGCCGCGCGTTCATCCGGTATTCGTCCTGCCAGAACCGGCGGCCATAGGCGTAGTTGCCCGCCATGCCGGTGGCATACATCTCGGCAATATCGCCACCCGCGCAGAACGCCTTCTCGCCCTCTGCATCGAGCAGGATCATCGCGACCGTGTCATCCTCGGCCCAGTCTTTCAGTGCCGCGTCGATGGCGAGGCACATCTTATAGGTGAGTGCGTTGAGCGCCTTGGGCCGGGTGAGGGTGATGCGCCCCGTCCGGCCTTGTTTGCGAATGGAGATATCGCTCATCTGTTGCCTATCAACTGTCGCGCGACGATCACGCGCATGATCTCGTTGGTGCCCTCGAGGATCTGGTGCACGCGCAGATCGCGGACAATCTTCTCGATGCCGTAATCGGCAAGATACCCGTAGCCGCCATGTAGTTGCAGGCATTGATCGGCCACCCGGCTGCCGGCCTCGGTCACGAATTTCTTGGCCATGGCACAGAACTTGGTGGCGTCCGGCGCGCCGGTGTCGAGTTTCCACGCCGCCTGCCGCAGGAAGGTGCGGGCGGCCTGAAGCTCGATCTCCATGTCAGCGAGACGGAATTGCAGCGCCTGGAACTGGTCGATCGTCTGGCCGAAGGCCTTTCGCTCCGACATATATTGCAAGGTCGCGTCAAGCGCGGCTTGGGCGGCGCCAAGAGAGCAGGCGGAGATATTGAGCCGTCCGCCATCGAGCCCGGCCATGGCATAGGAAAAGCCCTTGCCTTCTTCGCCCAACAGGTTGTCGGCGGGCAAATTGACACCATCCATCTGGACTTGACGTGTTGGCTGGCTTTTCCAGCCCATCTTGGCCTCGAGCCCACCGTATGAGAGCCCTTGCGCACCGTCCTCGATCACCAGTGCCGAGATGCCTTTCGCCCCGTCGCCGCCGGTGCGCGCCATGACGATATAGGCGTCCGAATAGCCGCCGCCGGAGATGAAGGCCTTAGTGCCAGTGAGCATGTAGCCGTTCGCCGTGGCTTCGGCTTTCGTCTTGAGCGCCGCGGCGTCTGATCCCGATCCGGGTTCGGTCAGGCAATAGGAAAAGACTGTCTCCATCGAGAGCGCGCCGGGCAGGAAGCGTTCCTTGAGCGGATCTGAGCCGAAGCTGTCGAGCATCTTCGCGCACATGTTGTGGATCGACAGGAAGGCCGCGACGGAGGCGCAGGACATCGACAGCGCCTCGAAGACCAGAGTTGCATCCAGTCGGCCTAGGCCGGAGCCACCGGAATCCTCGCTCACGTAAAGCCCGCCGAAGCCCAGTTCGGCCAGTTTGGGCCAAAGCTCCTTCGGGATCGTGCCCGCGTTGTCCCAGTCTGCTGCATAGGGCGCGATATGTTCTTCGCCAAAGGCGCGGGCCATGTCGAAGATTGCCACCTGTTCCTCGGTGAGCGCGAAATCCATGAGCTTCCTCCCCAAAGCCGCTGGAAATTGAATATCCGTTCAATTTCTACATGCGCCGGGAATTTGGCAAGAGGAAATGCCTCGAATTCCTGTTGCCGAGACAGGGGAGTTCGAGGTTATGGGGCTTTGCCCCCGCGCTCTGGCAAGCGCTCCCCCAGGATATTTTTCGTCAGAAGAAGGGCAAGCGCGCCTCCCCATCATCTTTCCGACAAATATCCCCGCCGGAGGCACGATCCGCAGGATTGTTCGGGACGCCGGCAGAAGAGAAGACCCGGCCAGATCGACCGGGTCATTCGTTTTCCTTGGGACGGGTCGGGTCAGTCCATTGCCTTGAAGTTCAGCGCCGCGCCTTCCTTGATGCCCGAGGGCCAGCGGGCGGTAACGGTCTTGGTGCGAGTGTAGAACTTGAACCCGTCCGTGCCGTGCTGGTTCAGGTCGCCGAAGCCGGATTTCTTCCAGCCGCCGAAGGAGTGGTAGGCCAGCGGAACCGGGATCGGAACGTTTATGCCGACCATGCCGATATTGATCCGGCTGGCGAAGTCGCGCGCGGTGTCGCCATCGCGGGTGAAGATCGCGGTGCCGTTGCCATATTCGTGGTCCATGGCGAGCCCGATGGCCTCCTCGTAGGTCTCGGCGCGCACGGTGGACAGGACCGGGCCGAAGATCTCGGTCTTGTAGATGTCCATGTCCTCGGTCACGCGGTCGAAGAGATGCGGGCCGACAAAGAAGCCGTCCTCGTAGCCTTGCAGCGAGAAGTCACGCCCGTCGATGACAAGCTCGGCGCCCTGGTCGATGCCTGTCTGGACCAGGCGCTGCACGTTCGCCTTGGCGGCGGCGGTCACCAGCGGACCGAAATCGACATCGTCACCGGCGGTGTAGGGGCCCACTTTCAGCGACTCGATGCGCGGCTTGAGCGCGGCGATCAGGCGGTCCGCCGTCTCGTCGCCCACCGGCACAGCCACGGAGATCGCCATGCAGCGCTCGCCCGCGGCTCCATAACCCGCGCCCACCAGCGCATCGGCGGCCTGTTCCATGTCCGCGTCGGGCATGACGATCATGTGGTTCTTGGCGCCGCCGAAGCACTGCACGCGCTTGCCGTTGGCACAGCCGCGGCTGTAGATATATTGCGCGATCGGCGTGGAGCCGACGAAGCCGATGGCCTGGACGGTCTCGTTGTCGAGGATCGCGTCCACCGCTTCCTTGTCGCCGTTGATGACCTGGAAACATCCGTCAGGCAGACCGGCTTCCTTGAATATCTCGGCCAGCATCAGCGGCACGGAGGGGTCACGCTCCGACGGCTTCAGGATGAAGGCGTTGCCGGAGGCGAGCGCCGGGCCGGCTTTCCATAGCGGGATCATGGCGGGGAAGTTGAAAGGCGTGATGCCGGCCACGACGCCCAGCGGCTGGCGCATGGAATACATGTCGATGCCGGGGCCGGCGCCGTCGGTATACTCGCCCTTGAGCAGATGCGGCGCGCCGATGCAGAACTCGATCACTTCCAGGCCACGCTGCACGTCGCCCTTGGCATCGGGGAAGGTCTTGCCATGCTCGCGCGAGAGCGCCTCGGCCAGCTTGTCCATGTCGCGGTTGAGAAGGTCCACGACCTTCATCATCACGCGGGCGCGGCGCTGCGGGTTGGTGGCTCCCCATGCGGGCTGGGCGGCCGCGGCCTTGGCGACGATCGCGTCGACCTCGGCCTTCGAGGCCAGCGCGACCTGTGCCTGAACTTCGCCGGTGGCCGGGTTGAAGACATCCGCCGTGCGGCCGGACGCGCCGGAGACGCGGGCGCCGTTGATGTAATGACCGATTTGATCCATGGGGTCCTCCTTGACTGTTGGCGCCAGAATACCCTTGCGCAAATGCAGTGAGAAGCGGCAGGTTGCCAAAATCATTTTGCATTTTTGCAAGGGGCGGGAGATGGCGGCAAGTTGGGACGATCTGCGCGTGTTCCTCGCTGTGGCGCGGCAGGGAAGCCTGTCGGCGGCGGGCAATGCGCTGAAACTGGATCCGGCGACGGTCGGGCGTCGGGTTTCGCGACTAGAAGACGGGCTGGGCGCGGCACTGTTTCTGAAATCCTCCAACGGATACGCTTTGACCGGGGCCGGCGAACGGCTGCTGCCGCACGCGCAGGAGGCCGAGCAGGCCATGGCCCATGCCGAGGATGCCGTGCGCGGGCAGGGGGACCGGCTCTCGGGCGTGGTACGGATCGGGGCGCCCGATGGCTGCGCCAATTTCCTGCTGCCGAAGGTCGTCTCGCGGATCGTGGCGACCCATCCCGAGTTGGAAGTGCAGATCGTGGCGCTGCCGCGGCTGTTCAATCTCAACCGGCGCGAGGCCGACATGGCGATTGGCGTCAGCCGTCCCGAGGCCGGCCGGCTCACGGTGCAGAAGATCGTCGATTACCAGCTCGTGCTGGCGGCGGCGCGCGATTACCTGGCCTCGACCGCGCCGATCGAGACGCTGGAAGATCTCAAGGCGCATCGGCTGATCGGCTACATCCCCGAGATGATCTTCGACAAGGAACTGGAGTATTTCCACGACCTCGGCGCAGATCGCCCGGTGCTCGCCAGCAACTCGGTTGCGGTGCAATACCAGATGGCACGGCAGGGCGCCGGCGTTGCCGTAACCCATGATTTCGCGCTGCCCGGCGACCATATCCTCGAACGCGTCCTGTCGGAGGCTTTCGCGCTCACGCGCAGCTTCTACCTTATCCGGCACGCCGATGATGCCCGTGTCCAGCGCCTCTCGGCTTTCGCGGAACTGCTCGTGGGCGGAATGCGCCGGGAAATGATCCTCGTGCGAGAGGCATTGACAGGAAGCGCTCCCTCGGAGGACGCTGGGGAAAGGGAAACGTAAGGCATTCGCAGGGAGGACACAGCAATATGATTGTTCAGCAAATTCTTAAGTCGAAGGGAACCGAAGGCGTCATTACCGTCGCTCCCGGCACCAGCGTGGAGGCCGCCGCCGCCGTGCTCTCGGAGAAGCGGATCGGCTCCGTCGTGGTGTCTTCGGATGGTTCGAGCTTTGACGGGATCCTGTCGGAACGCGATATCGTGCGTGAGCTCGGCAAGCGCGGGGCGAACTGCATGGCCGACAAGGTCGACGACATGATGACGAAATTGATCGAGACATGTGGGCTGGGCGATGAGGCGGAATCCATATTGGGCCGCATGACAGAAGGTCGTTTTCGCCACATGCCCGTGGTCGTGGATGGCAAGATGATCGGGATCATTACCCTGGGCGATGTGGTCAAGGCGCGGCTGACGGAACTTGCCATGGAGAAGGATGCGCTCGAAGGCATGATCATGGGGTACTGACAGGGGTGCTTCGGAAGAGGGGGCCGGCCGGCTCCCTAGGCAAGTCGGTTTGCCCATTCGGGTCGGTTTGCGAGCCCCCCCGACCCGGAGCCCCATAGCAGCTTCGGAACGGAAAAATCCAATCGGAATAAGCCTGTTGCAAGCTTGGAACCTTCCGTCACTCCGGGGAAGATTGGTCTAGATCGCTGCAATGCGGCATGTTAAGGCCACGCGAGAGATTCGCAGGGTTCCGTTTTTGGCCAAAAGGAGTGGTCGGGGCGGGACGGAGGAGATCAGGAGCCATGGCGATGCGCATCGGACTTTACCCCGGAACTTTCGACCCGGTCACGATGGGCCATATCGACATCATTCGCCGGGCCACGGTGTTGGTGGATCGGCTCGTCATTGGCGTCGCGATCAATCGGGACAAGGGGCCGCTGTTCAGCCTGGAAGAGCGCGTCAGCATGATCGAGGCTGAGTGCACCCGCATCTCCGAGGAAACCGGCTGCGAGATCGTGGCGCATCCGTTCGAGAACCTGCTGATCGACTGCGCCCGCGATGTCGGTGCCAGGATGATCATCCGCGGCCTGCGCGCGGTGGCCGATTTCGAGTATGAATTCCAGATGGTTGGAATGAACCGCCGGCTGGACGATTCCATCGAGACCGTGTTCCTCATGGCCGAGGCCCAGCACCAGGCGATCGCCTCCAAGTTGGTCAAGGAGATCGCGCGACTCGGCGGCAATGTCTCGAAATTCGTGCCTCCGGACGTCCGCAGCGCCCTTCGGGAGAAGCTCGGCACGGATTGCTGAGCTTTCAGTGCATTAGCGCCAGAAGGCCATCCATTCGATCAGCCCGTCGAACTTCCGGCCGAGAAAGATGTGCATCTGCCATCCGAAAAGGAAGTTGAGCCCGAGCAGGGCGGCGATGACAAGGGCCAGAATGAACCAGCTGCGATTGCTCATGGGGGCTTCCTTGTCAGAGATCTGCTGCGGTCGGCTTAACGGCTGCCTTGGGGGAGTTCAATTCTCCAGCGCAATTGGGCTGTTTCTAAACCGGGAGGAATGGCTGTAACCTGCGGTTGACCGGATCAGGCCGAATGAGGTTGTCATGAGTGGATTGCTTGCGCTTCTGGACGATATTGCAGCACTTGCCAAGGTCGCGGCGGCCTCGGTGGACGATATCGCGGGGCAAGCGGCCAAGACCACGGCCAAGGTGGCCGGGGGGGTGATCGACGATGCGATGAAGGCCGGCACCAAGGCCGCCGGCGCGGTGATCGACGATGCCGCCGTGACGCCGAAATACACGATGGGCTTCTCCGCCGAACGCGAATTACCCATCGTTGGCCGCATCGCCTTCGGGTCGATCAAGAACAAGCTGCTGATATTGTTGCCCGCTGCACTGCTGTTGAGCAACTTTGCGCCCTGGACCATCGCGCCGCTTCTGATGCTTGGCGGGGGGTATCTGTGTTTCGAGGGGGCGGAAAAGGTGCTGCACTGGCTGATGCCGCATCACCATGACGCGGGCCATCTGGAGCAGCTGGAAGACGCGGCCGGGCTGGAGGAAAGCCGGGTCGCCGGCGCCATCAAGACAGATTTCATCCTCTCGGCCGAGATCATGACCATCGCGCTCTCTGCCATCCCCGATTCCGGCTTCTGGACCGAGGCGCTCACCCTGGCGCTGGTCGCGGTGGGCATTACCGCGCTGGTCTATGGCTCGGTTGCGCTTATCGTGAAGGCCGATGACATTGGCGTTGCCATGGCGGACCACGGCCGGCTGGGTGTGACACGCTCCATCGGGCGCGGGATCGTGCACGGCATGCCCGGGTTTATGAAACTGCTGACGCTTGTCGGAACTCTGGCAATGCTCTGGGTCGGTGGCAGCATCGTCGTGCACGGCCTTGAGGAAATCGGCTTCGGGCTCATCGGACACGAGATCCACGATCTCGCCTATGCCGCCGCACATGCTGTCGCCGAGAGCTGGGCCGGCTTCGTCAAATGGCTGGTGACGGCGGTGCTGGACGGTATCTTCGGCCTGCTGCTGGGCCTGTTGCTGGTTCCGGTGGCGGCCTACGTCTTTGTACCGATCGTCAGCCTGTTCTCGGCGCAACAAGAAAAGCCGCACTAGAGCGTGTCGCGTTTAATCGGCCTCATAGCCTGCGGCTTTGAAGTAGTTGTAGCATTCTTCGTCCGAGAAGAGGTTGCAGACCTGTCCGA
>NZ_FNEK01000167.1 GCF_900099935.1 Aliiruegeria lutimaris | reverse complement strand
CATCGCCCAGGTCTGCGATCTCTATTCTCCGCAAGAATGCTGGAGCTACTTCAAGGCTGCCGGATATGTCTCAGGTTAATGGCGGGGTGCTTTAAGATGGCGTGTAGTGGCTAGTCGATGGATTGCGTCGGGCCTTGTTGCGTGACCGTAAAGAGCAAACGGGAGGGGCCATGTCGATTTTCAGAGTCGTTCCGGTTACGCTGTTCTCGGCATTCCTATTTGGGTGCAGTGGCGGCGACGACACTTCAAACTTCACGCCGGCCATTGTTGATCCGGAGGCTGCCCGGGCGGCTGTCACCCGAGGGGAGGGCCTCGATCCGGCCACCTATGCGGGAGATGTCGCCTTCAAGATCTCCAAAGAGGTGCAGACTGAAGAAGCATCGGTTCCACTCGTGCTTTATGCTGGTCTGAGTCCGGTGACCGATGCTCGTCTCGGTGCCAACTTCTTTATCGACCTGCGGCTGGCGCAAGCCCGTCTGCCAGAGCTCCTTTCGGGCGTAATCGTCGACAATTGCGGGCTGGAGGTTTCACTTGACTTCGACGGGGTTGAGCAAGAAAGCGAAAACCTGCGCGCGGGTGGTATTGTGACGGCTCGTGTCTTCGGTTGTCGGAGCGAAGGCACGCAGGACGAGGAACGCGGCCGCCGCATCTTCACGCAGAAGCTTGCTGCGATCGCCGAGGCGACGGCGATTGTCCGCAACAACTGCGTCGAATTCCACCTGATCGATCTGCAACTCGATCCGCACGGACTTATTGGCGGTCTGGCAACTCTCTTTGGCTTCACCGAGAGAGCTCGGAAAGCGATCCTCGACGAGAGCGCCACTTTTCTCTCCCAGAACCCGATCTGTCCTACACTGCCACCGGAGCTTTCGTCGCTCGCCCCCAGCTTCACCTCAGGCGGACTTAGGGAAATTGGCGATGGCGGGGTCGGCGCGACTTTCAGTGGCTCGGTTGACACCACTGCGGCGACCCTGATCCAGCTCCTTGCCGTCCTAAAGGAAAGCGATCTGATTGAGGAACAAAGATGAAATTGTTCAGCATCCTCCCAGTCGCGCTGGTGCTGTTTGCTGCAGGACACGCCGCCATCGCACAGCAGATTGATTTCGAACTGGATGAAACGCTCACAATGCTCGACACCGAGGTTGCTTTCAGGCTCGAGCTCGGTCTGAGCGCCGTTGCGCCGACCCGGGTTCACGTTAACGCGCTCTTGGACCTGCGCGACATTCAACAGCGAATGCCGGAGTTGCTGGCCGGCCGGCCAGTTAGCGACGGATGCGGCAACAACACAGTGCTCGGGGAAGTTTCGGTGACGGCCCGCGACTCCGTGATCGGCGTGTCAGGCACGTTGCAGTCCCGGTTCTATCAGTGCAACCGGACGAGCGAGACCGGCTTTCAGCGTGGCGAGTTGCGATCAAAACTTGGTCTCGGCTTCACCGGTGAAGCAACCACCAAGATCGAGGAGAACTGCATCGTCTTCCGTCTCGAAGGTCTGGATGTACGTCCGCTGGAAGCCATCGAAGCGGGCACCGAGGATAGCGAGAACATCACTGCGGCGCGCCTTCTCCTGCGCGAAGCATTTAACCTTGTTCTCGCCGAAAGCCCGTTCTGTCTGGAGCTGCCGCCGGAGCTTTCGATGCTGGATCCTGTCTTCCAGACCGCCGGGCCGCGGGAAATCGGCAAAGGCGGTATCGGTGTCGCTCTGGAGGGATCGGTTGATGTCAGTACCCACACCATTCTCGCCATCCTGGGCGTGCTTCAAAGCGAAGGCGTTCTTCCCGGCCCGCCATGACACAACGCTGAAGCAGCGCAGGTCGCTCTCGATCTGGTTTGTGTCCGAGATGATCTGGATGCCGCCACCGAATGGCCAACGCGGTTGGCAGAGGATTTAGATCGCCGAGCTCCAGGGTCGTATCGTGGTTCTCAACCGTTACACGGCGCTCGGCACAGCTCTCATGGAAGCTGTGACTTAGACCCGTCCTGGAAAAGGGGGCATCCGAACACCCGCCGATTTGGACAAAACAGCCACGATCACCTACGATGTCCCAACCATCAAGGCGCCCATTGGCCCCTCGCCTAGCTTCGCCTTGAGAGGCCTTCTGACGCAAGATTGTGTCATCAGTATCGGACTTGGAAATGGTCCGGATCGAAACATGCCCATGCCTGACCGAAAACCGCTCCCTTTCAGATAGAATGCCATATCTTCGACTGCCCCGAATTGGCTATACTAAAGCGGTTCCAGTTGACGTTGAAGCGTAACCGGCGGCTTGGAAATAGTTCCAGCACTCTTGTTGGCTGAAGAGATCGCAGACCTCGCCGATTGCGTTGAATAGCCCGGAGAAGGTCCTCGCACCGATCCTGCGTAGATGCGCCTTCAGTTTGGAAAACGCCTGTTCGATGGGATTCAGGTCG
>NZ_FNEK01000027.1 GCF_900099935.1 Aliiruegeria lutimaris | reverse complement strand
TGCATGGTTCCTGTTCCTGCCACCCTACAGCCCAGATCTGAATCCCATCGAGATGGCCTTCTCGAAACTCAAGACACTGATCAGGAAGGCCGCCGCGCGAACCTATGACCAACTCTGGGCCGCCGTCGGACAGGTCTGCAACCTCTTCTCGGACGAAGAATGCTACAACTACTTCAAAGCCGCAGGCTATGAGGCCGATTAAACGCGACACGCTCTAGGGGAGCAGCGGTTTCGGGAACACCTTCCTTTTCGCTCAGGAGTACGACGCGAAGGATCGTTCACAAGGGCGAAGAACGCGCAGCAGAATGTCAGCCAGTGCTCAAGATCTGGGCCCGCAGCGGCCCGATGCCCGGTCGCGGTCAAACGCGCTCCACGGCCACGTCCGGACTGTTCGCGCGGAAGGCGACGTGATCCTTAAGTGGCTCCATTCCCTCGATGGGGCTTTGATAGGACCAGGCAGCGTTGCTCAGCGTCTGGCTCTCGGTCTGGATGGAGAAGTAATGCGCATCGCCCATATGCGGGCAGTGGCCAATCTGCTCGGACGGGTCGAGGAAGGCCATCGCGATATCCTCTCGGGGGAAATAGATCACCGGTGCCTGTTCACCCTCGGTCAGCTCCAGCGCATTCCGGCTTTCGGCCAGCACGGCTCCGCCGGCACGGACAACCCATGTTCCATCGGCCTTGCGGATCTTGATATGGTCTACCATGTCGGTTCCTTCGAATTCCTGCCATCCCCTATGGGCGGGCATTTTGACATTCGCATGAATGCCTAATGTTAGCGTGCGACACTACAGGGGCGAGGTCGCCGCGTCCAGCCAGTTCGCGGCGTCACCTTCCAGCAGCGGCCCGATGCGCTGGTTGCACCCCGCATGGTAGGCATCCAGCCAGGCGCGTTCCTCGTAGCTGAGCATGTCGACCACGATCATCCGGCGGTCGATCGGGACCCAGGTCAATGTTCCGAACGTGAGCATCGCGCGCTCATCGGCATCGGGCAGAGCCGACGCGGACAGGACATGGACAAGGTTCTCTATCCGGATGCCAAAGGAACCTTCCCGGTAATATCCCGGCTCGTTCGACAGGATCATGCTGTCCTGCAAGACGACATCCGAGGTGCGCGAGAGGCGTTGCGGCCCCTCGTGCACAGACAGATAGGCACCGACGCCATGTCCGGTGCCGTGGTCGTAATCCAGCCCTGCCCGCCAAAGCGGCGCACGGGCCAGCGCATCCAGGTCGCGCCCGGCCAGCCCCTCGGGCCAGCGAAGCGTCGAAATGGCGATCATCCCCTGCAGGACCCGGGTGAAACAGGCGCGCTCCAAGTCCCCCACCGGCCCCGTGGCGACGGTGCGGGTGATGTCGGTCGTCCCGTCGGCATATTGCCCGCCCGAATCCACCAGCAGGATCTCACCTGGTGTGATCTCCCGGTTACTCTCCTCGCTCACACGGTAATGCACGATGGCCCCATGCGGGCCGGAGCCACAAATGGTTTCGAAACTGATATCGCGCAGCAGCGGATCCCTGCGCCGCTCCTCCTCGAGCCGGCGCACCACGTCGATCTCCGTCAGCGTGCCCTTGGCAACCTCGCGTTCAAGCCAGCAAAGAAACCGGCACATCGCGGCGCCGTCACGCAGATGGGCCGCTTCCATGCCGGCCAGTTCCGCGGCGTTCTTGCGCGCCTTTGGCAGGGCACAAGGGTCCGGGGCCGTTACGATCTCCGCCCCCGTCAACAAATCCGCCACCCGGACAGGCGCGCTTGCAGGGTCGATCTGGACCTTCTCCCCAAGCGCTTGCAAGGCCGCCTCGAAATCGTCGCCCCCGTGGCAATGAACCTCCGGGCCGAGATGTTCCCGAACGGCCTCGGTCACCTTTCCGGCGGCACAGTACAGCTCCACGGCACCCGATTGGTGCAGAATGACGAAAGCATGCGGCACCGGGTTCCGAACGATATCGCTGCCACGGATGTTGAGCAGCCAGGCAATGCTGTCAGGTAGGGTCAGAACGACCGATTGGACGCCCGCTTCCGCCAGCGCCGCGCCAAGCTCCCGCCGCTTCTCCTCATGCGGTCTTCCGGCCAGTTCCAGCGGATGCACGAGGATCTCGCCCGCCGGCGGTGCAGGCTGGTCTGTCCAGATCGCGTCGAGCAGGTTTTCGCAGGCGATCAACGCGATCCCCCTATCCGCTCCCGCCACCTGCAGTTTTTCGATCTCCTCCACCGAATGCAGCCATGGATCGAACCCGATCCGTCCTCCTTCGGGCAAATGCTCCAGCAGCCATTTCGCAAGCGTCACCTTCGGCCAGGCCACCGGCGCGAAATGCGCGAGATCAACCTGCGAGCGCACCTGAACCCGGTAACGCCCATCGACGAAAACCCCGGCAACATCCTTCAGAACCGCGCAGAATCCCGCCGAACCGGTAAAGCCGGTCAACCAGGCCAGCCGCTCGTCATGGGGGGCCACATACTCGCCCTGGTGCGCATCGGCCCGTGGCACAAGAAATCCGTCCAGACCAGCCGCCTCGATTTCCCCTCGTAAAGCCGCCAGCCTCGGCGGCCCGTCTTCTGGCCGCGTCGAAACCTCGAAGCTCTGAAACATGCCCTGCCCTCCGGCCACAGGAGCGGAACACCGCCCCTTCTTGTTGGAAAAAATACTCCCGCCGGAGGCACGATCCGCAGGATCGCCCCCCGCTCAGGACGCGCGCTTCAGCCCCAAAAACCGCGCCCGCGCGCGCTTGTCGGTGTCGAAGAGCGACGCAAGCTGCTCGGTCATCGCACCGGCCAACTGCTCCACATCGGTAATCGTCACCGCGCGATCGTAATAGCGGGTCACGTCATGGCCAATGCCAATCGCCATCAGTTCCACCTGCCGCCGCCGCTCGATCATCGCAATCACGTCGCGCAGGTGTTTCTCCAGGTAATTGGCCGGGTTCACCGAAAGGGTGGAATCGTCCACCGGCGCCCCGTCCGAGATCACCATCAGGATCTTGCGCGCTTCCGGCCGCACGACCATCCGCCTATGCGCCCATTCCAGCGCCTCGCCGTCGATGTTTTCCTTCAGCAGGCCCTCTTTCATCATCAGGCCCAGATTGTCGCGGGAGCGCCGCCAGGGTGCGTCGGCCGACTTGTAGATGATGTGGCGCAGGTCGTTCAGGCGGCCGGGCAATTGCGAACGCCCTTCCTTGAGCCAGCGTTCGCGGCTCTGCCCACCCTTCCAGGCGCGGGTGGTGAAGCCGAGGATTTCCACCTTCACCGCGCAGCGCTCCAGCGTGCGCGCCAGCACATCGGCACAGATCGCGGCGATGGAAATCGGGCGGCCGCGCATGGAGCCGGAATTGTCCAAGAGCAGCGTCACTACCGTGTCGCGGAACTCGGTATCCTTCTCCACCTTGAAGGAAAGCGGAGTGGTCGGGTTGGCGACAACACGGGCCAGACGCCCGGCATCCAGAATGCCTTCCTCCAGGTCGAACTCCCAGCTCCGGTTCTGCTGTGCCTGCAAGCGGCGCTGCAGCTTGTTGGCCAGCCGCGAGACAGCGCCCTTGAGCGGCTCCAGCTGCTGGTCGAGATAGGCCCGCAGCCGTTCCAGCTCCACCGGCTCAGCCAGATCCGTCGCGTCGATGATCTCGTCGAAATCGGTGCTGAAGACATCGTAATTCGGATCGGCCTCCGAGACCGGCGCGGGCGGGGGCGGCTCCAATGGCGCCTCGCCCTCGGGCATCTCGGTCTGCTCGTCCATGTCCGAATCCGCCGAATCGTCCATCGAGACCTCGGCCTCGGTCGGATCGTCGGTCGCGTCCTGATCCTGTTCAGGCTGGCTGTCATCCTCCTGGGCGTCCTGGTCTTCATCACCCGAGCTCTCGGCCTCTTCCGGCTCGTCCTGCGCCTGCTCGGGCTGCTCCTCGTCGTCCATCTCGTCCGGATCGTCGCCAAGCTGGTCGCCATAGCCCAGATCCTCGATCACCCTGCGAGCAAAACGTGCGAAAGCGGTCTGGTCCTCGAGACAGTTCTCCAGGTCCGGCAGCGTCTCGGCGGCCGAGCCTTCGAGATAGTCCCGCCACAAGTCGAGCACGTTCTGCGCTCCCTCCGGCAGCTCGCGCCCGGTGGCTAGCTGCCGGATCATGTATCCCGCGGCGACCGCCAGCGGCGCCTCGGTTGGCTTGGTGATCTGGTGATAGCCCTTCCGGCTCGCCTCGTAGTCGATCTTGGCGTCGATATTGGAAGCAGTGCCCGGCATCGCCCGCGCCCCCACGGCCTCGCAACGCGCGGTCTCCATCGCCTCGTAGAGATCGAGCGCCATCTGCCCCGATGGCAGGTAGCGCTGGTGGATGGCGGGGTCGTGGTATCGCCGCTTCAGCGCCAGCGCATCGGCGGTTCCGCGGGCCAGCATGACCTCGTCCTTGGTCATCCGGCGGCTCACCTGCGGCAGGCGCATCTGGTCGGCCGTCATGCCCGACGGATCGACCGTGAAGACGATGCCGAGTTCCGGGTCATCCGCGATCACCCGCGTCGCTTCGCTCAAGGCCTTCTTGAACGGATCGGCTGGATTGTCACTCTGGCTCATAATGCCCGATCCCTTGCTCTCGCCCGGGGCGTTGCCGTGCCGCCGGGGCTTCCCTTAAACCTGTAATCGGGCAAGCTTGAACAAATGACAAGAGGCGCCTCCGGGAGCCGGAAGAGGAGAACGCCATGCGCATCGCCATCATCGCGCTTCTGATAAGCTTCGTGGCCGGAGCGCTCGCGGCACTAACGCTCAAGGGGATGCTGTTTCTCGAAGAGACGCTCTGGCACAATTCCATCGCCGGCAGTCCTTTCTATATCGTCGTGACCTGCACCATCGGCGGGGTTCTGGTCGGCATCACCCGTATCGGCTCCAACCGGGTGGAGAGCCTTTCCACCCAGATCGAGGCTGCCTCCAACCCGCTGACAATCAAGCGCCGACAGGTACTTCTCATCGGACTCGGCGCGATCCTGGCGGTGGGTTTCGGCGGCTCGCTGGGGCCGGAGGCCGGGCTGATCGCCGTGGTGACCGAACTGGCGGCGCTGGTCTCCCTCATCGTCGCAAGATCGCGTATCGAAGCCGAGACCCTCGGGCAGGCCAGCGTGGCCGGTGCGCTGGCCGGATTCTTCGGCTCGCCGCCGGGCGGCTTTGCCTTCGCCATGCCCGAGGACGGGGACAAGACCATCGAGGCATACCGGTCCGATGGCGGAAGGATACTAGGTTTCCTCCCGGCGGTGATCGGCTTCGGCGGGTTCCTGTGGTGCTGGCGCCTGCTGAGTTCGGAGCCCTTCCACCGGGTCGAGATCCCGGATTACGCCAACCGTTTCGACGGGAGCGACCTGCTCTTCGCCCTCGTCCCGGCCATGATCGGGGCAGGATTCGGCGCGGCATTCCTGTTCGCGCGGGTCTGGACCACGCGGCAATTCGAGGACCGCATCGACAACCCTGTCGCGCAATCGGCACTTGGCGGGCTCGCCTTCGGCTGCCTTGCCGCCGCTGTACCGATGGTCATGTTCTCCGGCCACCACCAGATGCACGACCTGCTGGAATTCGGCGCAGGCGCGAGCGCGCTGACGCTGCTCGGGCTGGCCCTGCTCAAGGTGCTGGCGACCACGATCTGCCTGTCCTCGGGCTGGCGGGGCGGAGCGATCTTTCCGCTGATCTTCGCCGGAATGGCCGCCGGTTATGCCGCGCAGGCCTTCCTGCCGGCACAGGAACTGCCCGTGGCGCTGACGGCCGGCATCGCCGCCTGCGCAACCGTGGGCCTCGGCAAGCCGATCGCGGCGCTGCTGATCCTGGTTTTCCTGATCGGCACGGGAACGCTCGGGCCGCTCTGTGTCGGGGTCGCTATCGGCATGCTGGCCAGCCGCTACTGCCCGCGCCCCGCCCATTGAGGACAGGCAACCACGACGTTTGTCAACGGTTCAGCGCCAGAACGGGCCCGTCACGGTTACGTCGTGCCACAGACGCTTGGCGTTGGACCATGCCGCTGCGGCCCTCGCCGAACGTGCGCCGAGAACCCAGCCCACCGCGCGTTGCGCGTTGGCGTTGCGCGCGCCGGGGCTGTCATTCTTGCACAGAAGCTCCTCGGCCATGGCCAGATCGTTCAGGTCGCCAAAGATGTTCTGCATCTTCTTCATCGTCTTCACGAAACGGGCAACCTTCTTCTGGGAATAGAGCGGCCCAAGAAATTCAATCGTGTAGCGGAGTTTCTTCAACTCCTTTCTCAACTCGTGGCGTTCATCGATCGTCAGCTGGTCAATGCCGCGGGCATGCTTCACGCAGGATTTCCACCGCTTGCCAAGCGCCTTGCAGGAGAGCTCCCGGATCGGTTGGGCCAACCGCGCCGTCTGTTCGAAATCCTCGGGCGCCAGCCAGCGGCGGGTTTCGATGAACCGGGCCAGGTCGATCTGGAAGCTCTGCGCGCGCTCGGAACGCAGGTACTCCCGCAGTTCCTCGCGAACGGCCTCGCGGCGGGCCTCGATGGCCGAGCGCAGCGCGTTGAACCCCTGCTCATGCGGGTGCGCCTCGTGCTCGGGATCGATGATATCGGTGATCACAACGTCCAGATCGCGCAGCACGCCAACCTGCGCGCCAATGATTTTAGCTTCCTCGTTCAGGCGCAGCATCTCGGGATGGCCGATCACCGGCTTGAACATGCCAAAAGCCGCGCGCAACCGGCGCAGGCCAATGCGAAGCTGGTGCGGCCCCTCGGGCGCGTCAGTAAACAAGACCACTTCGATATTGGCCGAGATCTGTTCGAAACACTCGCGCAGCACATCGCGCGCAGCAATTTCCGACGTCATCTCGGCGCTCAGCGGCACCGTGCACGCATTGCGCGGCAGGGGCTCCGTCTGCGCCCTGCCCGTCTCGGCCAGCATGTAGCCGCGTTCCGATTTCGACATGGTAGACAAGTGCAACCCGCCATCGGGAAAGAGCGTCTGAGTCAGGTCGTAGAGCGAGTCCACGTCGCCCTCCAGAAGCTCCAACTCCGCTTCGCGGAAGGGCTCGCGCAACTCGCCGGCGATGATCTCGCCGGAATCGATGGCAAGCTCGACCCTTGCGCCGTTCTCCAATGTCAAAACGCTGGTCACCCGCTTCATCTGGGTCTCGCAGACCGGCACCAACTCGGCGCCGGCGATCGCCTCCTCTACCTCGGCTCGCACCGCCAGAACGGGTATTCTCGTCAGGTCCAGCCGCCCCCCGGGCGCGGGGTTCTCGACCTCCTGCGCCCGCAACAAGCCGCCATTGATCGAGGCACGCGCCTTCACGGTCTGGATCCAGCGCCGTCCGTCCCGGCGGATCCGAAGCGCCGTACCGGCCTTGCGCAAGCTGTGCTCGGGCGTGTCGTAATAGACGCTGCGAAGCGTCCGCGTGCGCGCCGCGCTCTCGTTCAGTTCCAGCCCCTTCAGCCGACTCTTCAGGCGGCGGATGCTCTCTTCGTTCAGGACGAACTTCAACTCGATCTCGGTCATGTCACATCAGTATGAAATGGATACCTCAGGTACAAGTGAAATACGGGAAATTGCATGGGCGCGCCCAAGCCAGTCCTCCAAACGGTTTCCCCCGCAATGGCCACTCGACGGATGCCCGCCACGCGAGTACCATTGGACGCACGCGACCGGAGAAAGATCGATGAAACCCGCCTCCCGCTTGGGCGACATGCATGTATGCCCGATGATTAATCCCGGGCCGGTGCCGCATGTCGGCGGGCCAATCTTGCCGCCCTGCGTTCCAACGGTACTCATCGGCTGCATGCCTTCGGCGCCGGTTGGCAATATGTGCGTCTGCGTCGGCCCGCCCGACACCACCGCAATGGGCTCGTTTACTGTTCTGGTGAGTAACCGCCCGCAAGTGCGCCTGGGCGATATGACGGCGCATGGCGGAACGGTCGTGGTCGGTTTTCCAACGGTTCTTGTCGGGGGGTAACGATCCTAACGGATCATCAGCGCCTCGCATTGCGTGATTTCGACGGAGACCCGCCTCTGCGCCCAGGCCGCATCCCTTGCATTCTCGTTGAACGTGGCACGGCTCAACAGCGCCGCGTGCGCCTGCCGTGCGGCGGACCGAAACTTGAGCGCCTCCCGCCCCGAGCCTTTCGGAAGGGCCGCGTCCAGCAGATCGATCATGGTTGCACGATAGGCTTCCGTCCGATCCGCCGCCGGATCCGACAGAAGCCATTGGTGCTGCATCTGCGCTGTCAAGCGCCCCGCACAGGAAGCAAAAACCTGTACGATTTCCGGCAACGGCGGGGCGTCAGCCTCGCCCGGCTGCGGGGAGACAAACAACAGCCCCAACAGAAGAACGATTTTAACTCTGATCATATTTTAATCATTAATGCGATTTTTTAGCCGATCAACTATGCAGTTTGAAAACTTCCAATCTGTTGCAATGGTTTCCAATGCAGGAGACAAGCCGAGCATCGACCCAGATCATCGACCGCGACGCCTTACCAAGACGAACGCCAAGAGACTGCAAGAAAACAAAAAACCGCATTCGCTCCGCTGAAAAACCAGCTTCTGCGAAGCAAGCCGCACCCGGGATACACAAGGCGGGCAGTCACGCAGGATGCGAAACCGGACCGCCACTCCCAGCTTCGCCTGGCGAGCCTGTTCGCGGGCCTGCGCCCGGGATGCCTGAGCCAATTTCGGCGCGACCGAACTCCTCGATGGCATAGCCTACTGCGTGGCTTCGGCCCTGCCGTTCAGAAATGTCGTCAGCTATGGGCCGGGAAACCTGTTCGATGGCATCGGCCAAAGGACCTCATCTTCATCCACAATGGCGCCCCATTCGGGAAACTCCTGATGCGGATCGGCTATGAAAAATCCGGGCAAACCTACGGGCGAAACTCCTGGCCAAGCCTGTTTCGGAACACCGCCGACAAGGGCATCACTCATTACATGAACCCGCCCGATTTCCACCGCGAACTGGCACTGCCGATGCCGGCCTTTGCGACCTATTCAAGCGTGACGCTGGAAATCCTCGCCGTCTTTCCTCGCAAAAATGGCCGGGATACCTGCATCAGCGCGTTCCATCCCGATTTCGAATGCCGGTAACGAGTACCGGCAGCGCAGGTGATCCAGCCGACAATGCCGCGAACACTCGTTCTTCTTCTGACCGAAAATATCCTGGGGGGAGCGCTCGCATGAGCGCGGGGGGCATGCCCCCCTTCCAACATCTCGATCCGGCTCGGGCCATGGCCAATCATGCGCCCGGACAAATCCGCTCCCGAAACCCGGGCGGCCGACGCAGATTATCTCAGGAATGCTCTTCGGCCGCGGTATCGGCCAAGGCCCGGTTATAGGCCTTCAGAGCATCCACCTGGAACAGCGCCCCCAGCAACTCGGGCGGCCCGCCATCGGCCGCCGGAACCGCGACGGGCAGGAAACTCTCGCCGGTCTCGTCGAACATTGGCAGGGACACTTCGAGCGTCGTGTCGGGGGTGATCGAAATGCCGGCATCGATGAGCTTGCGGCAAGCGTCTTCCGGCGCGGCTCGGGGCGAGTCCTTCGAGCGCATGATGACAGCGGCGGAATAGATCGACAAAAGGTAGGCCTGCGGCCCGGCCGCCAGATGCACGCCGCGATGCTCCAGTTGGGTCAGGAAGAAAGACCGATCGACAAGCCGGCTGGCAAGGGCCGTGGACAGCGAGACGGCAACCATCACCGCAAGCCCGGTCTGCCAGTCCCCTGTCAGCTCGAAAACGATCATCGTGGTCGAGATCGGTGCCCCCAGAACGGCGGCGGCAACGGCGCCCATACCGGCGAGCGCGTAAAGCTCGCCCGTGCCGGAATATTGCGGCACGAGCTGCGTCGCCACCAGCCCGAAGGCAAGCCCCGTCAAGGCGCCGACCATCAGCGATGGCGAGAAAACCCCGCCCCCCATCCGTCCGCCCATCGTGACGGACACCGCGAAGACCTTGAGGATGGCAAAGACGACCGCCTCGTGAAACAGCAGATCGGCCTTGAGCGCCCGTGCCGTCGTCTCGTAGCCCACCCCGATGATATGCGGGAACCCGATGGCCAGCAGGCCAAGGATCGCGCCAGCCGCAGCCGGGCGCAGGACTTGCGGGATCCGCCATTTCCGCTGCAGGTGGCTGGCAAAGTCATCGGCAAAGAACAGCGCCCGCATCAGCAGCACCGCCACAATCCCGCAGAGCAGGCCGAGCAGCATGAAAGCCGGCAGTTCGACATAGAAGGAAAGCGAGCCCTTCGGCGTCAGGGTGAACTCGGTGACATTGCCGAAGGCGAGGCGCGAGATCACGGTCCCCGCGACGGAGGCAATCACGATCGGCGCGAAGGCATGGACGGCGAAATGGCGCAGCACCACTTCCAGTGCAAAGAGCGCTCCGGCGATGGGCGCGTTGAAACTGGCCGAGACGGCGGCGGCCACGGCGCAGCCCAGCAGGTCCCGCCCGGTTATGCCGCTCGCGCCGATCCGGTCCGACACCCAGGTGGAGATCACCCCGGCGAGGTGCACCACCGGCCCCTCCCGCCCCGAGGAGCCGCCGGAAGAGAGCGTGATCAGCGAGGCCGCCGCCGAGGCAAGCCCGGCCTTTATCTCCACCCGGCCCCGATGCAGCGCCGCCCCCTCGATCACGTCGGCCACCGAGCGCACCCGTCCATCCGGCGTGAAGCGGCCAAGGATCACCCCGACGGCGAGCCCGCCCCAGATCGGCAGCGCGAGCAGCATCCACCACGGCAGGCTGGCCGCGAAACTGTGGATGTTGCGGATATCCTCGGCCCCGTAGAGCGTGCCCTGCAGCCAGACGATCCCCTCGCGAAAGCCGACAGCGGCCGCACCGGCGACAATGCCAACGGCCAGCGCGATGAACCAGAACTGCACCTGGCTCGTCCCGCGCCGCAACAGAAGCTGCCAGCCGCGCTGCAGGGCGCTGCGGCTTTCCTCCCATTGGCGTCGGATCAGGTCTCTCGTGCGTTCAGCCAAAATGCGCGTTCCACGGGCGAGGCAAGGCTTTCCCCGGGGGCCCGCCTGCCCTAGGGTACCAGTCGGTTTAGCGCAGGGGAGGTGCGGATGACCATCGCCACGGCACTTGAGGCTCTTTCCACTTTCCTAGGCGATCGGCTGTCGCGGTCCAAGTCGGATCTGGCCGCGCATGGGCAATCGGAGAGCTACTTCCTGCCAACACCGCCCGATGCGGTCGCATGGCCCGAGACAACCGAAGACGTCACGGAAATCATGCGTATTTGCAACGAACACGGCTGCCCGGTCACTCCATGGGGCGCGGGAACGTCGCTCGAAGGGCACGCGTTGGCCGTTCGGGGCGGGCTCAGCCTCGACTTCAGCCGCATGAATGCCCTGCTCGAAATCCACCCCGAAGATTTGGACGCCGTGGTGCAACCCGGACTGACGCGGGAGGAGCTGAACCGCGACTTGCGGGCGACCGGTCTGTTCTTCCCGGTCGACCCCGGCGCCAATGCGTCGCTGGGTGGTATGGCGGCGACGCGGGCCAGCGGCACGACGACGGTGCGCTACGGCACGATGGCGGACAACGTGCTGGGGCTCCAGATCGTGCTGGCCGACGGGCGGGTGATCCGCACCGGCACAAGGGCGCGCAAATCGGCCTCCGGCTACGACATGACGCGGCTCTTCGTCGGCTCCGAGGGCACGCTCGGTATCATTACCGAGCTGACGCTGCGTCTGCACGGCCAGCCGGAGGCGATCTCGGCCGCGATCTGCGCTTTTGACGAGATCGGCGCCGCGGTCGATTGCGTGATCGCAACGATCCAGTCAGGGATCAAGGTTGCACGGATCGAGTTCGTCGATGCGGCGACAGCGGCGGCGGTGAACGCCTATTCCGCCGGAAGTTTTGCCGAGAAGCCCCACCTGTTGATCGAGTTCCATGGCTCGCCACAGACCGTCGCGGAGGAATCGCAGCGCTTGGGCGAACTGGTCGATGACATGGGCGGCGAAGGCTTCCGCTGGTCCACGAAACCCGAGGATCGCAGCGCGCTCTGGGAGATGCGCCACACCGCCTATTGGGCGATCCTTGCCAGCCGCAAGGGCGCGCGCGCGGTGGTCACCGATCTCTGCGTACCGATCTCGCGGCTCGCCGAGGCGGTGGAGGAAACCCGCGCCGACATCGCCGCAAGCCCGATCCCCGGCCCGATCCTGGGCCATATGGGCGACGGCAATTTCCATGCCATCCTGCTGATCCATGACGACGCCCCCGACGAACTGGCCGCCGCCAAGGCGCTCTCGCACCGCATGGTCGAACGCGCGTTGCGAATGGGCGGAACGGTGACGGGCGAGCATGGCGTGGGCATGGGCAAGCTGGACTACATGCAGGCCGAACATGGCGATGCCTGGGCGCTGATGGGGGATATCAAGCAGGTTCTGGACCCCAAGGGCATCCTGAACCCCGGCAAGCTCGTGCCGCAGCTTTAGCTGCCCAAGAGCGCCCGGGCCGCCGCCCGGGCCTCCTCGGTGACGGTGTCGCCGGCCAGCATGCGCGCCAACTCGTCCACCCGCGCGTCGGAATCGAGCGGGGTCACGTTGGACAGGGTCATGCCACCGCTAACCCGCTTTTCCACCCGCCAGTGATGCCCGCCAAGCGCGGCCACCTGCGGCGAATGCGTGACGACAAGCACCTGCGCCCCGTCGGCCAGCGCCTTCAGACGCCGCCCGACGGCGTTGGCAGTGGCGCCGCCAACACCCCTGTCGATCTCGTCGAAGATCATGGTCACGCCCGTGGCCTCGCCCATCAGGCATACCTTGAGTGCCAACAGGAAGCGCGACAGCTCACCGCCCGAGGCGATCCGCGCCAGCGGCCCGGAAGGCGCGCCGGGATTGGTGGCGACGGTAAAACTCACCTCGTCCTGCCCTTCTGGGCCCGGAGCGATGGTTTCGACCAGTGTGGTGAAGACGGCCCTCTCCATCTTGAGCGGCGCGAGTTCGGTGGCCATAGCCTTGTCGAGCCGCTTGGCGGCCCTGCGGCGCAGATCACTCAGGTCATCACAGGCCACCTGATGCGCGGCGACGGCCTCGGCCAGCCCCGCTTCAAGCGCGGCGATACCCTCGCTGCCCGCTTCCAGCGCATCCAGCGCGGCACGGAATTCCAACGCCTGCTCCGACAGTTCATCCGGCTGAACCTGGTATTTTCGGGCCATATCGCGGATGGCAAAGAGCCGCTCGGCGACCCGCTCCAACTCGCGCGGATCGAAACTCAGGCTCTCAAGGCAATCGGATATCTCGCGCTCTGCCTCGCCCAGAGCATCCAATGCCCGCGACAGCGCTTCGGAGGCCCAGTCGAGCCGTCCTTCGACCGCACCCGCCGCGCCGTCGAGCCAGCGCATGGCATCGGAAACGATCCCCTCGGCACCGTCACCTGTCACGGCGGAATAGGCACGGGTAATATCTTCCCGAACCCGCTCGGCATTTTGCATCAGGCGACGGCTCGCATCGAGCTCGGATACCTCCCCCGGTTCGGGCGCCAGCGATTCCAGTTCGTTCACTGCATGACGCAGGAAGGCCTCCTCCGCGTTCAACGCCTCCAACCGCTTGCGCGCGTCAGACAGCGCCGCCGCTGCTTCCTGCCGGCCCTTCCAGGCCTTGCGAACCATTTCGGCAGCAGAAGCCGCGCCAGCAAATTCATCCAGCAACTGACGATGCCCGCGCGCGTTCAGCAACCCTCGGTCGTCATGCTGCCCATGCAGCTCGACAAGGCTCGCAGAGACCTGCCGCAGCACCTCGCCCGAACAGCGCCGGTCATTTATCCAGGCCGTCTTGCGCCCATCAGCCGTGTTCATGCGGCGCAGGATCAACTCTTCACTCACCGGCAGGCCCGCCTCGCGCAGCACCTCCCGCGCCGGATGATCCTCGGGCAGGTCGAACCACGCCGTGACCTCACCTTGGGGCGCACCCGCACGCACCAACTCGGCCCGGCCGCGCCAGCCGAGGACGAATCCCAACGAATCCAGAAGGATGGACTTGCCTGCCCCGGTCTCGCCGGTCAGCACGTTCAAACCGGGCTGGAACGACAATTCCAGCCGGTCGATGATCAGCATGTCACGGATATCAAGCCCGCGCAGCATCCCGCACCCTCACCCTCGGACGCACCCCTGCGTCATCGGCTTCTACATAGCGCGGCCGGCATGTGGATTGCCAGCCGCACAGGATATGCTCCGCGAAACTTTCCCGAGGGAACACCACGCCTTTTCCAGCCAATGGTTTCAGGCGACAGACCCGATCAGAGCCATTGCCCCTTGACCATCTGGCGGTGCACCTGCCGCAGCCAGCTATCGCCCTTTGCCTGGGCCGTCAGGCCACGTTCGACCAACAGTTGATAGGTCGCCAGGTACCAGGACGTCGCCTGGAAGTTATAGGCCAGTATCGCGCCCGCGGTTTGCGCTTCGTCCTCAAGGCCGAGCGACAAGTAGGCCTCGACCAGCCGGTGCAACGCCTCGGGGGTGTGGGAAGTCGTCTGGAACTCTTGCACCACAACGCGGAATCGGTTGATCGCCGCCGTGTAGTGTTCACGCCGCAGGTAGTAGCGACCGATTTCCATTTCCTTCGCCGCGAGATGGTCGAAAGCCAGGTCGAACTTGAGGATCGCGGACCGGGCGTATTCGCTGTCGGGATAGATCTCGATCACGTCGCGCAGCGATTGCAGCGCCTGGTAGGTCAGGCCCTGGTCGCGACCCACCTCGTCGATCTGGTCGTAATAGCTCAGCGCCAGCAGGTATTGCGCGTAGGCGGCATCCTCGTCGGCTGGGTAGAAGTCTATGTAGCGCTGCGCAGAGGCGCGGCTGTTCTCGAAGTCATGATCCTGGTGATAGGAGAAGGCCTGCATGATCAGCGCCCGCTTGGCCCATTCCGAATAGGGGTAGAGGCGCTCGATTTCGCCGAAAAGCTGCGCCGCATCGTCCGGATCGCCGTTCTCGAGGTCGTATTCGGCCCGCTTGTAGATCTGTTCTGCCGTGAAGTTTTCCAATGGAACACCCCGGCTCGCATTCACGCCCTTCCGGTCGCCGCATGCGGTCAAGACCGCCACCACGGCCAGAGCACCGACTAGCCGGACTGTCACACTGCGCACCGCCATGCCTTGATACCCTTGCTATACCCTGCCCTGCATCGGCCCTCTCGCCGATATTTGCCACCCTCTAGCACAGAAAAATCCGGTGCAAAATGTCTGGCACCGGATTTCCCGCACTTCATTTCAAGTTGTTGTCAGGCAACCGCGTCCAGATCGGCGAGGCTGACGCCCACGCCGGGCAGTTTTTGCATCGTACCGTCGGAACAGGGCACCCATTCCACAGCGCCGGGCGTGGCAAAGAGCGCACGCAAAAGCTTGTTGGTGATGGTGTGGCCGGCCCGGTTCCCGACGTAGCGGCCGAGAATCGGCGCTCCCGCCAGGGCCAGATCGCCGAGCGCATCCAGCATCTTGTGCCGCACCGGCTCGTCCACGTGACGCAGCCCGCCCGGGCTGAGAACGGCGGAGCCGTCCACCACGACCGCGTTCTCCAGCGTTCCACCAAGCGCAAGCCCGTTGGACTGCATGAACTCGACCTCGGAGCGGCGGCAGAAGGTGCGGCTGTCGCAGAGCTCGTGCACAAAGGCGCCATTGGCCATGTTCAGCGTCCGGTGCTGGCGCCCGATCACCTCGTCGGCGAAATCAATCTCGAAATCGATGGTCAGCCCGTCGGAGGGTTCAAGCCGCGCACGCGCCTCCCCATCCACGACTTCGACCGTCTTGAGAACCTTGAGAACCATCAGCGGCGCGTCGAGCGACTGCAGGCCCGCCTTGACGATCGCCTTGACGAACGGGGCAGCGCTGCCGTCGAGAATCGGAACTTCCGGACCGCTGACCTCGATCAGCGCGTTATGCACACCAAGACCGGCAAGCGCCGCCATGACATGCTCGACCGTGGAAACGCTCGTGCCGGCAGGGTTCACGAGCCGGGTGCAAAGCGGCACATGCTCGGTCGCATCCCAACGGGCGGGGACCAACGAGTCTCTATCGGTAACGTCCGTACGACGGAAAACGATCCCGCTATCCTCTGGGGCCGGGTTCAGCGTAATCCGGGCCGGGCGTCCGGAGTGGAGCCCTGCGCCTGTGAGTGTTACCGGAGACTTCAGCGTGGTTTGCACGACCAGTTCTTTCTGCTTGGCGAGAGCTGCGCCTCCCGCAACTTTGATTTACGAAGGGGCCCGGGAATGCTCAATTCAAACATTGTAACCATGTGAAACATGGCGGTGCGGGGGTGAGCGGAACCCCGCGCATCGCCCCGAGACGACTGCCAAGCATTTGTTTCAAAATAGAAAAGGGCCGGCGAAAACCGGCCCCGTTCAAACCTGCTGCAGAAAAATGTCAGTTGGCCTGACGGCGAAGGAACGCAGGAATTTCAATACGTTCCTGTTCCGGATCCATTTCGGAATCATCTTCATAGGCCTGGCTGGGCCGAGTCGTCTGCTGGCGCAGTTGCGGCGGTTGCTGCCGCGACGGCTGCGCCGGACGCTCCGGGGTCTCGCCGCTACCGGACATGCGGTGGATCAGGTTGCCGATGCCAAAGCTGGATTTTCTCGCGGCGGGCTCCGCCTCGGCACGAGGGGCCGGAGCAGCGGAAGTCTCGGGCTTCGGAGCGGAGGGGGCGGCCCTGCTGACAGCGGCCTGAAGACGCTGGATTGCTTCCGGGCTCGGCGTGCCGGCCGGGCGCTTCTTCGGCGCGACATACTCATCGGCGGCTGGCTCGATCGCGTCCACCAGCGGCAGCGGCTCGGTTGCGGGCTGCTGATAAGCCGGCGGCGGCAGGTCGTCGGAGGTTTCCTCGACCACCTCTTCCCGGGCCTTCGACTGGAAACCGGTGAAGAGCGACGGTTCCTCGGCCGCAACGGCCACCTCGGCGGCGGCCGGCTCTGGAAGTTCGACCTCGGTCGGAGCCGCTTTTTCCGAAACGGAAATCGACGGGCTGGCAACCGCGCGCAACTTGCGATCAGGGCGCGGAATGTCCTGCTGGACGTCGGAGGCATCGATGCCGGTGGCAACCACCGAAACCCGCATCTTGCCTTCCATGTCGGTGTCGAGGGTCGAGCCGACAATGATGTTGGCCTCCGGGTCCACCTCTTCGCGGATGCGGTTGGCGGCCTCGTCCAGTTCGAACAGCGTCAGGTCGTAACCGCCGGTAATGTTGATCAGAACGCCCTTGGCGCCGCGCAGCGAGATCTCGTCCAGCAGCGGGTTGGCAATGGCCTTCTCGGCGGCCTGGATGGCGCGATCTTCGCCATCGGATTCGCCAGTGCCCATCATCGCCTTGCCCATCTCGTCCATCACCGAGCGCACGTCGGCGAAGTCGAGGTTGATCAGGCCCGGGCGCACCATCAGGTCGGTCACGCCCTTGACGCCCTGATAGAGCACGTCGTCGGCCATCGAGAAGGCCTCGGTAAAGGTCGTCTTTTCGTTGGCGAGGCGGAAAAGGTTCTGGTTGGGGATGATGATCAGCGTATCGACGACCTTCTGGAGCGCTTCGACGCCCTCCTCGGCCTGCCGCATACGCTTGGCGCCTTCGAACTGGAACGGCTTGGTCACGACACCGACGGTCAGGACGCCCAGCTCACGTGCAGCCTGCGCAATGATCGGAGCCGCGCCTGTGCCGGTGCCACCGCCCATGCCGGCGGTGATGAAGCACATGTGCGCGCCGGCGAGGTGATCGACGATCTCCTCGATGGTTTCCTCGGCCGCGGCCGCGCCAACCTGCGGGCGGGCACCGGCGCCGAGGCCTTCGGTGACCTTCACACCCATCTGGATGCGGGCTTCGGCGTTGCTCTGCTGCAGCGCCTGGGCATCGGTATTGGCGGTGACGAACTCCACGCCTTCCAGATGCTTTTCGATCATGTTGTTGACGGCGTTGCCGCCAGCACCGCCGACACCGAAAACGGTGATCCGCGGCTTCAATTCGTCCTGCTCCTGGGGGATACCGAGGTTCAAAGCCATGTTTTCTCCGCCTGTATTTTGCCGCCCCGTCCCCGGGCGGCTTGCCATCTGTCCCTAAACGGGGCAATTGGACCCCGATATTCGTTTATTTACAGTCCAGCATAGGCGAGCGACAAACATTCGTCATTAGAAAAGTGGAGAATTGCCACAAAATATGGGCCTGAAAAGGTTAATTCGGCGCTTATCTGCGCAAAGTCACGCTATATGGTGGCGCACAATCAAAATAGCACAAAAACCGCGCAAATGTTCCAAATTGCACGGTCATACTCGCATCTGCGAGCTGTGGGCCAACGATTTCGGGCGGCTGCTCGGCCTGCCATATGCCGGATTCCCGGCGTTATCGGATGCCAAGGTAACGACAGCCCTCCCCGGTTTCCAGTCTTTTCCACACCCTGTGGATATCTTTTTGCAACCCGCACTTCGGCACCGCCCAAT
The DNA here is from genome assembly GCF_900099935.1 of Aliiruegeria lutimaris. Lineage (GTDB taxonomy): Bacteria > Pseudomonadota > Alphaproteobacteria > Rhodobacterales > Rhodobacteraceae > Tropicimonas > Tropicimonas lutimaris. Next base: position 53,551 of record NZ_FNEK01000027.1, on the reverse strand, counting down.
CAGGGCATCCGCCCCTTGGGAAAGCGCCGGCTATCAGGCTGTCCGCATGCTTTGAAACGCCCGGAACCCCGTCCGAAACCGCAATTTCGGCGACGCGATACGGTTTCCGACGAAAAAACGACTGAACCCGCACAAATTCGGAACACAGTTCGTCCCTTTTTATGGGTTAACCATACGTTACCCAACCAACCGGAGATTACAGATGATCGAGACCATCGTCGATTTTGTGAATCAAAATCAGAGCCTGCTGAACACCGCCGCGGCCTTCATCACGGGGGCATGCCTTTTGTACCTGGTACTTGCGCGAACCCTTCGGAAACGCCGCTCGGAGGAGGCACAGAAGGCTGTTTAGCCCTGCCGAAAACTCCCTTGTTCCGGGGCGCGCGCGAACCGATCCTACCAGTTGTCCCGGAACCACTTCACAGCACGCTTGAGCGAGCGGGCCGGGTAGCGGTCTGCGGGCACGTCGAAATCCCACCACTCATCCTGCGGATGGGCGGCAAAAAGACATAGCCCCACGGCCGAGGAAAACGCCGGCCCGGTTGCGGCCTGAGGCAAACCCTGCACCCGCAACGGACGGCCCAGGCGAACCTGCTGGCCGAGAATGCGCGTGGCAAGCCCGTCGAGCCCTGGAATCTGGCTGCCACCGCCGGTCAGTACGATCTGCTGTGCAGGAAGGTGGTCGAACCCGGCCGCGTCCAGCCGCAACCGTACTTCTTCGAGGATCTCTTCGACGCGCGGGCGCATGATACCGATCAGTTCGGCCCGGCTCACGGTGCGCCGGTCAAGCTCCCAATCGCCGGTATCGCCGCCGATCTCGATCATCTCGCGATCATCCATGCCGGTCGCCATCACGCCGCCGTAGAAGGTCTTGATGCGCTCGGCCACGTTCAGCGGCACTTTCAGCCCCTTGGAAATGTCCTGCGTGATGTGGTCGCCGCCAATGCGGACACTGTCGGCAAAGATCATGTGCTTCTTGATGAAGACCGAAATCCCCGTCGCGCCGCCGCCAAGGTCGACACAGGCCGCGCCAAGCTCCTGCTCGTCCTCCACCAACGCCGAAATGCCCGACACATAGGCCGAGGAGGCCAGCCCCGCGAGTTCAAGATCGCAACGCTTGATACAGTAGAGCAGGTTCTGCACAGCCGAGGTGTCAACGGTCAGCAGATGCATGTCGACGGCCAGCGAGTTGCCCATCTGGCCGCGCGGATCGTTCAGGCCCGAGCGATGGTCGATTGCGAAATTCACCGGCTGTGCGTGCAGCATCTCGCGCTCGCGCCCGTAATCGGGCACGTCGCAGACGGCCAGCACGCGGGCCACGTCATTCTCGGTCACGATGCTGTCGGCCAGGTCGATCCGCCCGTCGAGCCCGTAGCTGCGCGGACGCGCGCCGGCGAAACAGGCGATGACATGGTCCACCCGCACATTGGCCATTTTCTGCGCCGCCTGCACCGCGGTACGGATCGCCCGTTCGGTTTCCTGCATGGCGTCGATCTCGCCAAAGGTCACGCCGCGCGAGCGCGTCGTCGCCGCCCCGATCACCCGGAAACTCGACTGGCCCGCCAGCGAGCCCACGCTGTCGCTGCCCAGGAACTTGTCCGAGCCGTCGAAGCGCAGCACGAGGCAGCCTATCTTGGACGTGCCAACGTCAAGGATCGCGATAACGCCGCGATCCATCGCCTGTTTGCGCATGCGGCGCATGGTGCGTTGGGTCTGGTACAGCTCGGTCATTCTGGTTGGCCTCCGGACTCGGTGTCTCTTATATTTCGCAGTTCATGGACCGCGTTGGTGTTGAGCCGCACCGTCGGACGGCGCGGATTACGGAAATCGACGATGGTAATGTCGCGCTGCAGCATGTCCCGCCCCTTGTCGAGCGCGATCAGGCGTTCCAGGGCGGCGACAGGTTGCTTTTCAGGAAGCAGGAGACGCTGACCGCGATCGAGCACCGCGTCCCAGCGACGTTCGCCCATGCGGACAAGCCCGCGGAAACGGTCCTTGAGCGGGGCGGCGGCCGCGATGAGCGCGAGCGCCTCGGGAATCTCCCGCTCCGCACCCTCCCCTGCGACCAGCGGCAGATCGGGCCAGTCGGCGCGGAGCGAGGCCCCCGCCACCATGTTCCCCTCTGCATCCAGAAGGCTCAGGCCATCGGCATGCCGCCATAGAACGGCCGGTTGCCGCTCGGTGATCTCGACAGCAAGCACCCCGCCCGGCCGCACGCGCAGATTGGCATCCGCGACCGCGTTGAATTTCTTCACCGTCTGGCGCATCGCGTCCAGATCCATCTCGAAGCTCGACATCGGAAGCCGCAGCGCAAGCTCGTTTCGTACCGCCTCGGCAAGCTCGTTCGACGCGCCTTCGACCGACATGACGCGCACCATGAATTCCGGCCGCTCCTCGATCGCCTCGCGCGCCTCGCTCACCGCATCGGTGATCTGGGTCACGCGGGCTTCGTCGGAGACATACCAGACCACGGCACCGACCATAGTCAGCGCCGGCACGCCCACCCGAAGCAGCCGCCGATAGAACGGCGTCAACCACCAGCGGTGAATCCGGTAGGACCAGCGCGACGGTGCCGGGTCGTGCTGTGGAGGGCTCACCGATTGCACGAGGCATCCTCCACCAGCCAGCGGCAGAGAGCGCCGAAGGAGATACCGACAGACCTGGCCTGCTCTGGCGAGAGCGAGGTCGGCGTCATGCCCGGTTGGGTGTTCGTCTCCAGCAGGATCAACCCGTCCAGCCCGCGCGGCTCGTCCCAACGGAAATCGGTACGAGAGATGCCGCGACAGCCGAGCGCCTCATGTGCGCGCAGGGCGTAGTCCATGCAGGCATCGAAGATCTCGGTTGGAATCTCGGCCGGCACCACGTGACGCGACCCGCCCGGCTTGTATTTCGCGTCGTAGTCGTACCAACCGTCGGTGAGGATGTCGGTCACCGTCAGCGGCCGGTCTCCCATCACGGTCGTGGTCAATTCGCGCCCCGGCGCGAAGGTTTCGACCATGACCACCTCGGGCATCCCCTCGTCCAGCTTCGGCGGCCCGTTCGCCACCTCGTGCACTATATAGACACCGACCGAGGAGCCCTCGTTATTGGGCTTCACCACATATGGCGGCTCCATCACGTGGCGTGCACGCACCTCGTCGGCATTGGCCAGAATGCTTTCCACCACCGGCAGTCCGGCGGCCTTGTAGGTTTCCTTGGAGCGCTGTTTGTCCAGCGCCAGCGCCGAGGCCAGAACACCCGAATGGGTATAGGGAATGCGCAGCCATTCCAGCATCCCCTGCACGCAACCATCCTCACCCCAACGACCATGCAGCGCGTTGAAGACGACATCGGGCGCAACCTCGATGAGGCGCGCCGCAAGGTCCGGACCCGCGTCCAGCTCGACAACTTCAAACCCTTCGCCCCGCAGCGCGGCGGCGCATTCGCGCCCAGACGAAAGCGAAACCTCACGCTCCGCCGATGGCCCTCCAAGGAGAACCGCCACCTTTGGGGATGTCCTGCTCGACATGCCCGCCTCTTTTCCGGACTTGCGTCCGATTTTTATATTGTGAAATCCGCTGCTTGCGTGGTTTCACTGCCCGTCATCCCGGCGTGGTTCCGCCGGTGTCATTCCGGGGCCGGTTCACCGACCCTCATGATTTCCCACTCTAGCTCTATTCCGCTGTTTTGGTAAACCTTTTTCCTGACCAACTCGCCGAGACCTTCGAGCTCCGCGGCGGTCGCGTCATTGGCGTTCAAAAGGAAGTTCGAGTGCTTCTCGGACATCTGCGCGCCGCCCAGCCAGGCGCCGCGCATCCCGGCGTCGTCGATCACCTTCCAGGCCTTCAGTTCATGGCTGTCATCGGCCCGTCCGGTCGAGCTGAACCCGGCCGGGTTGCGGAAGGTGGAGCCGGCGGACCGGTCCTTGGTGGGCTGCGTCGCGTCGCGCTTTGCAAGCTGGCTCTCCATGCGGGCCTGCAGCACTTCCGGTGCGCCCTTGTCGGCCCGCAAACGCGCCGTGGTGATGACCCAGCCTGTGGGCAGGCTGGTCGAGCGGTATTCAAAATCCAACATCTCCGGCGTCAACCGAACGATCTCGCCATCGCGGGTCACCGCCTCGGCCTCGACCAGGTGATCGGCCATATAGGAGCCATAACAGCCGGCATTCATGCGAACGGCACCGCCAATAGCGCCGGGAATGGTCCGAAGAAAGGTCAGGTCCAGCCCCGCCTCGGCCGCCTTCCGGGCCACCATGGAATCGAGTGCCGCCGCGCCGGCTGTCACGATTCCATCATCGCAGGCGATCTGGTTGAAGCCGCGGCCCAGCCGGATCACTACGCCACGGATGCCCCCGTCGCGCACGATCAGGTTGGAACCGACACCCATGGGAAAGACCGGGACATCCCGGTCGAGCTCTTTCAGTAAATGACACAGGTCCGCCTGATCGGCCGGTTGAAACAGCCAATCCGCCGGTCCCCCCACGCGCAGCCATGTCAGCCCGTCGAGAGGCCGGTTCGGGGTCAGCGCACCACGGACCTCGATCTGGTCGGGCTGGGCCATGTCGTATTCCTCCACAAATCGGATCGCGCCTTGATAGACAGGCGCTGGCGGTCAAGTCGAGAGGGGAATTGGCCGATTGGCGGGCGTTGCTCCAACGATGCGCCCTATAAAGATGAATCCAAAATGCGCCTACTGGACGATCCGCCTGACCCAACGCCACAGATAGATCAGCGGCCAACGCAGGACAGAGGCTCCCGCGAGGAAGACCAGAAGCCCCACCCAGATGCCGTTTTCATAGACCACGAAAACCAGCAGCGGCAGTCCGAGCGCGATCAGCACGTAGGCTTGCGGCCAGTGGCTGCGCCTGGAAGGGATCAGCGCGATCACCGCCGCTGTAACAACCCACAGGCAGGCGAGCGTGAGCGAGAGGCTCACCGCCGGTCCCCCAGAATGCGCTGTCTTGCGCCTTCACGGGTCGCGCCGGTGGCGCGCAGCGCGAAGTAGCGCAGCGGCTTGCGGAACATCGACAGCACGGCCGCGATGGCCAGCAGCAGCGGTAGCCAGCCATATTCGGAGCCGATCTGCCAGATGAGCCAAGGCGCGCTCAGAAGCAGCGCCAGGCCGGGGAGGGTCTGGTAACGTATGGGAAGCATCGCGGTGGCGGCACCGAGAAGCACCCAGATACACCCGAGGACAAGAACGTTCATGCGTTCCTCCCTTGGGGCCGGCCGAACGGACCGGCGGTTTCACTCACCCCTGCAGGCGTTCCGGCAGGGCATTGGCCCAGGCGCTGATGGTACCGGCGCCTAGGCAGACCACCATGTCGCCCGGCTGGGTCTGTTCGCGCACGAGCCGCTCCAGGTCATCTTCGCACAGAAGCGCGCGGGCATGGCGGTGACCGTGCCGGATTAGCCCGGCCACGAGCGCATCCCGGTCAGCCCCCTCGATGGGCGCTTCGCCGGCAGCAAAGACCTCGGCGATACCAACCACGTCCGCCTCGTTGAAGCAGGCGCAGAAATCATCGAAGAGGCTGTGAAGCCGCGAATACCGGTGCGGTTGGTGCACGGCGATGACGCGTCCGTCACAAGCCTGCCGCGCGGCCTTCAGCACCGCCGCGATCTCGACCGGGTGATGGCCGTAATCGTCGATGATGGTCACACCGTTTACTTCGCCCACCTTGGTGAAGCGACGGTTAACGCCGCCGAAATTGGCGAGCGCCTCGCGGATTTCATCGGCCTTCATGCCCAGGTGACGCGCAACGGCAATCGCCGAGAGCGCGTTGGACACGTTATGGTCGCCCGGCATCGGCAGGGTGCAGCCCTCGATGATCATGCCGTCATTCTTCAGCTCGACATCGAAATGCGCGATACCCGCCTTGTAGTGCAGGTTCAGCGCCCGCACATCGGCTTGCGCATTGAAACCATAGGTGATGACCCGGCGATCCGTGATCTTGCCGACCAGCGCCTGCACCTCCGGATGGTCGGTGCAGCAGATCGCGACGCCATAGAAGGGCAGGTTCTCGACAAAGGTCTTGAAGCCCGCGCGCAGGTTCTCGATCGAGCCCCAGTGCTCCATGTGCTCGGGGTCGATATTGGTGATGATCGCCACGGTCGCGGGCAGACGGTTGAACGTGCCGTCGCTTTCGTCGGCCTCAACCACCATCCACTCGCCCTGCCCCGCGCGCGCGTTGGAACCGTAAGCGTGGATGATGCCGCCATTGATCACCGTCGGGTCAATGCCGCCGGCATCGAGAAGCGTGGCGACCATGGTGGTGGTCGTCGTCTTGCCGTGGGTGCCGGCGATGGCGATGTTGGATTTGAGCCGCATCAGCTCTGCCAGCATCTCGGCCCGACGCACCACCGGCAGGCCGCGGGCGCGGGCGCCGTCCAGTTCCGGGTTGCCCGGCTTGATCGCGGAGGAAATCACCACGACCTCGGCATTTTCGAGATTGTCGTCCCTCTGCCCGATGAAGACCGTCGCCCCGAGCCGCTCCAGCCGCTCCGTGATCTTCGACGATTTCAGGTCGGAGCCCTGAACGGTGTAGCCATGGGTCAACAGCACCTCGGCAATGCCGGACATGCCGATACCGCCGATTCCGACGAAGTGGATCGGGCCCACATCGGTGGGAAGTTTGGTTACTGCGTTCATTATTCTGCTTCCGTCCATCATGGCTGCGCGCCCTCCTGCGTCTTTTGACCGGACAGTTCTTCGACCATCTCGACCAATCTCTCGGTGGCATCGGGACGCCCTTCGGAGAGAGCGTTCAACGCCATCCGCAGGGCCGCATCCGGGTTTTCAAGTATCGCGCGTATCTGCTCTGAAAGCGTTTCCACATCAAGCTGCGATTCCGGAATCACCACCGCCGCCTCGGCATCGGCAAGACCTCGCGCATTGGCGGTCTGGTGATCGCCCGCCGCCACCGCATAGGGGATCAGGATCGAGGGCCGGCCAATGACCGAGATATCGGCCACCGAAGACGCGCCCGAACGCGAGATCACGAGCTGTGCCTCGCTCATGCGGCGTGGTACGTCGGTGAAGAAAGGCTGCACATCCGCCGTGATCGCGTGTTCCAGGTAATAGGTCTCGACCCGCTCCTGATCCTCATCGCGCGCCTGATGGGACACGCGCAGATGCTCCAGGTGCGACATCGGAAGGGCGGCGATGGCGGGCGGGACGACATCCGAAAGAATCCGCGCCCCTTGGCTGCCGCCAATCACCAGCAGCTCCATTGGGTAGTCTCCGGGCGGAATATAGCCCGCCCCCGCCCGCTCCATGACCGCTCCGCGCACAGGATTTCCCGTGTGAACACCCGTGACGCCGGCGGGCAGTTCGGTCGGCCAGGTGCCGCAAGCAACCGCATTGACCCGCTTGGAAAAGATCCTGTTCACCCGGCCCAGAACGCCGTTCTGCTCATGCAGCATCCGTGGCAGACGCAGGATCCACGCCGCCGTCATGGCCGGAATCGCGGGGTAGCCACCGAACCCCACCACCACGGCGGGGCGCTCCAGCAACATGCGGAAAGTCGCACCGATCACGCCACCAAGGATGCGGAACGGCGCCAGCGCCTTGGCGAGAAGCCCGCCGCGCGCGAAGGTCGCCGAGGCGACCTCGACAATCTCGACCGCATCCGGGAAGCCGCCTGCATAACGCGCACCGCGCGCATCTGTCGATAGCCGAACCCGCCATCCCTTCTCCAACAGCGCTTCGGCCAGCGCCTGCGCGGGGAACATGTGCCCCCCCGTGCCGCCAGCCGCGATAATGATCAGTGGTTGAGCCACCTAGTGCCCCCTGCGTTGGAAGACATCCGCGATTTCGCCCTGCGGACGGTTGCGGGTAAAGGCCAGAAGCATGCCGACGGCAATCCCTCCGGCGATCAGCGAGGAGCCCCCATAGGAGACAAAGGGAAGCGTCATGCCCTTGGCGGGCAGCAGGCGCACGGCGACGCCCATGTTGATCATCGCCTGAACGCCGAACATGCAGGCAAGCCCCGTTCCGGCCAGACGCGTGAACGGGTCGCGCTCCCGCATCAAGCGGAACAGCGAGCGCAGAACCACGACGCCATACAAAGCGATGATGGCCATCACGAGCACGAGCCCGTATTCCTCGGCCGCCACGGCGATGATGAAATCGGTATGCGCATCCGGCAGGGACCATTTCACCTGTCCCTCGCCCACGCCCACACCGAAGAAGCCGCCCTCCTGGATCGCGTTGGTGGCATAGCCAAGCTGCGTGCGCGGGTCGATTTCCGGGTTCAGAAAGCCGTCGATCCGGCGGGCGAAATGCTCCGACGCGTTATAGGCCGTGAAGCCGAACCCCACGATCCCACCGGCAATGCCGACAAGCAGGACAAGCGGCGCACCGGCCACGAAATACATCACGCCCCAGGCGAACATTGTCAGCGCGGCCTGCCCGAAATCGGGCTGTAATGCCAGCAGGCCGACAATGGCGCAGACCAGCGCAAAAGAGATCGCCTTGCCCGGAGGACCGCCCACTTCCTGGCTGGCGGCCATGAGCCAGGCGGCCAGAACCACGAAGGCGGGTTTGAGAAACTCCGACGGCTGCACCGAGGCGAAGCCGAAGGAATACCAGCGCACCGCGCCCTTGCCGAAATCGGTCCCGAAGAAGGGTAGCAGCACGAGGGAGAAAAAGGCCGCGATGAAACCCAACACCGCCAGGCGGCGCACCAGCGCCGGCGACATCATGGATGTCAGAAGCATGGTGATGATGGCCAGCCCGCCAAAGAACACCTGCCGCTCCACGTAGTGGAACGAACTCAGCCCGTTGCGCGCGGCCAGCGGCGGCGAGGCGGCAAGCCCCAGCAACAAGCCGATGCCGAACAGCAACAGGATGGCCGACATTGTCCACTTGTCGACTGTCCGCCACCAACGTGGAAGAACCGGATCGCCCGCGCGCGCGGGCGCGGTGCCATAGACCATCTCCGTCATGGGTATACCGCCACTCTGCCTCTACATGCCCGGTTTTCCGGGTCTATGCGCGAACTCTACCCGCGTGCGGTCGTTTTTTCCAGAAGAATGAAAGCCGTCGGCGGATTTCTTGCCGCGCTGCCTCCGAAAGCCGGCGGGCGCCGGTTGGGGCTTGACCCCGCCGCGGAGGGGCGGCAGGTGCCGGGGTATGAAGCTAGACACCCTGATCCTCGGAGCCGGAGCCGCAGGGCTCATGTGCGCCGCCCATGCTGGCGGGCGCTGTCTCGTGGTGGATCACGCGAGGGCAGCTGGCGAGAAGATCCGTATCTCTGGCGGCGGGAGGTGCAACTTTACCAACCTCCATGCCGGCCCGGAAAACTACCTCTCGGCCAACCCGCATTTCTGCAAATCGGCGCTGAGCCGCTACACTCAGTGGGATTTTCTGGATCTCGTCGGGCGCCACAAGATCGCATGGCACGAAAAGACGCTCGGACAATTGTTCTGTGACGGCTCCGCCAAGGAGATCATCGCCATGCTTCTGTCCGAAGCCGCCAAGGCCGGGGCCGAGATCTGGCTGGAGACACAGATCGGCGAAATCACCCATTCCGACGGGCGTTTCCGGGTGCAACTGACCCGCGCTGGCAGGGTAACCACCGTCGAAGCCCGCGCGCTGGTCGTGGCCACGGGCGGCAAATCCATCCCCAAGATGGGCGCGACAGGCCTTGCCTATCGGATCGCGGAGCGCTTCGGTCTGCCCGTGACCGAAACCCGCCCCGCCCTCGTGCCACTCACATTCGGCGGAAGCACACTGGAAGGGCTGACGCCACTGGCCGGCCTGTCGGTCGAGGCCGAGATCATCTGCAACGGCACGCGTTTCCGCGAAGGTCTGCTTTTCACCCATCGCGGCCTCTCCGGCCCCTCGATCCTGCAGATCTCCTCGTTTTGGCGCGAAGGGGACGCATTGTCGGTCCACCTGCTGCCGGACCAGGATTTCCTCGCTCTTCTGCAATCCCACCGGCAGACAGAGGGACGAAAGGCGCTGCAAACCGTCTTGGGGGAGTATCTTCCAACAAGGCTTGCGCGAAAGATGGTGGAGGAGAGCGGGCTTGTCGGCAATCTTGCCGACCAGTCCGACAGGTCCCTGCAAATCCTCGTTTCACAGCTTACCGATTGGCGACTGACCCCGACCGGCAGCGAGGGCTACCGAACGGCCGAGGTTACGCTGGGCGGCATCGACACCGCCGCACTCTCTTCCCGCACGATGGAAGCCAACGCCCTGCCCGGCCTCTATTTCATCGGTGAAGCGGTCGACGTGACAGGCTGGCTCGGCGGCTACAATTTCCAATGGGCCTGGTCGTCTGGCTGGGCCGCAGGTCAGGCGATCGCCTCAACCTGAGGCGCTCCGCCTCAACACGCAGCAACGGCCCGAAGCGCTAAGATAGAATGCGCCGCAGGCGCGCCGTTTGTTCGCCCGCCCTTATACGTCGAGCGCGGCCCGAACCCGCGCCATGAAATCCTCGCCACGTTTCTCGAAGCTGTCATACTGGTCGAAACTCGCCGCTGCCGGCGCCAGCAGCACGGTCTCGCCCGGTTGCGCCTCGGCCATGGCGCGCGCCACGGCCGCTTCCATGGTGCCACAGATCTCGCATTCCACCCCGTCGCCCAGCCCGAGCGCGAAATGCTCCGCCTCGCGACCGATCACATAGGCCTTGGCGACATTTCCCAGATGCGGGTGCAACGCCTCTAGCCCGCCTTCCTTTTCCAGCCCACCACAGATCCAGCGGATCCGGTCGAATGCCTGCAGCGCCTGCGCGGCGGAGTCGACATTCGTCGCCTTGGAATCGTTGACGTAAACAACGCCGTCCTTCTCGCCCACCACCTGGCTGCGATGTGGAAGGCCCTGGTAGGAATGCAGTCCCGCCTCGATCACGCGCGGCGCGATCCCGAGCGTGCGCGCAACCGCGTAAGCCGCGCAGGCATTCTGGTGGTTATGCGCCCCCGGCAGGCCCTTCACTTGCCGAAGGTCGATCGAGGCCACCTGCCGCCCTTTGCGATACTCCGAAAGGAACCCCTTGCGGGCGAAAACGGACCATCCCGGCCCTTGCAGCTTACGCCCGGACGACACCCGGATCACCCGATCATCCGCCGGCCCCTCGGAAAGCTGACCGGCCAGGAACAGCCCCTCGGGCTCGTCTACGCCGATCACTGCCCGGTCCGGACCGCCTTCAGCCAACAACCGCCGCTTGGCCGCGAAATAGCCGCCGTAGCCGCCATGTCGATCAAGATGGTCCGGCGACAGATTGGTGAAGACCGCCACATCAGGCGTCAACGATCGCGCCAGATCCGTCTGGTAGGAGCTGAGTTCGATAACCACGACACCGCCATCTTCTGGCGGGTCGATATCGAGCACGCCCCGGCCGATATTGCCGGCAAGCTGCACAGACCGACCAGCCTCGGCCAGCAAATGCGCGATCAGCGCCGAGGTGGTCGACTTGCCGTTGGAGCCAGTCACCGCCACCACTTTCGGGATCGTCTCGAACTGGTCCCAGTCCGAAGTAGCCAGCGAGCGGAAGAACAGGCCGATATCATTGTCCACCGGCACGCCAACCTCCAGTGCGGCGGCGATCGCCCGGTGCGGAGCGGGATAGAGATGCGGGATGCCGGGCGACGTTACCAGCAGCGAAACATCGTCCAGTGCCCCGGCCCGGCCTATATCACGAATTTCAAACCCTTCGGCCTCCGCGCGTTCCCGTCCAGCCGCGCCGTCATCCCAGCAGACCGGGTTTCCGCCCCCTGCCTGCACGGCGCGCGCCGCGGCAAGGCCGGAGCGTCCCAGGCCCAGGATTGCGATATTCTGTCCTTCAACTCCGCGAACCGGGATCATGGCCTGTCTCCTGTCGTAAAGGGGGGCTTGCCCGCGGGCGGAGCCCGACGGGCGGCGGCGCGCGCAAGCGCGCGCGGGTGGCGATCAAGGGCGGCACCGGTTACCACGCGATCTCCTTGCGGCGCCGGAAGAAACCGCCCGTGGGGCCATCCTCCGGCAATGTCGCCAGCCAGATCGCCGTGTCGGCCCCCTCTTCGGCGCTGAGATTGGCCCCTTCGCCGCCCATGCGCGTGCGTACCCAGCCAGGGCACATGGTATTGATCTTCACGCAATCGGGAAGGTCGCGCGCCAGTGCTTTCGTCTGCGCATTCAGCGCCGCCTTGGCGATGCCATAGGCGTTCGGCCCGCCGAGACCTTCTGCAAAGGCGCCCCATCCCGAGGACATGTTGACGATCCGCCCATAGCCGCGCGCGATCATCCCGGGCGCCAGCGACAGAACAAGCCGAAAGGGCGCATCGACCATGACCGCCATCGCGTCGAAATAGCCGGCCGGGTTCTCCAGCAGGCTTCCCTGCGGCAGGATGCCGGCATTGTTGACCAGGATGTCGAACTCCGCGCCATCGAACTGGCGCAGCGTGTCCGGTTCCAGCAGATCGGCCAAGGCCCAGTTGCAACCGAGTGCCGCCGCGGCCTCTTCCCCCTCACCGCGATCCCGCGCGGTGATGGTCACCTCGCACCCCTGCGCAACGAGCCCGGCCGCGATAGCGCGACCGATGCCACGGTTTCCACCGGTTACCAGAGCGGCCCTGGCCATGGCTGTTCCCCTCGGATTGTCGCTTCAGCGGATCTTCAGCGTCGCCAGGCCGATCAGGCCCAGGATCAGCGAGATGATCCAGAAACGGATGACGATCTGCGGCTCCGCCCAGCCGCGCTTCTCGAAATGATGATGGATCGGCGCCATCAGGAAAACCCTCTTCCCGGTGCGCTTGAAATAGGCGACCTGAATGATGACCGACAGCGCCTCGACCACGAACAGCCCGCCGACAATGGCCAGCACGATCTCGTGCTTGGTGGATACGGCGATAGCGCCCAATGCCCCGCCAAGAGCCAGCGAGCCGGTATCGCCCATGAACACCGCCGCAGGCGGAGCGTTATACCAAAGGAATCCCAAGCCACCGCCGATCAAACTCGCCACGAAGACGATCAACTCACCGGTGCCGGGCACGTAATGCAGGCCGAGGTATTCGGTATAGTCCGAACGGCCAACGAAATAGGCGATGATCCCCAGCGTGCCGGCAGCGATCATCACCGGCATGATCGCCAGCCCGTCCAGCCCATCGGTCAGGTTCACCGCATTGGCCGCGCCCACGATCACGATCATGGCGAAGGGGATGAAGAGGAAGCTCAGGTTGATCAGCACGTCCTTGAACACGGGCAGCGCGAGCTGGTTGGTCAGTTCCGCCGGATGCATCCACGCCGCCAGCCCGCTGGCCAGTGCCGCGATCAGGAAGCCGAGCCCGAGACGTACCCGCCCCGGAACGCCGGCCGTGTTGTTCTTGGACACCTTGGCATAGTCGTCTGCAAACCCGATGGCCCCGAACCCCATGGTCACGAAGAGCACGACCCAGACATACGGGTTGTCCAGTCGCGCCCAGAGCAGGGTCGAGAATACGAGCGCGCCCAGGATCAGCACCCCGCCCATAGTGGGCGTACCGGCCTTGACGAAATGGCCCTCGGGCCCGTCTTCGCGGATGGGCTGTCCCTTGCCCTGCTTGCGTCGCAGCAGGTCGATCAACGGACGGCCGAAGAGGAACCCGAAGATCAGCGCGGTGAAGAACGCGCCGCCAGTGCGGAAGGTGATATAGCGGAACAGGTTGAAGAAATCACCGCCATCCGAGAAATTTGTCAGCCAGTAGAGCATCCGCCCTGCCCCTTCTTATTATTCGGCCACCGATTGACCCAGTTTGCGAACCGCGTCAACGACACGCGCAAGCCGTATGCCCAGCGACCCCTTGATCAGCACGATATCGCCGGGAGCGACCACCGTTCGAACCCGTTCGGCCATCTTGGCGCTGGTGTCGCAGCACAGGCCCTGCTGAGCCTTGGGCAACGACTCGTATAGAGCCTGCATGCGTTCGCCGACGCAATGCACCACGTCAACCGCCTCCATCGCCGGAAGATCGGCCAGCGCGGCATGCAAGTCCGCTTCCTGCGGGCCAAGCTCTAGCATATCACCCAGAATGGCGATCCGGCGCCCGCGCGGCTCTGATGCCGCCAGCGTGGCCAGCGCCGCGCCGACGGAAGCCGGGTTGGCATTGTAGGAATCGTCTATCAGCTCGAAACGGGCTGTCTCGTCGACGATATCGAACGAAATGACTTCACGCGCGCCCCGGCCCTCATAAGGTTTCCACAGCGCGAGGTCATGTGCCGCAATGGCCAGATCCGCTCCAACGGCGGTAGCGGCGGCCAGTGCGCCCAGACCGTTCATGGCGAAATGCCGTCCCGGCGATTGCAGCTTGAACATGACCGGGTGGGATTTCCCGTCCGGCCCGGTCATCCGGGCCTTGGCGATCGTCATGCCCTCCTGAAGCAGCACTTCGATCAGGCGCGCCTGCGCACCTGTTTCCCCGAAACCGATGATACTGGCGCCATGCGCCCGCGCGGCCTGAAACAGGATATCGGCGGTCGGCACATCGGCGTTGAGCACCGCCGGTCCACCCGGGCGCAGCCCTTCCAGGATCGAGGCCTTCTCGCGGGCGATCCCCTCGATATTCTCGAAAGCTTCCAGGTGCGCCGGCGCGACGATGGTCACCAGCGCCGCGTCCAGATCGGCCAGGCGCGCAAGCGGGGCAATCTCTCCGGGGTGGTTCATGCCAATTTCGATCACCGCGTAATCGGCATCGGCCGGCATGCGGGCAAGCGTCAGAGGAACGCCCCAGTGGTTGTTGTAGCTCTTCTCGGCGGCATGGACCTTGCCCTGCCCCCCGAGGATGGCGCGCAGCATTTCCTTGGTCGAGGTCTTGCCAACAGATCCCGTGACACCGATCACCTTCGCACGTGTGCGAGCCCGCGCGGCGGCGCCAAGCGCCTCCAGCCCGGCTAGAACATCCTCGACGATCAGGAGCGGCGCATCCTCGGCTACCCCCTCGGGAATGCGGTTGACCAGCGCCGCCGCGGCACCTTTCTCCAGTGCCTGCGCCACGAAATCATGCCCGTCGCGCACATCCTTGAGCGCAACGAAAAGCGCACCCGGCGCGAGCGTGCGGGTGTCGATGGAAACCGAACTGGCCTGCCAGTCCTTGGTGATGCGCCCGCCGGTTGCGGCGGCGGCGGCTTCGGAAGTCCAGAGTATGTTGCTCATGTCAGATGTCCGTCCAATGCGGCCACGGCGACCGAGGCCTGCTCCACATCGTCAAAGGGGTAGACGACATCGCCGACGGTCTGGCCCGTCTCGTGCCCCTTGCCCGCGACAAGCAGCGCGTCGCCGGGGCCGAGCGCATCGACGCCGCGCAGGATCGCCTCGGCACGGTCGCCCACTTCGGTCGCTTCCGGGCACCCCGCCTTGACCATCGCCCGAATGTCCGCCGGATCTTCGGAACGGGGATTGTCGTCGGTCACGATGGCGACATCGGCATTCTCGGCCACGGCCTGCCCCATCAGGATGCGCTTGCCGGTATCCCGGTCGCCGCCAGCGCCAAATACACAGACGATGCGCCCCATCACGTGCGGGCGCAGCGCCTTGAGCGCGGTAGAGAGCGCATCGGGCGTGTGGGCGTAATCGACGAAAACCGGTGCGCCGTTATCCCGCGTGGCGGCAAGCTCCATCCGGCCACGCACCCCGACAAGCTGCGGCAGCACGCCGAACACATCCGCCGGATCGCTCCCGGCAGCAATGGCCAGCCCGGCGGCGATCATCACATTTTCGGACTGGAACCCGCCAATCAGTTTCAACCGCACCTGCTGGACGGCACCATTCCAGGCGAAACGCAGATCCTGCCCGGTGCTGTCGAAACGCAGCCCGAAGATACGCAGATGGTTCCCTTCGCCGCGCCCGACCCGGATGACCTCCTGCCCGACGGATTCAGCCACCCCGGCCATGCGCGCGCCATAGGCGCTGTCCATCTGGATCACGGCGATGCCGTCATCGCCCATCACGCGGTTGAAGAGCCCTGCCTTGGCGGCGAAATATTCTTCGAAATCCGCGTGATAATCGAGATGGTCCTGCGTGAGGTTGGTGAAGCCCGCCGCAGCCAGCCGCACCCCGTCGAGCCGTTTCTGTGCCAGCCCGTGCGAGGAGGCTTCCATCGCGGCATGGGTCACCCCGTTCGCGGCGGCCTCGGCCAGCGCGCGATGCAGCGTGATCGGCTCGGGGGTTGTGTGGCGCAGCGGCGCCTCCCAGGCGCCCTCGACGCCGGTAGTGCCGAGATTGACAGCCGCGAGGCCGAGATTGCTCCAGATCTGGCGGGTGAAACTGGCGACCGAGGTTTTGCCATTGGTGCCGGTCACGGCGACCATCACCTCGGGCTGGGCGGCAAACCAGAGCGCAGCAGCGCCCGCCAGCGCAGCGCGCGGATCCTCGACCACCACAACAGCGACCGGGTTGGCGGCCAACTCGGCCTCGGCAATGCGCGCACCCTCGGCATCGGTCAGGATCGCACCCGCCCCCTGCCGCAGCGCATATTGAATGAACTCGCCGCCATGAACGCGCGTGCCCGGCAGCGCCGCGAACAACGCCCCTTGGGTCACCTCGCGACTATCGACGGCGAGCCCGGTGATCCGCGCCTCCGCTCCGCCCTGCGCGGTGAGCCCCAGCTCGGCCAGGGATTTCGTCGCAATCTCGCTCATTCCTGCCCACCCCTTGTTGCCGCGGGGGACACCTGCCCCGCCATGTTGGGGCCCCTTTTCCTCCGTTTTAGAAGCGGGGTCCACCGCTCAATGCTGCGCGACGCGGACGACCTCAGCCTCCGGGGCAGGTTCGGCCTCGGGGCGCAGTCCCAACAGCGGTGCGGCGCGCCGGATCATTTCGGCGGCGACCGGAACCGCCGTCCAACCGGCAGTGCGGCGCGGCGTGGTACCGGAGGTCTCCACCGGTTCGTCCAGCGTGACGATCAGGACATATTTGGGATCATGTGCGGGAAAGACCGAGGCAAAGGTCGCGATCACCTTGTCGTCGTAATAGCCGCCCTTGGGCTTGGGTTTGTCGGCGGTGCCGGTCTTGCCGCCCACGGCATAGCCGGGAACCTCGCCAAAGCTCGCCGTGCCGCGTGTCACCACCTGCCGCAGCATGCTGCCCGCGGCCTTGGAGGCCTCTTCGGAAAGGATCCGCTCGCCATTCTGTGGCTTGTCCTGCCGCAGCAATGTCGGCTGCACCCGCCGACCGCCGTTCAACAGCGACGCATAGCCGGCGGCCAGATGCACCGGCGAGGAGCTGAGCCCATGCCCATAAGAGATCGTGATGGTCGAAATCTCGGTCCAGCGCGGCGGCACAAGCGGCTTGCCGGTGGGCGCTTCGACCAATTCCAGTGGCGTCGGTTGCAGGAAGCCGAGCGAATCGAGGAATGCCTGCTGCCGCTCCGAACCGATGGCAAGCGCCAGCTTGGCAGTGCCCACATTGGAGGAATTCACGATCACGTCGGTGACCGAAATGGTGCCGTAGGACTTGTTGCGGAATTCCTTGATCTTGAACTTGCCCCATTTCATCGGCGCATTGGCTTCGATCATCGTGTCGGGATTGACCAGACCCAGATCCATCGCCTGCGCGGCAGTGAAGATCTTGAACACCGATCCAAGCTCATAGACGCCCTGCACAGCGCGGTTGAACAGCGGGCTGTCGCCGGCATCGCCCTTGGCAAGAGGGCGGGGACGGTCGTTGGGATCGAAATCGGGAAGGGAAACCAGCGACAGGATCTCGCCGGTCTTCACATCCATCAGCACGGAACTGGCGCCCTTGGCATTCATCAGCCGCATGCCGCCTTCGAGGATCTCGCGCGAGGCGGCCTGTACCGTCAGATCCAGCGACAATTCCAGCGGCGCGCCGTTATTGGCCGGGTCCCGCAGCCAGGTGTCGAACTCCTTCTCGACGCCTGCCACGCCGACCACCTCGGCCGAATGCACGCCCTCGCGGCCAAAGCTCGCGCCGCCCAGAACGTGGGCGGCCAGCTTGCCATTGGGATAGAGCCGCATTTCGCGCGGACCGAACAGCAACCCCGGTTCGCCGATATCATGCACGGCCTGCATCTGCTCGGGGCTCAGCTTCTTCTTGATCCAGAGGAATTTCTTCTTGCCGGTGAAGTCCGCATAGAGCTTGTCCGCATCGAGATCGGGGAAAATCGTGGCCAGTTCACGCGCGGCGCGCTCCGGCTCCACCATGTCGCGCATCTGGGCATAAAGCGAATGGGTGGACAGGTTCGTGGCCAGGATACGCCCGTTGCGGTCGACGATGTTCGCGCGCTGCGCGACGATATCGGAACCGGTCGCGGCGGCGCGCGGCTCGGAGGGCTCGGAAGCCGCGAGGCTCCCCATGCGCATTCCGATCACCGCATAGGCACAGAAGAAACACAGCGCGAGCAGGAACAGCCGCCCTTCGGCCCGATGGCGCGCCCGGTCGCGCATGACCTCGTGGCGCTGGCGAAGGTTCTCTTGCTCGATAGCCTCGGGGTTCTCGCCCTTTTCGCGCGCCGACAGGACGCGGGCGAGCGGTCGCAGCGGGGTGCGGATCATGGGAACTGTCCTCCAACGGCGATATGGCCGCGCACCTCGATCGGATCCGAAATGGCGAGCATGGGCAGCGGTGGGAAGGCCACCTGTTCCAGCGAGCCGAATTGCTCCGGCATCAGCGGCAGAAGGCCCAGCGTGTCGAAATTGATCTCGGCCAGCTCGGCCAATCGCCCGGGCCGGTTCAGATAGGCCCATTCGGCTTCCAGCACCGCCAGTTCCTGACGAAGATCGCCGATTTCACCTTTGAGCTCGGCCGATTGCTTCAGCGCGGCCTGGGTCTGGTAGTTTTCCTGGTAGGCCCAGAAGGCCAACCCCATGACGAAAAGCGCGGACATCAGGTAGAAAAACGTCTTCATGGCGTCTCCTTCCACCAATCCTTGGGGCCCGGCAGGCCCATGGCGGTGCGGTCGAGAGGGGTAATGGGAGCATCCGTCCGGATCGCGGCGCGCAGCTTGGCGGAGCGCGCACGCGGGTTGGCGGCAATCTCCTCGTCACTCGGCCCGATGGCCTTGCGCGAAATCAGCTTGAACTGCGCCACCTGCTCCTCGGCCTCGGGCGCATAGCGGTTCGTGCGGGCCATGCTGCCGGAACGTGCCTGCAGGAAACGCTTTACCACGCGATCCTCCAGCGAGTGGAAGGTCACGACCGCGAGCTTGCCGCCGGGCTTAAGCGCCCGCTCGGCGGCCTGAAGACCCGCGATAAGCTCTCCAAACTCGTCATTCACGGCAATGCGGATCGCCTGGAAGGAACGGGTGGCCGGGTGGATCTGCCCCGGACGCGGGCGCGGAAGGCAGGAGGCGACGGCCTCTGCCAGTTGCAACGTGTTCTCGAACGGCCGCACGGCGACAATCGCTCGCGCGATGCGACGCGAGGCACGCTCCTCGCCATAGTGATAGAGAATGTCGGCAAGTTCGTCCGCGCTGGCAGAGTTGACCAGGTCGGCAGCCGACGGCCCCTGATCGCTCATCCGCATGTCCAGCGGCCCCTCGCGCAAGAAGGAAAACCCGCGTTCGGCCTGATCGAGCTGCATCGAAGACACGCCGAGATCGAGCACGATCCCGTCGAGCGGCTCCCCGGCATGCTGGTCCAGCTCGGAGAACTTGCCCTGAACCAGTTTCAGCCGGTCGCCATATTCCTCCAGCAAGGGCGCGGCCAGCGCGAGCGCGCTCGGGTCGCGATCCACACCGATCACTTTCCCGGCCCCCGCCTCGAACAGGCGCCGCGTGTAGCCGCCCGCGCCAAAGGTGCCGTCCAGCCAGGTGCCGGAAACGGGCGAAACCGCCTTGATCAACGGATCGATCAAAACGGAGACATGCGGCGAATTGGGATTGTCCGGAGGGGCAGCACCAACCATGGCTCAGAGACCTCCTCCCTCCAGGAGCGTCAGCGGATCGACATCGTCGGGCAGTTCGTCCAGCATCGCTTCGGTCTGCGGGGCGACTTCCTGATCATAGGTCTCCGGGTTCCAGATATGGAACGTGTCGTGGGAGGCGACGAAAAGCGCTTCCCCTTCCAGCCCGATCATGTCGCGAATGTTCTGCGGCAACAGCAGGCGCCCGTTGTCATCCACGGTCGCCGGGTGCGACTGCGCGTTGAAATAGGCTTCCATCATGCGCCGCTCCTTGGAGCCGCGCGTGAGGGCGCTGATCTTGGCATCGACTTCGGCCGCGGCCTCCATCGTGTAGACTTCGAGGAATTTCTTGCGGGAGGTGCCGTAATGCACGACGAGGTTCGGCTGCAGGCCATCTTTCCACTCAGGGTCACAGGCTTCCAGAACACGACGAAACGGGGCGGGTACCGAAACCCTGCCCTTCGCGTCGACCTTGTTACGGCCCTGACCTCTGAATACACGCGCCACTTTGAGCGCTCCTTGCTGCCTCTCGTTCTCGTCCCGTTAACGAAAACGGCAGATCAGACTGCTGCCACTGTCTGATCTGCCGCCCTCGTCCCATCGCTGGGTGCGTCCGATCGCGCGTGCCACCTGGGGGGATGTCTGCTCGCTCACGCGTCGGATCTCTTTTTTTCGATGAAAAGCGGGTGCCTGTATGAAACCTGACTTTGGGAAGTTCCGGGGTCTGTCGCCCCTTTTTGTCTGCCCGTCCTCATCGTGTGAATTCACTATGCCGCCCACCTTAATGGAAATCAACCCACTTTGCCCCACACACACCCACCTGAAGAAAATCGGGGCTTAGAGAGGACAGAAGAACACGTCATATTTGGCACAAATAGCGATTTATGACCTTTCAGACACAAGATATGCCAAACCGCCGTTAACAAAAAAATCTCGAAAATTCTCCCGAAATCATGAATTCGGCCCGTTTTTTCGCGTCCATCCCGTCTCGGACCATGATTTCCCATACGAATCAAGCCGCACAAGGCAGTGCGATTCGTCATGTCGCAACCCTGGGACAGGTCGGTGTCACGATTTCCCATCGACAAACGCAAAACGGGAGGGGTTGCCCCCTCCCGTTCTGATTTTCAACGAATGCGGGCTGGATCAGGCCATGCCGCCGCCGACGAGTCGCGCCGCCAGAGCGGCATAGGCTTCGGCCGCAGGGCCCTCGCCCAAGGCGACCGGCGCCCCGGAATCGCCCGCGATCCGGGTTTCCAGCTCCAGCGGAAGTGCCCCGAGGAAGGGCACATCCATCGCCTGCGCCTCGGCAGCCACGCCACCATGACCGAACAGATGCGCCTCATGTCCGCAGCTAGGACATATATAAGTAGACATGTTCTCGATCAGACCGAGGATCGGCACCTTGAGCTTGGTGAACATGTCGATCGCGCGGCGCGCATCGAGCAGGGCGACATCCTGGGGCGTCGAGACGACGATCGCGCCGCTGGTCCGGTATTTCTGGCCGAGGGTGAGCTGGACGTCGCCGGTTCCCGGCGGCAGGTCGATGATCAGCACATCAAGCTCGCCCCAGGCGACATCCCCCATCATCTGCTGAAGCGCGCCCATGAGCATCGGGCCACGCCAGATCACTGCCTCGGCCTCCTTTAGAAGCGAGCCCATGGACATGAGCGTGACGCCATGCGCCTTCAGTGGCACGATGGTTTTGCCATCCGGCGAGGCCGGCCGGCCGCTTGCCCCCATCATCCGCGGCTGAGACGGACCATATATATCCGCATCTAGAAGCCCGACACGCCGCCCCTGCCGCGCAAGCGCCACCGCGAGGTTCGCCGAAACCGTGGACTTGCCGACGCCCCCCTTGCCAGAACCGACAAGAAGAATACCCGCGATGCCCGGAACGTCCTGCGGTCCGGCGGGCTGCGCCGTGGGATGCCGGCCCACCTTCAGGTTCGGCGGCGAACCAGCCGGCGCTGCACCAGCCGGGGGAGCAGAATGTGCTGTCAGCACTGCGGAAACCGATGTCACGTCGTTGAGCTTGGCCACGACACCCTCGGCGGCCTGCCGAACCGGCTCCATCGCCCGCGCCATTTGGTCGGATTCGGCCTCGATGACGAAGCTGACCCTCCCACTCGAATCGACAGAGAGCGCACGCACGAGGTCGCGTGAGACCAAATCGCCACCATCTTCCAGAGATACGCCCTTCAGCGCCTTGACAACTTCTTCACGGGTTAGAGCCATTTTCCTGTCCGACCTTCCGAAAATCCTACCGTTACACCTAATCTCCCCACTGCCGAGCGCAAGTCACGTCCGCGCCTCGCCCAAAAAAGCAGCGATCTGCCCCCTAAAAGGTCAGGGCTACATATGCAAATGCTGCATAGCGGCATTGAGGCTGCCGGTGATTGCGCAAACGGTTTCCATCCTTATTTTGAAGTTCAACGAGGGCGCTAACGGAACGCAAGTCAGGCGCTAACACGAACGAAACCTGCTTCGAGTAGGATGGTGAGACAAGCGGCTGGACCCGCAAGGAGCGAGTAGATGGCAACGGCAAGGAATGCACAAGTCATGCGCAGCCGCACATCTGGCAATCGTTTCTCCACCGCACTGCGCGGTGCGACCGGATGGCTCGGGAAAGCGCGGAAGTTCCGCCAAACCCGGAGTGAACTGTCGGCGCTGACCGATGCGGAACTGAACAAGCTGGGCCTCAGCCGGGACATGATCCGGCCGCTGGCATGGCAGGCTGCGAAAGCGGCGTAACGAGATAGAGTTTCAGAAACCCGTCCTCCTCCCTGAGTTTTCTGATACGGCGGCAACACCCTCCTCCTCCCTGGTGTTGCCGCCACAAGATACCGCCCGAAAGGGCTGAGATACGGAACCGGAAGCCCCTCCTCCTCCCTGGGTCATGGTTTCGGCGGCGGCACCCTCCTCCTCCCTGGTGTCACCGCAACTTACACGGTCGGGCGAGCCCGACGCGCCTGAGAGGCGCAGCGACATAGAGTTCCGAAGATCCGTCCTCCTCCCTGGGTCTTTCGGTTCCGCGGCGACACCTTCCTCCTCCCTGGTGTCGCCGCACCTAATTCCAGCCGGTTCGTCCGGCACGCGCGAAAGCGCGGCACATGGTTACAGAAAACCCGTCCTCCTCCCTGGGTTTTCTGCATTCCGGCGGCGACACCTCCTCCTCCCTGGTGTCGCCGCCATTTTTTTTATTTTCCACCGCACAAAGCCGAATTGGAAAGCTGCGCTTAACCTGCGCGAAGCAGCGCTTAACGCTAACATCATAGCTCACGGCAAAAACTGCATAGCGGCTTTGACCATTCTTCGGATTGTCCAAATCCGCCATTTCACTAAATTGAGGCTCAAGAGAGCGCTAACAATGACTGATTGGACGCCTCAAACCCGGTTCGGAATGGTTCCGAACAATCCGAAGGAAGATGAAAATGGAAATCGCTGCCAACACCTCCCGTATTGAAACCGGCGTCAACGCATCCTGGTTTTCTGCGATGGTCGATGGTGGGCTGACCAAGCTGCGCCAGTTCCGCGCCTATCGCCGGACCATGGACGAGTTGAACACGCTCGATGATCGCGAACTTGCCGACCTCGGCCTGAGCCGCGCAATGTTCCGCGGAATCGCACGCGAGGCCGCACTTAAATCCTGAGTTTTACCAGACTACGGTTTATCTCCTCCCTCAAGACCGTAGATTAAAATGGCGACGACACCCTCCTCCTCCCTGGTGTCGTCGCCATTTCTTTTTTTGCGCCCGCTTTTGTGCCGAAAAATGAACCTCCGATGAAAATCAGATTGCAAATGCTGCATGGTAGCATTGCCCAAACAAGCGTTTAAACCGCAGCAATTCGACGTATCTTAGTCAGTGAAGATAGCGCTAACAATTAGAACAGCGCGATGAGACAAATGCCGATAGCGGCACTGAGTAAAGGATTGAAAATGGAAACGACCTATACCGCCAACAGCACCACCAGCTGGTTCTCTGCCCCGATCGAAGCCCTTCGCGTGAACCTGCAGAAGCGCAAGATCTATCGCCAGACCTACTGTGAACTGTCCAGCCTCTCGGACCGTGCGCTGGCCGACCTGGGCCTGAGCCGCTCCATGATCAAGAGCCTCGCTCGCGAGGCCGCCTACGGCGCCTGATCTGGCGTGAACCGAAATCGGATGGCCCCTCCTCCTCCCTGGGCAGATCCGGTCAGGCGGCGGCACGTATCTCCTCCCTCGTGCCGCCGGTGAAAAGACGAGACGACAACGGGACATTCCCGTGAATCCTCCCCTCGGAGCGCGAAGCTCGAAATGCAGCGCTCCTGACACCCGATCGGCAAGTTGCCGACTATTCCCCAAGGAGCCTGAAATGGCATATGTGTCCGAAACGCCCCGTGTTGCTGGTGGCTTCACCCCAGCCTGGTTTTCGGCAATGGTCGAAGCCTACAGAATCGTTCGCATCCGCCGCGAAGCCTATCGCCGCACGTTCAACGAGTTGAGCGCGATGAATGACAAGGAACTGGCCGATATCGGGCTGAGCAGCCTGATGGTGCGTGACATCGCAAGGCAAGCCGCCGCGATGGCTGCGTAAGCGGCGAAAGACCTTTCTTCCGGAAAGATCCCCCGAGAGACATCGGGTTTCTTTTGGGAAAACGCTCGAAACGGCCCTTTGGTAACGCGGGCAACCGTATCGGATTGCGGTTTACTGCCGGAACTCGGCGCAGCCGCTTTCAAGACATGGAACAGGCGCGCGGCGCTCGTTGCTCTGAACCGCGTTGCAGACTTCGACAAGATCCTCGATGTCCACGGGTTTCCGTATCGCCGCCGCAACGGCGGGCGACATGGCAAACAGTGTCTTGCGGGAATACTCCGCCGAACCGCTCACGACCACCACTTTGCACAGCGGGTTGCGATAGGTGGCCAAGGTCGCAACCCCAAGCGCTTGTGAGCCATTCATGCACAGGTCCAGCACAACCAGGTCATAGGCCGTGCTCTGGAGCAACTTGAGCGCCTCTGCCTCGGTATCGACCAGCAGCATCGCATGACCGGCTCGCTCGAGGACATCGCCCCACAGGGCCCCCAGGTTAGGATCGTCCTCGACAACCAGTATTCTCATGCGCTCACTCCGCGACTCGGCGAACAGGGAAAACTTTATCCGGACCCCTAATTACACACAAAATGTCGCAGGTCAAAAGGGCACATCATCGGCTGAGGCCGCCGGAACGACGAATTTCGCGACAACTTTCTTCACCCCGGCCTTGTCGAAGGCGATGTCAAGCTTGTCGCCCTCGATCGCCGTGACCGCGCCATAGCCGAATTTCGTGTGGAACACCCTGTCTCCCAAGCCAAAGGCCGAGACGGCCTCCAGGTCGATCGTGATGTTGCGGGTTTCGCGCGGCTGCCCCGTCGGGCGCGTCTGGCTGCGGGCCTGCATCCGTTTCCAGCCAGGCGAATTGTAGACATCGGCCCGCGATGCCTTCTCGTGCAGGTCCGAGCGCGCGGGCTGGGCCGTGGCCGCAGCACCGTAGCCGCCGCCATAGAGCCCCGGCGGGGTCAGCACATCGACATGCGCTTCGGGCAATTCATCAATGAAACGCGAGGGTAGCGCCGACTGCCACTGGCCATAGATCCGGCGATTGGCGGCGAAGGAAATCGTGCAGAGTTCCTCGGCACGCGTGATGCCGACATAGGCCAGCCGCCGTTCCTCCTCCAGCCCCTTGAGCCCGGTCTCGTCCATCGCCCGCTGGCTGGGGAACAACCCGTCCTCCCAGCCCGGCAGGAAGACGGCCGGAAATTCCAGCCCCTTGGCCGCGTGCAGCGTCATCAGCGTGACCTTGGCCTCGGAATCCTCGGTCTCGTTGTCCATGATCAACGCGACATGCTCTAGGAAACCCTGAAGATTGTCGAAATTTTCCAGCGCCTTGACCAGCTCCTTGAGGTTTTCCAACCGCCCAGGCGCTTCAGGTGTCCTTTCGTTCTGCCAATGCGCCGTGTAGCCGGATTCCTCGAGAATCGTCTCGGCCAGTTCGATATGCGACACGCGCGGCCCCGCGCCCGGCGCGCTTGCCACGAAGAGCCCGTCATCGAGCACATCGTCATCGTCTGGCAAAGGCGGCGCGGTGCCGACGGCGGCGCGATGCCAACGCTCCAGCCCGCTCAACAATTCGGCCAGCGCTTTCGCGCCCTTGCCAGTCAGCCCCTTGGCAGCCAACAGGATCTTCGCGCCGTCCACCAACGACACCCCGTTAGCGCGCGCCGCCACCTGGATTTTCTGCTGAGCCTTGTCGCCAAGACCGCGCTTGGGCGTGTTCACGATACGCTCGAAGGCGAGATCGTCCTCGAGACTCACCGCGAGCCGGAAATAGGCCATCGCATCGCGGATCTCCATCCGCTCGTAGAAACGCGGCCCCCCGATGACGCGATAGGGCAGACCGATGGTCAGGAAACGATCCTCGAAGGCCCGCATCTGGTGCGAGGCACGAACCAGAATCGCGCATTCATCGAGACCAATCGGCCGCTGGCCACGCGTGCCCGGCCCCATCGCCTCCAGCTCTTCGCCGATCCAACGCGCCTCTTCCTCGCCGTCCCAATGGCCAATGAGGCGAACCTTTTCGCCGCCCTCGGCCGCCGTCCAGAGCGTCTTGCCAAGCCGGCCCTTGTTGGCCTCGATCACACCGGAGGCAGCGGCCAGGATATGGGCGGTGGAGCGGTAGTTCTGTTCCAGCCGCACCACGACGGCGCCCGGAAAATCCTTTTCGAACCGCAGGATATTGCCCACTTCGGCGCCCCGCCAACCGTAGATCGACTGGTCGTCATCGCCCACGCAGCAGATATTCTTGTGCCCGCCGGCCAGAAGACGCAGCCAAAGGTACTGGGCCACGTTGGTGTCCTGGTACTCGTCGACCAGAATGTAGCGGAACCAGCGTTGATACTGGGCGAGCACGTCCTCGTGGCGCTGAAAGACCGTCACCACATGCAGCAGCAGGTCGCCGAAATCCACGGCGTTGAGTGTCCGAAGCCGCTCCTGGTACTGGGCGTAAAGCGCCACCCCCTTGCGGTCGAAGGCGCCCGACTCTGCAGACGGCACCGTGTCCGGCGTCCAGGCCCGGTTCTTCCAATTTTCGATCACCTGCGCCAGGTGGCGTGGCGGCCAGCGTTTCTCGTCGATCCCGGCGGCCACGATCAACTGCTTGAGCAGGCGTTGCTGGTCATCGGTATCGAGAATGGTGAAATTCGACTTCAAGCCAACCAGTTCGGCATGCCGCCGCAACAGCTTCACACAGATCGCGTGGAAGGTGCCAAGCCACGGCATTCCCTCGACAGATTCGCCCAGAAGCCGCGCCACCCGCTCCTTCATTTCCCGCGCGGCCTTGTTGGTGAATGTCACCGCGAGAATCTCGTTCGGCCGCGCAGACCCGGTATTGAGCAAATGCGCAATTCGCGCCGTCAGCGCCTTGGTCTTGCCGGTCCCGGCACCGGCCAGCATCAGCACCGGCCCATTCAGCGTTTCGACAGCGTCCCGCTGCGCCGGGTTCAGCTCATCGAGATAGGGCATCGAGCGCGCCGCCATGGCGCGCTGCGAAAGCGGAACTGCGGCCGCGAAGGCCTCTTCGTCATCGTAACTGCTCATGCCCACACCTTACCCTGCACGGCGGACAAGGAAAACCTGTGTTCGCCATGTGTTCCGCCGCTCTTCGTTACAACCAAACACCGGCACCAACGCAATATAATCTATTTTTTTGAATTATTATTATTATCATCGATTTTTTTAAAGATGACGCCATACCGATTTATACGTTATTGCCATGTAAACCCGAACCGACTTACACCTATGCTGCAACTGCAAAGGGAGGCCCGCCATGCCCGAATTCAACAAGATCCTTGTCGCCAACCGCGGCGAGATTGCCATTCGCGTCATGCGTGCAGCCTCTGAACTGCGCAAACGCACCGTTGCCGTCTATGCCGAGGAAGACAAGCTTTCCCTGCACCGGTTCAAGGCCGACGAAGCATATTCCATCGGCGAAGGTCTCGGCCCGGTCCAGGCCTATCTGTCGATCGACGAGATCATTCGGGTCGCTAAGGAATGTGGCGCCGACGCGATTCATCCCGGTTATGGGCTGCTTTCCGAGAACCCCGATTTCGTCGATGCCTGCACCGCCAACGGCATCGCCTTCATTGGGCCCAAGGCCGAAACCATGCGCCAGCTCGGCGACAAGGCCAGCGCGCGCAAGATCGCCGTCGAGGCCGGGGTGCCGGTCATTCCGGCCACCGGCGTGCTGGGCGATGACATGGAAGCGGTCAAGAAAGAGGCCGCCGAGATCGGCTACCCGCTGATGCTCAAGGCCTCCTGGGGCGGCGGCGGGCGCGGCATGCGCCCGATCATGAGCGAAAAGGAGCTGGTCGAAAAGGTGCTCGAAGGCCGGCGCGAGGCCGAGGCGGCCTTCGGCAATGGCGAAGGGTTCCTCGAGAAGATGATCACCCGCGCCCGGCATGTCGAGGTGCAGATCATCGGCGACCAGCATGGCAAGATCTATCACCTCTACGAGCGCGACTGCTCCGTGCAGCGCCGCAACCAGAAGGTCGTGGAACGCGCACCCGCGCCGTATCTCTCCTCCGCACAGCGCGAGAAGATCTGCGCGCTCGGCAAGCGCATCTGCGAGCATGTGCACTACCAATGCGCCGGTACCGTCGAGTTCCTGATGGATATGGATTCGGGCGAGTTCTACTTCATCGAGGTGAACCCGCGCGTGCAGGTGGAACACACCGTCACCGAGGAAGTCACCGGGATCGACATCGTCCGCGCCCAGATCCTCGTGACCGAGGGCAAGAGCCTGATCGAGGCGACTGGCGTTGCGAGCCAGTATGACGTGAAACTCGACGGCCACGCCATGCAGTGCCGGATCACCACCGAGGACCCGCGCAACAATTTCATCCCCGATTACGGCCGCATCACTGGCTATCGCGGTGCCACCGGGATGGGCGTCCGGCTCGACGGCGGCACGGCCTATACAGGCGCGGTGATCACCCGCTATTACGACTCGCTGCTGGAAAAAGTCACCGTCTGGGCGCCGACGCCCGAGGATGCGATCGCCCGGATGGACCGCGCGCTGCGTGAGTTCCGCATCCGTGGCGTTGCCACCAACATCGCCTTCGTCGAGAACCTGCTCGCGCATCCGATGTTCCTCAACAACGAATACCACACCAAGTTCATCGACGAGACGCCGGAGCTGTTCCACTTCCCGCGACGCAAGGACCGCGCGACGAAGCTCTTGCGCTACATCGCCGATATCACTGTGAACGGACACCCGGACGTTGCGGGCCGGCCCAAGCCACCCGCCGATATTCGCCAGCCCGTGGTTCCGCCGCTGCTGACACACAATCCGAAGCCCGGCACGCGCAACATCCTTGAGGATTTCGGCC
The DNA here is from genome assembly GCF_900099935.1 of Aliiruegeria lutimaris. Classification (GTDB taxonomy): domain Bacteria; phylum Pseudomonadota; class Alphaproteobacteria; order Rhodobacterales; family Rhodobacteraceae; genus Tropicimonas; species Tropicimonas lutimaris. The sequence goes on along the minus strand of NZ_FNEK01000027.1, from coordinate 24,350 downwards.
CCCAGGCCGTCGCCGACTGGATGGCGGACCAGAAACAGCTGCTGATCACCGACACCACCATGCGGGACGGCCACCAGTCGCTCCTGGCCACCCGGATGCGCTCCATCGACATGATCAACGTTGCGCCCGCCTATTCGGCAAACCTGCCGCAGCTCTTCTCGGTGGAATGCTGGGGCGGCGCGACCTTCGACGTCGCCTATCGTTTCCTGCAGGAATGCCCCTGGCAACGTCTGCGCGACCTGCGCGCTGCCATGCCCAACCTGATGACCCAGATGCTGCTGCGCGGGGCCAACGGCGTGGGCTACACCAACTATCCCGACAACGTGGTGCAGGCCTTCGTGAAACAGGCCGCCGAGACCGGCATCGACGTCTTCCGCGTCTTCGACAGCCTCAACTGGGTCGAGAACATGCGCGTCGCGATGGATGCGGTGGTCGAGAACAACAAGGTCTGCGAGGGCACCGTCTGCTACACGGGCGATATTCTGAACCCAGACCGGGCCAAGTATGACCTGAACTACTATGTCGCCACGGCCAAGGACCTGAAGGCCGCCGGCGCGCATATTCTCGGGCTGAAGGACATGGCAGGCCTCTTGAAGCCCGCCGCCGCGCGGGTGCTGATCAAGGCGCTGAAGGAAGAGGTCGGCCTGCCGATCCATTTCCACACCCATGACACCGCCGGCATTGCCTGCGCCACGATCCTGGCCGCTTCCGAGGCGGGCGTGGACGCGGTCGACTGCGCGATGGACGCTTTCTCCGGCAACACCTCGCAGGCCACGCTCGGCACCGTGGTCGAGGCGCTGGCTCATACCGATCGTGACACGGGGCTCGATATCGAGGAAATCCGCCGGATATCCAACTACTTCGAAGCCGTGCGTGGCCATTACGTCGCCTTCGAGAGCGGCATGCAGGCGCCCGCCTCCGAAGTCTACCTGCATGAGATGCCGGGCGGACAGTTCACCAATCTCAAGGCGCAGGCCCGCTCGATGGGTCTGGACGAACGCTGGCACGAGGTGGCCCACATGTATGCCGAGGTGAACCAGATGTTCGGCGACATCGTGAAGGTCACACCGTCTTCCAAGGTGGTGGGCGATATGGCGCTGATGATGGTCTCCCAGGGCCTCACCCGCGCCGATGTCGAAAATCCGGAGCGGGACGTCTCCTTCCCGGACTCGGTGATCGACATGATGCGCGGCGCGCTCGGTCAACCCCCGGGCGGCTGGCCCGCGGCCCTGCAAAAGAAGATCCTCAAGGGCGAAGCCCCCTCCACGGAGCGTCCGGGCAAGAACCTTGCCCCGATCGATCTCGAAAAGGTGCGCGCGGAGATGAAGGCGAGCTTCGACTACGATCCCGATGACGAGGATCTCAACGGCTACCTGATGTATCCGAAGGTCTTCAGCCAGTATCGCGCGCGCAACGAGGAATACGGCCCCGTCCGCGTCCTGCCGACCCACAGCTTCTTCTACGGAATGGTGCCGAGCGAGCAGATCACGCCCGCTATCGAGAAGGCCAAGACGCTGGAAATCCGCATGCAGGCGGTCTCCGAGACCAACGAGGAAGGTCTGGTGAAGGTCTTCTTCGAACTCAACGGCGAACCGCGCGTCATCCGGGTACCCGACCGCAAGAGCCAGGGCGCGGTGGCGGTGCGCCCGAAGGCAGAAGTGGGCAATGCCAGCCATGTCGGCGCGCCGATGCCGGGCTCGATCGCCTCGGTCGGCGTTCAGCCGGGGCAGAAAGTCTCGACAGGTGACCTGATGGTGACCATCGAGGCGATGAAGATGGAAACCGGCATCCATGCCGAGCGAGATGCCGTGATCAAGGCGGTCCATGTGCGTCCGGGCGAACAGGTGGACGCCAAGGACCTGCTGGTCGAGTTCGAATAACGTACCCTGCGGCCACGGCTTCGGCCATGGCCGCGACCCGAACCGCTCGGGCTGCTGAACGTTGCTTGTATTCGGGGGCGTGCGCTTTGCGCGCGTTGAACGATCTTGCAGATCGTGCCTCCGGCGGGGAGATTTGCCGGAAAGATGAATGGGGATGGCGCCTTATTCCCCTTTCCCGAAATATCCTGGGGGAGTGCTCGCGAGTGCACTGGGGGCGAAGCCCCCGTTGTCCGCCACAGGATTTCGGCCGGCCACGGAAGCGCCGGCAGCGCCGCCCCTTCAGTTCAACGTTGTTTTTCGGGTTACTTCACCCGGGTCCAGGTCTGGCTGCGGCAGATCGGGCCGACGCAGCCGGACACTTTGAGGGCATTGCCGTTCAAGGTCATCTTGGACTTGTAGGTCTTGTCAAGGTCGGGCGCCCAGATCTTGCCGCCCGAATAGGCGCCGTTTCCATCGGCCTTCATGTCCCAGACCATGCGCTTGCCGACCTTGTCGGAAGAAACCGAATTGCCGGAACTGTCGTAAGCCGTCCCCAGCGTTCCACAGATCATCCCACTGCAATCGGCGATCGTGACATGTGCGTAGTTTCCCTCGTCACCCGGCTGGGTTTTCCATACACCATGTATCGGATCGGCAGTGCCAATCGTGCCGAGGCAAGCGAAGACCGCCGCCAGTGCAAGAAGCTTCATCTCGTGTCCTCCCGGTAAGCTTTGGGCACACTGTCGCAGCCGGGCTCGACCGATCAACAATAACGTTCCGTCGCTTTGCATTCGCGCGCGTGTCGTGGCACAGAACATCCCGAGCAATAATGAAAGGCCAAAGCCATGATCCTCTATCCCGCCATCGACCTGAAGGACGGTCAATGCGTGCGTCTTCTGAAAGGCGATATGGACAAGGCGACCGTGTTTGGTGACGATCCGGCCGCACAGGCCCGGCGCTTCGTCGCGGCCGGTTGTGAATGGCTGCACCTGGTGGATCTGAATGGCGCTTTCGCTGGCCGGCCCGTCAATGCCGCGGCCGTCGAGGCGATCCTGGCAGCCGTGAACGTGCCGGTACAACTGGGCGGCGGCATTCGGGATATCGAGACAATCGAGATGTGGCTGGGCAAGGGCGTGTCACGGGTGATCCTCGGGACGGTTGCCGTCGAGAACCCGGAACTTGTCCGGGAGGTCGCCACGCTGTTTCCGGGCAAGGTGGCGGTCGGGCTGGACGCGCGAAATGGCAAGGTGGCCACGCGTGGCTGGGCCGAGGAAACGGAAGTGACAGTGACGCAGCTGGCCGGGCAGTTGGAAGACGCCGGCATCGCTGCGATTATCTATACTGATATAGACCGGGACGGCGCCATGCAGGGGCCGAACGTGCAGGCCACCGCCGCGCTGGCGCGCTCCACGACGATTCCGGTGATCGCCTCGGGGGGCGTTTCCTCGCTCAAGGATATCGAGGCGCTGCGCGATGCTGTCGGCATTTCCGGCGTGATCTCGGGCCGGGCGCTCTATGACGGCGCACTGGATCTGGGCGAGGCACTGCGCGCCCTTGCCGCTTGAACCGCGTTTTCGCGGTCCTCACCTTCGGGCCGTTTCTAATATGGGCGTTCTGCGCGGTTGGCGTGATTCTGCTGTCGGATTTGCGGGGTTGCGTGATCCAAGAAGGCTTTGCCAATCCTTGCCAGGTGGCAGGTGTCGAGATTGGGGTGCTCGCCTATTCGATGGGTGTTTTCGCGGCCTGGGGGCTGTTGATGGTCCTGCCCTTCAGCCTCGGCTCTGGCCTTCTCTGGGCAATCGTGGCACTTGTCGCCCATCTGATCAGACGCAGAGGCTGACCCCATGCTCAAGACCCGCATCATCCCCTGCCTGGACGTCAAGGAAGGCCGCGTCGTCAAGGGCGTGAATTTCGTCAACCTCATCGATGCCGGCGACCCGGTCGAGGCGGCCAAGGCCTATGACGCGGCCGGCGCCGACGAGTTGTGTTTCCTCGACATCAACGCAACCCATGAGAACCGGGGCACGATGTATGACCTGGCGACGCGCACGGCGGAGCAATGTTTCATGCCGCTGACGATCGGTGGCGGCGTGCGCACGCCCGAGGATGTGCGCAACCTGCTGCTGGCAGGCGCGGACAAGGTGAGTTTCAACTCTGCCGCCGTGGCCAACCCGGATGTCGTTGCGCAATCGGCGGAACGTTTCGGCAGCCAGTGCATCGTTGTCGCCATCGACGCAAAGACGGTGAGCCCCGGCAAGTGGGAGATCTTCACCCATGGCGGGCGGCGCCCGACGGGGATCGACGCGGTGGAGTTCGCCAAAACCGTGGTCGCCAAGGGCGCGGGCGAGATTCTGCTGACCTCGATGGATCGCGACGGGACACGAGCGGGCTTCAACCTGCCGCTGACGCGGGCGATATCGGATGCTGTGAGCGTTCCGGTGATTGCCTCGGGCGGCGTGGGCACGCTCGACCACCTCGTAGAGGGGGTGACCGAGGGCGGAGCGAGCGCGGTCCTGGCGGCCTCGATCTTCCATTTCGGGGATTACACGATCCGCGAGGCCAAGGAACATATGGCGGCGGCGGGGATTCCCGTTCGGCTGGACTGAGATTGCGGGACCGGGGGCCAGCCCCCGGACCCCCGGGATACTTCTTGAAAGATGAAGGCTGAAAATGAGTGCCATTGAACGGCTTGCCGAGACCATAGACGCCCGAAAGGGTTCGGATCCGGACTCGTCCTGGACAGCGAAGCTGTTCGCGAAGGGGCCGGAGAAATGTGCCGAGAAATTTGGTGAGGAGGCTGTGGAGGCAATCATCGAAGCGGTGAAGGGCGACCGGGAGAAGCTCACCGCGGAAGCCGCGGATGTGCTCTATCACCTGCTGGTCATGCTGGCTGCGCGGGATGTTTCGCTCGCGGATGTCGAAGCGGAGCTTGCGCGGCGCGAGGGCACGTCCGGGATCGTCGAGAAGGCCAGCCGGGGCGCGTAGCGCGCGACGTTCAGCCGACGCGCCAGTCCGGCCCGAAAAGGCGCGGTATCTCGATTTTCGGGCAGCGGTTTTCGATGACATCAAGGCCGCGCTCGCCCGCCATAATGGCGGCTTCGGCATTGGCCACGCCGATCTGCATCCAGACCGTGCGCAGCCGGGGCAAGTGAATCAGCGCCTCCGCCACGATTGGCGGAACCTGTTCCGAGCGGCGGAAGATGTCGATCATGTCCACTTCGGCTTTGATCTCGGACAGGCTGCCGGCCACGGTTTCGCCAAACAGCTCCTGTCCCGCCAGCCCGGGGTTCACCGGGATCACGCGGTATCCGCATTTCTTGAGAAACATGGAGACGTAATGGCTAGGGCGGGCCGGGTTTGCGGAGGCCCCGACGCAGGCGATGACGCGGCTGCGTTTGAAGATCTCGCGAATCTGTTGGTCGATAGGGTTCATGCGGCAAGATGTGCCCGCATCGCGTTCAAAAGAAAAGGCGCCCGGAAGTACCGAGCGCCAGTTGCGGAACGAGGGACAGTGCAGCGGGTTGCGTTGTTCCAAAACTGCAACCCATACCCATCATGTAGGTTTTATCTCGCATTATCCAAGAGAGTGTAATAAAAATGTGAACACGGCCGGTTTTCTCTTAAAAAGGACTTGACTACCTCTGCACCGCGAAGCGCGGCCTAGTCAAAGATATCCTCTATCTCGTCCAGAATATCACCGAACACTCTTCGAAACGACGATTTTTTCGGTTTGGAGCGCTTTTTCGACTTCGTTTTCTTTGCCGATCTGGGGTCAAAAGACGCCGTTTTGCTCGCGGATGACGTCTTCGTCGTCTTGCCGCTCGGCAAGATCTTGAGGTCGCTCAAGGGCGCACCGCAACCACCACAGGCCAAGCTATGGCGGTCTTCGCCAAGGACCAGCGCCGCGCGCAGGCCGCAGTAGCAGCAGGTTGCCAGCTTGGTATTTCGGTACATCCTATTCTCCGGTAGCCCTTACTTGTGTGGCATATAGGGCGACCGCGGCCGCATTGGAGACATTGAGAGAGCCAAAAGCGCCGGAAGCGTCGATTTTCACCAGTTTATCGCAAGTATTGCGGGTACGTTCCCGCAAGCCCGGGCCCTCTGCGCCCATCACGAGTCCGAGGGGAATGTTCCGTGCCTCTTCCGCTGCCTTCACCAGGTCGGTCTCAGCTTCGCCATCGAGACCGATGAGCAGGTAGCCCATTTCGCGCAGCTGGACCATGCTGTCGGCAAGGTTGCGGACCCGCAGGTAGGGTTGGCGTTCGAGCGCGCCGGAAGCCGTCTTGGCCAGTGCGCCGGTTTCGGGGGCGGAATGGCGGAGCGTACCGATCACGGCGCGGGCGCCGAAGACCTCGGCCGAGCGCAGGATGGCGCCCACGTTATGCGGGTCGGTCACGCGGTCCAACAGGACGACGCGCGGTGAGGCGCTTCCGGGCGCGCAGAGATCCTCCAGGCTACCCCAATCCAGCGGACGCACTTCCAGCGCCGCGCCCTGATGGACGGAGCCGGGATCGAGCGGCACCGGGAATTTGCGCGGATCGGCAATCTCGGGCTCAAGCCCGCCGATAGCGATGGCGTCGGCCAGCTTGTCGGCGGCGTTGCGCGTCACCACGAGGCGCAGCCGTTCACGGGCGGGGTTTTCCAGCGCATCGCGGACCGCATGCAGCCCGAACAGCCAGATCGTCTGTGCGGCGGCGGCGCGGCGGGCGCGTTCCTTGTCGATCACCCAGGTCGGTTTCTTCATGTCTGCAATCCTTCTGCCCCTCCCCTGCCCGTCCATGGCGGAAATGGCAAGTTCGGCGCGGGGGTCCGGCGCCGTTTTGACGGATTAACCGGCAATTGGCGGCATTACACGCCCGAAGGCGCCCCGGTGCGGGACCTGCACGGACCGAAGAGCGCGGCCAGAGCGAGGATAACACCTGATATGGTGGCGATCATTCCAGCGGCCGAGACCGCATCCTGCCCACCGAACCAGAGCGGACCGTAGCCGGCGAAAACGTAACCGAGCACGGCCGACAGCGCGGCGAAGGCGACCGACCAGGCGACCTGGATCTCCAGCCGGTTGGTCATCAGCCGAGCCGCGGCGGGCGGGCAGATGAACATGGCGATCACGATGATGGAGCCCACCGCATCGAAGGCGGCGACCGCCGCGATGGCGGACACCACGACCAACGCCATGCCCATGGCACCGGTGCGGATACCGACGCCCTGTGCAAAGCCTTCGTCGAAGGTCGAGATCTTGAGCGGACGCCAGAACAGCCAGAGGAAGGCCAGCACGCCCAGCAGGGTGACGAAGATGCGCGGCAGCTCAGGCGGCAGCCCCGCCAGCGCCACCGGATCGAGCAGCGAGGACCAACCCATCGCATCGAGCCAGATCAGCGATTCGAGGTTCCCCATCAGGGCATGTTCGACATCAAGATGGACCGTGGAGGTGTCGGAGCGCTCCAGCAGCAGCACACCGCCGGCGAACATGGAAGTGAAGACGACGCCCATGGCGGCACCGGTCTCGATCCGTCCCAGCCGCCGGATGGCCTCGATCAGGATCACGGCGATAATGGCGGCAAAGGCAGCCCCGATCATCATCGGCCAGGTGCTCAGCGTGCCCGTCACCAGGAAGGCCACGACAATCCCGGGCAGGACGACATGGCTGATCGCGTCACCGATCAGCGCCTGCTTGCGCAGCACGAGGAAATTTCCCGGAAGCGCGCAAGCGATGGCGGTGAAAGTGCCGATCAGGATCGGCACGAGGCTCAGTGCGACGAACTCCTCACCCATCATGGCATTACCTCCGCCGGGCCGCCGATCAGGGCGTCGATCTCGGCCAGTTGGTCGGCAGTCAGGACGGACTCAATATCCCGCAGCCCGTCATAAAGGCTGGAGATCGCCTCGAAATCAGCCATCCCATGGACGATTTGCCATCGGTGCTCGTCGAGCAGGGCCTTGGCGGCGCGGGCGCGACCGGCCTCCGTCGGAACGCCATCCAGCCGGGCGAGTCCTTCGCGCGCCAGAAGCCGGATCGTCAGGGGCTCATAGACCGGCTGTTGCTGGGCCAGCGACAGGAGTCCCTGCCGGATATGAACTCTCTCCTGGAACCTGCGATGGCGCAGATAGGCCGCCAGCACGCCGCGTTCCGGCGCCAGGAAGAGCGAGACGAGGAAAAGCGCGAAACAGCTCAGTACGATGATCGGGCCGGTCGGCATGGCCGGAGCCGAAGCCGAGATCGCCGCCCCGACGTAGCCGGACACACCGCCCACCACGCCGGCATATGTCGCCACTTTCTCGCTGCGTTCGGTCCAGAAGCGCGCGGTGACAGGCGGGATGATCAGTAGCGCCACAATCAGGATCAACCCCACGATTTTGAGCCCGACCACGGTGACCGACAGCACGAGCAGCATGGTCAGCATGTCGACCCGGTCGGGATCGATGCCGATGGAACGGGCATATTGCGGATCGAAAGCCACCAGCGTCATGGCGCGGCGCAGCAGCAGGACAAGCGCCAACGTTATCGCACCGCCCCCGGCGATGATCATGGCATCCTGCATCAGCATCCCGGCGGTCGAGCCGAGCAGCAGCCCGTCGAGCCCCGCCTGCCGGCCCGAGGACATCGTCTGAATGACCGTCAGAAGGACGACACCAAAACCGAAGAACACCGACAGAACCGCACCAATGGCCGCGTCTTCGGAAAGACGCGTGCGGCGGGTGAGCGATTGAACACAAATGAGCCCGATCCACGCCGAGAGTGCCGATCCGGCCATGAGCCCCGCGAGGTTGCGCCCGTCCCCGCCCAGCAAGACCATCGCGATAAACGCAAGGCCGACGCCCGGCAACGTGGCATGGCTGATCGCATCCGAGACAAGCGCGCGTTTGCGCAGGAACAGGAAAGTGCCCGTTACCCCGGCCGAAATTCCAAGCAGGGTCGAGCCAATGGCGACCAGCGTGGCGTTGTAGCCAAGTTGCAGGGCCAGCGCTTCGAACAGCATCCTTTTATCCCGCGCCTAGCTCCAATTCCTCGATCTGCGCCGTGGCCAGACGGCCGCCATAGGCCTTTTGCAGGTTCTCGGCAGTAAAGGTCGTCGCCACCGGCCCCTCGGCCACCTTGCGCACGTTGATCAGGAAGACATGGTCGAAATACTCGGTGATCGTCGCCAGGTCGTGATGCACCGCAATGACGGTCTTGCCCTGCGACTTGAGCGTCTTGAGCACGTCGATGATCGCCTTTTCGGTGGCGGCATCGACGCCGGCGAAGGGCTCGTCGAGCAGGTAGAGATCGGCGTCCTGCGCCAGAGCACGCGCCAGGAAGACCCGCTGCTGTTGGCCGCCCGAAAGCTGGCCGATCTGACGCTCGGCGAAATCGGCCATGCCGACACGCTCCAAGCAGTCCATTGCCTTCTGGCGATGCCCGCCAGTCAACCGGCGCAGAAGGCCGAGCTCGCGGTAAAGCCCCATCAGCACCACGTCGATCACGCGGGCCGGGAAATCCCAGTCGATCGAGGCGCGCTGCGGCACATAGGCGATGCGCGCGCGCTGGCCTTCCAGCGGCGCGCCATAGACCGATACCGTTCCCGAGAGCGGCTTGATCACGCCAAGCGCAGCCTTGAGCAGGGTGGACTTTCCGGCGCCGTTGGGGCCGATGATCGCCGTCATCGAGCCGTCCTGCACCGTCGCGTCGATGGAAAAGACCGCCGGCTTTTCGCCATAGGAGACCGTCAAGCCACGGATCGCCAGCGGGCTTGCAGCAAGGGTTTCCGCCGCCACGACATGTCCCCGGTCCGTCGCCAGTTCCAACTGTGTCATTCCACTCTCCTCAAAGCCCGGCACTCAGCCGGCCCAGCATGCCGCGTTCCGGGGCGTCCCCGCCTAGGGCACGTGCAATACTCGTGATGTTGTGATCGATCATGCCGAGATAGCTTCCCTCATAGGTGCCCGTCTCGCCCATCGCGTCCGAGAACAGCTCGCCACCGATCCGAACCTCGTGGCCACGCGATGCGGCCCCCTCGATCAGCGCGCGGATATTGCGATCCGAAACCGAGCTTTCAACAAAGACCGCGCCAATCTTGCGGTTCACCAGCACATCGACCAGTTCGCCGATCCGGTTCAGCCCGGCTTCGGACTCGGTCGAGATCCCCTGGATCCCCAGAACCTCGAACCCGTACTCGCGACCGAAATAGCTGAAGGCGTCATGCGCGGTAACGAGCACCCGGCTCTGCTCCGGCACACTCGCCAACACGACCCGCGCATAGTCGCCAAGTTTGTCGAGATCGGCCAGGAAAGCCTCCGACCCGGCGTTGAAAGCCGATGCATGTTCCGGCAGCGCTTTCGTCAACGCGTCCCGGATCACTGGCACGACCAGCTCCCAGATTTCCGGCACCATCCAGACGTGCGGATCGAACTTGTCGTCGTAATCCGGGTGGCCCAACAGCACCTCGCGAGGCAAGGCATCGGCCACGGCGGTCACGTTGCCCCGACGCTCCAGCTTGTGGAAGAACTCTTCCATCTGCGCCTCAAGGTAGAGCCCATGCCACAGCACCAGGTCCGCCTTGGTCATGGCGACGATATCCGTCCGCGTCTGACGATAGGAATGCGGATCGACCCCGGGGCCCATAAGCCCGCGCACCTCGACCAGTTCTGCACCGATCTGGCGAACCACATCGGCGATCATGCCGGTCGTGGCAACGACATTCAGCGATCCCGCCGCTCGGGCTGACCCGGGAAAAACCGTCGTGCAAAGCGCAGTCGCCCCCATCGCTGCCAGCAGCGTTCGTCTTTGCATCTCTGTTCCTTTGGATTCGGGCTCAACGCGCCCACCTGTTCGCACTCTGTATATGCAAATCACTTGCAAAAATCAATCACATTGCGAACGATTATCACCTGCAGCAAGCACATATCCGTTACCCATTCCCGAAATTCGTGCGCCAGGCACATCCTCCCTCAGAAAGTCACCGCTCAGGCAATCCTTTGCAGAACTTTGCCGCGAAGATTTTCGCTTTTTTCTGTTGACCCCGGTAGTCCGCTTGGCTACGTACGCCCGGCGTCGGGCGACGTGCTGCAAGGTGCGGCAGCGGACTGTAACTCCGCCGGGGAGACCCATGCCTGGTTCGATTCCAGGGTCGCCCACCATCTTTACGGATGGTGCGACATTCCCAGACAGATTAATCCTTTTTTGCCGCCGTAATAGCCGTGTTTCGCTTGTCCGGCAGTGCCGGACAGGTGGCGCGTTTGCCAGCCGGCCGGCGCGGGATGTGACGAGCTGATTGTGCTCAGCAGGCCATAAGGCCGCCATCTATCGGAATCGCAACCCCATTGATCATCGCCGCATCATCACTGAGCAGAAACGCGATCAGGCCCGAGACGTCTTCGGTCTCGGCGAAACGCCCGATCGGGATACGTGCAAGCATCGGCCCGGATTTCTCCGGTGCGCTCCAGGATTCGACGGCAAGCTCGGTCATGGTGACCGTCGGATTGATGCAGTTCACCCGAATTCCGTGCCGCCCCAACTCGTTGGCCATCACCCGGCTCATCGCGTCCATACCGCCCTTGGAAGCGCAATAGGCAGCGTGATCGGCCCATCCATAAAAGGCCGACATCGAGGAGACGTTAACGATCGCGCCGCCGCCGCCCGCGGCGATACGGGCCTTCGCGTATTCCTGGCTCACAATCAGCGCTGAACGGGTGTTCACGGCGTTCACGGTGTCGAAGGCTTCGACGGTCGTCTCCAGGAAGGGTTGCGGGATGTTCATGCCGGCGCAATTGACCAGCAGGTCGGCAGGCACGGCCTCTCGCGCAGCCTTTCTAGCGGCCTCGGCGTCGCCCAGGTCTACGACATGAGAAGTTCCGCCAATCTCCGCCCTCAAGCTGTCGAGGTCCGCCGCCGTTCGGGCCATGGCGGCGATCTCTGCACCTTCGCCCGCAAGTCGCAGGGCGAGATCTCGCCCGATCCCCTTGCCCGCACCGGTAATGATGACCCGTTTCCCTTGGAACCGCATGACGCTTTCTCCTCGATTTGGCTTCTCGACGCGCTCCGGATTGCCGACCCGGAGGGACGGATCGGCCCGACACAGCCCGGTCTGGGACGAAACTCGCCGCTCAATACTCCCGTTGCAAGGCGGACCCGCCCAAGGGGCGCGTATGCCGCAACCACTCGCTCCGTTCGGGCCCCACCGCTCCAACGCGTTTCGACAGGATCCAAACCCGCTATCGGGCAAATGGCCCACGGGCTGCTAGGCTCGCCCGTGGAATCACCCGTCTGCCGCCTTTCATCCCGGAGATCCTCCATGCGCGAACGCGATCCGAACTTCTTCTATCCCGGCGAGCCCCTGCTTGAGGACGAGATGCGGATCACCGCGCTCGGCACCGGCATGCCCTTTTGCCGGCGCGACCAGAAATCCGCGGGCTGGCTGGTCGAGCTTGGCAACGGCGACAAGTTCATCTTCGATCTGGGCACCGGCAGCTCGGCCAATCTCAACGCGCTCGGCGTGCCGCATTCGCTGCTGGACAAGGTGTTCCTGACCCATCTGCATGTCGATCACATGGGGGATCTGACCTCGCTCTACGGGCTCGGCATGGTGCGCGGCCGCTTCACACCCCTGCGGGTCTGGGGCCCTTCCAGCAACGAAGAGCGCCTGGGCACGGCCGCTTTCGGCCGCGCCTTCGAGGCCCTGATGGCTTGGGATATCGAAAGCCGGCGGAATGTCGTCTCCGCCGGCGACGGCTGGAAGACCGAGTTCACAGAGTTCGACTACGCGGTAAACGGCCATGTCGTGTTCGAGGAAAACGGCGTCTCGATCAGCGCCTTCCCGGCGATCCACTGCATCGACGGCCCGGTGAGCTATCGGCTCGATTGGAACGGACTGTCCTTCGTCTTTCTCGGCGACGGCAAGCCAAGCCGGTTCCTCGTCGAGAACGCACAAGGAGCCGACGTGCTCATCCACGAAGCATTCCTGCCGGCCAAACACTATGCCGAAAAGACCCACCTGCCGCTCCAGATCGCACAGAATATCTGCCACGGCGTGCATTGCCCGCCGCGCTCTGCCGGCAAGATGTTCACGCTCTGCCAGCCGCGCCTGGGTGTGCTCTATCACACGATGATCTCCGAAGACCTGCGCGTGCCCGTCCTCGACGACTTGCGTACCGAATGGAAAGGACCGGTTGCACTGGCCGAGGATCTGATGGTGCTGAATGTTTCCAGGCAGAGTATTACCCAACGCCAGGCCGTCGTTCCGGACTTAGCCTGGCCCGTGCCGTCGCATCGCAGTAGCCAGAAACGCCCCCGAATGGACACCGAGAAAATTGCCAACATGTCCCAATGGCTCAAGGATGCCGAAATACCGGTCGATGGTGTCGAGACCTTCATCGAGGATGACGCGGGTTGAGCTTCATAATCTGAGAGACTAGCTAGAACAGTCAGTTCTCCATCACTTCGGCAGAAGACCCTGCCCTGTGCCACCAAGGTTCAAGCTGATGGCAAATGTGGGAGGGGGGCGTTGCCCCCGCGCTCTCTCGAGCGCTCCCCCGAGGATATTTGTCGTCAGAAGAAAAGTGCGTTTTCTTGCTTCATCTTTCCCCAAATACCTCCGCCGGAGGCACGATCCACAGGATCGTTCATGCGCGCCTTGCGCGCGCCCACGAACAGACACCTTTCCCTGTAATTGGCAGAGACCAAATGCTGACAAGCACTTACCCGGCCTCAGCCGAGACGGATGCAAGCCGCGGAACGCGCTGGCAAGTCCAAAGCCCCACCAGTCGACGCTACATCTGAGAATCCGGGCAATTGCAGAAGCGTGCCGTTCTCGGGAATCTGGAACCTCACCGCCTCGCAGCCCATGTTGAAGACCATCAACAAGCGCTCATCCCCGATGCGTTCGAAAGCGAGAAGGTCTTCGTTCACTTCCCGGACGCGAATATCGCCTGTTGCCAGGAAAGGATGCGCCTTCCGGAATGCCAGCATTTGCCGGTAGTGATTGAGCACGCTGTCCGCCGCCCCCTGCCGATCCACAGCCTGCGCATAATGATCCGGCCCGAGCGGCAACCACGGCTCGACAATTGAGAAGCCGGCCTGAACCGCTCCTTCTTCCCAAGGCATCGGCGTGCGGCAACCATCGCGCCCCTTGTGCGCAGGCCAGAACCGCTTTCCCTCAGGGTCCTGCAAACGTTCAAAAGGCACGTCGACCTGCTCCAGTCCCAGCTCCTCGCCCTGATAGACGCAGACGGACCCCCGCAAGCTCAACAACAGGCAGGCGGCCAGCCGTGCGACACGCGCCCGGTCGTCACCGTCGCGCAGCCAGCGGGAAACATGACGCGGAACGTCGTGGTTGGAGAGTGCCCAGCACACCCAGCCATCGTTCACCGCCTCCTCGAACTTATCGATGGCCGCGGCGATCCCCGCAGGCGTGCCGCCATCCGAAAGCAGGTCGAACGTATAGCTCATGTGGAGCTTGTCCTTACCTTCGGTATATTCGGCCACCACGTCGAGCGAGCGCTCCTCCGCCCCGATCTCGCCGACCGAGGCGCGATCCGGATATTCCTCCAACAGCGCCCGGAAGCGGCGAAGGAATTCCAGATTCTCGGGCTGTGTCTTGTCGTGGATATGGAGTTGCATCCCGTAGGGGTTCGTGTAGCGGCTCCGCTCGATCGTCTGTGGCCGCGGCGGATTCGATCTGAGCGATCGGTCGTGGAAATAGAAATTGCAGACATCGAGCCGAAACCCATCCACGCCGCGCTCGAGCCAGAACCGCACCGAGTCCAGAAGCGCCTGCTGTACATCCGGGTTGTGCAGGTTCAGATCCGGCTGCCCGATCAGGAAGTTGTGCAGGTAATACTGCCCCCGCACCCCGTCCCACTCCCAGGCCGGGCCGCCAAAGATCGACAACCAGTTGTTGGGCGGCGAACCATCGGGAAGCGGATCGGCCCAGACATACCAATCCGCCTTGTCATTGTCGCGCGAACTCCGGCTCTGCTTGAACCATTCATGCTGGTCCGAACTATGCGAGAGCACCTGGTCGATCATCACTTTGAGGCCCAACTCATGCGCCCGCGCTACCAGCGCATCGAAATCGTCCAGCGTGCCAAAGGACGGGTCGACATCGCAATAATCCGCTACGTCATACCCCATATCCGCCATCGGAGAGGTGAAGAAGGGCGAGAGCCAGATTGCATCCACGCCGAGCGAAGCCACATGGTCCAGCCGCTTGGTAATACCGCGCAGGTCGCCAGTACCGCTTCCGGTACTGTCCTGAAAGGAGCGCGGATAGATCTGGTAGAGCACCGCACCGCGCCACCACTCAGGATTTCGGCTCAGGGACGCTCCGGACATGTTTTCCTCCTCGGAATCGGACATATTGAAAGCGCTTTCATAAACACTCGGCAAGACGTCATCGTCAATGCGGTTCCCGATCACAATTCAGGTTCCATCCCTAAACAGCCCCTCGCCACGGAACTTCCAAACATTAATAGACGAGCCGACCCGAACCTGTTCTTCTGACGACAAATATCCCCGCCGGAGGCACGATCCAACGGATCGTCGTCACATGCGGAGCGCCCCCGATCGAACAGCCCCCGTGTCGCGCCAGCCACCTCTTTAACGCCCAAAGCGGTTTCCCCATTGCCGAGGCGAAATGATTTCGCCAAATTATGAAAGCGCTTTCCAGAACCGGACCTTCCCTTGACCAGCCTGAAATCACTCGCGGAACATCTCGGCCTGAGCCAGGCGACTGTCAGCCGGGCATTGAATAACTATTCCACGGTAAACGCCGAAACCCGAGAGCGCGTCCTGCGGGCCGCGCGCGAGATGGAGTACCGGCCAAATGCTTCCGCACGACGCCTCGCCACCGGCAAGGCCGGTGCCTATGGGATGATCCTGACGACGGAAGGCACGCCGATGCTGGATCCGCAGTTTTCGGATTTCATGGCCGGGCTAACAGAGGCCCTGGCCGGCAAGGAGCGCGATGTTGTGCTTGGCGGGTCACCGAATGAACGAAGCACGGCCACTTATGAACGGTTCATCCGCGCCTGCAAAGTCGATGGGTTCGTTATAACACGACCGCTGCTTGGAGATTCCCGCGCCGAGTTGCTGGAACGGCTCGGCGTTCCCTTCGTCCTGCATGGCAGAACAGCTCCCGAGCCGGATCATGCTTATTACGATATCGACAATTTCGGCGCCTTCCAACGCGCCACCGAGCTTCTCATGCAGCTTGGCCATCGCAAGATCGCGCTTTTGAACGGGCGCGTGGATGCCATGTTCGCGATCATGCGCCGCGACGGTTTCCTCGCCGGGGTCAACGGCCTCGCTCGCGCGCAAACCCCGATATCCGAAACGCCCATGACCGAACAGGAAGGCTTCCGTTGCATGCGTGCGGCACTGGAAACCGGCGTAACGGCCGCGATCTGCTCCTCGATTCACCTGGCGCTCGGAGCGGAGCGGGCCATCCACGATGCCGGACTGGCACTCGGGCGCGACATGTCCCTCATCTGCCATGATGACGATCTGTCGGGGCTTTCGACGGTCAGCTTCTCTGCCCCGCTTACGGTCACCCGCGCGCCCATCCGGGACGCAGGCCGGGCGATCGCCGGAATGCTGGAACAACTCTGCGATGGCGCAGACCGCGCGTCTCAGCAGATCATCGCTCCGGTAGAGCTGATCTTGCGCGCCTCGACGCGACCGCCGATCACCCCATGACCTCTGGCATCTCCCCGCAAGACGCCCGAGCCGTGATCAGTGCCCTGCGTGCAGAACCCCAGTCCGAACCGAATAGTTCGCGGCAATGGCGTAATCGGGATCGTCATCTGCATCCACGATGAGCTGCCCGGCCTTGCTCAGCAACTTGTGACAGTCATGGCTCAGATGGCGCAGTTCAAGCTTCTTGCCGGCCTGCTCGTATTTTCCCGCCAGCGCCTCGATCGCGGTTAATGCCGACTGGTCGGCCACCTTGCTCTCGGCAAAATCGATCACCACCCGCTGCGGGTCGTTCGCCGGATCGAAAAGCTCGGTAAAACCATGTGCAGAGCCGAAGAAGAGCGGTCCCTGGATCTGGTAGACCTTGGCGCCCTCGGGTGTCTTGTAGGTCTTGGCATGAATGTGGGAAGCGCTCTCCCAAGCATAGGCCAGCGCGGAGACAATCACACCAACGACAACCGCCGTGGCAAGATCCGTCATCACGGTCACGACAGTCACCAGAACGATCACCACGGCATCGGTCAGCGGCACCTTGCGCATGATAGTCAGCGACTTCCAGGCGAAGGTTCCGATCACGACCATGAACATGACGCCGACAAGCGCGGCAAGCGGGATCTGCTCGATCAACGGTGCGGCCACCACGATAAAGGCTAGCAGGAAAAGCGCGGCCGAGATACCCGAAAGCCGGGTGCGGCCACCGGATTTCACGTTGATCATCGACTGGCCGATCATCGCACAGCCCCCCATGCCACCGAAGAAACCGGTCACGGTATTGGCGAGCCCCTGGGCCACGCATTCCTGGCTGGCGCCGCCGCGCTCATGCACGATCTCCCCCACCAGGTTCAGCGTCAGCAGGCTCTCGATCAGGCCGATGGCAGCCAAGATGAGCGAATAGGGCAGGATGATCTGAAACGTTTCCCAGGTCAGCGGCACACTGGGAATGTGAAACATCGGCAACCCGCCCTCGATGGAGGCCATGTCACCGACACGCGGCACGTCGATACCAAAGACGATCACGATGGCGGCCGTAATGGCGATCCCCGCGAGTGGCGCAGGTATGGCATTGGTAAGCTTGGGTAGGCCCCAGACAATTGCCATGGTCAGCGCCACAAGCGCCAGCATGATGATGAGCGGAAGCCCCGAGAGCCATTCCCCCCCCGCCATGCCGTGGCCCGAGGCCTCTGCCGTGCCGGGCACCTGGAACTGCGTCATCTGCGCAAGGAAGATGACAATGGCGAGCCCGTTGACGAACCCCAGCATCACCGGATGCGGCACCAGCCGAATGAATTTGCCCAGCCTGAAGATACCCGCCGCGATCTGGATAGTTCCCATCAGCACAACGGTCGCGAAGAGGTATTCAACCCCGTGCTCGGCCACGAGCGACACCATGACAACGGCCAACGCGCCGGTTGCCCCCGAAATCATGCCCGGGCGACCGCCGATCAAAGCCGTGATCAGACCAACGATGAAGGCCGCGTAAAGACCCACCAGCGGATGCACGCCGGCCACGAAGGCAAAGGCGACCGCCTCCGGCACCAGCGCCAGCGCCACAGTCAGGCCCGAAAGGATCTCGGTGCGCAGCCGCGCGGAATTCATCGTCTCGCCGGACGAGAACTGTGCCAGATAATTCTTCGGGGCAAGAGCTGCCATTATGGTTCGGGTCAAGCGGGGCCTCGTTCGCTGTTCAGATGCTGCAGCACACGTCACACTCGGGACGGCCGCAGGCGGATTTTCTGACGCGCCGGATTGCCGCAGCACGCATCCGGTTGGCGTTATCAGAAGATACCACGTCGCAGAAGGAACCCAGGCGGGAACCCGTCATGCGCTCAACGCATAGCTCCTTTCCTCCAGCGACTAACCTATGCCCGGCTAAAGGCTCTGTGGCGGCGCAGGACATGCGAATGAAAAGCCGCGGATCCGCATTCTCTGCGAACGTAAACTCCGGAGCCAAACGGACATGGACGATCCGTTGGATCGTGCCTCCGGCAGAGGTATTTGAAGAAAGATGAAGCTGAAAAACACTCCACTTCATCTTTCCACAAATATCCTGGGGGGAGCGCTCGCCAGAGCGCGGGGGGCAAAGCCCCCGCCTTTTCACCCGCTG
Organism: Aliiruegeria lutimaris; assembly: GCF_900099935.1. Classification (GTDB taxonomy): domain Bacteria; phylum Pseudomonadota; class Alphaproteobacteria; order Rhodobacterales; family Rhodobacteraceae; genus Tropicimonas; species Tropicimonas lutimaris. Next base: position 5,719 of record NZ_FNEK01000027.1, on the reverse strand, counting down.
TCGGCACCTATTCGTTGCAAAGGCTCCGCTTCGTTGCAAAGGCTCCGCGATGGCCGAGCATGGGAGGCGCTTCCATCGCTCCAAACTGTGCACTAGATTTGCCGCGAGCGACACTGCCAGGGGAGACAGGCCATGGACACGATGATCGGAGTGATCGGGGGCAGTGGCCTCTACGAGATCGACGGGCTGGAAGACGCACGCTGGCACGCCGTCGAGACACCATGGGGCGCGCCATCGGACGAGATCCTGACGGGCACTTTGGACGGTGTAAGAATGGCTTTCCTGCCGCGGCACGGGCGCGGCCATGTGCATTCGCCGACCACCGTTCCCTACCGGGCCAATATCGATGCGCTCAAGCGGCTTGGGGTGACGGATGTCATTTCCGTCTCCGCCTGTGGCTCCTTCCGCGAGGAGATGGCGCCGGGGCATTTCGTGATCGTGGACCAGTTCATCGACCGGACATTTGCCCGTGAGAAGAGTTTTTTCGGAACCGGCTGCGTCGCCCATGTCAGCGTTGCCCACCCCACCTGCGAGCGCCTCGGGAAGGCCTGTTTCGATGCCGCTCTGGCGCAGGGCATCACGGTGCATCCGGGCGGCACCTATTTGGCCATGGAGGGACCGCAATTTTCCACGCTCGCGGAATCGAAGCTCTATCGCGAGCAATGGGGCTGCGATGTGATCGGCATGACCAACATGCCCGAGGCCAAACTCGCCCGCGAGGCGGAGCTGTGCTATGCCTCCGTCGCCATGGTCACCGATTACGACAGCTGGCACCCCGACCACGGAGAGGTGGAAGTGACCGAGATCATCCGCACCCTGATCGGCAATTCGGAGAAGGCTCGTGGCATGATTGCCCGCCTGCCCGCCCTGCTGACGACCGCGCGCGGCACTTGCGAGCATGGGTGCGACCGCGCGCTGGAGAACGCGCTGATGACTGCCCCGGAAAAACGGGACCCCGCATTACTGGCGAAACTGGATGCGGTCGCCGGACGGATGCTCTGATACGTCCTTTCGCGCCTATTCCTCGGCGGCTGATTTTTCGGTTTGAGCCATGCGCAACTCCGCGCGCATGGCTTTCCAATTCCGACGGAGCCACCAGCCGGAACCGAACGCGACCATTGCAGCGAGGATGAACCCCGCACCGTTCAGGATCATCGAGGCGATATTCGCAATCTGGTCTGCGAATACGTAGCCCAGGCTCGCATAAGCACTCGCCCAAAGCGCCGCTCCGAAGATCGCCGCGAGCGTGAAGGGCAACCATCCCAGCCCGGCAGCCCCGCCGATATAACTCGTCCATGGTCCCAGCGGGCTGACCAGGGTACGGCTCAACAGGACAGCCGCCGCGCCCCAACGATCCACCAGCGCCTCCGCCCGTGCGATCGCCGCCCTTGTTCCAGAACGCTCCTTGAGCCTGTCGAGCAGCTTCGGTCCACCCCAGCGTGCAATGCCGAACGCGGTCTGGTCACCCAGGACGAACCCTAGGAAGGCCACGACAATCACCTGCCACAACACGAGATCGCCCGCGGCAGCGAAGCCTCCCGATGCCATGACCAGCATGGAAGACGGCAGCGGAACCGCGAGGCAGGACACCGCCACCACGCCCGCGATCAGGAACAGCCCGTAAATCGGCACGAGGGCAAGAAGCGTATCGATCATCTGTCGTGCCTCGTCCGGAACGCTTCGGCCGCAAGCGCCACCCGCGCCGTGAGTTGCTCAAGGCTAACGCCTTGCGCCACGGCGATATCGGCCATGGTCAGCGGTTCCCTGCCCCGCTCTTTGGGCGGCGGCCCGAGTTCCAGCGCTTCACGCACAACATCCGGCGGCACATGCCAGGACATTGCCACGTAGCGAGGCCGCATCCATCCTTCGAGGCTCTGGTCGCGATTTGCCGGGTCCTGCATCCAGATGAAATGGGCGAGAAACTGGACAGCGAAAAACAGCGTGAACAGGCTGGCCGCCACGCAGATGCCGAAAACGACCGGCTGTTTCGAGATGAAATACCGCAAGGCCGATATCATCAGGCCCGCCCCGCTGCTTCCTGTTACCCGATCATACGCGGGACTGCGTGATTTCCGTCGAAAAAATTCACGCATTCTAGCCCTTGGAGGTAAACGACGCCCCGTCTCCGGTGACTCCACGTACCGCTATCGTTCGCGCCGATGGGCTGCGATCCTCGGCCGGCACGACCGGTCGCGGAAGTGTCGGCGAGGAAGGGACGTGTACGACCATATAATTGTCGGCGCCGGGTCTGCGGGATGCGTTCTGGCCAACCGGCTGAGCGAGGGCGGCACGCGCCGCATCGCCCTGATCGAGGCCGGACCGCCCGACTGTTCACCCTTCATCCACATTCCGCTCGGACTGGCCGTGCTTGCCCATATGCGCGGCATCAACTGGAACCTTGAGACCGAGCCGCAACCGGAACTGAACGGCCGGCCGCTCTACTGGCCGCGCGGGCGAACGCCGGGCGGGTCCAGTTCGGTGAACGCGATGATCTATAGTCGCGGACACCGGGCGGATTACCACGGCTGGGAAAAGGCCACGGGCACTGCGCTCTGGGGTTGGGAACGGGCGCGCGAGCTCTTCATCTCGGCCGAGGCCAACGAGCGGCTCGGCGCCTCCGGCGAGCATGGCGCGGACGGTCCACTCACCGTCAGCGACCTGCCCTCGCCCAACACGGTCAGCCGGGCGTTTACCGACTCCGGACGGCATATCGGACTGCTCCCGAACGACGATTTCAATGGCGCGGTGCAGGAAGGGCTGGGCCTTTACCAGGTGACCCAACGCAAGGGGAAACGCTGTAGCGTAGCCCGCGCCTATCTCGAACCGGCCCGCGAGCGCGCAAATCTCGACATCCTCTCCAATGCCCATGTAACGCGGGTGGATTTCTCCGGGCGGCGGGCGCGTGGCATCCGCCTGCGCGACGCCGATGGGGACCGGGAGCTGGTTCTCCGGCCGGGCGGGGAGATCCTGCTCTGCGCGGGGGCCGTGAACTCCCCACAGCTCCTGATGCTGTCCGGGATCGGGCCGGGCTTGGAATTGCAGCAGAGTGGCGTTGAGGTTTTGCACGACCTGCCCGAGCTTGGGCGCAACCGGCAGGACCATCTCGATGTCACGCTGATGCACTCGGCCAATTCCCGCATGCCGATCGGGCTGGCCGCGTCGCTGCTGCCGCGCGGGATCGTCGAGGCGTTGGCCTACCTGCGCCACCGTTCAGGCATGCTGACGAGCAACGTCGCCGAGGCCGGTGGTTTTGCCCGTTCGCACCCGGAGCGAGAACGGCCGAACCTGCAATTCCACTTCCTGCCGGCCTATCTGCTCGATCATGGGCGCAGGCTTAAATATGGCCATGGCTACACGCTGCATGTCTGTGACCTTCTGCCGGAGAGCCGCGGCCAAATCGGGCTGAATAGCCCCTCGCCCATGGCCGTGCCGCGGATCGACCCGGCCTATCTCAGCCATCCCGCCGACATGGAGACCATGATCGACGCCTTCCGCATCGCGCAGACATTGATGGAGAACCCGGCGCTTTCCGCACATCGTCGCGGGCGGGTCACGCCGTCGCGGCGGCTGGAAGCGGAGCCGGAGATCGCGGCCCATATCCGTGCGCATGCGGAGACGATCTATCACCCCGTCGGCACTTGCCGCATGGGCGCGGACGCGCATTCCGTGGTGGATCCGAGCCTGCGGCTGCGTGGGGTTGAGGGGGTGCGGGTGATCGACGCCTCGGTCATGCCCCGCATTCCGGCTGGCAATACCAATGCGCCGACGATGATGATCGCTGCCAATGCGGCGGATATCCTGCTCGGGAAGGTGACCCCTTAGGAGATCAGAAAATGCGCGCGAGCCGCGGTTCGCCATGTCCTTCGTAACGCGAAGATGCAACAAAAGACCGAGATGACACCAGAGCCCCGGTGCAGATGACCGACACAGACCCGCGCCCGCCCTTCAACATCGCTGCCATCGCCCAGGGCGGACGGTTGCAGTACGAAGCGCTTTTGCTGGCAGCCTCGCTCAGGGCCTGCGATCCCGGCTTCAACGGACGGTTGATCCTGCTGGAGCCGCAACCCGGCGGCGCATGGCCGGAAGACCCGCGCATACAGGGCGAAGAGACGCGGGAGGCCTTGCTGCGGCTCGGCGCGGAGATCCAACCCTTTCACGCTGCCCATTTCGGCGCCTCTTATCCGCAGGGAAACAAAATCGAGGCACTTGCCGCGCTGCCCGCCGATGAGCCTTTCCTGTTCCTGGACAGCGACACGCTGATCACCGGGCCGCTCTCGGAAACCCCATTCGATTTCGACCGGCCCTCAGCCTCGATGCGGCGCGAGGGAACCTGGCCGGAGATCGAGCTTTACGGGCCGGGCTACAGCGCGATCTGGAAATCGCTCTATGACCGCTTCGAGCTGGATTTCGAAAGCTCGCTCGACCTGTCGGAGCCGGACGAATTCTGGCGCCGCTATCTCTATTTCAACGCCGGCTGGTTCTTCTACCGCGATCCGGCAGCCTTTGGTGCGCGCTTCCTCGAATATGCCCGTTCGATCCGCTCGGACCCGCCACCGGAACTCGTCTGCCAGAAGCTCGATCCCTGGCTCGACCAGGTGGCCCTGCCACTGGTGATTCATTCCTTGGGCGGCGGCCGGCCGGGGCCGGAGTTATCGCCCCTCGATGGCACCGCCACCTGCCATTGGCGCGTCTTGCCGCTGCTCTATGCGCGTGAAAGCGACCTGGTGGTGGAAATCCTGGAAGACGTCTCCAGCCCGAACTGGATCAAGAAGGCGCTGAAGGAACACGAGCCCTTCAAACGCATGATCTTTCAGGGGAAAGGCCAAAAGGTCCGGGCAATGTTCGACCGCGCAGACCTGCCCTGGCCGGAGCAGAAACTGCGCAACAGGATCAAGAAAGCCAAGCTCTGGATGCGGTAGCGATGCGGGCGGCGAAAGCAAACATATTCAATTTTTTCATTTTGTCTTTGGACCTGCCTGCGCTATGCTGTCCCGCAGCATGTTGTGCGAAAAGGAATTGCAATGCCGAAACTCGTCCGCCTCTATATTCGCCAGGTCATCATCGGGTACCTGCTCTCGGCGGTTTTCGTGACATTGCTGCTGTCGCTGAACGTCGCCAATTTGTGGCACCTGGTGACGCATACGAGCGGCGGCTGGATCGCCGTGGCGATGCTCTTCATCTTCAACGGAGTTGTCTTTGCCGGGGTACAGTTCGGCATTGCCATCATGCGCATGAGCGAGGATGACAGCGATGCCGGCCGCGGCAAGCGCATCGCCTTTGCCACTCCATCGGTTCCGCAGGACGGCCGCATCGCGGTGCGGGTGGACGAACAAACTTCCTGACATCGCCTGTTTCAGGGTGGGGCTTGCCGCCGAGCAGAACTCGAGCGGCGCTCTAGAGCGTGTCGCGTTTAATCGGCCTCATAGCCTGCGGCTTTGAAGTAGTTGTAGCATTCTTCGTCCGAGAAGAGGTTGCAGACCTGTCCGACGGCGGCCCAGAGTTGGTCATAGGTTCGCGCGGCGGCCTTCCTGATCAGTGTCTTGAGTTTCGAGAAGGCCATCTCGATGGGATTCAGATCTGGGCTGTAGGGTGGCAGGAACAGGAACCATGCACCAATCGCGCGTAGGGACGCCGCTGCGGCCGGGGCTTTGTGGCTCGACAGGTTGTCGAGTATGACAACGTCGCCTTCGCGCAGCGTCGGCCCCAGTTGGGTTTCGAT
>NZ_FNEK01000066.1 GCF_900099935.1 Aliiruegeria lutimaris | reverse complement strand
AGCTTGCTGTCGATCGCGAGGTTGAAGAGCGCCAAGTCACGGTGCCGCTCGGCAAGCTCGAGCCGTACCCGAATTGCCCAGACATGCTTCGGCAGCAGCGGTCTCTTCTGGCCGACAACTCGTCCCTTGTTCCAAGGTGGCCGGCAAGCGCGAATGGCGGGAAGGTTCACGTTTTCCATGACGTTTCCTCACATCCGCCACTCCCTTCCACAGCGCCAACCCAGCGTTGGAAAATAAGCATACTCCCCTCGGGAGCCGCCCAGCAGTGAGGACGACGAAATTTTGGGTAGAGGTGTGAGGCAGCTTTATCAAGTTCTTGCCATTCGCTGCGGACGCATCTCTCCAGCTTCGCACAGCCTGAGGTCCGGAATGAAGGGCGGAGAGCGGCCATTCGCGGCAAAAACCATAGCCGGCGGCTCAGTAGACTTTGCAGACGATCGGTCCAAATGCGGCTGAAGGCGCGAGCAGAAAATGTCGAAAGTGTCCCGGCCGATCAGAACCGTATCGACAACGTAAAGAACGCCCCAACCCCCTCCGTCCTGTTTTTCGTTTCAAACTCGTTGTAGGCGCGCAGGCTTCTGGCCTGTTTTCGTCCTTTAAGGCCCGATGGACACCAATTGATTGCAAAATGGACCTTTTGAACCCGCCGCTGGCCAAGAATTGGTAGTCAGAACAAAAAACACGCACGGGCCTGATCAGCTACACTTGGAATGACCGCAATTCATGCAGGTGCGGCAGCCTTCGACCATGCGCATCGCGTATTGGCCGCAGGAGGGACAAGCGGGGCCTTTGGGGCGCTCGCCGGCGGTCATGCGTTCGGCTTCCGGGTCCGATTTGAGCCCAAGTCCCTCACCTTCGATAAAGCCGATGGAGATCAGGTGGCGTTCGATTATGCCGCCGATCGCCGCAAGAATCGACGGGATGTATTTCCCCTCCATCCAGGCGCCGCCACGCGGGTCGAACACGGCCTTCAGCTCCTCCACCACGAAGGAAACATCGCCCCCACGCCGGAAAACCGCCGAGATCATCCGCGTCAGCGCGACGGTCCAGGCGAAATGTTCCATGTTCTTGGAGTTGATGAAGACCTCGAAGGGCCGCCGCGTGCCGTTCAGGATAATGTCGTTGATGGTGATATAGATCGCGTGCTCGCTGTCGGGCCATTTCACCTTGTAGGTCGCGCCTTCCAGCGCCTTCGGCCGGTCCAGCGGTTCGGAGAGGTAGATGACATCGGCACCCCGGTCGATATCCGGGCTCGTCTCCTCACTCTCGCTGACGGAGAGCACCGAGCCGGTCACTTCATTCGGCCGGTAGGTCGTGCAGCCCTTGCAACCCTGCTCCCAGGCTTGAAGGTAGACATCCTGGAAGCTGTCGAAATCGATGTCTTCCGGGCAGTTGATCGTCTTCGAGATCGAGCTGTCCACCCATTTCTGCGCCGCCGCCTGCATGCGGACGTGATCCGCGGGAGCCAGCGTCTGGGCGTCGACGAAATGGTCCGGCAGGGCGGTGTCGCCATGCTTGTCCCGCCAGAGCCGCAGGGCATAGTCGATCACTTCTTCCTCGCTGCGCGAGCCGTCCTTTTGCAGCACCTTGCGGGTATAGGCATAGGCAAAGACCGGCTCGATCCCGGAGGAGACATTGCCTGCATAGAGGCTGATCGTGCCGGTGGGCGCTATGGAGGTCAGCAGCGCGTTGCGAATGCCGTGTTCGGCGATCTCGGCGCGCACGTCCTCGTCCATATGCGGGAGCGAGCCGCTGGCGAGGTATTTTTCAGCTTCGAAAAGCGGGAAAGCACCCTTCTCCCGTGCCAATTGCACTGACGCCCGATAGGCGGCGCGGGCGATCCGGTGCAACCAGTGTTCGGTCAGACGCGCCGCTTCCTCGGATCCGTAACGCTGGCCCACCATGAGCAGGGCATCGGCAAGCCCGGTCACCCCGAGGCCGATCCGGCGCTTGGCTTGCGCCTCCTGCGCCTGTTCGGGCAGGGGAAAGCGGCTGATATCGACCACGTTGTCCATCATCCGAACCGCGGTTCCCACGAGCGCGTCAAGCTCGGCTTCGTCGAGCGCAGCACCCGGCTCGAACGGGTCCGAGACCAGCCGGGCGAGATTGACCGAGCCCAGCAGGCAGGCGCCATAAGGGGGCAGGGGCTGCTCGCCGCAGGGGTTGGTTGCCGAGATCTCCTCGCAATAGGCAAGGTTGTTCATCGCGTTGATGCGGTCGATGAAGATCACCCCCGGCTCGGCGTAATCATAAGTCGCCCGCATGATGCGGTTCCACAGGTCGCGCGCCTCGACGGTGTGATAGACCTTGCCGTCGAATTGCAGCTCCCAAGGCCCGTCCGCCTTCACCGCGTCCATGAACGCGTCGGTCACGAGCACTGACATGTTGAACATGCGCAGCCGCGCCGGGTCCGACTTGGCGGTGATGAAATCCTCGATATCGGGGTGGTCGCAGCGCATCGTTGCCATCATCGCGCCCCGCCGGGAACCCGCAGACATGATCGTGCGGCACATTGCGTCCCAGACATCCATGAAGGAGAGCGGGCCCGAAGCATCGGCCGCCACGCCCTTCACATCCGCGCCGCGCGGACGAATGGTCGAGAAATCATAGCCGATTCCGCCGCCCTGCTGCATGGTCAGCGCGGCTTCCTTCAGCATGTCGAAAATGCCGCCCATATCGTCCGGGATCGTGCCCATGACGAAGCAGTTGAACAGCGTCACCGACCGGCCCGTGCCGGCGCCCGCGGTGATCCGCCCGGCCGGCAGAAAACGGAAATTTTCCAGCGCGCCATAGAAGCGTTCTTCCCACGTCGCCGGCTCGGCCTCGTTCTGGGCCAGCGACCGCGCGATCCGCCGCCAGCTATCCTCGACCGTCTGGTCGATCGGCGTGCCATCCGCCTGCTTGAGGCGGTATTTCATGTCCCAGATGGACTCGGAAATCGGGGCGGCAAAGCGAGTCATGCACGTTTCCTTTGGGGGGCGAAAACAGACAACCAGACTAGCGTGAAGTCGATGTGAATGCCACTAGCATTTGCTCTCAGGCAGGAAGCGGCTACATTATATGGCCTGCCTGTGGGGGAATCTGTGGATAAGCATATCAACCTGGTCAAGCTCTGTGTCGGCGCCGAAAGGGTCGAGGACCTGCTGCTGTGGCAGCAGACGCCGCGCGCCCACGGGCCGGACGGCCTGCCGCGCCACGTTACCCGCATGTGGCCCAAGCGCGGCGAGGAGTTGCTCAATGGCGGTTCGCTCTACTGGGTTTTCAAGGGCTTGATCCTCGCCCGCCAGCGCCTTCTGCGGCTCGACGAAGTTCTGGGCGGAGACGGGATCACCCGTTGCGCGCTGGTGCTGGACCCGGAGGTCCACCGCACGGAAAGCGTCCCCCGGCGCCCCTTCCAGGGCTGGCGCTATCTCAAGCCGGAAGATTCGCCGGCCGACCTTGCCGAAGCCCGCCAGCACGAGGACACGCTGCCGCCGGAACTGTCGGCGGCGCTGGCGGAAATCGGGGTGCGGTAAGGCACTGGTTGCGCGCCTGCGGCTTCGCTCCTGGGCAAACGGCTCTCCGCTTTACTCCTCGACGGCGCGCGCAGAATCCGCGGTCCAGTAGGTGTAATGGCGGCTGCCATGCGACAGCGTGTCGACGACCTGAAAGCCGTTCACGTAAGGCTCCACGTCCTGGACTTGATCGGTCGGACACAGCCCCCGCATCGGGCCGGTAATCTCGCCGTTCTCGACCATTTCCCGGAAACCTTCATGCCCCTCGGGTTGCAAATAGGGCCGGTTGGCGGAGCCGTAAACGGAGACGGCCCCGGGCGGGATGCGCGTGGCGGGGTCCCAGTTGCAGTAGACGAGCTGCTCGGACGGGACCTGCTCGGCGGAGATTCGCGCCAGCATCTCGATCTGACGCATCCGCAGGTCTCGCGGGAGCAACCTGAGATCCATCGGCGAGCGCACCGGCCCGCCCATCGCGAGCGCCAGGACCACGACAAGCGCGGACAAAGTGCGGGGCTTGATCAGCAGGGTGAGCAGAACCGCGGCGATGGAGACCGCGAAGATCGAGGCGAAATAAAGGGTATATCGCGGGGAAACGCCGCCATCGGCGAAGCCGACCGCCAGCAGGTAGGCCACGAGCATCATCGGCAGCGGCAGCAGGTCGTATCGCTTCAGCCGCCAGGGCAGAAGCGCCAAAGCGACCACCGCGCACCATCGCAGCATTTCCTCCCCGCCGATAAGGTGATCCACCACCTGTGCTAGGTTTCGCGTCCTTTGGACGTCGGATGTCGGGGCAAAACGGTCGAACATCTGTTCGCCGAAGCCGATCTTGAGGACGACCAAGCCGTGCTGGGCGATCTGGAAGACATACCAGGAGGCCGAGATCGCGAGGGCGAGTGCGACCGAGATCAGGAAATGCCGGTTCGTCAGGAAGCGCCTGAAATTGTAGGGGTGCCAGCGGGCTGTCAGACCGGTGAACAGCAGGAAGAGCGTCACGAAGATCAAGGCGACAGGCGCCTTTTGCAGTGCCCCCAACCCGACTGCGAGCGCCATGAGGTACCACCACACGGGGCGTCTGAGCGCGAGCATCGCCGCCACCAGCGAGACGGTGACGAAAAACAGCACTCCCGTGTCGAGCAGGGCCTGCGAGGCGCTGATCCAGAACCGGCGCGAGACAGTCAGGAACAGCACCGCAACCGGGATCACCCACGGGTTTCCGGGCAGCACGAGCGCGGCCAGGAAACCCGTTGCAATCAGGCTACCCAGGGCGAACGCCATGGACGGGGCCCGCAGGCCGAAGGTCCAGTCGTACCCCTGCTCCAGCAGCAATGCGCCGAACCAGTATTGCAGGGGTGGCTTGCGAAAGGAGATTTCGTTGTTTCGGTAGACGTTCAGCCAGTCGTCATGCCGTGCAAAGCCGGTCGTGCGGTCGAGCGTGTAGAACTCGTCATAGAGATCGAGCTCACCGAGATGCAGCATTCTCCCCTGGAACGAAACCACCCAGAGAATGAGAATGATTGTTACCAGGATGGGCAGGTGCCTCGACGGGATCTCGAAGAATCCGATCGAGTACACCCGTTCCGTCGCGGGGGATGCAGGAGGCTGGTCACCGGTCGAACTCAATTGGAACTCCTTTCGAGACTAGGGCCATGATCCCCTAGAGCACGTACGGTTTTTCGACAAGAAGTCCGAGCCGTCAATCGGGATTGATCTGCTGAGCGAAAGTGCGACCGCCGCGATGTTTGCACGGCGGCGGAGGCTTTCGCGGCACTTCAACTGTCGCGGAAGCTTGCCAGCCGTCCCGTCAGCTCCCGGTAGGCCTTGCGCTCGGCATCTTCCCACAGCGCGGCTCGCGATTTGAACAGCGTCGCCTGGCTGCGGTGTATCAGGCCGTCCGAAAGGATCTTGAGGTGATTGGCCCGGAGCGTCTCACCGGTGGAGGTGATGTCGGCCACGGCCTCGGCGGTCAGGTTCTTGACCGTGCCCTCGGTCGCGCCCTGGCTGTCCACCAGCTTGTAATCGGCGACGCCGGCATCGCGCAGATATTCCCGCACCAGCCGGTGATACTTGGTCGCGATCCGGAGGCGGTGGCCGTGTTCCCGGCGGAAGGCGGCGGCGGCTGCGTCCAGATCGTCCACGGTGTCGACATCGACCCAGCATCTCGGAACGGCGATGATCAGGTCTGCCTGGCCGAAGCCCATCCTGGCCAGTTCCTCGACGCGGCTTTCCCAGCCGGCAATGCGTTCGCGCACGAGGTCCGTGCCGGTCACGCCGAGATGGATGCGGCCCGCCTGCAACTCGCGCGGGATCTCGCCCGCGGAAAGCAGCACGAGATCGACACCGTCAATGCCGCCGACAGAGCCGGCATATTCCCGGTCCGAGCCGGTGCGGCGAATTTCCAGCCCGCGTTCCCCGAACCAGTCGAAGGTCTTCTCCATCAACCGGCCCTTGGACGGAACTCCCAGTTTCAGCGTCATAGTCCGCCCTCCTGGCCAAGCTCCAGAACCAGCCCGGGGCGGATCATGCCGCCCACGGCCGGGATCTCGCGCCCCTGTGCCAGCACCCGGGTCAGCGCGTCATAGCGCCCGCCCGAAGCAACCGGCGGCAGATGCGGATACATTCCGGCATAGAAGCCGAAGACGAAGCCGTCGTAATATTCCATCGTCGTGCGGCCATAGCTCGCTTCGAACTCGACCCTGTCGAGATCCACGCCATGCGAGCGCATCGCTTCCAGCCGCCGTTCCAGCCGCTCCACGGCCATGTCCAGCGCCGGCAGGTCCACCGCGATGTCGCGCAGCCGGTCGAGCGCATTGGCCGGCGTCTCGCGGATGTCGAGCAGGTCGTCGATCATTTCGACGAGATGCCCCGACAATGGTGGTTCGGCGGCTTCGGCCTGAAGGGTGCGCATCCGCTCGATGATCTCGGTGGGCTCGCGCAGGCCGATGATCAGTCCGGCATCGGAGATGATCTCCTCCGGCGCCTCGTTCTGCAGCCGTTTCAGCATCGTTGCCCGTGCGGTCGGCACCTTGCTGCGGCCTGCATAGCGGTCGAGCAGCGCGCGGAAGCGCTTGGGCCGCCAGATATGGCGCATGAGCGCGCTGCGGCGCGCCTCGCTGGTCTCCAACCCCTGCACGACAGCGGTCAAAAGCCCGATATCGCCCATCGCCGCCCGCAGTCCCAGCGGGGCCAGCGCGGCGGTGAAGCGGGCAAAGATCTCGGCTTCGGCCTCGGCCGGGTCCTCGGCGTCGAAGATCTCCATGCCGACCTGGAAATACTCGTTGGAGCGGCCGGGTTCGGCCACTTCCTGGCGGCGGAACACTTCGCCGGCATAGGTATAACGCGCCTCGCCGCCACCGGAGGCGACATGCATCTGCACCACCGGGACCGTAAAGTCCGGCCGCAGCATCTGCTCGCCCATCAGCGGGTCTGCCGTCACGTAGGCGCGGGCGCGAATGTCCTCGCCATAGAGGTCGAGCAACGCGTGGGCCGGTTGCAGGATATCCGGCTCGACCGCTTGCGCGCCCGAGCCACGAAAGTAGTCCTGGAGGCGCGCAGCCTCCGCCCTGACTTGTTCCTTGCTGGGCATTGGTCTCAGACCTCCCCCTCCAGCATCTTGCGGATCTCGACGACCAGATCGGCGCGGGCAATCTCGCGCTGAGCCGGTTGCGACTTCCATTCCTCAAGGCTCGCGTTCTCGGCGATCTTGGCGCCGAGCACGAGATCCTTGACCTGCACCACGCCGCGCGCGGCCTCGTCCTCGCCCTGGATCACGGCGACCGGAGAGAGGCGCTTGTCGGCATATTTGAGCTGGTTGCCGAAATTCTTCGGGTTGCCGAGATAGACCTCGGCCGGGATGCCGGCCTGACGCAGCTCGCCGACCATCGCCTGGTACTCGGCCATGCGGTTGCGGTCCATCACCGTCACCACGACCGGCCCGGCGGACTTGCCATCCATGCGGCCCTTGGCGCGCAGCGCGGCCAGCAAGCGGTCGACACCGATGGACACACCGGTAGCCGGCACGGCCTGACCGGTGAAGCGCTTGACCAGATCGTCATAGCGCCCGCCACCGGCGACGGAGCCGAATTGCTGTTTGCGGCCCTTCTCGTCTGTGATTTCGAAGGTCAGTTCGGCTTCGTAAACGGGGCCGGTGTAATAGCCGAGGCCACGGACAACGGATGGGTCAATAACGATACGATCTGAGTCGTATCCTTGAGCGGCTAGAAGCGACGCAATGGTCTCAAGCTCGTGCACACCTTCCATACCGATGGCCGAGAATCGAAGTATTCTTCGCAGATTTGCTAGCGTTTCTTCGTTGGATTGCCCACGAGCTTGGAGGAACTCAACGTAGCCCTTGGCCATCTCATCGGATAAGTTGACACCATCGATGAATGCTCCCGATTGATCGTGGCGTCCTCCGGTAAGCAGATTGAACACCCCGTCAACGCCAACCTTATCGAACTTGTCCAAGGTTCGCATGATTGCGTCTTTTGCGGGATCTTCCTCAAGTCCCTTCAACTCGAACGTTTTGTAGTCCGACAACTCGGCAGCGGTCATTCGTTCTATGTCGTTTCGCTCGGCCCCTCGTGTCACCGAGGTTAGCACACCATTCAACACCTTGCGGCTATTCACTCGAATTACGTAATCCCCACGCGGAATGCCGACCGCTTCCAGCGTGTCCGACAGCATCGCGCAGATCTCGGCATCGGCGGCCGGGCTGGCGGAGCCGACCGTGTCAGCATCGCATTGGTAAAACTGCCGGTAGCGGCCGGGGCCAGGCTTCTCGTTGCGCCAGACAGGACCCATCGCATAGCGGCGATAGGGGTTGGGCAAATCGTTGCGGAACTGCGCGGCCACGCGGGCGAGTGGGGCGGTCAGGTCGTAGCGCAGCGCCAGCCAGTCGCCATCCTCTTCCCAGGCAAAGACACCCTCGTTGGGGCGGTCGACGTCGGGGAGGTATTTTCCGAGCGCTTCCACCGTTTCCACGGCGGCGGTTTCCAGCGGGTCGAAACCGTAAAGATGATAGACCTCGGCAATCTGGCTCAACATCTGGTTGCGCTCAGCCACTTCCGCGCCAAAATAGTCACGGAAGCCCTTCGGCGTCTCCGCCCGGGGGCGGCGGGGCTTCTTGTCCTTCGCCATGTCGGTGATCCTTGGTCCTCGTTCGGGCCCGCGTCTAGCCCAAGGGGGGCGTGGTCGCAAGCGGGCGGGGCGGGCAGCCGGGAAAAAGGTCACAAATCGGAGCAGTAAATGGCCGAACAAAAGATAGAAGAAGAACTGGCCCATCTGCGGCGGACAACCGAGGAGCTCTCGGAGATCGTGGCCAGGCAGGCCGACGAGATCGACCTACTCAACCGGCGCGTCCAGATGCTGCTGATGCGGGCTGCCGAGCAGGAGAGCGAAGGCACCGGCGGCGTGGTGCTCGCCGACGAACGCCCGCCGCATTACTAGAACCGGGATCGCGAAGCCTCAGGCGCCGGTACTTGCCTGAAGGAAGCGAACACCGTTGATCTTCCAGGCGCCGTCGACCTGGATCATCTCGTATTCCAGTGCATGAGGGACGCCGGCGTCGTCGAACACGATCACGCGCTGGAGCGCGCGGCCAGTGCGTTCGGAAAGCTTGCCGAAACGCGCCTCGGACGGGCGCCAGACCATTGGGTAGCCGTTGCGGACCATGGCGCCGAAATTTTCCGCCGAGCCGAAGATACGGCGGATATTGGGCGAGGCGTGCTCGAACGCCCCGACCCAGTCATCCTCGGTGAAATCGGCGAGCTGGTCGCGTATGACGGTCTCGATGGCGGCAGGGTCAGCCTGCTGGGCCGGGCTGGCGAATGCCGTCATGCTGAGCAAGAAGGCGGGAAATGTTGTGCGTGCGATCATGGTTCACTCCTCCCTGCACTCAGAATTAGCGCCGCATCGACGCCGGTCAATCCGGCTGCGCGGGCGCTCCCCCTCCGGGATCGACGCCTTCGGCATCTCACCCGATTGGGGCCAGGCGCCGCTGCGCGGCGGGAAAGAATTGGCTGGGGCAGGGCAGAACGCAGGGGATCCGCCTATGGGTGTGATCAGGACGGTCGAGGTTCGAGCAGTTCGATTTCCACGAAGGCGCATTCGAAATCGTTCGCGTTGATGACGTCATGTTCAACGCCGATCTCGCGGTAATAGGGGACGCCGGATTTCATCAGCGCCGTGGTCCGCTGACCGTTCCCGAGAGCGATCTCCAACTCTCCGTCGAACTGGGGGACAACAACGTAATCATGGGCATGCCGGTGCCAGCCTGTATTGTCGCCCCGTTTTGCGAAACGCCACTCGGTCACCTTGACCCGCGTGTTCTCGATCACGACCGTTGCTGTCGCCGAGCCGGATTTGCTGCACATGTAGCTGCCCCACTGAGTAATTGCACGCCGTCGATAGTCCAGATGATTTTGCAGCGTCAGCGCCAATGCGCGGAATCTATGCGGCCAGTTGGCGGCAAACGCTCTACCGGTCCGAAACGTGGAGACCCTGGGCTCAGTCCTTGTAGGGCAGGATACGGTCCCGGTCGAATTGATCGGCACCGGGAAGGGGCGGTAGCCAGGATTCGCGCTGGATCGTCCAGCATTCATAGCTGGGCACCAGTTGGTCGGCGGCATCCAGCGCACCGAGATGGACCTCGGTTTCATCACCGCTGCGCGCGAACACGGAGCCGCCGCAGGCCGGGCAGAAATGCCGGCCTGCGTGACTGTGCGTCTCGCCTTCGACCGTTGCCGCATCGCGGGGAAAGATGGCCGCCGCATAAAACACGGCGCCGTGATGCTTGCGGCAATCGAGGCAGTGGCAAATCCCGACCCGGTCGGGTTTGCCCGTCGCAACCATGCGGACCTTGCCGCGGAGACAGCCGCCGGTGAAACGCTCCATGCTGTTTTTCCTCCCATCCCGGCGCGGCCGCTCCGGATCAGGCGGAGGCCAGCTCGCCGGCCAGACCCTTCTCGATCAGCGCCACGGTTTCCTCGACGCCGTAAAGCGCGATGAAGCCGCCGAAGCGCGGGCCCTGGCTCGCCCCCATCAACACTTCGTAGATCGCCTTGAACCAGTTGCGCAGCGGATCCAACTCATGCGCCTTGCCGACGGCGAAGACGACCGATTGCAGTTCTTCCGCATCCAGCCCGCCATCCCAGTCGCGCAGCCGCTGTGCGAGATCTTCCAGTGCGGCACGTTCCTTGTCGTCGGGCAGGCGGAAGGTTTTCGCGGGCTTCACGAAGTCATTGTAATAGCGCACGGCATGTCCCGCCGCTGCGTCCAGCTGCGGGTGGGTCTCGGCGGTGGCTTCGGGCGCGTAGCGGCGGATGAAGCCCCAGAGCGATTCCTTGTCTTCGGCACCGGCCACGGAGGCCAGGTTCAGCAGCATGGCGAAGCTGACCACCATGTCCGATTGCGGCACGTCGCCGGCATGGATGTGGTAGACAGGGTTGGCAAGCTGTGCCTTCAGATCCTGCCCGTGATAGGCCTTGAGCTGCTGGTGATATTCATCCACCGCTTTCGGGATCACGTCGAAGAACAGCCGCTTGGCGGTCTTCGGCTTCAGGAACATGAAATAGCTGAGCGACTCGGTCGAGGCATAGGTCAGCCATTCGTCGATCGAGATACCGTTGCCGGAGGATTTGGAAATCTTCTGGCCGTTCTCGTCGAGGAAAAGCTCGTAGGTGAAATGCTCCGGCGCCTGTACGCCAAGGATCCGGCAGATCGAGTCGTAGATCGGCGTGTTGGTCGAGTGATCCTTGCCATACATCTCGAAATCGACCCCGAGTGCGGCCCAGCGAGCGCCGAAATCAGGCTTCCATTGCAGCTTCACCTTTCCGCCAGTGACCGGCAGCGTCCATTCGCGGCCATCCTCGTCGTCGAAGGTGATCGTGCCGGCCTTGGCATCGACATGCTTCATCGGCACATAGAGAACGCGGCCCGTCTCCGGGTGCAGCGGCAGGAAGATCGAATAGGTCTGCCGGCGCTCCTCGCGCAGCGATTTCAGCATGACCTTCATGATCTCGTCATAACGCTCGGCGGCGCGTAGCAGAATCTCGTCGAACTGGCCCGAGGCGTAGAACTCGGTGGCCGAGTAGAACTCGTAATCGAAACCGAACGTGTCGAGGAACCGCCGCAGCATGGCGTTGTTATGGTCCCCGAAGCTGTCGAACTCCCCGAACGGGTCGGGAACGCTGGTCAGCGGCTTCTGCAGATGCTCGCGCAGCTCCTCCTGGTTGGGCACGTTGCCTGGAACCTTGCGCATCCCGTCAAGGTCGTCGGAGAAACAGATCAGCCGGGTGGGGATGTCGGAGATCTGCTCGAAGGCGTGGCGGATCATCGTTGTGCGCAGCACCTCGCCAAAGGTGCCGATATGCGGCAGTCCCGACGGGCCATAGCCGGTCTCGAACAGAACGTAGCCCTTCTCGGGCGGCGTCTTCTCGTAGCGTTTCAACACCCGGCGGGCTTCTTCGAAAGGCCAGGCCTTGGACGACATCGCAAGCTCACGCAGTTCGGACATTGAAACGTTCTTTCTCGTTGCAAACGCGGCCCCGTGCCGCGCCAAAGCGGCCCGCCATCGGGACAGACCGCGCCACTCCCTATTGCGGGGCAGGCCGGTCGTCAATAAATCTGCTGTGAAGCAAAGTCTAAAAGGAGTCGAAGATGTCTCAGGACACCCAACCGCTGTCGCCACAGGATGCGCTCGTTGCGGTGATGATCGCCACCTCCGTCTCCGACGAGAATATTCGCACCTCGGAGCTGGTCACGATCGAGCGGATCGTGAACCATCTGCCCGTGTTCGCGGATTACGATGCCGACCATGTCCGCACGATGGCCAACCTGGTCTTCGATCTTTTCGAAGAGGAGGATGGTCTTGATGCGCTGTTCGGCTTGGTCGACGAGGCGCTGCCCGAACATCTGCATGAAACGGCCTATGCGCTGTGCTGCGACGTGGCCGCGGCCGATGGCCGGCTGACCGAGGAAGAGCTGCGCATGTTGCAGGAAATGCGTTACCAGCTCGATATTCCCCGGCTGCATGCCGCTGCGATCGAACGTGGCGCGCGCGCACGTCACCTGACGGTCTGAGCCTTAATGCAGCCATTGGGTCGCCCTCGACCGACGGCTGCGCCGCGCAGTACGTGCCCTTTGCGGGTGTGAACGATCCTTTGGATCGTGCCTCCGGCGGGGATACTTTTTCGAAAATAGAACGGATTTTGGACCTTGGAGACTTCCTCTTTCCGTAGGTATCCCGGGGGGAGCGCTCGCCAGAGCGCGGGGGGCAGCGCCCCCCTCCGCCGCATTGGCTGAGCTGGCATTCAAGCCGTGTAAACGTTACTCCAGCGATCAATCAGGCGAAGCTGCAGCGTTCGGGCGCGAGCGGTCCAACTGCGGACCCCTTCCGGCCGCTCGCGCTGTTCGCGCGGGATCGCATCGCGACGGGGCGGGTCTGCCACGAAGGTCGCGAAAGCGAGGCGGCGGCCATCAGGTTGGATCGCGTAGCCGGCAAGCGCCGAGACGAAATTCAGCGTACCTGTCTTGGCAAGAATCCTAACGGGGTGGTTCTCCAAAGGACGCCCCTTGTCATCCTTCATCTGGATCGGCTTGAGCAGCGGCTCGAGGTTCTGGCCGGGGCCAAGCGTAACCAGGGCGCGAACCATGTCGCGCGCGCTGATCCGGCTCTCACCACCAAGCCCGGAATGATCGACAAGCGCGGGGCGCGCGCTGTCGATCCGCCGTCCAATCCAACTCGACATCTGTTCGGCCGAACGGGCGAGACTCTCGGGAAAGGCTGTCGAATGCGCGGTCGCGGTCAGGCCAATGGCCTCGGCCGTCACGTTGGTGGAGTATTTCAGCATGTCCTTGAGGATCGGACGCAACTCGTCGCTCTCCACGCGGGCAATCTCGGCACCCGACGGCAGGGTGCGCACGGGAATAGCCGCGGGCAAGGCGACGCCCTCGGCACGGGCGAGGATCTGGAACACCTCGGCGGTGTAGAGCGTCGGCTTGCGGACGGGCAGCCAACGGCTGCCATCCTGCCCGAGCGCGCCGCTGGCCACGGTCCAGCGATCCGTTTCGCCGCTATCCTCGTAGGTGTAGATCGGGTATTTCCGTCGCACGATCTCCATCCGCGCGACTCGCACGTCCGGGCGGTACCGGGCCGAACGGGCATCCATCGCCACGTTCCAACCGGAACCGTTACGACGCCATTCGAAATGTACACGGTTGAAATTGAGGTTCAGCCCTGACAGGGCCGGGTTGTAGCCGACCTGGTCCGGTTGCTCGGGGTCGATCGTTTCAATCCGGGGCAGCGCTCCGTCCCAGGCCAGGAAATCGCCTTCGACGCCGGTAACGCCCGCCGCCTTGAGCAGCTTTGCGAGATCGGCGAGCCGGTCGGTGTCGAGCGTCGGGTCGCCGGATCCGGCGAGCACCAGATCGCCCTTGATGATGCCCCCTTCCACGGCGCCGGTCGCCAGGAGCCGGGTCGCGAAACGGTGGTCCGCGCCCAGGCATTCCAGACCGTAAAGCGCGGTCAACGCCTTGGCCACCGAGGCCGGGGGCTGTTGCAGGAGGGGGTTCATCGTCTCCAGAACAGTGCCGGTTGCCGCATCGGCGACAGCAAAACCGACTTTGGCCGAGCCAAGCTTTGCCCGCTCCACCAGAGATTCTGCCGATGGGTAAAGACGTCCCCCCGGGCCGCCCGGGCGCGGCATGGGGCGCACAGAGACTGTCGGCGGAGAGGCCAGGGCCATATCCGCCGCGCCTGCGGCAAGACCGGCAAGGAGCCAGCGACGGGATGGAGCAAAGGGCGTTTTCGACATGGTGCGGAGTGAAACAAAGCCCGTTGAACGGGGCAAGGGGATTGGATCGGAAATCACCGATTTGTCAAAAGACGTGGCCCGTTTGTGGCCGTCTGCGTTGCCGCTCAGACCCGTCCTGTCATGACCAGCCATGTCACAACGGCGGCAAAGATCAAGAGGATGTTGAGCATCAGCGGCGCGATGATGCCGATGAACCGCCCGATCAGGCGATCACGCGGGTCGATCGCGTCGAGGAAACGACGCAACTCCGACTGGGCTTTTTCGATCCGGCCGAAATCGATCTGGCGGCGCAGCTTCGGGTTGTCCCAGAGCTTTTCCATGTCGATCAGGAAACGCACCTCGCGCCGTAGCGCGCGGGGCAGGGTGCCCGGCGCCCGCCGCAGCTTTGCCTGCAGGGTGTTCTTACCCCGCACGCCAAGTTGCTCACGCCACAGAAGCGCGAGTTCGGCATTGGTTTCAGGCAGCGACCGGTTCATCATGGCGCCCTTCTAGCCGGTTGATCCGCAGGCCGAAACAGGGAATTAACGCCCCATTGCCAACCGCGGAGAGAACGCAATGCTCGCCACCTATCGTCAAGGCCCCGACAGCGGAACGCCGCTCCTGATCGTACACGGGCTGTTCGGCTCGGCCCGCAACTGGGGCGTGCTGGCCAAGCGGCTCTCGACGGACCGACCGGTGATCACGGTGGACATGCGCAACCACGGCGAGTCCTTTCGTGCCGAGGCCAATGGCTATGAAGACATGGCCGGTGATCTGGCCAAGGTGATCGAGCAGAATGGTGGGCAGGCCGATGTGCTGGGCCATTCCATGGGCGGCAAGTCCTCGATGCTGCTGGCGCTGCGACGTCCGGAGCTGGTGCGCCAGCTCGTCGTGGCCGATATTGCGCCCGTCGCCTATGCGCACACGCAGCTGCACCTCGTGCAGGCAATGAAGGAGCTGGATATCGAGGGGCTGCGCAAGCGCTCCGAGGCCGACGCGGTGCTGCGCGAACGCGTGTCCGAGGAGTCGACCCGCGCCTTCCTGCTGCAGTCGCTCGACCTCAAATCCGACCCGCCGCGCTGGCGGTTGAATCTCGATGTTCTGGCCGAGGAAATGCACAAGATCCTGTCCTGGCCCGCTGTCGAGGGCTCCTATGGCGGTCGGGTTCTGTTTATCTCAGGTGGCGATTCCGACTACGTTCTTCCAGAGCACCGCCCTGTTATCAGGGGCTATTTCCCCACCGCGCGCTTCGTGAAAATCCCCGGTGTCGGCCATTGGCTGCATGCAGAGAAGCCGCGTGAATTCGAATCGACCATCGCCGTCTGGCTCGATGCCGGCAATTGATCTCGATTAAGGACTCAGTAAGATTTACCATGTTAACGTTGCGTAAGTGGATCAGCCGAAAGGGGAGGATAGGATGATCACACTGGACGATATGGAGGACATGAGCTGCCTCGATCGCGACCAGATTGCAGCCATTGCCGAGCATGAGCACATCAACGACGTCGATGCGACCATGTTGGGTGAGTACCTGATGCACATCCACAAGGGGGCGCAAAAGGTTCAACAGATGATTTGCGACGACATGCGCGTTGCCATGCACAAGGACGACGTCGCGCACGCTGCGGAGTTGTTCCGCACGCTTCAGCATTTCATGAAGGATCACCCGGAGGCGGCGCGCGGCGCTTCATGACTTCTGACATCAAGTTGTTTTCGAACAACTCGGCGGGGATGGATTCACTCCTCGTAGAGTTCCTTCGCAATCAGCCTGGCAACCGGCCAACCAAGAAAAAGGCCGGCAAGAATGGACAGGATGATCGCCGTCGCAGAAACGAAGCCCATCACCAGCGCGGCCACGATGCCGACGCCCATGATGACGGTCGAGGTGATTGCATGCAGCAATAGCGTCAGTCTGAACACGGGCTGGCCTCACGGTTTCGATCAATATGCCGCCGGGTAGCAATCCGGCGGCCGAATGTCGTTGATCCCGATCAAACTCACCCCTGCGATCCGTGGGTGAGTTCCTTCGCAGGACCTATGAAAAAAAGGCATTTCGTGCGATAATAACGGGAGGGAAGCCTGTCGTTTCAGATCGGCTTCCCGTGAGTTCTGCAAGCAGATTTTTCTCACTCAGACCGAGGTTCGTGCCCATGATGGTCTCTCAGAAAATGAAAACCTCCTATCCCAAGCTCAGCGCCTGGATCTATGACAACCTTGCCAAGGTGCCGAAGAATAAAAAGGTCTTCGATGCTTTCGTGAAATATACCGAGCAAAAGCGTGGCGACATGCGCGCGATGCTGACAACCTGTTCGCCCACCCCGATCGTCGATTGCCGGGCGATGGAGAATGCGAACGGGGAGTTTTCTGGCGGAACGGATCCCAACCGGGTCTATATCGACGTCGGGATCTGCGAGAAATTCGAGAAATCCGCCAGTGACGCCAAGGATCCGCGCATGCATATCCTGCTGGAATCCACCCTTCTGCACGAGATGGTCCACTGGGGCGACTGGAAGGACGGCAAGGATCAGGAATATGAAGAAGGCAAGGAGTTCGAGAAAGAAGCCTATGGCAAGGATATCAACCGGTACTGGTAGTTTCATGGCCCTGTCTGTGGTGGCCCTGATCGGTTTCAACTCCTGTGTGGAGGCAAATATGACGAATGTTCCCCTGCTTCAGCTGGTGCTCGACCTGCCCGAATTGCAGCAATATTACCACGTAGACAGTTTGCCGGAGCGCAGCCCGCTGCGGCTGGTCTGTTCGGACCCGGCCTGCGCCGATGCATCGCTGGAGAAATTCGGCGTACCGGTTGAGGTGAGCCCCGCCGCGCCTGAGGGCGATCAGCCCTATCTGGAAATCACCCGCTTTGATCAGCAGTCGGCCTCGGCCGAAGTGGAGTTCCGTTATCCCGTCGAAGGGGTCGTGGGGCGGGTCAGCCTCTCGAAGACCGGTGACGCATGGACCGTAACCGAGGCGCGCCTCGCCGAGTGACGAGGCCCGGGTGGTTCCAGAGGAACGCGGGCGCGCTGTCTCCAGCGCGCTCGGGAAATTCCGTGGCCTTCAGGCGGCTTACGGTGCCAGATCGACGGATTCGATCGTCCCGTTGGTATCGATGATGCAATCCCAGGTCGTGCCGGTGCTGTCCTCGCGCAGCTTGACCATCTGGCCATCAATGACCGGGCCCGACGAAATCAGCGTGGTTGCTCCGGCCCCTTGGGCGGTCACGGCAGCTTTGCAGCTGGCAACCTCTGGCGGATCCGGCTCGACGGTAACACAAGCGGTGAGCGCGCTCAGGGTAAGAAGCGGAAGGGCGAGACGGGTAATGGGCATGGTATCTTCCTTGAAATACGGGCTCGGGCCGAGTCTGGCCCGGCCACGGTTTCACGTTAGCCAAGAAAGCCCATCCGACAAAGAACTGGATTGAAAGCGCGCCGATGCGCCGCCCTTCACATTTTTACCGGCGCGCCGCCGCCAAAGACGTTTTCCCGCGAATAATCACAGGGCGCTTCCTGCATTTCCAGGTGTAGTCCATCGCCCGTGTAGGGATGCGCGCGCGCGAGTGCTTCGTCGAAATCGATGCCGAGGCCGGGGCCGGAAGGCGGGATCAGGTAGCCCTCCTCAAAGGCGATGCTGTCGCCGATCAGCGCACGGTGGAAATCGCCACCGGTTTCGATCGTTTCCACCATCAGCAGGTTGGGCAGGGTCGCGGCCAGTTGCACATTGGCGGCCCATTCGACCGGCCCGGCATAGAGATGCGGCGCGACCTGCGCGTTATAGGCCTCGGCCAGCGCGGCGATCTTCTTCGTTTCCCACAGCCCGCCGGAGCGTCCGGTGGCCGGTTGCAGGATCGAAATCCCGGCGGCCAGCAGCGGCGCGAACTCGGCCTTTGTCGTCAGCCGCTCGCCGGTCGCAATCGGCACCGGGCTTGCCGCCGCGACCCGGGCCATGGCGTCCACGTTGTCGGGCGGGCAGGGCTCCTCGAACCAGAGCGGAAAGAAGGGCGCGATGGCTTCGGCCATGCGAATGGCGCCGCCGGTCGAGAATTGCCCATGCGTGCCGAAAAGCAGGTCGGCCCGATCGCCTACGGCATCTCGGATGGCCCGGCAGAACCGCACCGAGCGCTCGATGTCCGACATCGCCGGCTGGTGGCCGGAGCGGATCGTGTAGGGCCCCGCCGGATCGAACTTGATCGCGGTGAAACCCTGCGCGACCCGTTTTGCCGCCGCCTCTCCGGCGGCGTCTGCATCCACCCAGAACTCCGGCAGGCGGTCGTTTTCGTCCGGATAAAGATAGGTATAGGCGCGCAGCCGCTCGTTCATCCGCCCACCCAGTAGCGCCCAGACGGGCCGCTCGCGCGCCTTGCCGAGAATGTCCCAGCAGGCGATTTCCAGCCCGGAAAAGGCACCCATCACCGTCGGATCGGGGCGTTGGGTGAAGCCCGAGGAATAGGCGCGGCGGAACATCAGCTCCACATTTTCGGGGTTCTCCCCGGCCATGTGGCGCTCGAACACATCCGCGATGACCGCCTTCATCGCTTCCGGCCCCACGACGGCGGCATAGACCTCACCCCAGCCGGTAATGCCACAAGCCGTGGTGAGCTTGACGAAAATCCAGTAGCGCCCGCCCCAGCCGGGTGCGGGGGGCGCGGTGACGATGATGTCGAGATCGGCGAGTTTCATGGCAGCCTTTCGCGGGAGCTCTGCGGTGACGGGACCAGCTTCAGGCTAACCGCTCGGCAAGAGCGTGGGCAATCCGCCTGCGTCACCAGCAAGGCCTGCAGCGACACGGTTGCTCTATCCGCAGGAACAACCGTGTCCGCCATCCGCGTGATCGTGGATATCGGGCAGGGCGGCGGGCAGTTTGCCGCTGGCAAGGGCGGCGGCCGCCGCGGCCGGATCCTTCTCCGACGTCGTGCAGGAGATCACGCCATGCGCGGCCATGCGCCGGATGAAGCCCGGCCCGGCACTCCCCGCGATGACGGCATCCATTGCAAAGAGCGGATGCTCTCCTGCACCGCGGAACTCGTGCAGCGACATCTCCTTGGGCATGTCCAGCTGGCCCACCTCTTTCGCGGGCTGGTCGGGCGTTGCCTCGAAGATCAGAAACCGGCGGGTTCTGCCGGCATGTCCGGTAACGATGCGGAAGTTCTGGCTTGCAACGGCAATGCGCATGGATGGTCTCCATAGGTGGCAGAAGGCATATTTCATTTTTAGCAATGGCCCATCCCGCCATCGGGTGCAACGTGCCTGCCGGCCCTTGAGCCCAGTCCAGCCACGTGATTGGATGCGCCGGGAGACTGGAGGAGAAAGGGTCATGGCATTGAGCAAGATCGCACGAGATGCACTCGAAGAGATAAAGGCTATTGAAGGTATAGGGGTGACCGACGGCCACGAGGCCGAGATCCTCGCGGCCATCGACAAGGCGATGCATCGAGCGATGGAGGTTTGCTGTCGCGAACAGGCCGCGATTGTCGAACAGCATCTAACCCATGCAACGGGTGTTGCCGAGCGGATCAACGAGGAGACGGAGCGCCGTCGCAACCTGCTGATCGCAAATCTCTCGGCAATGCGATAGCGCGCGGAGGTGGCGATGATCGAGGCACTGATCTTCGATGTTTTCGGAACCTGTGTCGATTGGCGCAACTCCGTCGCGCGCGAAGTGGCAGCGGTGCTGCCGGAGGTCGATGCATTCGCTTTCGCCGATGCGTGGCGGGGCGAATACGATCCGGCGATGGCACGGGTGCGCGCCGGCAACCGCGGATATATCCCGCTCGATGACCTGCATCTGGAGAACCTGCATATCGTCGCGGATCGGTTCGGAGTGGAACTCGCGGATCCCGAAGCGCTGAACCGGGCATGGGACAAGCTCGATCCCTGGCCAGATGTCGTTGTCGGGTTGAACGAGATCCGGCGGTCACGGATCGTGGCGCCCTGTTCGAACGGCTCGATCGCCCTGATCACCCGAATGGCGCGCAATGCCGGCTTGCCCTGGGATTGCGTTCTCGGCGCCGACCTGGCGCATGACTACAAGCCCAAGCCGGAGGTCTACCGCGCGGCCTGCGCCGCATTGCGGCTCCCACCGGCGAAAGTGATGATGGTGGCAGCGCATAACAGCGATCTGCGCGCTGCACGCGCGCAAGGTCTGGCGACCGGGTTCGTGCTGCGACCGCAGGAACACGGGGCTCAACAGAACACGGACCTCCTGGCAGAGGACGACTGGGATATCGTGGCAGCTGACTTTCACGAGCTGGCCGCGCGAGTGGCGGGGCAGTAGCGGGAGCCTGGAGCAGGAGTTCTACCGTTTTTCTGTTTGTTGCCTTGGTAGGACGATCCGGCGGATCATGCCTCCGGCGGAGGTATTTGTCGGACAGATGAAAGCAGAAGCGCTCGGTTCATCCTCTTTCTGCAAATATCCCGGGGGGAGCGCTCGAAAGAGCGCGGGGGGCAGCGCCCCCCGGCCGGTACGTTCATTCTGTGCGAAGGGTGTTGAGCAGACAGAACCGGCCTTCATTTTTCATTAACCCTAAAGGGCGTTAAGGTTAACGAGGTTGAGGCCGGGAGCTGCTCCGCCGGTGCACGCCTACATGGTGCGCGGTGCTTCAGAACAGGATCACGTTGCGTCGTGCTCCGCCGGTTTTCGTGTCTGCGATGGCTTCGTTGATCTGTTCGAGCGACCAGCGGCCCGAGACCAGTTCATCCAGTTTCAGGCGGCCTTGCCGGTACAGGTCGATCATCCAGGGGATGTCGCGGAGCGGGACCGCATCGCCCATCTTGGAGCCAACTATACCCTGGCCGGCGGCGGCCATGTCGACTGGCTCGTAGTCGACCTTTTGTCCGACATGCGGCATGCCGACGAGAATGACTTGCCCCCGCGGCGCGAGGTAGTCCAACGCGCCCTGGTAGGCCTGGATTGCGCCGGTGCAGAGCAGCACGGCATCGGCGCCCTTGGGAGCCACCCTGTGCAGCTTGTCGAGCGCTTCGGGGTCATTGGCCAGAATGCCGTCCGTGGCGCCGAATTCCCGCGCGATGGCGAGTTTCTCTTCGCTCATGTCGATGGCCGCGATCCGCGCGGCACCGGCGATGCGAGCGCCCTGGATCGCGTTGAGCCCCACGCCGCCGGCACCGACGACGACCGCGATCTGGCCGGGCCGGAGGGCCGCGGTGTTGACCGCCGCTCCGATGCCGGTGATCACGCCGCAGGAGAGCAGGCAGGCACTCTCGGCGGGCATGTCCTCGGGGATACGGACCAATTGCGACGCGTCCACGGTGACCGCTTCGGCAAAGGCACCGCAGTTCATCGCGCCGAGCACGGGGGCGCCGGCGGCATCGGCGAGGGGGGTGTCCCTGGCCGGGTTTCCGTCGCAATAGGCCGGGTGGCCGGTGGCGCATGCGGTGCAGCTGTGACAGGCGCGGATCAGCGTCACGAGAACCCGGTCCCCTTCGGCGACGGCGGAAACGCCCGGCCCCGCCGCGGTGACGCGGCCCACGCCCTCATGGCCGTAGACGGCCGGCAGCGTGCCGCCCCAGCCGCCGTCGATATAGGAGATGTCGGAATGGCAGATGGCGACCGCTTCCATTTCGACCTGCACCTCGCCAGCACCCGGGGCGGCAAGCGTCAGGGTTTCGATTGTCAGCGGGGCGTTGAAGGCCCGGCAGACGGCGGCTTTGATCGACTTGCTCATGGCACGACTCCCGGCGTGGTTTTGATCAGCTTCCGTCGGGATCCGCCTGCGGCACTCGCGTTCCGGCGACATAAAGGAGCACGCAACCGACCATTAGCGCAGCGGCAAGCAGAAAAGCTGCGCCCGGATGATGGAAGCCCGCGCCGTCGCGAGTCGAAAAATAGAAAACCTGGGTCATCACCAATGGGGCAAGGATCGTGGCCAGCGAGATGGTGGAGGTGATCACCCCCTGCAATTCGCCCTGGGAATCCTCTCCCACGCGTTGGGACATGACGCCTTGCAGGGCTGGAACGGCGACCGAGCCAATGGCGGATATCGGCGTCAGGATGAGGGCGATCGTCCCGGAGGTGACGACGCCGAGCGTGGCCAGGATGGCGACTTCGAAGGTGAGGCCGAAGAGGATCGTGCCATTCTCGCCGAACGTCTTCAGGAACGGCCGCACGAGCCCCGCCTGAACGATCGTGTACCCGATGCCGAACAGCGCCAGCGACAGGCCGACCATGGTGCTGTCCCAGCCAAAACGCACGGGGGTGAAATAGGCCCAGATCGCCGGGTAGACGTAGAGCGCGAATTCATAGATCGCCAGCACCGCGAGCAGCCGGCCGAGTCCGGGCAGGTTGCCGATATGCATGATCGCCCCGAACGGGTTGGCGCGGCGCCAGGTGAAGGGACGGCGGATGCGGTCCGTCACCGTTTCAGGCAAAACGAACCAGCCAAGCACCATGTTCAGCGCGGCAAGGATGGCGGCGACGACGAAGGGGGCGCGCGGCCCGAAGGCGCCGAGCAGCCCGCCCATCATCGGCCCGATCACGAAGCCCACGCCATAAGCGGCATGGGTCAGCGCGAAACGTGGCGCCTTTTCTTCCGGGCGCGAAATGTCGGCGACATAGGCCATCGCGGTGGAATGGGTCGCGGCGAGGATGCCGCCGACGATCCGGGCCGCCAGCAGCATCCAGATCGAGCCGGTCACCGCCATTACGATGTAGTCGGCCGACATTACTGCAAGCGAGGCCAACAGGATCGGTCGCCGGCCCCAGGCATCGGACAGCGAGCCGAGCACCGGGCCGAAAAGAAATTGCATCACGGCAAAGCCCGTCGCCAGGATTCCGCCCCAGATTGCCGCCTCGCTGAGCGAGCCGCCATTCACGTCGCGGATAAGCTCCGGCATGACGGGCAGAATCAGCCCGATCCCCATCGCGTCGATAACCAGCGTCATCAGGATGAAGGCGAGGGCCGGGCGGTTGGCGCCGGGAGCAGTCAGGGTCTCCGTGCTGTCGGTCACGTCGCGGGGCTTTCACAGATCCGGTCCGGGCATCGGCGGTCTTCCGGCGGATGCCCGGCTCCGAATCTCATAGAAGATGGATCGGGGCAATGGCTATCGCCCGGACCCAACGCCCGTCAGGCGACCTTGCTGGTTTCCAGCTTGTCTTGCGTCCGCATTTCGAAATCGGAAGCGTCATGGCGCTCGTGAAGCTGCTCGGAGAGCGGCCCCGAGGTCCTGTTGACCATCCGTCCGCGTTGGACGGCCGGGCGCGCAAGGATCTCTTTGGCCCAGCGGCGCAGGTGGGTGTAGCTCTCGACATCGAGAAACTCGCCCGCGTCATACTGGTCGCCGAGCACCAGGTTGCCGTACCAGGGCCAGGTCACGATATCGGCAATCGTGTACTCGTCGCCGGCAAGGTAGCGGTTCTCGGCGAGGCGCCGGTCCAGCACATCCATCTGGCGCTTGGCTTCCATGGTGAAGCGGTCGATCGGGTACTGCATCTTCTCCGGCGCATAGGCATAGAAATGGCCGAAGCCGCCGCCGAGGTAAGGTGCGGAGCCCTGCAGCCAGAAAAGCCAGTTGAGCGCCTCGGTGCGGGCGGCGAGATCCTTGGGGAGGAATTTCCCGAATTTCTCGGCGAGATAGAGCAGGATCGCGCCGGATTCAAAGACGCGCAAGCCGGTTTCCGTGTCCAGCAGGGCAGGGATCTTGGAATTCGGGTTCAGCTCGACGAAGCCGGAGGAGAATTGTTCGCCCTTGCCGATGCGGATGAGGAAGGCGTCATATTCTGCGCCTTTCACACCCAACTCGAGCAGTTCTTCGAGCATGATCGTCACCTTTTGCCCGTTGGGCGTGGCGAGCGAATAGAGCTGCAGCGGATGCTTGCCGCGAGGCAACTCCTTGTCATGGGTCGGGCCGGAGATGGGGCGGTTGATGCTCGCCCATTCGCCGCCGCTGCCCGCGTCCCATGTCCAGACCTTCGGCGGCACGTAGCTGACTTCCTTCAGCATGTGATTCAATTCCTTCAATTCTCTCCGCGCGCGCGGCGCACGTCTCTCGGCATTTTATATAGGAAGCGCCCTCAGAGATTCTACCGCTGCAATGCAGCGTGACATTTTCGTGTTCCAGAGCAATTGATTGGGGTCAGTGCCCGATGGCGCGCAGGAACTCGGTCAACCGGCTCGCGTAGGCGTCGGGTTGCTCGACGCAAGGGATGTGGCCCGCGGCGCGGAACAGGTGGAACTCCGATCCCTTGACCAGTTCTGCGGTCTCGCGGACGAGATCGGGCGGGGTAGAGCCGTCCTCGGAACAGGCGATGGCCAGCGTCGGCAGGGTGAGCGCGGCGGTGGTGGCGTAGAAATCGGTGCCCGCGATGGCGTGGCAGGTGCCGATATAGCCCTCTTGCGGTGAACGCGTGACCATGTTGCGCCAGAGTTTCAACTCGGCCGTTTCGCGAAAGGCGCGGGTGAACCATTTCTCCATGATGCCGTCGGCCAGCGCCTCGATGCCGCCTGCCTCGACGGCGGCGATGCGCTCTTCCCACGTGCCGCGCGTGCCGATCTTGGCCGCGGTATTGGACAGAACCATCGCGCGAACAAGGTCCAGCCGCTTGGCCGCAAGCCCCTGCGCGACCATGCCGCCGACGGAGAGGCCGACGAAAACGCACTCCGTGACCGCCAGCCGGTCCAGAAGCCGTTCGGCATCGCGCACCAACGTGCCCATGGCATAGGGCGCTGGCGGGCAATCCGACAGGCCATGGCCGCGCATGTCATAGCGAATGACGCGATAGCTTTCGGGCAGGCGGGCGACAACGTCGTCCCAGATCCGCAGGTCGGTCCCCAGCGAGTTGGCAAAGACGACGGGCGCGCCGTTCGGGCTGCCATCCTCGCGCCAATGCAGGGAAATATCACCGAGATCCGCCATGTGCATCTGTTCATCCTCTTGGCAGGGGTCGCGGCCATCCGTAGCGCCGCGCGTGCATGGACGAAAGGCCGGATTGCTCAGTCCGGCAATGTCTCCAATGCACGGGCGAAGATGGCCGGGTCCACATTGCCACCAGAGGCTGTGACGATGACCGGACCATCGTCCAGCGCGTCGCCATGGAAAAGCGCGGCGGCCAGCGCGGCGGCACCGCCCGGTTCCAGAACGATCTTGAGCCGCAGGAAGGCCAGCGCGACGGCCTTCAGGCATTCCTCGTCCCTCACGCTCAAGCCGGGGCCGCAGAGGCGCTGCATGATGGGGAAGGTCAGCTTGCCGGCGGCGGGCGTGATGATGGCATCGCAGATGGAACGGCTTTGGAACGCGTTGCGCAGCAGTTCACCGGCTGCCAGCGAGCGGGCGACATCGTCGGAATCCTCCGGCTCCACCGTGCGCACCTTGATGCCCGGCGCGCGCGCCTCCAGCGCCAGCGCGATGCCCGAGGTCAGCCCGCCGCCACCGCAGCAGGTGAGCATCGTGGCCCGCTCGATGCCGAGTTCCGCCGCCTGTGCGGCGATCTCCAGCCCGCAGGTGCCCTGTCCGGCGATCACCTGCGCGTCGTCGAATGGCCGCACGAGGCTCAGGCCCCGTTCCTCCGCCAGCCGCTCGCCGATGGCGTCGCGGTCTTCGGTGGCGCGATCATAGAGGATGACCTCCGCCCCGAGCGCGGCCGTGTTGGCGCGTTTGAGCGCGGGCGCGTCCGAGGGCATGATGATGACCGAGGGCAGGCCGTGCAGCTTTGCCGCCAGCGCCACGCCTTGCGCGTGGTTTCCCGAGGAAAAGGCAATCACGCCGCGCGTGCCTTCGGGCAGGGCCGAGATCGCGGACCATGCACCGCGGAACTTGAAGGAGCCGGTATGTTGCAGGCATTCGGCCTTCACATGGACCGGCCGTCCGGCGATCTCGTCGAGAAAAGGCGAGGATAGCAGCGGTGTCCGCCGTGCATGTCCGGCGAGCCGGGCAGCGGCGGCTTCGATGGCGTCGATATTCAAGTAACACTCTCCAGATAGGCGGAAATCACCGCGCGCGATTCCGGCTCGTCGAGGAAGGGCACATGACCCCGGTCGGGCACCTCTGCGAAGATCAGGTCGGGCTTGCGTCGACGCATCTCCTCCGCCGTCTCCCGTGTCAAGATGTTCGAATTTTCTCCCCGGATCAGCGCGACGGGGAAGGGCGCCAGAGCCTCGAAGAGCGGCCATATCTCGGGCAATGCGCCCTCGGCAGCCTGTTCCAGAACCGCGCGGCGCAAGGCGGGATCGTAACGGATATCGAGCCCCTGGGGTGTTTCGAACCAAAGCGCCTCGGCAAATGCCTGCCATGTCGCGCGCGGAACATTGCTGAAACGCGGCGCCATGGCTTCCGGAAGGCGGTCGGCGGCGTCTTCAAAGCTCGAATAGCTGGGCTTGTAGCCGAGATAGCCCATGATATCGGCCAGCCCGGCGGGGTCCACCACCGGGCCGATATCGTTGAAGATGACACCATGCAGCCGTTCCGGATTCACCATCGCCAGTGACATGGCGATAAGCCCGCCGCGCGAGGTGCCAAGGATCGACACCTTCTCCAGCCCGAGGTGATCGAGCAGCGCGACCACGTCACGGGCTTCCTGAAGGACGCTGTAATTGTGAAAGTCGGGGTCACGGTCCGAACGGCCCCGCCCGCGGCTGTCGAGACGCAGGACACGGGCGCGAGAGGCGAAATGCGCCACGACAGGTGCGAAATCGTCCATGTTTCGAGACAACCCGGCCAGGCAAAGCAGCGGATGGCCGTGCCCGGTGTCGTTATAGGCCAGGCGCAGCCCGTCCGGCGTGGTGAAAAACTCGGTCATGGCGCGGTGGCAAGCTCCGGAACGGATTCGAGATCAGTCAAGACATGTGCGGGCCGGTCGGGCAGGCGGTCCATCGGCAGTCCGGCGCGATTGACCCAGATCGTCCGGAAGCCGAAGCCTGCGGCCCCGGCGGCATCCCAGCCATTGGAGGACACGAAGAGAACCTCCTTGGGTGTGCAATCGAACCGGGCACCCACCATGGAGTAGACGCGCGCATCGGGCTTGTAGACCCCGACATCCTCGACCGAGAGCACCGCGTCCAGCAGATCGCCGATCCCGGCGGAGGTGACGGCATCAAGCAGCATTTC
The DNA here is from genome assembly GCF_900099935.1 of Aliiruegeria lutimaris. Classification (GTDB taxonomy): domain Bacteria; phylum Pseudomonadota; class Alphaproteobacteria; order Rhodobacterales; family Rhodobacteraceae; genus Tropicimonas; species Tropicimonas lutimaris. The sequence goes on along the minus strand of NZ_FNEK01000066.1, from coordinate 2,005 downwards.
AGGCGAGCCATTGGACAGGATCGCCGTGGGAAGCCCGCCCGCGCGCAGCCGCGAAAGCATCTCGGGCACTTCCGGATAGGCATCGAGCTCGCGATAGAGCGCCAAGAGTCGGTCGCGCAGCGTTGCCTGTTCGGACAGTCCATGCGCCTCCAGGGCATAATCGAGCGCATCGACCGTGACCCGCCAGAAGGGCTCGTGCTGCCCGGTAATCGCGCGCAGCCAGGTATATTGCAGTTGCTTGTCGCGCCATGTCGCGGCGAGTTCCTGCCAATGCGCGGCAAGCGCTGCGCCCCCGGGCTCGCGGGACGCCCGACGGGCAGCGGCGGCGACATCGAACAGCGTGCCATAGGCGTCGAATACAGCGACCTTGATCGTCATGTGTCTCTCCCTCGTACCTGAGACTGGCACAGGCAGGGCGGGATGAAAACGACCGATTACGGGGAGGTTGCCTGTCGTTGATAGTCGCGGCGTGTTAATCTTCAGGTGCGCGACAAGCTGGAGAGAGAGTCGAACGGGAGGGTGACATGAGCATCAATCACGGGGTTGTCTGGTGGAGCGAATTGATGACCCGCGATGTCGAAAAAGCCGTGGCCTGGTATCGGGAGGTCTGCGGCTGGAGCATCGAGCCGATGCCGATGGAGCGCGGAACGTATTTCGTTGCGGTGGCGCATGGGAAGCCGGTGGCCGGCATCATGGATATGAGCGGCATGGAGCACCTGGCGGAGGTGCCGCCGCATTGGTTCACCTATTTCGCCGTGGACGACGTGGAACGCGCCATGGAGCAGACCCGCGCCACTGGCGGCGAGGTCATGCGGCCGCCCTTCGACGTCCCTGGCGTGGGGCGGATCGGTATCGTCAAGGACCCGACCGGCGCGGCTCTTGGCTTCATGAAGCCTGTGTTTGAGGGAGATTCATTGGTAGATGCCGACAGGGACATGGAGGAAGAGGAAGTCGAGGCGGACAATTTCCCAATCTGAGGGTCTTTTCCGCGGCAGGCGCCGGCGAATTGTTCCGATCCATCGCGACAGGGAGCTTGGCGTCTTTCCGATCGGATAGGTCGGTTGGGGGGCGTTGCCCCCCGCGCTCTCGTGAGCGCTCCCCCCAGGATATTTGTGGAAAGATGATTTCTGAGGATTTTCGTTTCATCTTTCCCCAAATATCCCCGCCGGAGGCACGATCCGAAGGATCGCTCCCGCGCGCGAAGCGCGCGCCCCCGGGCCGGCAACAAGGGTAACAAAGCGGGAAAACGGGACTTCCGTACAGCGTCTGCAACAAGGGGCGCCCCCAAAAAACGGACGCCCCTTTTTTGATGCGGGATCTTCGTCCGCTTACTCGATCTTGCCAATGGAGAAGAACAGTGTCTCGCCGGAATGGTCGTCGACGCCGTCATTGTCGGTCGAGATGAAAACCTCGCCCGCCGCGTCAATGGCCAAACCCTCGATCTTGTCCTGCACATAACCGTTCAACTGCTTGAGGTCGGGCAGCAGGTCGCGCACCTCTTCCTTGGAGACGACCCTGAGTTCGCCGCCGAGCGGGGTGGGCACCATGTCGGTGGCCGGGATGCGGTAGATCTTCTTGGTCACCGCATCGGCGCCAATCTGGTTGTCGCGCTCGATGACGTAGAACCAGTCGCCATGGGCCACGATCTCGGAAAGGCCGACCCAGCCCTTTTCGGGGGAGGTTTTAGAGCGTGTCGCGTTTAATCGGCCTCATAGCCTGCGGCTTTGAAGTAGTTGTAGCATTCTTCGTCCGAGAAGAGGTTGCAGACCTGTCCGACGGCGGCCCAGAGTTGGTCATAGGTTCGCGCGGCGGCCTTCCTGATCAGTGTCTTGAGTTTCGAGAAGGCCATCTCGATGGGATTCAGATCTGGGCTGTAGGGTGGCAGGAACAGGAACCATGCACCAATCGCGCGTAGGGACGCCGCTGCGGCCGGGGCTTTGTGGCTCGACAGGTTGTCGAGTATGACAACGTCGCCTTCGCGCAGCGTCGGCCCCAGTTGGGTTTC